>NZ_JBHXNJ010000032.1:0-44065 GCF_042719655.1 Nocardia sp. NPDC058518
TGGTGGTGTGGGCTTCTCGTGTGGGGGGGGCGGGGGGGGCGGGGTCTTTGCGTGAGTGTTTGTGTTAGATCGCTCCCCCTCCCCACCCCCCCCCCCCCGGGGCCCCCGCCCCGCCCCCCGGCCACTTCGTGACCGGCCCCTCCCTAAGGGTCGGGGGTGTGGGCTGGGAGTGCGGGATGTTGCTGACTAGGCGTCTACGGTGACCGTTGCGTCGGACGCGGTGGCTTCCGCGGGCTTGCGGCGGCGCCTGCGGCGGGCGGGCTTGGCTGCGTCGTCGCCCTCGGCCGGAGCCGATTCGGACGCGTCGGTGGCTTCGCTGGTGCTCGACTCGACGGTCCCCGGTTCGCCTGCCTCGGCGGGCTTGCGGCGGCGGCGCCTGCGGCGGGCGGGCTTGTCGCCGTCGGTGGTGTCGTCCGGGGAATCGGAGCTCGACTCGGCGGTCGTGGTCGACTCCGTGCCCTCGGCGTCGGCCTTGCCACCGCGGGTGCGGCGACGGCTGCGCGAGGACTTGGGGCGCTCGGTGCGCTCCTCGACTACGGCGTCGTCGTCACGGGCGGGGGCCGCGGGCTTGCGGATCACGCCGGTGATGCCCTCGGGGATGCCGAGGTCGCTGTAGAGGTGCGGCGAACGGGAGTACGTCTCGGCGGGGTCGGCCATGTTCAGGCCGAGCGCCTTGTTGATCGACTCCCAGCGGTGCAGCTCGTCCCAGTCGATGAGGGTGATCGCGACACCGGTGCGCCCGGCGCGGCCGGTGCGGCCGATCCGGTGCACGTAGGTCTTCTCGTCCTCGGGGCACTGGTAGTTGATGACGTGGGTGACATCGTCGATGTCGATACCGCGCGCGGCGACATCGGTGGCGACGAGCACGTCGATGGTGCCCTTGCGGAACTTGGTCAGCGCCTTCTCACGGGCGATCTGACCGAGGTCGCCGTGCACGGCGCCGACATTGAAACCACGCTCGGCGAGATCGTCGGCCACCTTCTGCGCGGTGCGCTTGGTGCGGGTGAAGATCATCGTCGCGCCGCGCGATTCCGCCTGCAGCACGCGCGCGACCAGCTCGGCCTTGTCCATCGCGTGAGCCCGGTAGACGAACTGCGCGGTGCGATCGTGCACCGCGGAATCGTTGGCCAGCTCGGCGCGGATGTGCGTCGGCCTGGTCAGGAAGGTGCGGGCGAGGGTGATGATCGGGCCCGGCATGGTGGCCGAGAACAGCATCGTCTGACGCTTGTCGGGCACCATCGACAGGATGCGCTCGATATCGGGCAGGAAGCCCAGGTCGAGCATCTCGTCGGCCTCGTCGAGGACGAGCACGCCGATCTTGCCGAGGATCAGGTGGTTCTGGTTCGCCAGGTCGAGCAGCCGGCCGGGGGTACCGACGACCACGTCGACGCCGTCGCGCAGTGCGGCGATCTGGGTGTCGTAGGGGCGGCCACCGTAGATGGCGGCGACCTTCAGCGAACCCTGGTGGTTGGTCAGGTACTTGCCCGCGTTCTCCAGGTCCTTGGTGACCTGGATGCACAGCTCGCGCGTCGGCACGATGACCAGCGCGCGCGGGGTGCCGTCGAGCGGGGTGGTGCCGGTGTCGGCGGTGGCGATGCGGTGCAGCAGCGGCACGCCGAAACCGAAGGTCTTGCCCATGCCGGTGCGGGCCTGGCCGATGAGATCCTCGCCGGACAGTGCCAGCGGCAGGGTCAGTTCCTGAATCGCGAAAGTGCGCTCGATCCCGATCTCACCGAGTGCGCGCACGATTTCTTCGCGCACGCCCAATTCGGCAAAACTCGGCGGGATGTGGGTGTTGTCCAGTTCGGCCGTCAGGAGTGTGTCGGCCAAACCGGGTTCCTGTTCGACAGTGATCTTGCTCAGTGTTCGTGCCTTCCTCGTCATTGCATCTCGCACGCACGAGGTGGGGCGGGCCGGTCGGCCCGCGACGACCACATACCCGCCTGTGATATTCACCGGGCCGCCGCCGGATAACCATCGCCGACCAGGCATTATGCGTGGCCGTCGAGACGGTGTCATCGGCGCGGCGCTGCGGTGATGCGGATTCGTTGCGCGCACATTTTCTCGACATTGCTGTCTGTGGACATCGCCGCTGTCCGCCCGCGCTGTGCGCCGGTGGAGTGCCGCGCCGCGGAGTGTGTCCGGGCGTCGAAACTAGCGTTGTCCACGGAGATTGTAGCGTGATATTCTGCGCAATCCGAATTTCGACGTGGTTGAATGCCGCGCGAATACGGGCTCGCCACCGGATTGCCTCGGCACGGGTGGTGTGTCGCAGCGCAATTCATGCGCGCGGGATTTCGCGCGTGTCCACGGGTGTAATCGAGCTCACTGGTACCGGCGGTACCGTGTGTGAGACATTTCTAGTCGTGAGTATCACCGACATCGTCACCACTGCCGCGCGCAACGCGTGGGCGCTGAGCTTCGGCGCAGGAATCGAGCCCGTCGACCCGGCGCCCTCGACCGTGCTGTGGGACGAGCCGCACCGCCTGCTGCGTCGCTACGATACCGAATTCCAGTCTGCGGCAAGCGATTCCGCGGTGCTGCTGGTGCCGCCACTGGCCGCGCCCGCCACCTGCTTCGACCTGCGCCGCGATCAGAGCCTCGCCCGCTACCTGGTGGAGACCGGCCGCGCGCCCTACCTGGTCGACTACGGCGACATCTCCTTCGCCGATCGCCGGATGGGCTTCGAGGACTGGGTCACCGACATCCTGCCCGAGGCGATCCTGCGCGTGAGCGCCGATCGCGGCGGTGCGCCTGTCGACCTGATCGGCTGGTCCGTCGGTGGCATGTTCTCGCTGCTCACCGCGGCCGCGAACCCGGAACTGCCGATCCGCTCGGTCACCGGAGTCGGCCCGCCGCTCGACTACGACAAGATGCTCGGTATTCCGCAGCTGCGTGCTGTCGCCGGCCTCACCGGCGGCTGGGGGACCACCGCGTTCGTCCGGGCCGCGGGCGGCATTCCGGCACCGCTGACCAAACTGGGCTACCGGCTCGCCGCCTACGACCGTGAACTGGCGCGTCCGAGATTCATCGCCAGCAATATCGCGAACACCGAGACCCTGGCCAAGATGGAATCCATCGACCGTTTCCAGGCCGCCATGCCCGGCTACCCCGGCCGCTTCTACAACCAGCTGTGGGGCCGGATGATGCTGGCCAACGACATCGGCAACGGCAAGCTCGAATTGCGCGACCGGACCATCGAACTCGCCGACGTGCGCGTGCCCGTGCTGCTGATCGGCGGCAAGTCCGACGTGATCACCCCCAAGGCCGCCGTCGAGGCCGGTTTGCGCACCCTGTCGGGTTCGCCGTCGGTCACCTACGAGGTCGTGCCGGGCAGCCATCTCGGCATTCTCACCGGACCGGAAGCCCGCGAAACCACCTGGGCTCACCTGGACAAATTCCTGGCCGAACGCGACTGACCACCGATCGGGACTATTGTTGATTGCCATGGGAGCCCAGACCTCTGCCGCGCCGGAATTCTTCTCGACCGAACCGCTCGCCGCGGACCACGCGGGGGTGACCGAACTGTTCGCGGTCCTCGCCTACGGTGAGCTCTCCGCGTTCTATCGCCTCGCCGAAGAGGCGAAGCAGGCGCCGTCGCTGCGGGGCCGGATCGGCGTCGCCAAGATGGCGGCCGCCGAACTCGCGCACTTCGAGACCCTGGAGGCGGCGCTCACCGGGCGCGGTGCCGACGCCGAAGCCGCGATGGCGCAGTACCAGGGCGCGCTGGACTCCTACCACGCCTCCACGGACCCGTCGACCTGGCTCGAGTCGATGGTGAAGTTCTACGTCGCCGACGGCCTGGCCGCCGACTTCTACACCGAGATCGCGGGCGCGCTGCCCGTCGAGGTCGCCGATGTGGTGCGCGATGTACTCGCCGAGACCGGACACTCGCAGTTCGTGGTCGACGAGGTCCGCAGCGCGGTAGCGGCCAGCCGCTCCGAGCGCGACCGCCTCACCCTGTGGGGCCGCAGGCTCCTCGGCGAGGCGATCACCCAGGCGCAGTTCGTGATGGCCCAGCGCGACGAACTTGCCGAACTGGTCCTTGCCGCGACGGGCGACCTCAACGGCATCGCGACGTTGTTCGACCGCATGCAGCAGCGGCACGCCGCCCGCATGGCCGAACTCGGCTTGTAGGTAGTTATCCGCCGACCGCGTGGCCCGGCACCAAGCGCAATTCCGGTGCGCGGGCGGCTGTTTCGCGAGGAAGCCAGATGACTACCTGTTGATCTTTATCGGCGGACAGCGTCTGCACCGTGTAGGTGAGGGTGCCTCGGGTCGGGTGTTCGAAGCCGAGGAGGGTGGGGATGTCTTCGGCCAGGCGGTGGGGTTGCCAGCGGCGGGCGAATTCGGGTTCCTCGCACAGGGTGGCGATGACGCCCGCTATGCGTTCGTCGTCGGGGCGGCGCAGGCGTGTTCTGGCGAGCTGGTCGGCGAGCAGATCGGCGAACTGGGGCCAATCGGTGACCGTGGTGCGGGCCAGGGGATGACGGAAGGTCCAGACGGCGAGGTTGACCATGTCCGGGTTGTCGAGCAGGCCGAGGGGTGCGGCGAGGTCGGCCCACGCGCTGTTCCAGGCGAGCACGTTGGCGCGGGGGCCGAGGGCGAAGGCCGGGGTGGGGGCGAGCGCGTCGAGCACGCTGCGCAGCGCGGCGGGCACCTGATCGAGGGCCGGGTCGAAAGCAGTACTGGGGCAGCGGGATTCGCTGCCTGTGGTGAGCGCGAGCCAGCCGAAATGGGCCCGCTCGGTGTCGTTGAACCGCAGCGCGGTGGCGAGCGCGTCGACCACGGCCATCGACGGGTTGGTATCGCGGCCCTGTTCGAGCCGGGCCAGATAATCCGCGCTCACACCGGCCAGCACCGCGACTTCCTCGCGGCGCAGGCCGGGGGTGCGGCGCCTGCCGCCGCCGGAAAGGCCGACGTCTTCCGGGCGCAATTCGGCTCGACGCGCGATGAGAAGCTCCGCGAACGCCGACCGAGCGCCCGGATGATCCCTGATACCCGCGCCAACCATGTCTCGATCCTCCCTGGTCATGGAATTTTCAGCCACGCCCTGCGGGGACCAGGATAACCGCGGTCTGGTTAACGGACCGCAGTCCGGTCACTGTGGAGACATGACCTCCTCGACACAGACCCAGCAGCTGAAGACCGGATCCTGGGCCCTCGACACCGCCCACTCCTCGGTCGCGTTCACCATTCGCCACCTCGGGATCGCCAAGGTACGCGGCGGCTTCACCCGCTTCGAGACCGAGTTCGCCGTCGACGAAAACGGCGCGGCCACCCTCGGCGCCACCATCGAACTCGACTCCTTCGACACCGGCAACGCCGACCGCGACGCCCACATCCGCCAGGCCGACTTCCTCGACGTCGCCAACCGCCCGACCCTGAGCTTCCGCGCCAGCCAGCCGGTTCAGGTCGCCGAAACCTTCACCGTCACCGGCGAGGCCACCCTCGGCGCGATCACCCAGCCGCTCACCCTCGACGTCGAATGGGGCGGCATCGCCGACTTCCCCGACGGCACCCGCCACGCGGGCTTCTCCGCCACCGGCGCCATCAAGCGCACCGACTTCGGCGTCGGCGTCGCCATGCCGGGCATGCTCTCCGACACCGTGAAGATCGAACTCGAGATCGAACTGATCGAACCCGCCTGATCCGTTCGCTCAGAGCGCAGGCGGCTGTGACACCACTGTCGGTCGCCTGCATTAGCCTGGAGTCGACAACACAGGACTCTTACGTTCGGAGGTTGGCCGTGGAGGTCAAGATCGGTATTTCGGATAGCCCGCGAGAGCTCGTCATCAACAGTGCGCAGAGCCCTGACGAGATCGAGGCGCTGGTGTCCGATGCGCTGAGCGGCTCCGCAGGCGTCGTGTCGCTCACCGACGAGAAGGGCCGCAAGTTCCTGATCCAGGCCGCGAAGGTCGCCTACGTGGAAATCGGTTCCCCCGCCGCGGGCCGGGTCGGCTTCGCGACGGTCTGATCCGCGAGCACAAAAATGCCCCGTCATCTTAGAGATGGCGGGGCATTCTTTGTCGAATCGGGCTTACAGGTCCGGCGAGTACGCGCGCTGGGCGGCGGTCAGCGGGACGTGCTTGAGGCCACCCCAGGCCAGTGACACCGTGGTGTCGACGGCTTCGTCCTTGGGGACCGGGCGATCGGCTTCGAGCCAGTAGCGCGCCGAGAACTGGCTCGCACCGACGAGGCCGACGGCCAGGATCCGGGCACGGTACGGGTCGAGACCCGAGTCGTGGGCGACCAGATCGAACACCGCGTCGACACACGCCTCGGTGGCCTGCTCGACCCGGCGCTGCACCTGCGGTTCGCTGGTGAGGTCGGATTCGAAGACCAGGCGGAAGCCCTGCATCTCGTTGTCGACGAAATCGAAGTACGCGGCGACCGCGGCCCGCACGCGCTGTTTGTTGTCGGTGGTGGAGCGCAGCGCCTGGCGCACGCTCGACACCAGGATGTCGACGTAGTTCTGCAGCACCGCCAGGTACAGCTCGAGCTTGCTGGCGAAGTGCTGGTACAGCACCGGCTTGCTGACCCCGGCCACCTGGGAGATCTCGTCCATGCCCGCCGCGTGATAGCCGCGCTGGACGAAGACCTCGCTGGCGGCGAGCAGCAACTGCTGGCGGCGCTCGTCACGAGGCAGGCGGGTGCCGCGCTTGGCCGGGACCGTCTCCGGCACCGATCGGCGCGAGGGCATGCGGTCCACGAGGTCAGTCATCTCGGCTCTCTATAGTCGATTCCCCTGACCATCGGGTGTGCGGTCCGGGTATCCCACGAACGATACTCGCACGGTGTTCGCCCTGCGTCTCGCCCTGGAAATGTAGTACCAGTCCACAGCGTTCGCCGGGCCGTAACCGTGCGATCTCCTCCGGGCGCCCGCACGGCGGATTTGCCCACTGTGAGAATCTGATGGGGTGACCGACCGGATGGATGACCATGCCGACGGCGGGCGCGATGTCGCTCGCTCCACGCAACCCTCCGAGTCCGGTGCTGTCACGTCGGCGTCAGAGGGGCGGGAACTGCAGGTCTACGACCCGCTCGGGCTCAGTCAGCCCGCCGATCGATCCCGGCAGCCGCTGCGGGCCCGCTGGGATCCCACCGACCACGACAACGGCCGCCCCCGCAGCCCGCAGCGCGAGGCGAAGAAGCAGAGCGCGCTCGGCCGATTCGTCTCCGCCTACGGGTGGCGTGCCTACGCGTTGCCGGTGCTGCTCGCCATCACCGTGCTGGTTGTCGTCGACGCGGTGCGCACCGGCCCGATCCCGCCGCCGAGCGACCCCGGCTTCGGTGCGCTGAGTCCCAAGGTGGCGCAGTCCGGCATCATCGGCGCACCTCCCGGCGACGGCAAGTTCCCCGCCGATCTACCACTCGGTGCGCTGCCGGAGGGCGGCGAATACGTCGACCGCGCGGCGGGCACCTGGCATATCGTGCCGGGCACCAGCGCCCAGGTCGGCGTCGGCACCGAGCGCGTGTTCCGCTACACCGTCGAAGTCGAGGACGGCATCGATACCTCACCGTTCGGTGGCGACGCCGCCGTGGCGAAAATGGTGGAGACCACCCTGGCCAACCCGAAGAGCTGGACCAACGACCCCAAGTTCGGCTTCCAGCGCATCGACGCGGGCCCGGCCGATTTCCGCCTCTCGCTCACCTCGCGCGAGAGCACCCGCGCCGCGTGCGGTTTCGAGATCCCGATCGACTCGTCGTGCTACAACGCCGACCTCGACCGCGTCGTGCTGTCGGAGGTCCGCTGGGTGCGCGGCGCCCTTGCCTTCGACGGCGATATCGGGTCCTACCGTCAGTACCAGATCAACCACGAGGTCGGCCACGCCATCGGCTACCACGGCCATCAGCCGTGCGAGACCGACGGCGGCCTCGCGCCGATCATGATGCAGCAGACCTTCGGCACCAAGAACAACGACATCGCCCTACTCGACCCCCACGGCGTCGTCCCCGCCGACGGCAAAACCTGCCGGTTCAACCCCTGGCCGTACCCGCGCGGATAGTGGTCCCGCCCATGCGGGAACATGAACAGGGAAGAACAGCGCGGCAGGTCTTGTTGTAGTCAGCAGAGCGGCCACCGGTAAACGGGCCGCGCCCGCCGCCATAGATACAGGAGTTCTCACGTGTCTCTCAATGGGACGTTGCCGCCGCTCGTCGAGTCGGCCGCGGAACTGACCAAGGACGAA
This sequence comes from Nocardia sp. NPDC058518, assembly GCF_042719655.1. Lineage (NCBI taxonomy): Bacteria > Bacillati > Actinomycetota > Actinomycetes > Mycobacteriales > Nocardiaceae > Nocardia > Nocardia sp. NPDC058518. Next base: position 8,193 of record NZ_JBHXNJ010000032.1, read on the forward strand.
ATCGCTCGCTACAGCAGGCACCTGATCATCCCCGATCTCGGTGTCGACGGGCAGAAGCGGTTGAAGAACGCCAAGGTCCTCGTGATCGGCGCGGGCGGCCTCGGCTCGCCCGCCCTGCTGTACCTGGCCGCCGCCGGTGTCGGCACCCTCGGCATCGTCGAGTTCGACGAGGTCGACGCGTCCAACCTGCAGCGCCAGATCATCCACGGCGAATCCGATATCGGCCGCCCCAAGGCCGACAGCGCCCGCGATTCCATCCTGGAGATCAACTCCGGGATCGACGTGCGGCTGCACAAGATCCGCCTCGAGCCCGAGAACGCGGTCGAACTGTTCGCCGAGTACGACCTGATCGTCGACGGCACCGACAACTTCGCCACCCGCTACCTCGTCAACGACGCCGCCGTCCTCGCGGGCAAGCCCTACGTGTGGGGCTCGATCTACCGCTTCGAGGGCCAGGTCTCGGTGTTCTGGGAAGACGCCCCCGACGGCCGCGGCATCAACTACCGCGACCTGTACCCGGAGGCCCCGCCGCCGGGAATGGTCCCGTCCTGCGCCGAGGGTGGCGTGCTCGGCGTGCTGTGCGCGTCGATCGGATCGGTGATGGTGACCGAGGCGATCAAGCTGATCACCGGCATCGGTGAGACGCTGCTCGGGCGCCTGATGGTCTACGACGCACTGGACATGAACTACCGCACCATCAAGCTGCGCCGCGATCCGCAGCGTGAGCCGATCACCGAACTGATCGACTACGACGCGTTCTGCGGTGTGGTGTCGGAGGAAGGCACCGCGGCCGCGGCCGGGTCGACCATCACCGCCGCCGAGCTCAAGGATCTGCTCGACGCCGACAAGGTCGAGCTGATCGATGTGCGCGAGCCGGTGGAATGGGACATCGTCCACATCGCGGGCGCGACCCTGATCCCCAAGGACCGCATCCTGTCCGGCGAGGCACTGTCCGAGCTGCCACAGAACAAGCCGATCGTGCTGCACTGCAAGACCGGTATCCGTTCCGCGGAGGCGCTGGCGGCATTGAAGCGCGCCGGTTTCGCCGACGCGACACATCTGCAGGGCGGCGTGGTGGCGTGGGCCAAGCAGGTCGATCCGTCGCTGCCGGTCTACTGATTCGATAGCTGCCGGTTTGCGACCTCGCCGCTTGTTGCGGTGAGGTCGCGAAGTGGAGTATCACAGCGTGCCTTGGGACGACTCCGGTGATTGCGGGGTTACGGTACGGCCGTGACCTCAGTCGAACCTCCCGAGCATGTGCGAGCCACATTCGGGCTTCGCGAAGTGACACCGGTTGCCCTAGGGGACTGGGACGGTGGCTGGCGGATGGGTGAGGTGGTGCTCAGCCCCGTCGCCGATCACGCGCGGGCCGCCTGGTCGGCGAAAGTACGCGAACATCTCGCGGTCGACGGACTGCGGGTGGCCCGCCCCGTCCGTGCCACCGACGGTCGCTATGTGGTCTCGGGTTGGCGCGCCGACACCTACGTCGACGGTGCCCCCGAGCCCCGCCATGACGAGGTCGTCTCGGTCTCGCTGCGCTTGCACAAGGCGACAGCGGAATTGGAACGCCCCCGCTTCCTGGTCCAGCCGCCCGTCGCGCCCTGGGTCGACGTGGACGTGTTCGTCGCCGCCGACCGCGCCGCCTGGGAATCGATCCCGCTGCGCACCCTGCGCGCGGGCGGTGTCCCCATCGCCGCCACCCCCGACGGCCAGCGTTCCCTCGAACTGATCGGCCAGCTCTCCACCCTGCGCAAACCCGTCCGCAGCCCCGACCAGCTCGTCCACGGCGACCTCTTCGGCACCGTCCTGTTCACCGGCGCCCACACCCCCGGCCTCACCGACATCACCCCCTACTGGCGCCCCGCCACCTGGGCCGCCGGCGTCGTAGTCGTCGACGCACTGGCCTGGGGTGGTGGCGACGACGGCCTACTCGACCGCTGGGCAACCCTGCCCGAATGGCCCCAAATGCTGTTACGGGCGTTGATGTTCCGCCTGGCAGTCCATGCTCTGCACCCGCGTTCTACCCCAGAAGCCTTCCCCGGGCTCGCCCGCACCGCGGACATGGTCCGTTTGGCGCTGTAAGGGCGAATTGCGCGCATCGTGACCGATGGGTCGGATGTGATCTCAAATCCGTTGAGACCCAACGTTTCCTGCGGCCCCGCATGCTATCTTCATCGAGCATCGCCGCCATGTGTCCTGCCCTGGACCCGGGGGACTCACCGCGGCCCGTCACGAGCGGTGAGGATTGCTGCGGGTGAGAATCCAGCCCAGACAACAGATTCTGGACATTTGGAGCGCCATGCTCTCGGCCTGCTATCGGGACGAGAAATGGCATTGGGACGGCGTCCTCGACGCCAATTCGATCAGCGATTCCGAACAGCTACTGTGCCTGCTCTACCCGGCGACGGAGATCGAGAGTTTCGCGCTGGATCGGCCGGATGCGATGTCCGACGACGTCAAAGTGGCGTTGGAGGCATTCGGCGGGCAGGCCAGAATCGGCATCACGGTGCTCGGGCTCGCCGAGGAGTACCTGGCCCGCAACACTGATGAAGACGGGCTACCCCGCTTCGATGCGGGTAGTTATCTCCGCGCGTCCGAAGACGGCGAACCGACGCAGGCGCAGCACACACTGGAAGTGGTGGACGGATACTCGTTGTCGGTCACCGTGTGTATCGCGGCGCTCGGCTTCGCGCGCGTCTTCGATCGATGGGCGCGCACCGAGCGGCGCAAGGACATCAGCACTCGGCTCACCGAGCTGAGCGCGGGTTTGAGCACGCGGCTGACCGCGGCGATGACCGGCCTTGTGCGTAGCTTCGTGGTCAACACCGCCTCACCCCGCTCGCCTTCGGGCAAAGCGATGCTCGGGATGCTCAATCAGTCGGGACAGCCCGAGAAGGCGGTGATCGATGCCGTCGCCCGCAGCCTCGAGCGCGTGCGTGCCCGTCTGCGCAGCGATGTCACGCTCGGCCGGGCGCCGGAATCGGAACTCGATGACGAGGATCTGCTCTTCGAATGTGGCTGGAGCTGGGGCATTGTGCAGGGTGCCGACCCCGTCGATTTCGTGCCGACAGCGATCGGCTCCGGCGTGGGATTCGCCGATCCCCGGCCCTATCTCTACTTCACCATCACCGCCCTCGACGGTATCAACGACGTGCTGTCGCAACGAACCAGAGAGCTCGACCTGCTCGACGAAACCCAGTACCGCCTGGCCGAGGCGCTGCGACTGCGCTGGGATATCACCCAGCGCTACTGGTCGACCGTCGCCCGTTTCGGCACCGGTACCTGGCCGCTGGAAGACATTCCGTGGCGCACCTCCGACGGCGAGGAATCGGACTATTTCAGTCTCATCGTTTCGGCGGTGCTGATCCAGGAACTGGTGGCCCGCACCGCCTCCGATGACGATCTGACCAGAGCGATCGGCATTTTCGACGAGTTGGCCAGGCGCGGCCGAATCATCCGCAGACCGACCCAAGCCGATCCGTCTGTCGCCCTGCACTATCCGGGCGTCCGGATGAAGCTGCGCGGGAGCGAACTCGTCGAAGGCGGTGGGCCACGGCTGGAATGGATCGCCTCGGATTTCGCGCCGGTGCTGCTCAAGCGCTCGCTGCAGGCGGCTCGCCTGTCCGGCAACATCACCGCGCGCGACCGGTTGATGGAATTGGCGAAGCAGGTGATGGATCACCTCGATCTGCGAATGATCTCCGACGGTGACGCGGCGGGCCTGTGGGACGACCCCGGCGCGGCATTCGGTGCGGTGGCCCGATCGGGTCAGACCCTGCCCTCGTGGTACATGACCGAGCGCGTCATCGAATGCTTGGTGGCCGCCGACCGTACCTACCGGGAGGCGCCGTTGCGATCGCCCGCGATGGTGGTCCGGGCGGTCGAGCTGCTCAACGAGGCCGAGCACCTGCTGAATCAGGAAATGCTCAATGTCAGCGTCGAGGACACCTCGGCCAATCGCATCGCGCTCGACGGTGTCGAGCAGCAGTTGGCCAGGGCGAGAGATGTAGTGAATCTGCAACCGGGAACGGCGTTCACGCTCGCCTCGGCAGCGCTGATCGAACTCGATCGGCTCGCCTACGCACGCCTCGACGCGATGAGGAGCACCTGATCAGATGATCGTCTTCGCCACCTCCGACAAGGGCGGAACGGGCCGGTCTGTGACCAGTTGCAACCTGGCCTACCGGCTCAGTCTGCGCGGAATCAGTACGGCCTATCTCGACTTCGACTTCGGCTCACCCACCGCGGGCGCCCTCTTCGAGATCGGCTCGGTCGAACGCGGCACGCAGACAGGCAACGGACTGCACTCGTATCTGCGCGGCCACAACAGCCTGCACCAGCGCATCGACGTGCGGACGAGCACCAATCGGGATGCGTTGCGCAGCCAGCGCTCCCGCGGTGGCAAGTTGGTCCTGCTGCCGGGTGACGAGGGCGGCGGCGAAGCCATGTCGGCCAATGATTCCAAGGTGGTACGGCGCTGCCGCGAGCTGCTGCTCGACCTGGACAGCACCTTCAAAGTGGTGATCGTCGACCTCAGCGCGGGCCGATCGGTGGCGATGCAGATCGCGCTGGAGGCCACACGGCCACTGGACATGCCGGACAAAGAAGTGTGCTGGCTCGTCTATCACCGTTGGACCCGGCAGCACTTGATGGCCGCGCAGGGTTTGGTGCACGGGCCGAAGGGCTTGCTGAAGACGGGGGTCGAGCTCGGTTACGTGCCAGACGACCTGTTGGCCCGAATCCGTTTCGTGCGCACCGCTGTTCCCCGGGTCACCGATGAGCATGCCGCCAGCGGTGGTCCCCAAGCGGCGTGGTTGCTCAAACAGAACGACGCGCTGCGTTCCCTCGCTGCGGAGTATCGGCTCGGTGCGGGCGCGCTGCTGGGGGAGACACCGGTGGAACCGGTACTGCAATGGCGCGAACAGATCGTGCTCGATGCCGATGTCAATGCGGGTATCGCCAATCGGGCGACGGTGGAAGCTTTCGAAGAGCTGGCGCGCAGATTGTGGGATAGGGCGACCTGGGTTCGGGTGTAGTCGAGTCACCGCAAGCGTCGATCAGGGGCAAATGGACAAAAGTTGCGAAAGGGACTGGGGGAGGCGAAAATTCGTATGCACGACATGTACAGCCAGGGCTGGCGTGGCGTGTTGAAATCGAATTCGCCGCCATCCCGTGGCTAGAATCACACGCGGTTCTGTCCGGGAATGGTTGACAAAGGGGCTGTTGTTGTGGGTGGCGCCGTCTACGCCGAGTCGACGGCGTCTGTGCGTGTCGAAGCTGTTCCGCTGGCGCATGTATCCATCGAAGTCGGTCATTTCTACATGTCCGACCTGATCAACGGTGAAGCGGCGATCACGGCTCAATTCCGCCGGGTAGCGCCCTTGATAGAGATGTTCACCGAGGTCGCGAGGCAGGAGTTCGCGGCCGCCGCCGGTGGACCCTCCCGTGTTCGGGTGAGTACCTGCTTCCTGCTCGACGACTACTTTCAGACCGACGCCGACCCGCGGGTGATCGTGCCGAACCTTTTGCGCATCGCCGCGGAATCCGGGGTACGGATCGACTACCTGGGCAGCGAAGCGGGCTGCAACAAGTACTTACGTCGGCAGAACGAGGAATCCCGGATTCCGTTGGCGCAGATGGTCGCTGACTCGATCATCGCCGAACCCGCACCGGACAGCGCCGGTCGGCGGCCGCCGACCGCGGAGTCCGGATGGCTCTGCAATGGTCAGCGATCCAGTGACCGCGAGCTGGAGCAGGCGATGGAAGTGACCTACCGGCCGTCGGCGGAATTCGCCGCGCGCAATCATTCGCTCTTCCTCGATGTCGAGATGTGGCGCGACCGTGGCGGGACACAGGAGGTGCTGTGGTCATGCCCCTTCTTGGCGTCGGTCTGGCAGCTCCTGCGACTCGGCATGCTTCGCTATGAGGGAAAAGCCGTGGTGGATGCCGAACAGTGGGATCAGGACCGAGAGTGGCCTGCGCGCTGGGAGGAATTCCCGAGTGTGATCAAGCTGCAGGAACACGCGCCGCCGTTCGCGGCGTTCAGGTCGTTGTCGATCCTGCCGCAGCGTTATGTGGGCATCGAGCATGCGGTGCGGATGATTCTCGGCCACGTCGAGCCCGATCCCGCTGTCGTTCAACTGCTCAACCGGCGGGCCCGCGAGCAGCACATCGAGCTGACCGGCGACGTCACCGACCGGCTCTCCCACTTCTTTCTGAGCACCGTCTGATCCCATGCCACCGTCCACCGATACCGGTTACGCTGCGGCGATGCATCTCAGCGACGGTGCGCTGGCCCTTCTGGGTGAAGTGCGCACGGGCCTGCTTCCCGAGTCGAGAGCGCTGAGCCGGGCATCGGCGGCAGACCTGCTCACCCTGGTCCGTGGTCGCCGCGTGCAATCGCGGGAGCGGCCGGTCACCTGGGCGCAATCGCCGATCATCCACGAAGGTGTCGACTGCAGGCTGGCGACGCCGAACCGAAGTAAGGTGCGCGCGGTCGGCACCGTCGCCACGCACGCGACAGTGCGCGGCGGTCGTATCCTGCAGAGTTCGGCGATGGCGACTGTGGTCGCCGGTGTAGGCACGCACCGCCGCAGCTGGGGCCACTACCTCGGACGGATCGGCACCGTCGAAACCCTCACGCGGCTCGCGCCCGGGATCAGCGGTCAACTGGTCGACGGATTTCTCGGCCCGGCCGATCCGGTGACGGCGACGCTCGACCCAGGTGCCATCGCGGCCCGGCTGTTCACGCGGGTGCGTACCGACCTGATGCTGAACCAGAAGCCGCCCATTCAGACCAGCGCAGCCCGGCTGCGATGGGCGGCCCATGTCCGGCCGGGCGAAGCGCCGAGTCTGTCGTTCGTCCTGCTCGACGACGAGACGCGGCTCGTCTCGGTCGTCGTCGGCGACGGCGCGGAACTCGCTGCGGTGCAGCGCTTTTGCGAAGATCTGGCAGTGCACGACTGGCTGTTGACGGTGCTCACCGAGGTTATCGACGAGGCCGAGATGGCCGAATTGTCGGGCAGTTCGCCGGCTCAGGTTCTCGCTCCGCTGCTGGAACACCTCGTCCACCTTTGGCTTCCCGGCGCGCTCACGCCCGGACCGCTGCGTGGGTTGTGGACCGCTGTCGAGGTCGATCCCGGGTTCACCGTCCAGTGGAATTCGAGGATCGGCCAGCTGCGCGACCGCGTCGCGGTGGCCACGCTGGGGGCGCTGAGTCGATCCCAGTCCCGGTGGTGATCACAGCCGGAACAATTGCCGGACGAGCAGCGCGAAGAACACCGACGTCGACACGATGCCCGCGTACGACTCGACGATCAATGTCGCTTTCGCGAGCAAGCTGTGCACGCCGACGCTCTCGGGGTCGACCGGATTGAGGAAGTTGACCAATCCGATCCGTACCGCGGTGGGGAACTCGATGTCAGGGGCGGTCAAGTAGAAGGCTGTGACGAAGACCGCGATCTCCGCGGCGATCCACCCCAGCAGGAGAAACGGTCGATAACCGTAGCCACACAGCAGGTCCGAGACCGCGCCGGGTAATCGCCGTATGCGTCGACGACGCGCTTTCGTACGGGCACGCGCCATCTTCAGGCCACAACGATCCTGTCCGCGTGGATTCTCGGTGATGGTGTGCAGGCGGTAGGCCTGTCGGTAGGCGAGTGCGGCATGCGCGGGCAAGCGGTGCGCCGAAAGTTGTGCGCCGAGTTCCTCGTAGACATCGGCGAGCAGCGTGGACTGCGTGCGACTCAGGCGCAATGGTCCGCGGAACTCGATCTCGGCGGCGAACAGGGCGGTCAACACCGTTTCGCAGGAATGCTCGCGGCCGGTGGATTCGAGAGTGACGGGGTCGGCATCGCGATAGAGGTGCGCGAAGACGAGGCTGTCGCCGACCCTGCGGGTCGATGGTGGAACGTAATCGGCGAGGAACTGTTCGACCCGATGATTGAGGTCGTCGAGCAGCGCGTACTCATCGGGTCTGTGCACGGATCGGAGGAAGTCGGCGACGACGTCGGTGAAAGCGCTGGCATGTCTGCGGATGAGTGTGGTCTTGGATGCGACGAAATCGCCGGGCCGATCGAATCCGATGTGCTCGGTCATCGGTCGTCTACTGGTCCGCGGTCTTTGAACCACCGTCGGTCGGTGGGGTCGGCGGTGGTCCAGTCGTAGACGAGACGGTGTACCAACAGATCTCGCGGTTCGCCGACGCCGAAGTATTGGTCTTCGTAATCGGCCCACGTGAAGCCGGAATCCTTGTACAGATTCGAGGCGGGCACATTCGACGGACGCACGGTGATGAAGACCGCATCGACCTCCGATGACCGGCAGTGCGCCATCGCCCGCTCGAGCAACAACCGGCCGAGCCCTCGGCCCTGATGCCCGGACGACACCGCCAGACCGAGCAGCCACGCGCTGTGCGGGCCGATCGCCACCATCGCGTACCCGCACAGCGAACCAGCCAGATCCACTACCACCCAATGGGATCCGTGTATGTCGAACAGTTGGCGCAGGGCGAAGTAGGGGTAGGCGAGCGGCATGAACTCGTTGGATTCGAGCTCGGCTATCGCGACCAGATCATCGACGGAGGCGGCTCGAAACCGTGGCTCTGCCACCTCGTTCGAGATGTCCAACAGCACTCACCTCTGCCCGCCCCGGTGCCAGTCTGAACTCCAGAGTAAGGGCAATTCGGGCGCGGCGGCCACAACACGGTTCGAAATGTGTTGTCACACAGCAGAAAGCCACGTTCGGGAGGGGGACCGAACGTGGCTTTCCGTGGTGCGGGGTGGGTGGATCAGACGCTGGCGTGGGCCAGGGAGGGGGCCTTGTCGGTGGCGAAGGAGGTGCGCAGGTAGCACCACCAGGTGACGGCGGCCATGACGAGGAAGACGGCGGCGTAGGCCCAGAAGGCGGGGGCCATGGTCTTCAGGTGGACGTTGGACAGGCGAAGGGCCTGCTGGACGACGAAGCCGCCCGCGGCACCGACCGCGCCGATGACACCGATCGCGGCACCGGCTTGACGCTTGGCGGAGGTGGCCGCCTCGGTCAGGTCCATGCCGTGCTCGGAGGCGTACTTCTTGGCGGTGGCGTTGAAGATCGACGGGATCATCCGGTAGGTGGAGCCGTTACCGATACCGGCCATGATGAACAGGCCGAGGAAGGCGGTCAGGTAGAGCGGGAAGCTCTTCAGGTCGACAGCGGCCACGATGCACGCCACCGCGATCGACATACCACCGAAGACGAACACAGTGATCTTGGCGCCGCCGCCGATCTTGTCGGAGACCCAACCACCGAACGGGCGGCTGAACGAACCGACCAGGGCGCCGAGGAAGGCCAGGTTACCGACCATGCTGATCCAGCCGATCGAGGCCAGATGCGGGAAGTTGGCCTTGATCAGGGTCGGGAACGCGAACGAGAAGCCGATGAACGAACCGAACGTGCCGATGTAGAGGAACGACATGATCCAGGTGTGTGGGTTGGTCAGCGCCAGCTTGTAGGACTTGCCGTCGGCCTTGGCGGAGACGACCGAGTCCATGTAGCGGAGCGCACCGAACGCGGCGATCAGGATGAACGGCACCCACACCAGGATCGCGAGGGTGATGCCGAACCGGTAGCCCGCGGCGTCCTTGGCCAGCAGATGCGTGCCGAAGGTGATCAGCAGCGGCGCGACCAGCTGGGTCTGCGCCACACCGAGGTTGCCACCGGCGGCGTTGATGCCGAGCGCGGCACCCTTCTTGCCCTCGGGGAAGAAGAACGAGATGTTGGCCATCGAGGAGGAGAAGTTGCCACCACCGACGCCGGCGAGCGCGGCCAACAGCAGGAAGACCCACATCGGGGTACCAGGCTGGTTGATGAAGTACGCCAGACCGAGGGTGGGGATCAGCAGCATTGCCGCACTGAAGGCGGTGAAGGCTCGCCCGCCGAACTTGGGGACTGCGAAGGTGTAGGGGATGCGCAGTGTGGCGCCGACCAGAGTGGGGACCGAGGTCAGCAGCAGCGCGTTGGCGACGGCAGTGGGGTTACCTTTGCCGAGGCCTTCCAGGAAGGTGAAGCCTGCGGCGCCCATGGCGGTGACGATAGAGCCGAAAAGGACCCAGACGCTGAAGCCCAGATTCTCGGCGAACACGGAGAACCACAGGTTCTTCTTGGCGGTCTTCTCGCCGCCCGATTCCCAGAATTTCTGATTGTCGGGTTCCCACTGGGAGAGCCAGCGACCCTTCTTCTCATATTCGAACGACGGAGATTCCGTCGCCTGGCCGGTGGCGGCGATTGCGGTCATCGGCTTCCTCTCGATCGAGCGCTTGTGCGGTGTCGAGATAAAGGTAGGAGCCGGTTGTTGCGTGACAATGGCCTCAGGTGACGTTCCCGGCAACTCGGGCTCACCGCGTGAATTCGCTGGTGGTGACAGCCCGGTTACCTGGATTCAGTAATCGGTTCTCCGCGCTGCTCAGCGATCCGGGTATTCGGCGATGAGTGACCCGAGGAAGCAGTTGGCGGCCTGCACGGCTCGCTCGGAGTCACCGTCGATGACGGCCTGCACGAGCTCGGCGTGCTCGGTGTCGTAGGCGTCGTCGGATTTCGCGGTCCGCGCGTGGATCACCTGTTCGATGATCGGCAGCAGCGAATCGTAGAACTCCAGATATACCGCGTTGTGGCTGGCGACGACGATCGCGCGGTGCAATTCGACGTCGGCGGCGATGGCCACCGGGTCGGCTTCGGCCCAGTTCCGGTTGCTGCGTTCGGCGAGCAGGCGCTGCAGGTTCGCGATATCGGCGTCGTCGCGGCGGCGCGCGGCCAGGCCTGCCGCGGTGGTGTCGAGGGCTTGGCGCAGCTCGAGGATGTCGCGTTCGTGCGCGTCGGCGAAGTACTTGCCAAGGGTGCCGCCGACCTCGGAGGTGGCGATCACATAGGTGCCCGAGCCCTGGCGGCGTTCGAGCATGCCCGCGTGCACGAGCGCCTGGACGGCTTCGCGGACGGTATTACGGCCGGTCCCGGTGAGCTCGGTGAGCTCCGGTTCGGTGGGGATCCGCTGGCCTACCGGCCAACGGCCGGAACGGATCTCGGCCCGAAGCTGTTCGGTTACCTGGGCGATGAGGCTGGTTCGCCGGACGGGTTGCACGTTGGTAAGGGTACTGGTCCGCCGGGAGATCGCTCACAATCGCTTGTAGGAGTCATCGGGTCATCCTATGATTCTTGGGTGCCGCCGCTCCGTGATTTCCAGCCAGCTTCCGGCGCCGGGTCGACCCATGTGGACGACCGGCGTGGTCGCGTCGACCCGTCTCCCGAGATCACCGAGCGGTCGCTGATCGAAGGTCGACTGCTCGTTCTGGCGGCCATCATCATGTCGGCGCTGACCTTGCGCGCCGCTGTCACGGCATTCAGTCCGCTTGCCGAGCGGATCGGGGCCGAGGTGGGGTACGGGGCGGGGATCATCGGGGTGTTCGGCATGTTGCCGACCGCCATGTTCGGGCTCGCGGGGCTCATCGCGCCGCTGGTCGTGCGCCGATTCGGGCTCGAACGGACCGTGTTGGTGGCGATGCTGCTGGCCGGTGCGGGGTCGCTGGTTCGGGTGTTCTCCACCGGGACCGTCGAACTGCTGGGGTTCTCCGGGGTCGCGCTGCTCGGCATGGGCATCGGCAATGTGGTGATTCCGCCGCTGGTGAAGCGGTATTTCGGTGATCACCTGGCGGTGATCAGTTCGCTCTACATCGTGATGGTGCAGCTCAGTACTGTTGTTCCGGCGTTCATCGCGGTGCCGGTGGCCGAGGCGCACGGCTGGCGGATTTCGATGGGTGTGTGGGCGCTGATCGGCTTCGCGGCCGCGATCCCGTGGTTGGTGGTGCTGCGCGATCGGCGTGGTCGCGACACGGTCGACACCACCGCGCTGCCCGCCGAAGCGCCCGAGACCGGCAAGGTCTGGCGTTCGCCGGTGGCATGGGGGATGGCCGGCATGTTCGGTATGACCTCGCTGACCACCTACGCGATGTTCGCTTGGCTGCCCAAGATCCTGTCCGACGCGGGCGCGAGCGCCGGTTTCGGCGGCAGCATGGTCGGCTTGTTCGCGCTGATCGGGCTGGTCCCGGCACTGGGCGCGCCCACCGTTGTCTCGCGGATGCGCAACCCGTTCCCTGTTGTCGTCGGCTGCATGGTGCTGTTCGCGACCGCTTTCGTCGGCCTGCTGGTGGCGCCGATGCACGCACCCTTGCTGTGGGTCGTGCTGCTGGGTCTCGGCCCATCCACCTTCCCGATGGCGCTGACGCTGATCAACCTGCGCACCCGCACACCCCAGGGCTCCGCGGCGCTGTCGGGCTTCACACAGGGCGTCGGCTACGCGATCGCCTGCCTCGGCCCGCTGCTGTTCGGCCTACTGCACACCTGGACCAGCGGCTGGCTGGTCCCCTTCGCGATGCTGTTCCTCGCCCTCGGTGTGCTCCTCGCGGGCGCCTGGCAGGCCTGCAAACCGCGCATGCTCGAAGATTCTTGGTAGCTGCCGACTGATTTCGCTGATACATCGGTAACTCGCCGGGAACGGGCTAACTCGATGAACTTCTCACCGCCGGCCGCCCGCCGAAGTGCGGTGCGCGTGAATCTGGCCTAAAGTCGCTGAGAGGAGGCGCAGCTCACACCCTCACGGGTGATTGTGCCGATTTCTTGCCGCTTCCTTACGTGCGGAAATCGTTGCGTCACATGCACGAAACAAAAGGGCTGATCTCACCTCCCTGATCGGGCGATGGTGAGAAACCGTTGATTCGCGCGACATTTCCCGCAGCATTTCGGCAATACCCATTTCCTACCGTTGGGCCATCGCACTTTTGGGAGGCCCAATCTTGAGCACGCTGAAGCGGAACCACGACATCGACAACTGGGATGCCGAGGACGTCGCGGCCTGGGAAGCCGGTGGCAAGGACGTCGCCAAGCGCAACCTGATCTGGTCGGTGATCGCCGAGCACATCGGATTCTCGGTGTGGTCGATCTGGTCGGTGATGGTGCTGTTCATGCCCACCGACAAGTACGGCATCGACGCGGCGGGCAAGTTCTTCCTGGTCGCCATGCCCACCCTGGTCGGCGCGTTCCTGCGCATTCCCTACACCGTCGCCACCGCCCGCTTCGGCGGTCGCAACTGGACGATCTTCTCCGCGTTCATGCTGCTCATCCCGCTGGCGCTGACCGCGTACTTCGTCAACCAGCCCGGCACGTCCTACACCACGTTCCTGATCGTGGCCGCGTTCGCCGGCTTCGGTGGCGGCAACTTCGCGTCGTCGATGACCAACATCAACGCCTTCTACCCGCAGCGCCTCAAGGGCTGGGCGCTGGGCATGAACGCCGGTGGCGGCAACATCGGTGTCCCGGTGATCCAGCTGCTCGGCCTGCTGGTGCTGGTCACCCTCGGCGGCGACTACGCCACGGTGATCTGTGCCGTCTACCTCGTCCTGGTCGGTGTCACCGCAGTGGGCGCCGCGTTCTACATGGACAACCTGACCAACCAGAAGGCCGACCTTTCCTACATGGTCAAGGCCCTCCGGGTGCCGCAGTCCTGGGCGATCGCCTTCCTCTACATCGGCACCTTCGGTTCGTTCATCGGCTACAGCTTCGCCTTCGCCCAGATCCTGCAGATCAGCTTCAAGGCCGGTGGCGACACCGCCGCCCAGGCCGCCATCCACGCCGCGTCGATCGCCTTCATCGGCCCGCTGCTCGGTTCGCTGGCCCGCCCCTACGGCGGCAAGATGGCCGACCGGATCGGTGGCAGCAAGGTCACCATCGCCACCTTCAGCGCCATGATGCTCGCGGCGCTGCTCGTGATCACCGCCTCGACGATGGCCGACGGCAACAAGGGCGTTGCCACCGGTGCCACCATGACCATGCTGGTCGCGGGCTTCATCGCCCTGTTCGTCCTTTCCGGTTTCGGCAACGGTGCCGTCACCAAGATCATCCCGTCGGTGTTCGAGGCCAAGTCCAAGAGCCTGCCGGTCTCGCGGGTCGAGCAGGCTGCCTGGTCGCAGAACACCTCCGGCGCCCTGATCGGCTTCGTCGGCGCCATCGGTGCCCTCGGCGGCGTCGGCATCAACATGGTGCTGCGCAGCTCCTACGCCAGCACCGCCTCGGCCACCACCGCGTTCTGGGTGTTCCTCGCCTTCTACGTGGTCTGCGCCGCCGTTACCTGGACGGTGTTCCTGCGCCGTCCCCGTCTCACCTCCGACTCCGCAGTCGTGGTCGAGGCCGAGCACATGGTCCTCGAGGCCGAAACCAACGCTTCGTCGTCCAATTCGTCGGCACGCTGACAACCGACCACTACCAAGGAGGTCACTCTCATGAACAGCAGCACTCGCAAGACAGTGGTCGTGGTCGGCCACGGCATGGTCGGACACCGCTTCGTCGAAGCCCTTCGCTCGCGCGACGAGGCAGGCCAGTGGCAGGTCATCATCCTCTCGGAGGAGAAGCTGCCCGCGTACGACCGCGTCGGCCTGTCCTACTACGTCGGCAACTGGAACGCCGATGACCTGGCCCTGCCCGGCAACATGTACGACGGCGACGCACTGGTCGACCTGCGACTCGGCCAGCGTGGCGAGTCCATCGACCTCGAAGCCAAGACCGTCACCAGCACCAGCGGCGACGTCATCGCCTACGACGCCCTGGTCATGGCGACCGGCTCCTACCCGTTCGTGCCGCCGGTGCCCGGCCACGATCTGCCCGAGTGCTTCGTCTACCGCACCATCGACGACCTCGACGGCATCCGCGCCGCTGCCGAAGCGGCCGGTCCCGGCGCGCACGGTGTGGTCGTCGGCGGCGGTCTGCTCGGGCTGGAGGCGGCCAACGCGCTGCGTCTGCTCGGGATGACCCCGCACGTCATCGAGTACAACGGCCGCCTGATGCCCGCCCAGGTCGACGCCGGTGGTGGCGCGATCCTGGAGAAGCTCGTCTCCGATATCGGCCTCAATGTGCACACCGGGGTCGGCACCGCCAAGATCGTCTCGATCGAGGAGGAAGGCGCCGACAACGTCACCGTGCACCTGTCCGACGACGCCGAGATCAAGGCCTCGCTGGTGGTGTTCTCCGCCGGTGTTCGCCCGCAGGACGCCCTCGCCAAGGCTTCGGGCCTCGAGATCGGCGCCCGCGGTGGCATCCAGACCGACCTCACCCTGCAGACCTCGGACCCGAACGTCTACGCGATCGGTGAATGCGCCGCGATCGAGGGTGTCTGCTACGGCCTGGTCGCCCCCGGTTACACCACCGCCGAGATCGTCGCCGACCGCCTGCTGGGCGGCGCGGGCGAGTTCCCCGGTGCCGATATGTCCACCAAGCTGAAGCTGATGGGCGTCGACGTGGCGTCCTTCGGTGACGCGCACGGCACCACCGAGGGCGCCCTCGAGGTCGTGCTGCACGACGCGGCCAAGGGCACCTACGCCAAGCTGGTCGTCTCCGACGACGCCCAGACCCTGCTCGGCGGCATCCTGGTCGGTGACGCCAGCCAGTACGCGGCCCTTCGCCCGCTGGTCGGGCGCCCGCTGCCCGCCGACGCCGCCGCGCTGATCTCCCCGGCCGGCGCCGAGCTCGGTGCCGACGCGCTGCCCGACGACGCCCAGATCTGCTCCTGCAACAACGTCAGCAAGGGCGATATCTGCGGCGCGATCGCCGAGGGCGCCTGCGACATCCCTGCCGTCAAGAGCTGCACCAACGCGGGTACCTCCTGCGGTGGCTGTGTGCCGATGATCAAGAAGCTGCTCGAGCAGTCCGGCGTCGCGGTGTCGAAGTCGCTGTGTGAGCACTTCTCGCAGTCGCGCGCCGAGCTGTACGACGTGGTCGCCGTCACCGGCATCCGCACCTTCTCCGAGCTCATCGCCAAGCACGGCAAGGGCTCGGGCTGCGATATCTGCAAGCCGACCGTCGCCTCGATCCTGGCCTCGACCTCGAGCGAGCACATCCTCGACGGCGAGATGGCGGCGCTGCAGGACACCAACGACCACTTCCTGGCCAACCTGCAGAAGAACGGCACCTACTCGGTCGTCCCGCGGATGCCCGGTGGTGAGGTGACCGCCGACCAGCTGATCGTGATCGGCGAGGTCGCCAAGGAGTTCGACCTCTACGTCAAGGTCACCGGTGGTCAGCGCATCGACCTGTTCGGCGCCACCGTGGATCAGCTGCCGCTGATCTGGAAGCGACTGGTCGACGTCGGCATGGAGTCCGGCCACGCCTACGGCAAGTCGCTGCGCACCGTGAAGAGCTGCGTCGGTTCCACCTGGTGCCGCTACGGCCAGCAGGACTCGGTCGGCATGGCCGTGCTGCTGGAGAAGCGCTACCGCGGTCTCCGTTCGCCGCACAAGATCAAGCTGGCCGTCTCGGGTTGCGCGCGTGAGTGCGCCGAGGCCCGCGGCAAGGACGTCGGCGTGATCGCCACCGAGAACGGCTGGAACCTCTACGTCGGCGGCAACGGCGGCCTGACCCCCAAGCACGCGGTGCTGCTGGCGGGCGAGCTCGATGACGAGACGCTGATCAGCTACATCGACCGCTACCTGATGTTCTACATCCGCACCGCCGACCGCCTGCAGCGCACCGCGCCGTGGCAGGAGGCCCTCGAAGGCGGCTTCGACTACCTCAAGGCCGTCGTCTGTGACGACAGCCTCGGCATCGCCGGCGACCTCGAGGCCGCCATGGCCAAGCACGTCGAGGGCTACAAGGACGAGTGGGCGGCCGTGCTCGAGGACGAGAACAAGCTCTCGCGCTTCGTCTCCTTCGTCAATGCCCCTGACGAAGCCGACCCGACGATTTCGTTCGACGACAGCGGCGAACGCAAGGTACCAGTGCTCCTCGGTCTTCCCGGCATGCCCGTCGGTGTTGGTTCGGACACAGCACCAACCGGGAAATAAGCACTTAACGCTGCGGAAACAGGGCGCCTGTACCAATAGGTAAGGCGTTCGGAGGAGGAACCGATGACCGTGATCGACACACCCACCATCACCAATGAGACCGCGACCTGGACCCAGGCTTGCCGGCTCGATTTCCTGATCCCGGGGCGCGGCGTTGCTGTCCTGCTGAAGGGCGGCCGTCAGGCGGCTCTGTTCCTACTCACAGACGGCACGCTCGCCGCCGTCGGCAATATCGACCCGTTCGGCCGGGCCGCGGTGATGTCGCGCGGCATCATCGGTGATCGCGGCGGTGTTCCCGTCGTCGCGTCGCCGCTGCTCAAGCAGGCTTTCTCGTTGATCGACGGCCGCTGTCTCGACGACGAGTCCCAGTCCCTGCCGGTGTACGCGGTCCAGCTCGACGGCGGCGTCGTCGCCGTCTCGAACGAGCCGGTGCAGACCCCATGACCTCTCCCACCGACACCGGCCCTTGCCTTGCCGGCTTCACCATCGGCGTCACCGCGGCTCGCCGCGCGGAGGAATTCAGTACTCTGCTCACCCGCAAGGGCGCGACCGTCACGTCCGCCCCTGCCATCCGCATCATTCCGCTGGCCGATGACACCGAGCTCGAACGTGTCACCGAACTGCTGATCGCCGATCCGCCGCAGATCACCGTCGCCACCACCGGCATCGGTTTCCGCGGCTGGATGGAAGCGGCCGAGGGCTGGGGTCTGGCCGAGGTCCTGCGCGACACTCTCGCCTCGACCCGGATGCTGGCCCGTGGCCCCAAGGCCAAGGGCGCGATCCGCGCCGCCGAACTGCGTGAGGAATGGTCGCCCGCCTCGGAGTCGTCGGCCGAGGTCCTCGATCACCTGCTCGCCGAGGGCGTCGAAGGCGTCCGCATCGCGGTGCAGCTGCACGGCGCGACCACCGAATGGGAGCCGGTTCCCGACTTCTGCGAGGTGCTGCGCTGCGCGGGTGCCGACGTGGTTCCGGTGCCGGTGTACCGGTGGGAACCGCCGGCCGATCGTGGGCCGATGGACACGATGATCGATTCGATCATCTCCGGCAGCCTGGACTGCGTCACCTTCACCAGCGCGCCCGCCGTGGCGTCGCTGTTGATGCGCGCCAAGGAAACCGGGCTCCTGGAGTCGGTGCTGCACGCGTTCCGTGGCCGGGTGCTCGCCGCCTGTGTCGGGCCGATCACCGCGGCTCCGCTGGAAGAACTCGGTGTGTCGACGACGATGCCGGGCCGGGCCCGGTTGGGTGCGCTGGCTCGCCATGTGGCAGAAGAACTTCCGCGCCGCGCCAGCCGGATCTACGCGGCCGGTCATCTGATCAGCGTGCGTGGTGGCTGTGTGGTCGTCGACGGTGAGGTGCGTCAGCTGGCGCCCGCTCCGATGGCGTTGATGCGGTCGCTGGCTCGCCAGCCCGGTCGGGTTGTGTCGCGTGAGGACCTGCTGGCCGCGCTGCCGGGTGGCGGCGACGACACCCATGCGGTGGAGACCGCGATCGCGCGCTTGCGGGCTGGTCTCGGTACTCCCAAGGCGATTCAGACCGTGGTGAAGCGTGGGTACCGGCTGGCATTGGACGCGGCCGACTGCTCCGATACTCCGCCCGCGCGGGCGGCTGTCCAGCCACCGCACGCCGCGGGGATCGGGACGCCCGCTCGGTCGACCCGGCCCGCCCAAGCGATCGGGGTGTGGTGAGCGCCGCGCAGCCGGGTGATCCGGCTCTGGTGCTTGTCGCGCACGGGACTCGTAGCGCGCGCGGGGTGGAAATGATCGCCGCGCTCGCCGATGCGGTGGCCGCCGAACTCGGCGTCGCGGTGTCCTCGGCGCCGAATACCGCGCTGCGGACCGCTTTCGTCGACGTGCTCGGACCCTCGCCTTCGGAGGTTCTGCGCGATCTCGACGGGCCCGCCGTGGTGGTTCCGGCGTTTCTCGCCTCGGGTTATCACGTGTATCAAGACGTTCCGCGTGAGGTCGCCGAGAGCGGACATTCCGCGGTCGCGGTGACGGCGGCGATGGGGCCGGATCCGGCGTTGACCAGGATCATGGCGGTGCGGTTGCGCGCTGCCGGGTGGCAGCCCGGTGACGCGGTCGTCTTCGCGGCGGCCGGTTCCTCGGATTCGCGTGCGCGACAGGATGTTCGGCGGGCCGCGGGGATGCTCGCCGAGCAGCTGGGCGCGCCGGTGAAGATCGCCTACGTGGCGACTGGGACGCCCCGGGTGCCCGAAGTTGTTGCCTCGCTTCGCGCGTCGGGTGCCGAGCGGGTGTTCATCGCGTCCTATCTGTTGGCGCACGGTCTTTTTCACCAGCGGTTGCACGATGCGGGCGCTGATGGGGTGGCCGAGCCGATCGGTGTGCACCCGGCTGTGGTGCGGCTGATCGCTGACCGGTATCGCAGTGCGGCGCGGGAGCTCGTCGGCGTTCGCTGAGCCGATCGCGCACGGGCAGCCGGTGTCGGCGGCTGCGGCTAGAGTTGGCCCGACTGCACAACAAGGGGGCACAGCTCGATGTCAGATTCGTCCGCAGGTCAGGGTTATCCATCGCAGGATGACGGGCTGACGGCGTATCCGGATGAGTCGGCAGCGCGAGTGCCCGCGTATCCGCAGGCGCCGAGCCAGGCCGTGCCGCGGCCGCCGTTCGGTCCGGTGCCGGGTGTGATGGGATCGCCGCCGCCCTATGGGCCGGGCGTTCCGTATCCCGTGCCGGGCGGTGCGTACCCGCCGGTGGATGCCGGGCCGCGGATTGTGCCGCAGAGTGTGCAGATCGCGTTCTACGTGATGCTGGCAGGAGCCGTGGTCACCCTGCTCGGCATGGCCTACTCCCTCACCATGCTCGACGAAGCCCGCAGCGATGCGCTCGACGCCTCGGGTGGGGTATTGCGAGGCAACGACCTCGACCTTCTCGTGTACGCGAGCGTCGGTGGGGCCGTCGTGAGTGCGCTGGTGACGGCGGGGCTGTGGGTGTGGATGGCGTTCGTCTGCCGGGCGGGCAAGAACTGGGGGCGGATCACGGGCACGGTGTTCTTCGGGCTCAACGCGCTGTTCTATGTCGTCGGCACGGTGATGGCGTTCGTCACCTCCACGGTCGGTATCACGCTGGTGTTCAGCACGGTCACGCTGGCTATCGGGCTGGCCGCGGTGATCCTGTTGTGGAACGGCCTGTCCGGTCCCTACTTCGCGCCGCGGACGCCACCGGGCTACCAGCCCTACCCCGGCTATCCGCCGATCGCGCCGTAGTTGAAGTTCGCGCGGTAGACACTCGGGGAAACGCCGAGCTGGCGAACCATGTGCTGGCGCAACGACTCCGCCGACCCGATCCCGCTGTGCCGGGCGACCTGCTCGACCGGTAGCGATGTCGATTCCAGCAGCTCTCGGGCTCGGTGGAGGCGCTGACTGAGTAACCACTTCTGCGGACTGAGTCCGGTTTCGTCGTGGAATCGGCGAGTCAGGGTGCGCACGCTGGTTCGCGCGTGTTCGGCCAGTTCGCGCAGCGACAGGGGAGTGTCGAGGCGCTCGAGTGCCCAGGCTCGGGTGGCCGAGAGCGAGAGGTCGTCGTCGGCGGGCAGTGGAGTGTCGACGAACTGGGCTTGGCCGCCGGGCCGCACGGGTGTCACCACCGCGGCCCGCGCGGCGGCGTTGGCCACGGTGGCGCCGTAGTCGGCTCGAATCAGGTGCAGGCACAGGTCGATTCCGGCCGCCGCGCCTGCCGCGGTGGTCACCGGTCCGTCCTCGATGAACAGTGCGTCGGTACGCACCTGGATGAGGGGATGGTCGCGGGCCAGTTCGTCGGCCAGGCCCCAGTGCGTGGTCGCGGTGCGGCCGTCGAGCAGTCCGGCCTGGGCGAGCACGAACGCGCCACTACAGATCGAGGTGACCAGGATGCCGCGGTCGACGGCCGCGCGCAGTGCCTTCAAGGTCACCGGATCCGCGTCCGTGCGGCTGCCCGTACTCGGCACGATCACCGCGTCGGCGGAGTCGAGGACGTCGAGCCCGTGCCGGATCACGACATCGAATCCGCCTGGTGTCGATGGCAATACCCCCGGCTCGGCCGTGCAGACCACCACCCGATAGCCGGGCTCGCCGTCGATCGTGACCGAGCCCATCAGTGTTTCCGGCATCGACAGGTCGAAGGACTTCACCGGCGGGACGGCAACCACGGCAATGGTCTTCATGGCCTGATCCTTGGGATAGCTGGCATTGTGGCCACTAGTCTAACCATCGCGTGGACGGCATCGTTGAGTGTGCGGGCGCGACCTCGTCGCCCATCGAAAGCTGTTGTTGCGAAAGGTGATTCACATGTCCACTCATGTAGTGATCGGCCGGGGTGGTACCGCCACCGCTACCGCGTTGTTGCTCGCCGAAGCCGGGGACAACGTACGAATGGTGAGCCGGAGCGGGCTCGGCCCCCGTCATCCCGACGTGGAACTGATCGCTCTCGACGCACTCGACACCACCGCCCTGACCGAGGTCGCGACGGGCGCGGGCACTGTCTTCAACCTCGCGATGCCCGCCTATCACACTTGGCCGCAGACGGTTCCGCCCCTGTTCGACTCGATCCTGTCGGCGACCGAAACCGTCGGCGCCGACCTCGTCATGCTGGGAAATCTGTACGGCTACGGCCCGGTCGACGGTGTCGTCAGCGAACACACCCCACTCGCCGCCACGGGTAGCAAGGGCGCGGTCAGGGCCAGGATGTGGACCGAGGCGCTCGCCGCGCACGAGGCGGGCCGGTTGCGCGTCACCGAACTGCGCGCGGGTCAATTCCTCGGCGCGGGCGCGATTTCGATCTTCTCCCTGCTCGTTCAGTCCGCCGTCCTGGCGAACGCCCCGGCCCGGGTGCCGCAGGAACTCGACCTGCGGCATTCGTACACCGCGATCGGTGATGCCGCGGCCGCACTGGTCACCCTCGCGCGAGACGACCGGTCGTGGGGGAGGGCCTGGCACGCCCCGGTGATCACCACGACCGTACGCGAGGCCGCGAACCGCCTCGCCGCGCTGGCCGACGCCGCGACACCCGAACTGACGGTGCTCACCGACGAGGAGATCACCGAACTCGCCCAGGAGGATCCGTTCTGGGCCGAGCTGTTCGAGACGAAACACATGTCCCATCGCGAGTTCATCGTCGACGATTCGGCGATGCGCTCCACCTTCGGCCGCACCGCGTCGACGCTGGACGAGGTGCTCGCCGAGGTGGTCGCGGCCGCACGCGCAACCGTGCCCGACGCCGGGTAGATGTGGCGCACACTGATTCGATGGCATACGACGAGGAACTCGCCGAGCGGATCCGGGAGATCGTCTACCCACGGTCCGACCTCGCCGAGCGGAAGATGTTCGGCGGACTCGCCTTCCTGATCGGCGGCAACATGGCCGTGGCCGCCAGCGGCAAGGGCGGGCTGCTGGTGCGGGTCGCTCCGGCCGAAGGCGATGCCCTGCTCGATGGATCGGCGATCACGCCGATGGTGATGGGCGGGCGCGAACTACACGGCTGGCTGCGAGTGGCCCCCGAAACGGTCGACGACGACGCCGCACTGCGGGAATGGGTCGAACGCGGCGTGCGGTTCGCCGAGACCTTGCCGCGAAAATAAAAGTTCGTGGATGTGTCGAAGCGTGGTGGTCGGCTCCGACCAGTGGGTGAAGCAAGCCACTCACTCGAAGGAGCACATCATGTCCGTCAACACGTTCCTCTGGTTCGATGCCGACGCCGAAGCGGCGGCCGAACTCTATGCCGCGACCGTCCCGAACTCGCGCATCGTCGAGGTCACCCGCCAGGGTGACGGCTCGGCGTTCATCATCACCCTCGACCTCGACGGTCAGGCCGTCACCTTGATGAACGGCGGCCCCGGCCACCCGCACAGCGATGCCGCGTCACTGCAGGTGATCGTGGATACCCAGGACGAGATCGACAGCCTCTGGGACGCGCTGTCACAGGGCGGCGGAACCCCCGGCCCGTGCGGCTGGCTCACCGACCGGTTCGGGGTGTCCTGGCAAGTCGTCCCGGCCGTGCTGCCCAAGCTCATGGGCGGCGAGGTCGACCGTGTCATCGCCGTCGGCACGGCGCTGCGCTCGATGTCCAAGCTCGACATCGCCGCCCTGCAACAGGCCTACGACCAGGCCTGAACGCGGAACGGGGGGGCCGGGGGGGGGTGTGGGGGGGGGGGGGCGGGCGGGGGGGGGGGAGGGCGGCCCCCCCCCCGTCCGGGCGGGTGGGCTAGCCGGCCGAGCCCGACAGCAGCCCACCCAGATCGGCGGAACCGGTACTCGTCCCACCACCGGGCGTGGTCGGCTTCGGGGCGACGGTGATGGTGACGGTCTTGGAGCTGATCAGCTCCTGCACCGCCTTGATCTCGTGCGCGCCGGTGGTCTTCGGCGTCCAGGTGATGGTGGCCTTGCCGTTCGACACCGAGACGGGCTCACCGATCTTGGTGCCGTTGTCGGTGAAGGTCACCTTGAACAGGAACGAGGTGGACGTGACATCGGCGGTGACGGTGTAGGCGGTATCCACGTAGTGGGTGCTGCCGCTCACCGCGATCCCCTGCACGAGCGCGGATGCCTGCGGTGCTGCCAGCACGGCCGCCGCGGCCACCGCGGTGAAGGCCGTAAGTCCGAAACCGGCACGCCGCGCCTGGTAGATCTTCATGATGTTCTCCTGTTCGCGCTGATGATGAGCGCGACATTAGCCAGCGGATCCGGCCCGCGTCCCGGAAACTGAAATAACAATGTTTAAAATTATGGGACCGGTTGCGTCGCAGGTGACAAGCGAATTCACCCGGAGCGGATGAGGCAGCCGCGGCGACCGGCCGCGACACTGGAATCATGTCGACGTCCGGTCCGCTGCGCTATCAGTTCGTCATCGAGGGCGAGCTGTCCGAGCGTGTTCTCGCGGCTTTTCCCGAGCTGCGCCCCAGCTCGCATTCGCCCACCGGGACGACCACCCTCTTCGGCCTCGTCGCGGACAGCACGGCCATGCGCGGGGTGATGGCCCGCATCGACACCCTCGGCCTCACGCTGCTGAGTATGTCCCAGTTGCCCGACTGAGCGTTCGCCGACGAGTCGAACTCGATCTGATAACGAGCGCCCCTACTTCACCTCGCCAGCAACCGAACAGCCGCCGTTTCGCCTACCGTCGATCTCGGCGGAGGTTGGTCGCCGCGCGGTAAATGTCGTGTTCAGGAGGGTGAAGATGGCTTCGTCGTCGGGTTCTCTGGACTTTCGCGGTGGCGGCTCGGTGATAGCTGTGGCCGGTCCGTGCGCCGGTCTGCCCGAGCTGTCGTTCGCGCCGGTTCGCTGCAACGAGGCATTCGCGCGCTTGGATCGGGCACAGGCCGCCACCGGGCACACAGTGCTGCTGTGCGGACCGGCGGGCAGCGGTAAGACCGTCGTGCTGGTCGACTGGGTGCGCCGCAGGTGCTCGGCACGCGTCGCGTGGCTGACCGTCGCCGAACAACGCGGCACCGACCTGCTGGCCGAGATCGCCCGCACCCTCGATCCCACTCCGGACTTCGTGCCGACCGGCGTGCTGCACACCCCGATGGACCGCGCCGCGGACCTCATCGCCGCCCTGGCCGATATCGAGCCGACAGTGCTGGTGATCGACAACGCCCACCTGCTCACCGACCCACTGCAACTCGCCGGCCTCGAATACCTGCTCACCCACCTGCCCGACCAGGTCACCGCGTTGATCGCGAGCCGCTTCGACCCGCCGCTGCGCTGGCACGTCCTCGACCTGGCGGGCAGACTCACCCGGATCGGCGCGCCCGAACTCGCCCTCTCCCCGGACCGGGTCGCCCAACTGCTCGCCCAGCACGGTTGCCGGCTCGACGACGCCGAGCTCGCCGTGGTCGGGAACCTGACCCGTGGCTGGGCCGCGCTGGTCCGCATCGCGGCGATCTGCCTGTCGGCCAACGGCACCGACCGCGACACCGCCCTCACCGCACTGGCCCGCCCCTCGCACGCGGTCGCCGACTTCCTGGTCGCCGAACTGCTCGCCTCGCTACCGGCCCCCACGCTCGAATTCTTGCTCGCCACAGCGGTTCCCACACGATTCTGCCTGCCGATGGCCGAAGATCTGGTCGGTGACGACGCCGCCCGCATCCTCGACGAACTGCTGCGCGCCAACTTCCCCTTGCACACCGTCGCCCACGCGGGCGAGCTCTGGCACACCTACCACCCGCTCCTGCGGGCCTACCTGCTCGCCGAGGCCGCGTACACAAGGCCCGATCGCCTGCCCGGCTGTCATCGCCGGGTGGCGGCCTGGTTCACCGCGGCCGCGATGCCGGGACCAGCGCTCGAGCACATCGCGGCCGAGCCGGGCGCGCCCGGTCTGGTGCCCTTCCTGCGCGACTGGGGACTGCGCATGGTTCTGGAAGGAACGGGCCACACCCTCCTCGCCGCCGTCGAGAACTTCGCCGAGCACGACACTTTCGTTCGCCTGCTGCGCGCGGCCGTCGCGGTGGAGTCGGGCGATATCGCCGCCGCCGAGGTCTATCTCGAGGCCGCCCACGTCGGCCCGGAATCGGCGGCGCCGGTGGTGCCCGCCCAGTGGGTGGCCGCCCTCGATCATGCCGTGAGTGCGGGAGTCGCTGTCCTGGTGGGTGATTCGTCCTCGATGCGCTGGCCGCTGCCGCCGGTGACCGGACAGTCCGACCTCGACTGCTACACCGCGCTGCACTGCGGGATCGCCGAGATCTACGGCGGCGAAATCGACAGTGGCGCGGCATCTGTGCGCTACGCGATCGTGCACTCCGAGCAGGCTGGGCTGGGTCGCGTCGCGGTCCGTGCCAGAACCGCGACCGCCGTGGCGGCCGGGATCGCCGGCCGGATCGGCGAGCTACGCGCGCTGGCGGACCAGGCGATCGAGTGCGCGCATCGCTACGACCTGGCCGGTTCGGCCGATGCCGCCGCGGCCAGGGTGCTCGCTGCCTACGGCGCCTACCAGCAGGGCGTGGATTTCGAGCGGCCGTTGCCGAGCTTGCCCTTTGTCGCGGCCGACGAGACCGTGGTGCCCGCGCCGGTGCGCCAGGCGGCGATCATGACCGGCGTGCTGATGTTCGCCGACGCCCCGGATCGCTCGGCGGCGGCGGTCACGCTGAGCAAGCAACTCCATCGCCTGCTCGACGAATCTCCGACGGTGCACGGCACCGGCGAACTGGTCACCGATGTGCTCTGGCTGCTGCTGCGCGTCCAAGCCAGGGCAGACGCGCAGCAGTTGATCGACCACGCGACCCGGGTACTCGGCCGCACCCCGGACATGGCTGTCGCCGAAGCGGGACTGGCTCTCTACGCCCATCGCCCCGCAGTAGTGCTGGCATTGCTGGAACCGCTGCTCGCGACCGCGCGGTTGTCGTCGCGATCGCTGGTCGCGGCGTGGCTGCTGGTCGCGGTCGCCGCCGACAGCCTCGAACGTCCCCGCAAGGTCGACGACGCCTGCGAACAGGCCCTCGCGCACGCGGCCACCGAACAGCTGATCCGTCCGTTCCTCGACGTGCCCGCGGCCGCCGAACTGCTCGCCCGGATCGGCGCGCGCTTCGGTCAGCACGCGGTGCTCGTCGACCGGATCCGCGCCTACCGGGGCGCCACCGCGGGCGCCCCACAACTCACCCACACCGAACTGGTTGTGCTCCGCCAGCTTCCCTCCGGCATGACGGCAGGCAATATCGCCGCCGACCTGGGCGTCTCGGTGAACACCGTCAAGACGCACCTGCGCGGCATCTACCAGAAACTCGCCGTCAACGCCCGCGCCGAAGCGATCGCCCAGGCCCGCGTGCTCGGTCTGCTCTGAGCTCAGTCCGGCGCCTGCAACGCGGGGAACCAGACATCGGTGAGGACGGTGGCGGCCTTCTCGGCGGTGACCTCGATGGTGCCCTGCATGGCCCACCGGGTGAAGAACCGTTCGAGCTGGGCGACCAGCAGTTCGATCCGCAGCCTGGCCTCGTCGCGGCGCTGTTCGGGCCAGCGCGCGAGGTAGGCGGGCATGCTGTCGGCCAGCGTCATGATCCCCTCGCGCGCCAGCGCGCGGAACTCCGGCTCGAGCGCGGTGGCTTCGTCCCAGGCCGGGAGCATGTCCCGGTTGGTGAGGAACCAGTAGATCGCGCGGGTCATCCACTCCTGCAACGCGGCCCGAGAACCGGTGGTGAGCACCCGGTCCAGATCGGCGTAGAACTCCCGGACGCTGGTCAGTGTGCCTTCCTGGGCGATCGCCCGCAGCACCTCGCTCTTGCTCGTGAAGTGCAGGTAGAAGGTCGCCCGGCTACAGCCGACGGCGGCGACGATGTCGTCGACACGGACATCGGAGTAGCCCTGCGTCTCGAACAGGCTCCGCGCGGTCTCGACGATCCTGGCCTTCGTCAGGCGCTTCTGTTCCTCGCGCAACGATCCACGACGGGCGGGTTCGGTCGTCATCGGCCTAGCTTAGACGATCCGCCCATTCACTAGACATTATGTCCAGCGAGACGCTATCCTGTGGTCCACGTCACTCGGCATGGTCAAAGGTGACCGAGGCCGCTCAGGAGTTGTGCATGGATTCACGTCAATTACCCAAGGTTTGCGTCGTCGGCGCCGGACCTTCGGGTATCACCGCCGCCAAAAGGCTGGCCGAGAACGGAATTCCGTTCGACTGCTACGAGGCATCCGACGAGGTCGGTGGCAACTGGTACTTCAAGAACCCCAATGGCATGTCGGCTTGCTATCAGAGCCTGCATATCGACACCTCGAAGTACCGCCTGCAATTCGAGGACTTTCCGGCGCCGGCGGATTGGCCGCACTTCCCGCACCATTCCCAGTTGCTGCAGTACTTCAAGGATTATGTCGACCACTTCGGGCTGCGCGATCGGATCCGGTTCAACAGCCTGGTCGCCGCCGCCGAGCGTGACGACGCGGGTCTGTGGCGGGTAACGACGGCGACGGGCGAGACCGAGGTCTACGACGCGTTGATCGTCTGCAACGGCCACCACTGGAATCCCCGATTCCCCGACTATCCAGGCGAATTCGACGGCGTGCTCATGCACAGCCACGCCTACAACGACCCGTTCGACCCGGTCGACATGCGCGGCAAGCGGATCGTGGTGGTCGGCATGGGTAACTCGGGCCTCGACATCGCCTCGGAACTGTCCCAGCGCTTCCTCGCCTCGAAGCTGTTCGTGTCCGCCCGCCGGGGCGTGTGGGTGCTCCCCAAATACGTGAACGGGCAAGTGGGCGATCGGGCTTCGATGCCCGCGTGGATTCCCGACAAGATCGCGCTCAAGCTCAAGCAGCGCTTCGTTCGCAAGAATCGCGGCGAGATGTCGACCTACGGTCTGCCGACACCCGATCACGAGCCCTTCGAGGCGCATCCTTCGGCGAGTGAGGAATTCCTGCACCGGGCCGGCTGCGGCGACGTGGAGTGCAAGCCCGCGATCACCCGATTGGCAGGTGACACTGTGCATTTCGCCGACGGCAGCAGCGAGCAGGTCGACGTGATCGTCTGCGCGACCGGCTACCACATCAGCTTCCCGTTCTTCACCGACGCCGAGCTGGTGCCCGACGCGGCCAACCGGTTCCCGTTGTTCCAGATGATGATGAAGCCCGGTGTGGACAACCTGTTCTATCTCGGTCTCGCCCAGCCGATGCCGACGCTGGTGAACTTCGCCGAGCAGCAGAGCAAGCTGGTCGCCGCCTATCTGACCGGCCGCTATCACCTGCCCCCGCGCGCGCAGATCGACGAGGTGCTCGGGGCACAGGAAGCCAAACGCAGTGGGCGCTACTATGATTCGCCCCGGCACACCATCCAGACCGAGTTCGAGCCGTACGTGCGCTCGATGACCAAGGAGATGGAGCGCGGGGCGAAACGTGCCGCTGCCGCGGGCAATGCACTGCCGGTGCCCGCTCGAGTGACGGTCGAGGTGGCGCGATGAGCACCTCTTCGGGCTTCTGCCGCGACGAATTCGCCGGGGTGCGTGCGGCATTCGACGAACACCTCACCTCCGGCGCCGAACTCGGTGCCGCCCTGTGCGTCACCGTCGACGGCGATCCGGTGCTCGACCTCTGGGGTGGCTACGCCGATCCTGAGCACGAGACCCCGTGGGGCGCCGACACCCTGGTCAACGTCTTCTCGGTCACCAAGACGATGACCGCGCTGTGCGCGCTGCTGCTGGTCGACCGGGGCGAACTCGACGTCGACCAGCGCGTCGCCCACTACTGGCCCGAATTCGCGGCGAACGGCAAGGCCGACATCGAAGTCCGCCACCTGCTCTCGCACACCTCGGGCGTCTCGGGCTGGGACAAGCCGATCGAGCTGTCCGACATCTACGACACCGATGCCGCCGCCGCCCGGCTGGCCGCGCAGGCGCCGTGGTGGGAGCCGGGCACCGCCTCGGGCTATCACGCCATCAACTACGGCCATCTCATCGGGGAACTGGTGCGCCGCATCACCGGTCGCTCGCTCGGCCGGTTCTTCGCCGACGAGCTGGCCGGGCCCCTTGGCGCGGATTTCCACATCGGCACCGGCCCCGAGCACGCCGACCGGATCGCCACCCTGATCCCGCCGGAGATGCCGGATTTCGACCTGTCGACCCTCGACCAGGACAGCGTGCTGATCAAGACGCTCACCAGTCCCTGGCTGGAGGTCGCCGAAACCGCGACACCGGCCTGGCGTGCGGCCGAGATCGGCGGCACCAACGGGCACGGCAACGCGCGCTCGGTGGCGCGCGTCCAGTCGCTGATCGCCAACGGCGGCGAGCTGAGCGGCAGGCGGTTCCTCTCACCCGCGACGATCGAGCTGATCTTCCGCGAGCAGGCCGACGGCATCGACCTGGCATTGCTCGCCCCGCTGCGCTTCGGTATCGGCTACGGGCTGCCACGGCCGCAGACCTTCCCGCATATTCCGGACGGGCGGGTGTGCTGGTGGGCCGGGTACGGCGGCTCGATGGTGGTCAACGACCTGGATCGCCGAATCACCTTCGCCTACACCATGAATCGGATGGCCACCGGTTTGATCGGTTCCAATCGGTGTGACAGCTATCTGAAGGCCACGTTCGACGCGGTCGGAGGTGCCCGATGACCATGCGCGCGATGCAGTTGACGGCCCCGGGCACCCTCGAATTGCGCACGGTGCCCGTGCCCGAGCTCGGACCCGATGATCTGCTGCTGCGGGTCGGTGCGGCCGGGATCTGCCATTCGGATTCGTTCGTACTCGGCTTGCCGTTTCCGATGAGCGAGAAGCCACTCACATTGGGCCACGAGATCGCGGGCACGATCGAGGCGGTCGGCTCGGCGGTGGCGGGCCGACGGGCCGGCGAGCGGGGCATCGTGTACCTGTGCTGGTCGTGCGGTGAATGCCGGGAGTGCCTGCGCGGCAACGAGAATGTCTGCCTGGCCGCCGGTCGCACCGCGATGCCGCCGTGCCCCGGTCTCGGGCCCGACGGTGGCATGGCCGAGTTCGTCCGCATCCCGATGCGCTCGTTCGTGCCGATCGCCGACGAACTGGACTTCGCCCACGCCGCACCCCTGGCGGACGCGGCACTGACGCCGATGCACGCCATCCGCGGCGCCATGGACCAGCTGTGGCCCGGCGCCACCGCGGTCGCCATCGGCATCGGCGGACTCGGCCACGTCGCGGTCCAGCTGTTGAAGACCCTCACCCAGACCACGGTGATCGCGGTCGACGTGGACCCCGACAAGCTCGCCCTCGCCACCGAATGCGGCGCCGATATCGCGCTGAAGGCCGACGAGAACACCGCGGCCACCATCTTGGAGCTCACCGGTGGACGTGGCGCCGAGGCGGTGTTCGACTTCGTCGGTTCCGATCCCACCGCGAAACTGGCCGTCGAAACAGTCGCCCCGAACGGCGCCTACCGGATGGTCGGCCTCGGCGGCGGTATCCCCGGCATCGACTCGGGACCGGCGGGCGGACCCGGGCTGCCGTGGGGTGCCACCGTTCGAAAGTCCTACGGCGGCACCAGAACCGACCTCATCGATGTGGTGGCGCTCGCCGCCGCCGGCAAGGTGCGCGCCGAGGTCGAGCGGTTCGACCTGGCCGATGCGCGCACCGCCTTCGACCGACTCGACTCCGGCGCGATCCGTGGACGCGCCGTCCTCATTCCCTGATGGAGAAGAAGAACATGACCAACGCTGTAGACCCGCAGGAATTCGTCGCCAAGGTCGCCGCGGGCCTCACCGCCCCCGGCGCGCCGTTCGAGATGACCGTCGAACCCGTTCTCGGCGTGCCGATTCCGGTTTTCGCCAAGCGCTATGCCAGCTTGCGTGAACTGCTGGAGCACTCGCTGAAATGGGGCGAGCGCGACTACCTCGTCACCGAAGACCGCCGGATCTCCTTCGCCGAGCACGCCGCGGCCGCGGGCGCGCTGGCTACCGCGCTCGCCGCCAGGTACGGCATCGGCAAGGGCGATCGCGTCGGCATCCTGGCCGCCAACGGCCCGGACTGGGTGATCGCGTTCTGGGCGGCGCAGTGCCTCGGCGCGATCCCGGTCGGCTACAACGCCTGGTGGGCACCTCGGGAGATCGCCTACGGGCTGGAGCACACCACGCCGACCGTGGTCATCGCGGACGCGAAAAGGGCCGCACTGCTGGCCGAGGCGGGGACCGAGCTGCCCATCTTGACCATGGACGAGGATCTGCCCGCCCTCATCGCCGAGTTCGGTGGCGGCGAGATCCCCAGCACGCCTGTCGGCGAAGACGATCCGGCCGTCATCCTCTACACCAGCGGTACCAGCGGCAGGCCGAAGGGCGTTGTCCATTCGCAGCGAAACATGGTGGCGATCAGCGACTACCACCGTTTCACCGACGCCATGCTCGCCGCGTTCATGGGTCAGGAGCCCGGCGACGGACCGAGCGAGCGCCGGTACCTGGTCACCGCGCCGCTGTTCCACATCGCCAGCCTGCACAACCTCGTCATCCCGCGGCTGCGGACCGGTGCGGCCGCGGTGTTCCCGCACGGCGGCTTCGAAGTCGGCCGGGTACTGAGCCTGGTCGAGCGCGAGAAGGTCACCAACTGGGCCGCGGTGCCGACCATGGCCTCGCGCCTGCTGGAACATGATGTGGCCCAGCACGATCTGTCCTCGCTCACCGCGCTCTCGCTGAACTCCGCGCCGTCCTCGCCCGCGTTGCTCGCCAGCCTGCGTGCGAAGATCCCGGCCCTGCAATTCGCGCTGACCACCAGCTACGGGCTCACCGAGAGCGGCACCGCGGCGACGGTCGCCACCCCGCTCGACCTGGCCGCGGACGACGCCTCGGTCGGCAGGGCGATCATCGGCGTCGCGATGGAGATCCGCGACGCGCAGGGTAACGCCGTCGGCGACGGTGAAGAGGGTGAGATCTGCATCCGTAGCCCCTATGTGATGCTCGGCTACTGGAACGACGACGCGGCGACCGAGGCCTCGATCGACGACCAAAGGTGGCTGCGCTCGGGCGATTTCGGCACGCTGAACCAGGGCAGGCTGACCGTGTCCGGCCGCCGAACCGACCTGATCCTGCGCGGTGGCGAGAATGTGTACCCCACCGAGATCGAGAACGTGCTCGTCGAACACCCGGCCGTCCTCGATTGCGCGGTCTTCGGCGTGAGCCATCCCGATCTCGGCCAGGAAGTGGCGGCCATCGTCGTCGCCGAACCGGGCACGGTGGACCCGGAGGAACTGCGCGCCTTCGTCGCCGAACGCCTCGCTTATTTCAAGGTGCCCGTCCGCTGGCGCATCACTTCGGACGCGCTGCCGCGCAACGCGACCGGTAAAGTCACCAGGCGCGAGCTCGCGATCTAAAAGGGGTCAGAAATGTTCGACAGCATCATCAAAGGTGGCCGGTTCTTCGACGGCACCGGCGCCCCCTCCGCGGTTCGCCACCTCGGCATCACCGACGGCAAGGTCGCCGAGATCTCGGAGACCCCACTCGACGAAACCGGCTGCGCCCGGGTCGTCGACGCGACCGGCAAATGGGTCATGCCCGGCATGATCGACATCCACACCCACTACGACGTGGAGGTGCTGCTCGACCCGTCGCTGTCGGAGTCGGTGCGCCACGGCGTCACCACCGTGCTGCTCGGTTCGTGCTCGCTCTCGACCGTGCACGTCGACGGTGAGACCGCGGGCGACCTGTTCGGCCGGGTCGAGGCCATCCCGCGTCAATACGTGGTCGGCGCGATGAACGAAGTCCAGACCTGGAGTACCGCAAGCGAATACATCGACGCGCTCGAGCAGTTGCCGCTCGGCCCGAACCTGGCCGGCTTCATCGGCCACTCCGACATCCGTGCGGCGGTGATGGGGCTCGACCGCTCCACCCGCAAGGAAGTGCGGCCGTCCAAGGAGGAGCTGGCGGAGATCGAGCGCATGCTCGTCGACGCGCTCGACGCCGGATTCGTCGGAATGTCCTCGCAGCAGCTGCTTTTCGACAAGCTCGATGGGGAGACCTGCCGTTCGCGGACGCTGCCGTCGACGTATGCCAAGGGCAAGGAACGCCACAAGCTCAACACGATCCTGCGCAAGCGTGGTCGCGCGTTGCAGGGCGGGCCCGACATCACCAACCCCAAGAGCCTGGTGTCGATGGCGGTGTCGAGCATCGGCCTCTGGCGCGATCCGCTCAAGGTGAGCCTGCTGTCGGCGGCCGATGTGAAGGCGGTGCCCGGCGCGTCCAAGATGTTCCCCGCCGTCGGCAAGA
This sequence comes from Nocardia sp. NPDC058518, assembly GCF_042719655.1. Lineage (NCBI taxonomy): Bacteria > Bacillati > Actinomycetota > Actinomycetes > Mycobacteriales > Nocardiaceae > Nocardia > Nocardia sp. NPDC058518. The sequence goes on from NZ_JBHXNJ010000032.1 coordinate 41,673, forward strand.
TCATCAACGGGCTCGACGGCAACTTCCGCTGGCAGCATCTGCCGGTGCCGTTCGAGGTGTACTCCGACGGCATCTCGCTGCCGGTGTTCGAGGAATTCGGTTCCGGCGCCGCCGCTCTGCACCTGTCCGATCACATCGACGAGCAGCGTCACCTCATGCAGGACGAGGAATACCGCCGTTCGTTCCGCAAGGACTACGACAACAAGTACGGCCCCCGCGCGTGGCACCGTGACTTCTTCGACGCCGATATCGTGGACTGCCCCGACGAGACCGTCATCGGCAAGACCTTCGGTGAGGTCGGTGTCGACCGCGGCGGCCTGCACCCGGTCGACGCGTTCCTCGATCTCGTCGTCGAGCACGGTGACAAATTGCGCTGGCGCACAACCATTTCCAACCACCGCCCCGAGGTGGCCGACGTGCTGTCCGCCGACCCGTCGGTCCAGCTGGGCTTCTCCGACGCGGGCGCGCACCTGCGCAACATGGCCTTCTACAACTTCGGCCTGCGCCTGCTGCGCCGGGTCAACGACGCCGTGGACCGTGAAAAGCCTTTCATGACAGTCGAACACGCGGTGCACCGCCTCACCGGCGAGCTCGCCGACTGGTACGGCCTCGATGCCGGTCACCTTCGGGTGGGTGATCGCGCCGATGCCGTCGTCATCGACCCCGCCCACCTCGACGAAACCCTCGACGCCTACGCCGAGGATCCGATCGCTGTCTTCGGCAACCTCTCGCGCATGGTCAACCGCAACGACGAGACCGTCACCGCGGTCTTCGTCAACGGGCGCTATGTCTTCGGCGAGGGCGAAGCCGACCCCGCACTCGGCACCGAACGGGTGGGTGCCTTCCTGCGCGCCGAGTAGGACGAGCACAGTCCGTCGACCCGGCCGCGAGGCAGTCGAACCCGCGCGCGGGCCGGGCCGCGGGAACCACCAGTCGCCCCCCCGCGGCCCCGGGGGCGCCGGGCGGCGCGCCGACTGAGACCCTCACCTGATGGCCGAGTGGTGTTCGACCTGAATCCGGTCGCCGCCGCCCGAACACCCGCACATCAGCGAGAGGACTCGACATGTCGGACGCGAAACGGATCACCTGGGGCAAACCCCGCCACCCCACCGACGACGACCGCGACGCCCTACGCGAAGAACTCCTCGCCATGGCTCGCGCGGTCCGCGCCGACGGTTGGGCGGACTACCGCACCGAGTGGTCGGCCGGTCAGGTCGCCGTCGTCGCCTATGTCCTCGGCGATGCCGACGTGCTGGCCGAATTCGACGAGAACGAGGGCACGGTCCTGAGCCGCTACGCCGCCGATCTGTTCGGATTCCTCAAGGGACGCAAGGACATCGAGGCCGGACTCGTCGGTACACAGGCATGGTTCGACACGGTGCGCGCGGCATTGGGTGGAAGCGCCGACTAGTCCGCGCGGGGCCTCACCCAGCGAGGCCGGTAGTCATCGAGCGTCGCCGCGATCGTGGGCGATGACGCGGGTGCGCAGAGTGGGAGCGCCCGGTCCGGTGAGGTCATCGCAGTAGGCGGCGCGTCCGGCCATCGCCATGGTCAGCGCGATCGTGGTCCCGCTGACCAGTGGCCCGGTGCCGGTGGTGAACGGGCCGTCGGTGGCTTCGAGGCGCACACCATGGATGAGGGTGCGGCTGGGGACGGTGAAGTCGCGGCCGGCGAAGAACTCGGCGACGGCGGTGGTGGCTTCGATCGACGGGGTGTAGGTGAGCCCGAGTGGGCGGCGGATGTCCTGGGCGTGGACGACGACCTCGCCGAGCCAGGCCACCGTGGGTCCTGGTGCCGAGGTGGTGCTGGGGATGATCGCCCTGAACTGTCGCAGGGTCTCGGCCGGCGTGCTGCCTCGGTGCTCGGCCTTGCGTCGTTCGTTGTGCTCGTCGAAGTCGAAGCGGGCGGCGAGGACGCTGGTCACCCAGCGCACCCGGCCGACGCTCGCCACGGCCGTGAGATGGGCGAGCGCATCCTCGACCGTCCAGGATCCGCACAGCGACGGGCGGCCCCACTGCTCGGCGTCCAGGTCGGCGAGGTCGTCGGCGAGGGCAGCACGTTCGGCGTGCGCCATCGCCCACAGCGCGTCGCGGGAGTAGCCACGGCCGGGGCGGGCGGAGCCTGCTGGCTGGTCAGGCACGGAAAACCTCGATTCGGGCACCAGCGGGCGCTGGAACGCGACGGTGCCGAGGCCGCGTTCCGAAATAGTGACGGTGCGGACTCCTCGAAATCATCGGTACCGGGTCAGCGTGTCCGCTCAGGTCGTTCGCAGGACACCGCGGGTCTTCCGTACACCGTGAACGACGACGGGGCCGCGGATGGGCGGAGATCGCGGGGCCCGGACATCGGGCCGCGGACACAAACGGGGGGGGGGGGGGGGGGGAGGCCCCCCA
>NZ_JBHXNJ010000032.1:44075-65614 GCF_042719655.1 Nocardia sp. NPDC058518
GCGGGGGTTGACCTATACCGGCTCTCGCACCGCGCGCGGGCTGTGGTTACCCCGGCGGCCCCGTCGAACGGTCGCGCGGACTACCAGCGGTCGGGGGTGACCGGTGCGTCCCACGCCTTGGCGAAGCGGGTCTTGTCCTTGGTTTCCACTTCCTTGCGGCGGTAGACGATGTAAGGACGGGTCATATAGCCGATGGGGGCGCTGAACATGTGGACCAGGCGGGTGTAGGGCCAGGCCGCGACCAGGGCGAGGACCACGAGGCCGTGAAGCTGGAAGGTCCAGGGGACGCCGACCATCAGACCCGGTTCGGGGTTGATCGAGAACAGGCTGCGGAACCAGGGGGAGACAGTGGTGCGGTAGTTGTAGGTGCCCCAGAGCAGGTTGGAACCCCAGGTGTTGAGCAGGCCGGTGACCAGGGCCAAGGTCAGCAGCGTGTACATCATCACGTCGTTGCGGCTGGTGTTCTTGCGCACGGCGGGGATGGCGATGCGGCGGTAGCACAGGATGGCGACGCCGAGCACGACCATGAGCCCGGCGACGGAACCCGCGCCGACCGCGACGATGTGATAGGCGTGCTCGGAGATGCCGATCGCCGCGGTCCAGGATTCGGGGATCAGCAGGCCCATCACGTGACCGAAGAAGACGCCGAGCATGCCGAAGTGGAACAGCGGGCTGCCCAGTTGCAGCAGCTTGGATTCGTAGATCTGCGAGGAACGGGTGGTCCAGCCGAACTGATCGAAGCGATAGCGCCAGACATGGCCGAGCACAAAGGAAGTCGCCGCGATGTAGGGCAGGATCAGCCACAGGCCTTCGGGGAGCGGAATGGTGGCATTCATCGGCGGCCTTCCGTGGCTTCGAAGAGGGCGGGGTCCATGGCGTACGGTTCGAGGCCGACCTCTTCCTCGGGCGGACCCTGGGCGGCGAGTTCGGCGATGCGCCTGCGGTCGGCGGTGGTCACCGGCGGCAAGGTGGTGAGCACCGCGCCGAGTACCCCGCTGTAGGGAGAATTGTTGTCGCCCAGCGACAGCCGAAGCAGCTCCATCACCGGCACGTGCTCGCCGAGCAGGCGTTCGCCCCCGATCGGGTCGATGGTGGCGGCGAATTCCAGCAGCACCGGCAGGTGGTCGGGCAGTTCCTCGTCGCCGAGTTCCACCCCCGCCTGGCGGTAGGCGTGCTTGAACCGCAGCAGCGCCATCCCGCGTTTGCGGGTGTCGCCGAAGGCGTAGAACGTCAGGTGCAGGCTGGCGCGGCGGCGCATGTCGAAGGTCTCGACATAGCTCTGCGCCACCTCGATCGCCGGGGTGTCACGCAGGTAGGCGAAGATCTCGGCGAAGTGCGAACGCACCTCTTCGGGCAATTGCGCCGCGGCTTCGGACAATTGGTCGAGCATGGCCAGGGTCTGCTCGCCGGGGTAGTCGAGCAGGAACGCGGCCAGCCGCCACACGACCAGGCGGTCGCGCTCGGCCATCTCGGTAACCGGTTGGGGCCGTTTACGAATCGACAGCAGACTCATGGCGCGACACCGCTCACCGGAGTGTCGGCGACGGCAGCGCCGTTGCTGCCGTTGCCGTTACCGGCGCCGTTGCCGGTCTCCCCGTTGCCGGCAGTCTTGCCGTTCGCGCTCGGCAGGAGTCCACTGGTGCTTCGCCCGTCCCAGTTGAGCAGGTTGATCCGGCCCGACTTCTCCTCTGGCGCGGCCTGATTGGTGTCCGACAGCGAGAACTTCTCGACGACCTGGTCGAACGCGGTCATGCCCGGCCCGCCGTCGGTGTCGAGACTGCACCCGGTGGCCAGCGAATCCAGTTCGTGCGCCTTGGACGTCGCGCCCATCGGGATCACATACCGGTGCTCGTACTTGGCGATGGCGAGCAGCCGGTACATGGCTTCGATCTCCTCGGGCTCGAGACCGATCGACGGCGCGATATCGGGTTCGGGTTCCTCGCCGAGGTTCACCGAACGCATGAACGCCCGCATACCGGCCAACCGCTGCAACGACGAGCGCACCGGCCCGAGCTCACCCGCGGTGAACAGCTCGGCCAGGTACTCCACCGGGATACGCAGCGCGTCGATGGCGCCGAACAGGTTGCGCGCGTCCTCGCCGTCGTGGCCGGTCTCGGTGAGCACATCGACCACCGGCGACAGCGGCGGCACGTACCAAACCATCGGCATCGTGCGGTATTCCGGGTGCAGCGGCAGCGCCAGCTGGTAGTCGACGATCAGCTTGTAGACCGGCGAATCCTGGGCGGCCTGAATCCACTCCGGTGAGATCCCGGCCTTCTCGGCTTCGGCGATCACGCGCGGGTCATGCGGGTTGAGGAACACACCGAGCTGCGAGGTGTAGAGATCCTGCGGATCGGTGACCTGCGCCGCTTCGAGCACCGCGTCGGCGTCGTAGAGCATCACGCCGATGTAGCGCAGCCGCCCGACACAGGTCTCCGAGCACACGGTCGGAATGCCGACTTCCACACGCGGGTAGCAGAAAGTACATTTCTCCGCCTTGCCCGTCTTGTGGTTGAAGTAGATCTTCTTGTACGGGCAGCCGGTGATGCACTGCCGCCAACCACGGCATTTGTCCTGGTCGACGAGCACGATGCCGTCTTCCTCGCGCTTGTAGATCGCACCCGAGGGGCACGACGCGGCGCAGGAGGGGTTGAGGCAGTGCTCGCAGATGCGCGGCAGGTAGAACATGAAGGTCTCTTCGAACTCCAGTTTCACCTTGGTCTCGAGCTTGCCGAGCATCGGGTCCTTGCCGACCTGCTCGGGACCCGAACCCAGGTCGTCGTCCCAGTTCGCACCCCAGGTGACCTTGGTGTCCTCGCCGGTGATCAGCGACTTGGGCCGCGCGACCGGGGTGGTGTCCATGGGCGGCGACGACAGCAGGTTGTCGTAGTCGTAGCTCCACGGCTCGTAGTAGTCGTCGACCGTGGGCAGGTCGGGGTTGGCGAAGATGTTCATCAGGCGCTTGAAACGCGAGCCCGACTTGAGGGTCAGCTTGCCGCGCTTGTTGAGCGTCCAGCCACCCTTCCACTTCTCCTGGTCCTCGTACTGACGCGGATAACCCTGTCCCGGACGGGTTTCCACATTGTTGAACCACACGTACTCGGTGCCGCCGCGGTTGGTCCACGCCTGCTTGCAGGTGACCGAGCAGGTGTGGCAGCCGATGCACTTGTCCAGGTTCATGACCATGGCGAGCTGAGCCATTACACGCATGTCAGTACTCCACGTTCTGGTTGCGGCGGCGGATCGTGGTGACTTCGTCACGCTGGTTTCCGGTGGGGCCGTGGTAGTTCAGGGCGAAGGACTGCTGGGCGTAGCCGCCGATCAGGTGCGAGGGCTTGATCAGCACCCGGGTGAGCGCGTTGTGGATACCGCCGCGCTTGCCCTTGGCTTCCTTCGTGGTGTCCTCGGCGCCTTCGATGCGTGGCACGTCGACCGCGCGGTCCTGGGCGTGGTACATGAAGACCGTGCCCTCCGGCATGCGGTGCGAGACGATCGCGCGGGCGACGACGACACCGTTGCGGTTGATCGCCTCGATCCAATCGTTGTCCGCCACACCGATTTTTACTGCGTCGCGGTCCGACATCCAGATCGTCTGACCGCCGCGCGAGAGCGTCAGCATGTGCAGGTTGTCCTGGTAGGCCGAGTGGATCGACCACTTGGAGTGCGGCGTCAGGTACCGCACCGTCAGGCCGTTGCCACTCACATTGCCGATGCTCGGCTCCGCGAACAGCGCCGACATATCCAGGGGCGGACGGAAGATCGGCAACTGCTCGCCGAGTTCGATCATCCAGTCGTGGTCGAGGTAGAAGTGCTGGCGACCGGTGAGGGTGTGCCACGGCTTGAGCCGCTCGACATTGATGGTGAACGGCGAGTACCGGCGGCCACCGGATTCCGAGCCCGACCATTCCGCCGAGGTGATCACGGGTACCGGGCGAGCCTGGGTGTCGGCGAAGGTGATCCGCTTACCCTCGGCCTCTTTCGCGAGGTCGACAAGTTCGGTGCCGGTGCGACGCTCCAGCGCCTCGAACCCTTCGACCGCGAGGCGGCCGTTGGTGGTGCCCGACAGCGACAGAATGGCCTCGGCCGCGTGGGTGTCCTTGGCCAGCGACGGACGGCCCGCGGCGATGCCGGAGACGATGGTTCCGTTCTGCCCGGCCAGGTACTCCACCTCGGCCTCGGGGAAGGTGGTGATGCCCTTGGTCGTCAGACCCAGCTTCTCCACCAGCGGTCCGAGCGCGGCCAGCTTCTCCGCGATCTTGGTGTAGTCGCGTTCGATCTCCACGATCTTGGGCATGGTCTTGCCCGGAATCGGCTCGCACTCGCCGGCTTTCCAGTCCAGCACCTTGCCACCGGCCTGCGCCAGCGCGTCGGGAGAGTCGTGCTGCAACGGCACCGCGACGATGTCCTTGCGGGTGCCGAGGTGTTTTTCGGCCAGCCAGGAGAACCCACGCGCGATCCGGTGGAACGCCTCGAAGTCGGTCTTGGCCTCCCACGGCGGCGAGATGGCGGGGGAGAACGCGTGCACGAAGGGGTGCATGTCGGTGGAGGACAGGTCGTGCTTCTCGTACCAGGTGGCGGCGGGCAGCACGATGTCGGCGAACAGAGTGGTGCTGGTCATACGGAAGTCCAGTGCGAGAAGCAGATCCAGCTTGCCCTCGGCACCTTCCTCACGCCATTCCAGTTCCTTCGGGCGCACGCCGGTCGCGTCGGTGGTCTGCAGGTTGGAGCCGCAGCCGAGCAGGTGCTTCTGGAAGTACTCGTTGCCCTTGCCCGAGGAGCCGAGCAGGTTCGCGCGCCACACGGTCAGCACGCGCGGGAAGTTCTCCGGAGCGTCGGGGTCTTCGCAGGCGAAGCGCAGGTCGCCGGATTTCAAACCGTCGACGACATGCTCGGCGGGGGTCCTGCCCGCTTCGGCGGCCTCGTCGGCGAGGTCGAGCGGGTTGCGGTTGAACGTCGGGTAGCTGGGCATCCAGCCAAGACGACTCGCCAGGGCGATGTTGTCGGCGGCGGTGCGACCGGCGAACTTGCCCTTGCCCAGCGGCGATGCGAACGAGTCCGAGGTGAAGGGGTCGTAGCGCCACTGATCATTGGTGAGGTACCAGAACACGGTGCCCTGCATCTGGCGGGGCGGGCGCTGCCAATCGGACGCGGAAGCCAAAGTGGCCCAGCCGGTGACGGGACGGCACTTCTCCTGGCCCACGTAATGGGCCCAGCCGCCGCCGTTCTTGCCCTGACAGCCGGTGAGCAGCGTCAGGGTGAAGAAGGCACGGTAGATCTGATCGGAGTGGAACCAGTGGTTGGTGCCCGCGCCCATCAGGATCATCGAGCGACCGCCGGAACGTTCGGCGTTGTCGGCGAATTCGCGTCCGATCCGGGCGGCCTGCGCGGCGGGAACGCCGGTGATGTTCTCCTGCCAGGCCGGGGTGTACGGCGACTCGGCGTCGTCGTAGCCCTTGGCCCACTCGCCCGGCAGGCCGTCGCGGCCGACGCCGTACTGCGCGAGCAACAGGTCGAAGACGGTGGTAACCCGTTTGCCCGCAACGATTTTCGTCGGCACGCCGCGGATGATCGACCCGGCGACATCGGTGTCGAAACGCGGCAGCGCGATGGTGGCGGGCGCGTCGGCGGAATGGCCGAGCAGGGTGAGCAGCGGGTCGACACCCTCGAGGTCGAGGTTCCACTTGCCCGCGTCGCCCTCGCCGAAGCGGTGGCCGAGCGAGCCGTTGGGCACGACCGGGTTGCCCGCCTGGTCCAGCAGCACCGGCTTGTGTTCGACGCCTTCGCCGGTGTGGCCCAGATCGGCGGCGGTGAGGAACTTGCCGGGAAGGGCGCCGTCCTGATCTGCCGCCTCGTCGAGGCAGATCAGGTACGGCAGGTCGGTATAGGACTTGATGTAGTCGGTGAACATCGGAGTCTGCTTCTCGATGAAGAACTCCTTGAGCACCACGTGGCCCATCGACATCGCCAGCGCGGCGTCGGTACCGGGGCGCGCAGCCACCCATTCGTCGGCGAACTTGGTGTTGTCGGCGTAGTCGGGGGAGACCACAACGACCTTCTGGCCGCGGTAGCGCGCCTCGGTCATGTAGTGCGCGTCGGGGGTACGGGTCACCGGGACGTTGGAGCCCCACATGATGAGGTAGCCCGCGTCGAACCAGTCGGCGGATTCCGGCACGTCGGTCTGGTCGCCGAACACCTGCGGCGAGGCCACCGGCAGGTCGGCGTACCAGTCGTAGAACGACAGCATGTAGCCACCGATCAGCGACACGAAGCGCGCGCCCGTGGCATGGCTGACCATCGACATCGCGGGGATCGGCGAGAAGCCGGCCACGCGGTCGGGTCCGTACTGCTTGATCGTGTACACATGCGCGGCAGCCGCGATCTCGGCGGCTTCCCACCACTCGGCGCGGACGAAACCGCCCTTACCGCGCGCGGTCTTGTACGCCTTGGCCTTGACCGGGTCCTCGACGATGGACTCCCAGGCCAGTACCGGGTCCTTGAGCTCGGCCTTGGCCTTGCGGTACAGGTCGAGCAGGGTGCCGCGCACGTACGGGTAGCGCACGCGGGCGGGGGAGTAGGTGTACCAGGAGAAGGAGGCGCCACGTGGGCAGCCGCGCGGCTCGTACTCGGGCTTGTCCGAACCCACCGACGGGTAGTCGGTCTGCTGGGACTCCCAGGTGATCACGCCGTCCTTGACGTAGATCTTCCAGGAGCACGAGCCGGTGCAGTTCACGCCGTGGGTGGAGCGCACCACCTTGTCGTGCGACCAGCGGTCCCGGTAGAACTCGTCGGCATCGCGGCCGCCGACCTTGTAGACGGACCGGTTGTCGGGCGAGACCTCGCCCCGCTGGAAATACTTACCGAGGTTCAGCAATGTGTCGCCGAAATCGGCGGGCGACGGACCTTGCGTACGCGAATTAACCACGACGCCCCCTTCGAGCTGTGAAATCGGGCTGTTGGGGAAAACTGTAAGGAGGCGGACTCCTTCGGCAAAACGAACTTTTCACATCCGGATTCGGGCCTCGGTGAGGTGTGAGGTCGGCGAAATCTCGTGGTCACGGGGGAGGTGCGCGGCGGCGCCCGCGATCAGGGGCTCACCAGGGTGAATGTGCCGCGAGCTGGCCGAACGCGGTGATCGGGGGGTGCGTCGGGGGGTCGGCGGTGATGCTTCGGAAACGCTCGGTTCTCCCGCGGTTTACATTTGTTTACACACCCGGTGTGCCCGCTGAACAGCGCGGATGTGACGCCACACACAACTATGGTCGAGCCCGGACGGCATTCGGCACGGTGTCGAGCAGGTCGGCAGCGGCAGGGCGAACCCGGTCGTACCGGACGATCGTCGCGTTCCGCGGCAGGGGCCTCGGAGTCGATCCGGGGTGCGTCGGCGTCGGCGGCGGGGGTCCTGGCGGGGGCTGCGATCGCGTCGGCCGTGGTGGCCACGGTCGAGCGGTGCGGAATCCTATAGCAATGCTGAACGGAAAGAATTGGAATCCTTTTAATTCGGTTCAGCACACCGCATTTCGTGACCACGAACACAGTTGCCGGAGGTTAACTACCCAAATGACACGGCGCCAATATAAAGAAACGGCATCTTTTCCGGTCGGCGGTTGGTTCGAGCTTGAACAGTCCTCCAGGATGAGCCTGTGCAGACAGGAAGGGTTGGGGTGCTACCGAAGCCATCGTTCGACGGACCCGATGGGCCGCCGAAACCGCCGACGCTCGGCGGATTGCTGCGGCGACTTCGCGACGATCGGCGGATTTCGCGAGAAAAACTCGCCTTCGCGGCGGGGGTCAGCTCGAGTTACATCACGCATTTGGAGAGCGGGGATCGGGACCGGCCGACACGTGCGGTGATCGAAGCGCTCGTGCGCTACCTCGACCGGATCGCACCGGTGACCGATATCGAGCGCAGACATCTTTTCGATCTTGCCGGGCTCGCCCCTGTCGACAATCCGACAGTCGAGGATCTGCGAGCCGAGATCAGCGCCGAGATGCGCCGGACATTGGCGCTACAGGAACCCGATCTGGCGGCCTATGTCGACACGCGCTGGAACGTGCTCGCGGGCAACGAATCCTACGACCGCGCGTTCCCCGGACTGGTCGAGGATGTCAATATTCTGCGCTGGTTCTTCGGCAATCCGCTCTCGCGCAAAGTAATGGTGGAATGGGAGAAGGAGTCCACGCTCACCGTGCACTGGCTGCGCGGCCTGATCGGCCAGCAGGTCGGCGGTGACTGGGCTACCGAACTGCTCGACGAATTGGCGCAATATCGCGACTTCCGCCGCATCTGGGACGACGGCGACACCGTCTACGGTCGCGAGCACACCGCCATGCGGCTGTGTGATCTGCACACCGGCGCGAACTACACCGTCGACGTCCAGCTGTTCCGGCTCGACTCCGTCGCCTATCCCGGCCGCATCCAGTACTACCTGGGCGTTCGCGGTCCCGACCACTAGATCCCGGCGACCGCGACGGGCTCGACGGCGTACGGGGCGCAGGCCGTGACCAGCGCGGCCAGCGACGCGGCAACCTGTTCGGGGTGGGTCAGCGCGCAGCCGTGGCCCGCACCCGCCACCGTGCGCACACCGCTCGCGCCCCCCAGCCCGTCGGCCAACCTGACGCACTTGTCCTCGGTGCTGCTGTGGTCGTGTTCGCCGCGCAGAACGAGCGCGGGCACGTTGATCTCGCCGAGCCGCCCGCAGACCGAATCGCGCCCGATCAGGCAATCGGCCGCCGGGCGGATCGCGGTGCGATCGGCGGCGAGCCAGCGGGTGATCCAGGTCTGCCAGATCTCCGGATCGGTGCCGCCGATCAATCGCGGCGCGAGGTCTTCGGCCAGTGGTCGCAATGCGCCGCCGCCGCACCATTCGTCGAAGAAGTTCTCGTAATAGGTTTCGTCATCCCTGGTGCACGCGTCGGCCTCGGTATCGAGCAGTGCCAGTCCGGTAACGCGTTCGGGGGCGAGTAACGCCATCCGCAGTGCCGCGTAACCGCCCTGACTCACGCCGCCGACAATCGCGTTCTCGATGCCGAGTGCGTCGAGCACGCGCAGTCCGTCGGTGGCCAGATCCCAGTAATCGAAGCGTGGGTTGTCGCCGTATCCGGTGCGGCCGTGACCACGGGCATCCCAGGCCACCACATTGATATCGGTGTGTGCCAGCACCTTCCGGATCGGGTCGAACATGGATTCGTCCATGAGGAATCCGTGGGCGAGCAGCAGGGTCGGACCACGGACGGCATCGGTGCGGAAATGGATCTTTACAGAATCGGAGTGCACGAAGGGCATGGTCGAAACATACAAGCGAATGAGTGGATTTCGCCCGGTTGCGGGCCGAATGCGGTGCCGCCTGTTCGGTGGAGCGCCGGTCCCGTGAATTCACTGGCGAGTGTTGGTACCTCACCGGGGACAACTATTTGTGCGCGCCCTGTGGACATGTCTGTTCATGGCGGATTGGATAGGAGGCGTACCGATATTCGGCTCGAATCGGAAAACGGGGATATTGATGAGGGTTACGGAGCAGGGGCTGGACGCCCACATAAGTTTGGCCGCCGCGGGCGACAGCGTGTCGGCGACATTCGCGGTGTGCGACGCGGAGGGCAGGGCGATCTGGTACGGCCCGTTCATCGACGCCGACGCCGACCATCCGCGCGGCGACCAGCTCGCTGCCGCGATGGGTGCCGCAGGCCGCGCGATCTGGCTCGCGGGCCGAGCACGCGAGGACACCGGGGTCGAGAAGGTGACATTGCACCTGGCGGTCAGCGAGGACGGACTCGACGCCATCACCCTGGCCTGCACCGCGTCGATGGCCGGCCTTGCCCTGGATCTGATTGTCACCGAGGACAATCCGGCGCTGGACTGGTGCCAGGCGTTCGGCAGGCTCGACTGGACGTCGGGCCCGTTGACCGACCTCGTCGATCCAGAGGTACCTCAGACTATTCCGACGCTGCGCGCGATCACCGGCGGCCTCGACCAGCAGTCCGAACCACAGGAAAGGCTCGACATGCACGAACTAGCCCTCGATCCCTCGATGGAACTGCGCTCGGCACTGGAAAGTCTGTTGCTGCACGACGCCATCGGCATGGACGCCAAGATGCGCCACGCCATCGCCGCCGTCGTCCACCTCGCCGTCGACACCCCGCACGGCCCGCCCGAGGACGCCGAGGAATTCCTCGGCCGCCTCGACGCCTCCTGGCTGGTAGCGGCCTGGCTCGGCCACGACACCGAACTCTCCCTCATCGCCACCCTCGCCGCCGGCGAGATCCCCGCCCTGTCCTGGTGCGAACTGATGTTCACCACCACCCTGGCACCGTGGTCGACGAGCCCCGTCGCGGTACACGCGCGCCGGGTATTCGGGACGGTGCAGCGGGGTGCGTCGTTGGGCGCGGTCAGGGCCCAGGTCGGCTGAGCAGCGCCGGGAGTCAGAACTCGATATCGGCGAAGGAGCTCACCCAGTGGTGGGGTGGGCGTGCGGTGTTGGGTTCGTCGGGGCGACGGATGCCGATGACCTGCCAGCCCGCGGCGACCGCGGCATCGAGTTCGTCGGGGTGGTCGGACAGGAACAGGATTTCCCCTGCCGGGACGGCGATGCGGTCGGCGATGACAGCGTAGGACCCGGGCTCGCGTTTGGGGCCTGCGCTGACCAGGTCGAAGTGATCGGTGATGAGACGGGAGAGGTCGCCGGCTTCGGCGAAGGTGAACCAATCTCGTTGGTTGCGTTCGGATCCCGAGGAGTAGACGTACAGGACGAAGCCGGCGTCGTGCCAGGATTTGAGGGCGGGGACCACGTCGTCGAAGAAGCGGCCGTGTAGTGCGCCCGCGCGGAAACCCTCGGCGCAGATGGCGCCCTGGGCGGCTTTGAGTGGCTCGGCCTTCACGTCGGAATGCAGCCAGGCGGTGAGGACGGTGGCGATTCGGTCGGTGTCCGCGGTGGGTTCTTCGGCCAGTTCGCGGGTCTGCGCGATGACCGATGCGGCGGGGCCGGAGGCGTTTTCGGCCAGCCAGGCGGGTAGATGCTGTTCGGTGTAGCCGTAGAGGTCGGTGCGGACCGCATCGGTGGGGCTGGTGGTGCCCTCGATGTCGAGGACGATCGCGCGGGTCACGCGAGCAGTTCGTCGAGGGTGGGGAAGCCCGCGCTGATCTTGTCGCCGGTGAAGTCGCCGACCCAGCCGTCGGCCTCCTCGAAGAAGCGGATGGCGATGAAGTCGGGGGTGGTGCCCATGTCGAACCAGTGCAGGGTGCCCGCGGGGACCGAGAGCAGGTCGCCCGCCTCACAGACCGTCGCGAGCACGGCATCGCCCACGTGCAGGTAGAAGCAGCCGCGACCGGCGGCGAAGAAGCGCACCTCGTCCTCGGCGTGGCGGTGCTCGTCGAGGAACTTCGCGCGCGCACCGGCGGCCGTGGCGGGCCACTCCGGGTTGTCGGCGTCGGGGTGGATGCGGGCGATGTCGATGTGCTGGTAGCGGCCCGAGGCGTTGAGTTCGGCGATCTGCGGGCCGTAATGGGCGAGCAGGGTGTCGGAGTCCGTGGCGGCGGCGTCGGCGAGCACGTCCCAGTGCGAGTAGGCGATGCCGTGCTGTGCCAGCTCGGCGCCGATCTCGGTGGGGTCGGCGGTGCGCACCCGGACGTCGGCGGCGTTGTCGGCGGCCATCACTTGCAGCAGGGTCATGTCGGTCCGATCTCGAGAGGCGTGGCGTCGGTACGTCCCGTGCGCGCGATCAACTCGCACAGGGCTTCCAGGCATTCGGCGCGATCACGCGCCTGGGCAAGAGTGTCACCCCAGGTGGTGATCCCGTGCCCGGTGATGAGCAGAATCGGTGGAGCATCAGGGTTTTCGCGGAGATAGGTTTCGATGTCTGTGCCGATGCGCGGGACGTCCGGCCAGTTCGGGAACACCGGGATCGCCACCGACGACGGGTCGGCGAGACCGAATCCCTTGAGCAGTTCGAAACCGGTGATCCGCACAGGAGTCACCGTGCCGCCGGGACGCGCGGCGGTGGTTGCCAGCGCGGTGGCGAACGGGGAGTGCACGTGCACGACCGCGCCGGCAGGGCGGGTGCGGTAGACGGCGGTATGGATGCTGGTCTCCGCGGACGGTTTCCGGTTCTGGCCGGGGCGCGCGGTGGTGTCGGCGATCGCGACGAGCACTGTGTCGTGCGCGCTCAGTTCGCCTTTGGACAAGCCGCTGGCGGTGATGAGGGCATCCTCGCCACCGGGGACGCGCACCGAGATATTGCCTGCCGTGCCCGGCATCCACCCGCGCTCATAGAGTTGACGCGCGGTGGCGGCGATCTCCTGACCTCGGGCGTCGAACGAATCCGAATTGCGGTAGACCACACCGTTTTCCGTGACCACAGCGGTGACGAGGTCGGTAGGTGTCACGTCGAACGCCGGGTTGAACACCGCAGTGTCCGCCGGTGCTGTCGCGACCCCGCCGAATCCGGTGACCTCGGCAGCGGCTCGCTGTTCCACCACGATCTGCGCGCCGGTCGCCATCGCGGTATCGCGGGTGGATTCGGGGGCGACCACGATGAACGGGATGCCGTGGTGGCGTGCGGCCAGCGCCAGGGTGAAGGTGCCGATCTTGTTGGCGACGTCACCGTTGGCGGTGATCCGGTCCGCGCCGACGAGCACGGCGTCGACCTGACCGGTCGCCATCGCCCATGCGGCGGCGGAGTCGATGGTCAGCCGGTGCGGGATGCCCGCCTCGGCCAGTTCCCACGCGGTGAGCCGGGCGCCTTGCAGCAGCGGGCGGGTCTCGTCGACGATCACGTCCTCGACGGCGCCGCGCTCGTGCAGCACCCGCAGCGCGCCGATGGCGGTGCCCACCGCGCTGGTGGCAAGGCGGCCGGTGTTGCAATGGGTGAGCAGCCGGAGCGGACGGTCGCCGCACAGACGTTGCACCAGGTCAGCGGCGTGGGTTGCGGCGGCCAAGTTGACTCGCCCGTCCTCGGCGAGCATGTCGAGGGTCTCGGCCAGCACCGCGTCGGCACCGTCGGGGATTCGGCCACGCACCCGGTCGACCGCCCACGCCAGGTTGACGGCCGTCGGTCGAGCCGCGGCGATCCGGTCGGCCTCGGCTTGCACCGCGGCCACGTCGACCACCCCGTCACGCGTGTGTACCCGCGTCGCGATGACCACGCCGAACGCGCCCGCGATCCCGATCGCCGGAGCGCCGCGAATGGCGAGCGTGGTGATCGCGTCGATGATCTCGTCGACGGCGCGCAGGCGCAGTTCCCGCACCTCGTGCGGCAGTCCGCGCTGGTCGATGGTGACGAGCGCACCGTCGTCCCAGATCAGGGAACTGTCGTCCATCTCCGGCGTCCTGTCTGCGTGGCATTTCTGGCTGGTAAACGGTATCCGACCTGGTCGCGCCGCGATCCCCGGGGCCCGCGCTGAGCGTGCGCCCGTCGCGCGGACGGTCGAAGTATCGGCGACCGGCCATCGGCGCACGCTGCGGTCCATCACTCCGCGGCGTACTCAGCCTCCCGCTCCACCGCCTCGATCGTCCGCTGCGGGACCTGGATGGGCCCCGGCGTGTAGGTGATCGCGCGCAGGCCACCGGAATAGCGGAACGGTCCGCGGCGCTCGCGCAGGTCCCACGAGACCGGGCCGCGCGCGTCGACGCCGACCGATATCCCGGTCCACGGCGCCATACCGACCAGTTGCACCTGGTCGGTGAGCTCCGCGAGCGGTGTGTCGTCGACCTGGAGGGTGAAGTCCCAGCGCAGCCGCGGCTCGACGGTGGCTCGCACGGTGATCTCGCGCGTCCCGACGGGCAGCGGCACGCCGACTGACGCATACCGCCCGTAGCTGTTCACGCCGAGCACTACGTCGCCGTCCTCGATGTAGAGCACATACCCACCGAGCGGGTCACCGTGCGCGACGAGCACGCCCTCGTCGCCGAGCTGGAAGCCCTGAGCACCGGTCAGATCGGCGGTGATGGTGAAGTCGCGGTAGGCGATGAGGCGTTGGGAACGGTAGCGCTCCAGGGTGGGGGTATCGGGCAGAAGCCGCACGGGAGCGGCGAAACGCGCTTCCTCCGGGCGGCGGCGGAACAGGTCGGCGCGGGTCAGGAGCGGGAACACCGTGTTGGCCCACGCTGATTCGTCCCAGGCGGCGGCCAGTTCGGCAGCCTTGTCCGGGTACTGCGCCGAAAGATCGTGCAACTCTGTCGGATCGGCGCGCACATCGAACAGCTGCCAGTTCGGAGCGTCGATGTCGGCATCGGAGTCGTGCAGCGACAGCAGTTTCCAGCCGTCGCGGTAGAAGCCACGGTGGCCGGTCATCTCCGAGTACTGCTCGGTGTGCCGCGTCGGTGCCGCCGCATCGCGCAGCAGTTCCGCCGCGGAGACGCCGTCGAAGTCCTTGGCGGGCAGCCCGTTACGCACAGAAGGCCGGTCCAGACCCGCCAGCTCGAGCAGCGTCGGCGCGAGATCGGTGACGTAGGCGTATTCGTGGCGGACGCCGGAATCGGTATCGGTGCGCGGCAACCCCTTCGGCCACGACACGACCAGTGGCACCCGAACGCCGCCCGCGAAAGTCTGGCCCTTGTAGAACCGGAACGGGGTGTTGGACGCCTGACCCCAGCCGCGTGGGTAGTGCACGCCCAGTTTCGCGGTGCCGATCAGGTCCTCGTCGTGCGGGACATCGCCCACCCAATCGGGGTCGTCGACGTGGGCGAACTCGGCGAAATAGGAGCGGGTGCCCTCCGGCCCGCCCTCGGCGGTGCCGCCGTTGTCGGAGGTGAACACGATGATGGTGTTGTCGAGTTCGCCGAGGTCTTCGAGCAGGTCCACGATGCGGCCCAGGCTCTGGTCGATACTGTCGACCATGCCCGCGTACACCTCCATGTACTTGGCATAGCGTCGCTGCTCGTCAGCCGACAGCGAATCCCACTCCGCCGCTTCGTAACCCGGCTCGGTATTGCGCGGCTTCTGTTCGGTGCCCGGCGGGAACAAACCCTGGGCCAGCTGCTCGGCGAAACGGCGCCTGCGCAACTCGTCCCAGCCCTCGGCGTAGCGACCGCGGTACTTGGCCTGGTCCTCGGCCTTGGCCTGGAGTGGTCCGTGCATGGCCACGTGCGCGAAGTAGAGGAAGAACGGCTTGTCCGCGTCGTGCGCGCGCAGGTCCTTGATGTAGGACAGCGCCTTGTCGGTGAGATCGTCGGTGAGGTAGTAGCCCTCCGGGTATTCCTCGACATCGACCACCGAGCTGTCCGACACCAACTGGTTGGGGTAGTAGAAGGAGTTCAGGCCCTCCAGCGATCCGTAGTAGCGGTCGAATCCGCGCTGGGTCGGCCATGAGTCCCGATGTGCGGACGGGTTCATCGTGGCGTCGCGCACCAGATGCCATTTGCCCACCGCGTAGGTGGCGTAACCGTTGCCGCGCAATATCTCCGGCAGTGTGAGCACGTCGTCGGCCAGTTCCAGCCGCAGGCCCGGATAGCCGGGATCGGCATTGGCGACGAAGCCGAAACCCGCACGGTGGGAATTGATTCCGGTCAGCAGTGCCGCCCGCGAGGGCGAGCACAGCGGCGTCGTGTGGTAGTTCGACAGCCGCACACCCTCGGCCGCGAGACGGTCGAGCGTCGGCGTCTCGATCTCCGAACCGTAGGGGCCGATATCGCTGTAACCCATGTCGTCGACGAGGACGACGACGATGTTCGGCGAGCCCTCGGGCGCGGTGGGCGGGTAGGTCCAATCGGGTGTCGACTCCGCGGACGTGCGACCGGCCGAGCCGCCGAAGGATGCGTAACCGCGAGCATGGGGTGGAACAGGCATTCTGGCAGTAAAGGCGACATATCCGCTGGTCACCAGGGTTATGTGCAGTGTGCGTGGAATCGGTGACCGGTGCGCCGCAACTTGTTAGCGTCACTGCCGTGCCCACGAATCAGCCACCCTGCTGCTGTCCGTGTCGCGTCCTGCGCGGCTGACGAACGCCCACGACGTTCGCGGCTGAGCCGTGTGTTCCCTTCCCTGCGGTGCGCTGTGCACCCTCCTCGGCCCGCCGCGCGGGCCGATGCGTCTTCGAGGATCTTCACGATGAGTTCTACGTCGAGTGGCTTCGGCCGCCGAAACTTCCTGCGCACCAGCGGCATCGCCGCCGCGGCCATCTTCGGCGGTGCCGCGCTGGCGGCCTGCACCTCGGCGGTCTCGGAACAGAAGGCCGGTGGGGACGACGCGACGCCGGTGCGCGGCGGCACCCTGAAGGTCGGCATCCGTGAGGACCTGGTGCCCGCGAACCTGCTCACCAACACCGCGGCGACCCCGATCGTGATCGGCCTGGTGTACGAATCGCTGATCCGCTACCCGAACGACAGCCTGGAACCGCAACCGTTGCTCGCGAAGTCGTGGCAGCTCGCCGCCGACGGTCGCTCGCTGAGCCTCGACCTGCGCGACGACGTGAAATTCCATTCCGGGCGCCCCTTCACCGCCAAGGACGTGGAGTTCTCGCTGCGTACCTACGCCGACGCCAAATGGTCAGCGCAGCTGCGTAGCTCGGCGGCCGCCGTCACCGGGTTCGACATCGTCTCGCCGACGCGGATCGTATTGCAGCTCGCCCACCCGCTGAGCAATATCTACGACCTGCTCGACACCGTGCCGATCCTGGACAGCGACACCGTGGACAAGCTCGGCACCGGCGACACCTATATCGGCACGGGCCCGTTCAAATATGTCGAGCGGGTCCCGAACTCGCAGTTGATCTTCGAGAAGAACCCCGACTACTGGGTGCCCGAGCGCCCCTACCTCGACCGGGTCGAGGTCTCGATCATCCCCGACCCGAACGCACTGCTCAACGCGTTGAAGTCCGGTCAGATCGCCGCCGCGCGCGAACTCGGCTACCGCGATGCCGAAAACCTCGGCAAGAGCGGCGGATTCACCGTGCACGATCTGGAAGGCGCGGAGCTGCAAGCCTATGTCGGCGTCAATGTGACCGAACCGGCGCTGGCCGATGTCCGGGTCCGCCAGGCCATCGCCTACTCCCTCGACCGCGAACGCATCATAAACGAGGTGTTCCGGGGCGCGGGATATCCGCTGAACGTGCCGTGGCCCAAGAACTCGCCCGCCTTCGACGAATCCCGCAATACCAAATACAGCCGTGACATCGGCAAGGCCAAGCAACTGCTCGGCCAGTCGGCCAAGCCGCCGAAGCTGCCGCTGACCTTTCCCCCCGGCTACGGCGAGGTCGCCCAGATCGTGCAGGCCAACCTCGCCGATGTGGGCATCGAGGTCGACCTCGACCCGGTCGACGCCGCCACCTTCGTCAAGCAGCTCACCGGTCAGCAATTCCGTGGTCTGTGGGTCACCGACCATTCGTGGGCGCAGTTCGTCCCGTCGACGCTCACGGTGAGCGCCTACCCGTTCAACGCCCGCCGCAATGCCTCGCGCTACGAATCGCCCGCCTACACCGCGGCCGCCGACACGGCCTGGCAGCTGCCGAAGGGCACCGGGCCCGATGCGGTGCGCGCCTATCAGGCCGTCACCGATCAGCTGCTCGAAGGGCTGTTCCTGATCGAGATCGGCGTTCGTTTCCAGCAGTACTCCACCGTCAACAAGGTGCACGGTTTCGCCTGGACCAAGCGACGCGAACCCGTCCTCACCGACACCTTCCTGTCATGACGCGCTACCTGCTGCACCGTCTCCCGTCGGCGCTGCTGGTGCTGTTCGGCGCCTCGGTGCTGATCTTCCTGCTGCTGCGGCTCGTCCCGGGTGACCCGGCCACCATCCTGGCGGGCAACGACGCGACACCCCAGGCCATCGAGGTGATTCGTCACCAGCTCGGCCTCGACCGTTCGATCCCGGTGCAGTACTTGCAGTGGCTCGGTGATCTGTTCACCCTCGACCTCGGTCGCTCCTACATCATCGGTGGAGAGATCACCGACCTGGTCGGCCGTGGGCTCACCAACACACTGGTGCTCACCGTGACCGCGCTGCTGCTGGCCGTGCTGGTGAGTCTGGTCGTATCGGTGGCGTCTGTGCTGTGGCCGAGTCGCTGGTTGAATACTGTTGTCGCCGCGGCCAATACGATCGCTGTTGCGCTGCCGACCTTCGTGGTTGGCCCGCTGCTGGTGCTGGTGTTCGCCGTCGCGATTCCGGTGCTGCCCGCCGGCGGGGTGCCGCCGGACGGATTCATCGCGCGGCCCGATATCGCGGTGCAGTACCTGCTGCTGCCCGCGATCTGCCTCGCGCTGCCGGTGTCGGCGGCGCTGACCCGGTTCCTCACCGAAGCGCTACGCACCGAACTCGCGAAACAGTATGTGCTGACGACACGTTCACTCGGTGTCGGATATCGCGAGATCGTCACCCGCGGCGCACTGCGCAACGCACTGCCGACCATGCTCACCGTGCTCGGCATCCAGACCGGGCAACTGCTCGGTGGTGCGGTGCTGGTCGAAGCGGCCTTCGTGTGGCCGGGGATCGGGCAGCTCATCGAACAGGGCATCAGCCGCCGCGACTATCCGCTCGTGCAGGTGCTGTTGCTGCTGTCGGTGGCGGTGTTCGTGGTGATCCAGCTGATCACCGATGTCGCGCATGCGTGGCTGGACCCACGGATTCGCATCGGAGGACGGTCATGACGACAACGAAACCTGCTGTCAGAGCGCCTGATTCATCGCGAAACGAAGGACCGTTGCGGGCCCTCGGCCATGGACAGGGCCTGGCCGGGGTGCTGCTGGTCGTCGTGGTGGCGCTGGCCGGGGTGTTCGCCGGGCTGCTCAGCTCCTACGACCCGCTCACCCAGATCCCCGGTGCCAACCTGCTCGGGCCGAGCGCCCAGCACTGGCTCGGCACCGACCATCTCAACCGTGACGTGGCCGCGCGGGTGCTGGCCGGTATCCGGATCGACCTGCTGATCGCGCTGCTCGCGGTACCGATCGGCGCCGTGATCGGTGCGCTCATCGGGCTGGCCGCCACCGTGCATCCCATCGCGGACGTGACTGTCCAGCGGGTCTTCGATCTGATTCTGGCCTTCCCCACGTTGATCTTGGGGATCACGCTCGCCGCGATCACCGGGCCCGGCTGGCACGCGGTGGTCATCGTGATCGTCGCCGCCGAGATCCCGATCTTCGGTCGGCAGATCCGTACGGCGGTACTGGCCGTGCGCGAACAGCCGTTCGTCGAAGCCTCGGAGGTGATCGGCGCCGACACCTGGTGGACCCTGCGAAAGCATGTGCTGCCCAATGTGATCGAGCCACTCGGCGTGCAGTTCGCGCTGTCGCTGTCGGTGGCGGTGTTCATCGAAGGCGCGATGAGTTTCATCGGGATCGGCGTGCTACCGCCGCAGCCCTCCCTGGGTTCGCTGATCGCCGCCTCGATCGCCAACCTCGACGCGAATCCGTGGATCGCGATCGGACCCCTGGTTGTGGTGGCCGCGTTGACCCTGGGATTCCTGTTGATCGCCCAAGCATTGGGCCGGGCAAGGGGATTGGCATGAGCACACCACCTGATCAGCTCGACCCGCTGCTCGAGATCGACGAATTGACGGTGGGATTCGGGGACAAGACGGTCGTCGACGGGGTGAGCTTGCGGGTACGCCGGGGCGAGGTCGTCGCCCTGGTCGGTGAGTCCGGTTCGGGGAAATCGCTCACCGCGCGATCGGTGCTCGGGCTGCTGCCGGAGACCGCGCGGGCGGGCGGGTCGATCCGGCTCGCGGGCACGCAGGTCGTCGGTGCGGCTGAATCCGCGTTGCGGGACCTGCGCGGTACCAAGGCCGCCATGGTCTTTCAGGAGCCGCAGACCGCGCTGAACCCGGTGCAGAAGATCGGCACCCAGATCGCCCAGGCGCTGCGCGCGCACGGTGTGACAGACAGGGCTGCCGCGCGAACCCGCGCGATCGAACTGCTGGCGGCCGTGGATATCCCGGAACCGGACAAGCGTCTCGACTGGTATCCGCATCAACTCTCCGGCGGACAGAAGCAGCGCGTGGTCATCGCGCTCGCCCTGTCCGGCGAGCCCGAACTGCTCATCGCCGACGAGCCGACCACCGCACTCGATGTCACCGTGCAGGCCGAGATCCTCGACCTGCTGCGCTCCCTGCAACGTCAGCGCGGCACGGCGATCCTGTTCATCACCCATAACCTCGGGGTGGTCGCGGAGATCGCCGACCGGGTCGTGGTGATGCGCGAGGGGCGGGTGGTCGAGGAGCAGACGGTGTTCGGGTTGTTCGCCGAACCGGGGGAGGAATACACCCGGACGCTGCTGGCCGCGGTGCCACGGTTGCCCGCGGTGTCGTCGCGGGGTGAAGATCCAGAAACTGCGATCGATGCGGATGCCGCCGCCGTTGCCTCGGGTAATGCCGCGGTCGGCGAGGCTGCGTCCGGTGCCGGTGCGAAGGTTCGGCGTGAGGCCGCGGACAACGGCGAAGCTGGTGGGGTTGTCGACGTGGTCGGCGCGTCCGATCCCGTCGACGATGAGTCGGAAGCCCTCGCGGCCGAACCGGATGACGACGTTCCGACGGAATCCTCGGAACGGAGTGTCCGCCGGATTCTGCAGCGGGTCGTCGTCCGCGGGCCTGCTGTTGTCGCCGAAAAGGGCGGCGGGCGAGCTGAATCCGACTACGGGGACGTGCTGCGGATCGACGATCTGTCGGTGGTGTATCCGGGACGCCATGGCGGTGCGTCCTTCCCCGCGCTGCAAGACATTTCGATCACTCTCGGCCCGCGTGAAGTTCTCGGGCTCGTCGGTGAATCCGGGTCGGGCAAGAGCACGCTGGGACGCACCGCGCTCGGACTCGTCCCCGCGACGTCGGGACGCGTTGAGCTGCAAGGTGTCGCGCTGGCGGGATTGTCGCGGCGCGAGCTGCGTGGACTGCGCAAACATGTCGCTCTGGTGCATCAGGATGTGAGCGCCTCGCTCGATCCGCGGCGCACAGTCGCCGACGCGATCGGCGAACCTTTGCAGGTGCATCGGGCGGCATCAGGCGCGCTGTTGCAGGCCAAGGTCGCGAACTTGCTCGAATCGGTGCGGCTGCCAAGGGATTACGCGCAGCGTCGGCCGGGGGAGCTGTCCGGCGGGCAGCGTCAACGGGTGGCCTTGGCACGCGCGCTGGCCTTGGCGCCGCGACTGCTGGTAGCCGATGAGCCCACCAGCGCGCTCGATGTGTCGGTGCAGGCGCAGGTGCTCGACCTCTTCGCCGACCTACGCGCCGAATACGGCTTCGCCAGCCTGTTCATCAGTCACGATCTGGCCGTGGTGCACCAGGTCGCCGACCGGGTTGTGGTGCTGCGGCAGGGCCGGATCGTCGAAACCGGCGAGGTGCGCGCGGTATTCGCCGCACCGGCTCAGGAGTACACCCGCCGCCTGGTCGATGCGGTGCCCGTTCCCGATCCGTCGACGGCGCGGCGGGGGCGGGACGAATCCGCGGCAGGCGCGCTACTGAGCATCGGGGCATGACGTGGAGGGGGGGGCGCCGGGGCGCGAGCGCGCGCGGGGGCGGCCACAAGAGTTTGTATTATGGGGGGGGGGGGGGGGGTGGTGGCGTCGTGGGGGGGGCCACCGCCCGCGGAGCGCGCCCCCCCCCCCCCGGAGGTATCAACCCCCAGTGC
>NZ_JBHXNJ010000033.1:0-38669 GCF_042719655.1 Nocardia sp. NPDC058518
ATGATCAGTCAGGCGCTCAACGTCCTACCTCGTGTCCCGGCCGCTGGGCGGCTGAGTCGGTGTCCGTGTCGCTCTGACTCGAATAAAGTTACGTGCCGACCAACACGAAGTCAAATCGCCTGGTAAATCCGGCGTTTCCCCAGGTCACGATCACCACACTACTGAGGGTTCGAGTCCCGCGCTCGTCGTCACACTTCACGAGCGATGACGGCGACTCATTGGCAACCGATCGTCGAAACCAGATCCGCGTCGATCCACAACACGCGTTCTACCTGGCGACATGATGCGACAACCGTAGACAAGGCCCACCCCCCGATATACAGTTTGCCGACATTCAGCAATTCTTTGGCTATCGCACGGGTGGAAGGTAGGCCGAGGTGACGGAGTATCTCGACTCGGTCGAGCGTCGCGCTTGGAACGCGGTGGTCACCCTCTCTATGCACCTACCGAGCGCACTCGACGCACGACTACAGCGCGAGTTCGGGATGACCCATTTCGAGTACCGGGTCATGGACTTGCTCCACGATGCCCCGGAGCACCGGATGCGGTTGAGCATGCTCGCGGTGCGTGGGCACGGGTCCATTTCCCGGCTCTCCCACGTGGTTTCGAAGCTGGAACGGGTGGGGTGGGCGCGGCGCGAGGCGGCGGAGTCGGGGCGCGGGATCGACGCGGTACTCACCGAGAGCGGGCAGGCCAAGGTGCTTGCGGCGATGCCGGACTATCTCGTCGCGGTGCGCACGCTGGTGCTCGACGGACTCGACGATCCGCAGAAGGCCGAGCTCGCGGTATTGGGCGAGCGGCTCTCGCTGCACCTCGTCCACATGCTCGACTCCTGAACCGGCTACCGGAAGACGAACAACGCCGCCCCGATGACCGGGGCGGCGTTGCCGGATGGATCAGGACAGTTCAGACGTTCGGCCGCCAGGTGGCCACTGCCCAGATCACCACGATGTCGACGGCGATGATCAGGATCGACCACCACGGGTAGTAGGGCAGCCACAGGAAATTGGCGATGATCGACAGGGCGGCGATCACCATCGCCGATATCCGGCCCCAGGTCTGGCCGGCCAGCAGGCCGATCGCGATGATCACCGCGAGCGCGCCGAGAATGATGTGCCACCAGCCCCAGCTGGTGAGGTCGAACTGGTAGGAGTACTCCGGTCCGACGACGATGAGATCGTCTTTGGCGACCGCGGAGATTCCCTGGAGAATCTGCAGGACACCGCCCACCGCCAGCAGGATGCCAGCGCCGATGGAGGTTCCTGCCGCGATTCCGTCGCGCAGGTGGTGCTGATTCGTGTCTGTCATCGCTGGGCCTTCCCGTGAGGTCAATGCCACGTGCCACCACGGCACACGACAACGGTAGGAACCCGGCGAGCCGCGCGCCTCACCCGTTGCGGGTGAACTCTCCTACCCGGCGCGACACCGGCCGCAGTGTTTTGCCGAGGTCGGTACGCAGGGTGATCAGCGCGTCGAGCAGGTAGTTCTGCCTGACCTGCCATGGATGACGGTCACCCTGGCGGGGGAACGCGGCGATCGAGCGCAGGACATAGCCCGCGTTCAGGTCGAGCAGTGGGCGTTCGGCGAGCGCACCCTTGGGTTCGGGGACGACCGCGGCGCTGCCGGTGCGGTCGAGGTGGGTGAGGACTTTGCAGACCAGCCGGGAGGTGAGGTCGGCGCGCAGCGTCCATGACGCGTTGGTGTAGCCGACGCAGATGGCGAAGTTGGGCAGGCCGGTGAGCATGGCACCCTGCCAGACGAACTGGTCGGCCAACGGCACGGGGGTGCCGTCGACCGAGGGCGCGATACCGCCGAAGGCCAGCAGGCGAAGGCCCGTGGCGGTGACCACGATGTCGGCGGGCAGCGTCTGCCCCGATACCAGGCGGATTCCCGCCGGGACGAAGGCGTCGATGCGGTCGGTGACCACCGAGGCTTTGCCCTTTTTCATCGCCTTGAAGAAGTCGGCGTCGGGGGCTGCGCACAGGCGCTGGTCCCACGGGTCGTAGTCGGGCGTGAAGTGCTCGGCGACGAGCTTGTCGTCTTTGAGGATGCGCGTGGTGAGGTCGGTGAGCAGTTTGCGCGCGGCGGCGGGGCGACGGCGGCAGAACTGGTAGAAACCGATGTTGAACAGGATGTTCTTGGTCCGGATCAGCCGGTGGGCGAGACCGGCGGGGAGCAGTTTGCGGATCTTGTCGGCCTGCTTGTCGCGGCCGGGAACGGGGCTGATCCAGGTGGGGCTGCGCTGCAACATGGTGACGTGCGCGGCGTCGGCGGCGAGGTTGGGCACCAGGGTGACTGCCGTGGCGCCGCTGCCGATCACGACGATCCGCTTGTCGCGGGTGTCGAGGTCGGCGGGCCAGAACTGCGGGTGCACCACGGCGCCCGCGAAGTCTTCCTGGCCGGCGAACTCGGGGGCGTGCGGCTGCTGGTAGTCGTAGTAGCCCGCGCAGGTGTAGAGGAAACCGCAGGTCAGGGTGCTCAGTTCGGGGCCCTCGGGGCCCTCGTGGGCGATGGTGAGCTGCCAGTGGGCCTGCGCCGATGACCAATCCGCGCCGATCACCCGGGAACCGAAGCGGACGCGGCGGTCGATGCCGTTCTCCTGCGCGGTCTCGCGGATGTAATCCAGGATCGCGGCGCCGTCGGCGATGGAACGAGCCGCCCGCCACGGCTTGAACGGGTAGCCGAGGGTGAACATGTCCGAATCCGAGCGGATGCCCGGGTAGCGGAAAAGGTCCCAGGTGCCGCCGAGGTCGGCGCGCGCCTCGAGGATGGCGTAGCTGCGGTGCGGGTGCTCGGTCTGTAGCCGGTAAGCGGCCCCGATGCCGGACAACCCGGCGCCGACGATGACGACGTCGAGGTGTTCGGGGGCAACGGCGGAGTCGGTCATGGGCTCCAGTGTGCCTGGCGCAGGACCGCGGCAGAAGAGTGTGTCCCGGTCGATCGCACGACGGCGGCCACCGTCGAGATTTCGGTATCGTCGGTGCCGTGTCGATCTTTCGGCGTGCGGGATGGTTGCTCGTCGGCGCACTGGTCACCGTGCTTGCTGCCGCGTTCGCTGGATGGCCGGTCTTCGTGCACCCCCAGATCGACCCGTTACGGCCAGCTGACGTGATCGTGGTGCTCGGTGGCACCGCCTACGAACGGTTCGACCTCGGCATCGAACTCGCCGAGCGCGGCCTTGCCCCCGAGGTGCTGATCTCGCAATCCACCGGAGCCGACGATCCGGTGATGGACAAATACTGCGGCGGCCGATTCGCCTTCCGGGTCTCGTGTTTCGTGCCCGACCCGTGGACCACCGACGGTGAGGCACGCGAAATCGTGCGGCGCGCAAAGATCTACGGCTGGCGCCACATCATCGTGGTCACGTTCACGCCGCATGTGTCGCGCGCCAGATACATCGTCGAGAAGTGCTATGACGGCGAGATCACCATGGTCGCCAGCCCGTCGGACTCCGGGCTGGAGTTCTGGTCGTGGATGTATGTGCGCCAATCCGCCGGGTACATCAGAGCTTTCGTCAATCAGCATTGCGAGACCGACTGACACCGGGTAGCCCGGCTCTTACAGTGAGATAGCGCTGCGGGGGCAGTGCTGGTGAGAGGACCGCCGATGCTTGTGGAGGATCTGCGCACTGTCGGAGACGACGCGCTGCGCACCCAGATCTGCGTCATCGGGTCGGGCCCCGCCGGCCTGACGGTGGCCACCGAACTCGCCGCCGCGGGACTGCGAGTACTGGTGCTGGAGAGTGGTGGTCACGAGATCACCGCGGATGAAACGGCATTCGCCGCGATCGAGAGCATCGGCGCACCCCGCGCGGAGCAACACCGGATCGCGGGAAACCGGGTGCTCGGCGGGAGCTCACACACCTGGGCCGGACGCTGTGGTGTGCTCGACGACCTCGACTTCGCCAACCGGCCATGGGTCGCGCGGTCCGGCTGGCCGATCGACGCGGGCGCACTGCGGCCCTACGCCGAACGTGCCGCCGCGCATGCCGGGCTCGGGCACGGCACCGGCTTCACCGAGAACGAGTTCTGGCCGCTGTCCGGGCGGCAAGCACCCGCTGACGCGCTCGACACTGCCTCGCTGCGCCCCTACTTCTGGCAGGTCAGCCGCGACCCGGCCAACCGGTTCGACTGCAAACGGTGGGGTCCGCACGTGCGTGACATCGTCGCGCCGACCGCGCGGGTGCTGGTGAACGCGACGGTCACCCATATCGACACCGATGCCACCGGCGCGCATGTGAATTCGGTCGAGGTGACCGGTGCGGGTGGGCGCGTGCGCACCGTCGAGGCGCGGGTGTTCGTGCTGGCCGCGGGTGGGATCGCCACGCCACGGCTGCTGCTTGCCTCGCGGCGCACCGTCGCCGGTGGGATCGGGAATCGGTACGACCAGGTCGGGCGGTATCTGATGGATCATCGCTGCGGGGTGGTCGCGACGCTGCGTCCCGCCGAGGCCGGGGCGGCGCTGGACCGGTTCGGCAGGTACGTGGTCAAGAGTGCGCGGGGTAGGCACACTTTTCTGCACGGGATGGCCTTGTCGCCCGCGCTGCAACGGCGCGAATCGCTGGTGAACTGTGCGCTGTGGTTGCAGGAGGTCACCGCCGCCGACGATCCGTGGGAGTCGGTGAAGCGGGTGTTGCGCGGGCGGGCGCGGTGGCAGGACGTGCGAATCATGATGGCCGACACCGGACTTCTGCTCGACGGTGCGCGACGCAGGTTGGTCGACGGCGTCGGGATACCGCATCGGCTGGCCGGTGTCGAGGTGCGGGCGATGGTGGAGCAGACCCCGGACGCCGACAGCCGGGTGCGGCTTTCGACGCGGACCGATCCGGTGGGAATGCCGCTGCCGCAGGTGGATTGGCGGATCGGCGAGCAGGAGGATCGGACGGTGCGGCGGGCTACGGCGTTGCTCGTCGGCGAGTTCGCCCGGCTCGGGTTACCGGCGCCGCAGGTTGTTCCCTCGGCGCTGCCCGGCAGCACCGATCCCCTGCCGCTCACCGACTGGGCGCATCCCAGCGGCACCACCCGGATGTCGGCCGATCCGCGGCGCGGGGTCGTGGACCAGCACTGCCGCGTGCACGGGGTGGACAACCTCTACATCGCGGGTAGTTCGGTGTTTCCGACGAACGGGCACGTCAATCCGACGCTGACCGTGATCGCGCTCGCGGTGCGCCTGTCCGACACGCTGCGCGCCGGGCTACTGGCCACTCCGGTACCGGACGCGCCGTCGGTGAACCACTGATCGCGCAGCGCCCGATTAGGCTTGGCCGGTGCCGGACTCGTCATCGACAAGCCATCCCCACGAACCCCATGCCGAGGGCCTCGCGACGCGGTTGAACTGGCTGCGCGCCGGGGTGCTCGGCGCGAACGACGGCATCGTGTCCACCGCCGGGCTGGTCGTCGGTGTCGCCGCGACCACGAACGATGCCCAGACGATCCTCACCGCGGGTATCGCGGGACTGGTCGCGGGTGCGATCTCGATGGCCGCGGGCGAATACGTGTCGGTGAGCACCCAGCGGGATTCGGAGAAGGCGCTGCTGGCCAAGGAGCGCCGCGAACTGGCCGACGAACCCGATTACGAACTGGCCGAACTGGCGGGGATCTACGAGAAGAAGGGGCTCAGCCCGGCCACCGCGCGCACGGTGGCCGCCGAGCTCACCGCCCACGACGCGTTCACCGCGCACGCCGAGGCCGAACTCGGTATCGACCCGCGCTCGCTCACCAACCCATGGGCGGCCGCGATCTCCTCGGCCGTCTCGTTCACCTGCGGTGCGCTGCTGCCCTTGCTGGCGATCGTGTTGCCGCCCACCGAATGGCGGGTGCCGGTGACCTTCGCCGCGGTGCTGATCGCCCTCGCGCTCACCGGCTCGGTGAGCGCGCGCCTCGGCGGCAGCAAACGCGGACGCGCGGTGCTGCGCGTGGTTGTCGGTGGGGCGCTGGCGATGGCGATCACCTACGGGATCGGCGCGCTCACCGATTCCATGACCGGCTGAACCGCGGCGCATCGATCCATCGGCCGGGTCAGTGCGTCGGGCCGAGGTCGAGGCGCCGGGTGACCCGATCGACAACGTCGGGGGGCATGCCGGGTTCGCGGCGGGCGGCTTGGGCCTCGCGGCGCCCTGCTTCGGTGACGGCGGCGCGGACCGCTCGCATCTGGGAAGCGAGTTTTCGTTCCTTGTCCAGAGCCGCCTTGGCGTCGGCGTCGGCCGCTTCGGGATCGGCTTTCGCGGACAATCGGCGCAAGAGCGCCTTGAGGTCCTCGTAGACGTCTTCGGGGAGATTGTCGCGGGCGGCGATCGCCTTGAGTTCGGTGAGTTCGGCGTTCACGACCCTGGTCCAGAGTGCCTGTTCGACGGCGCGTTCCTGCCGGGTGTCGGCGTGCACCCCGGTGAGTCGCACTACCAGCGGGAGCGTCGGCCCCTGGACGAGCAGGGTGAACAGCACGACCGCGAACGCGATGAACAGGATTTCCGAGCGGGCCGGGAAGTCGGCGCCGGTGTCGAGGGTGAACGGCACGGCCAGCGCCAGCGCCACCGTCGCGACCCCGCGCATTCCAGCCCACCAGGTGACGATCACCTCGCGCCAGGTGAACGGTTCGTCGGTGTAGGGCAGTTTGCTGCTGATCGCCCAGGTGGCCATCAGCCAGGCCAGGCGCAATCCGACGACGACCGCGATCACCGCGACGGTGACCCCGGCCAGCCCCGGCCAATTGTGTCCGGTGGTTTCGATGACCACCCGCAGTTCCAGGCCGATCAGGGCGAAAGCGAAACCGGTGATGAGCATTTCGGTGATGTCCCAGAACGAATCGGCGACCAGGCGATAGTCACGGTCGCCGATTTCGGTCACGGCATCGGTGAGATACAGCGCGCAGACCAGCACGGCGAGCACCGCCGAACCCTCCCAGTGTTCGGCGATGCCGTACGCGGCGAAGGGCAGCAGCAGACTCAGGGCGACTTGGCCGGTGGCGGTGTCGAGGTGCTTGGTGAGTGTGCTGCCGAGCCAGCCGAGCACCAGCCCGACGACGAGCCCGACCACCGCGGCGATCGCGAAGTCGGCGAGCGCGTGCCACGGACTGAACAGGCCGGTCATGACCACCTGGATACCGACGGTGTAGACGACGATCGCGGTGACATCGTTGAACAGGCCTTCACCGCCCAGGGTGACGATCAGTCGGCGTGGCAAGCCGAGGCGGCCCGCCATCGAGGTGGCCGCCACCGGGTCGGGCGGCGCGACAAGGGCGCCGAGCACTACGGCCGCGGCGACGGCGGTGCCCGGACTCCAGGCGTGGAAGACCGCGGCGACGGCGATCGCGGTGGCGATGACGAGGCCGACCGCGCGCAACGCGATGATCTGCCAGTTCTCGGCGAACTGCCGCCACGAGGTGCGGCGGGCGGCGGCGTAGAGCAGGGGCGGCAGGACCAGGGGCAGGATCAGCTCGGGTGGGATGTGCAGGCTCGGCACGGCCGGGATCAGGGCGAGCAGGCAGCCGAACAGGGTCATCAGGATCGAGGGCGCGAGACCGATGCGCGCACCGAGCGGTTCGGCGAGCACGGCCGCGAGCAGGATCACCAGAGTCAGCACCAACTGGTCCATAGCTGACCAGTCTCACGGACGTCGGCGGTGGGCGGGGATCGACCCGCCGCCGGTCAGGGGCGCGAACGGCGGACTAGACGCACCTGCGTCGACGGTGCCGCGGCCGCCAGACCGGCCGAGGCGGAGTCACCCACGACAGCGAGGGCGGGGTGGATCAGGGAAGGACGGCTGCCGCCGGTGGGAGCAGAATCGGCGGGAGCGGGAACGGGAGTTGCAGAACCGGGGGTGGTGGCGGCGGTGGGGGTGGCGCCGGGGCCGGTTCGGGTTCGAAGACCGGTGGCGGTTCGACAGGCGGGGGCGGCGGCGGCTCGTAGGCGGGCGGCTCGTAGACCGGAGGCGGCGGCGGGGGCTCGAAGGCAGGCGGCGGCGGTGCCTCGACGGGCACGGGCTCGGGGGCCGGTTCGGGTCCGGGCGGCGGAGGTGGGGGCGGAGGTGGGGGTGCGGGAGCCTGTACCGGTGGCTGGACATCGGGGGTGGTCACCGTGCATTGCCACTTGCCGTCGTCGTGGACGCGCCAGTGCGCGGTGATGCCACCGGCCGAGCAGTTTCCGCCGATCCGGCGGGCGGGCCACGGTGGCGCGAATTCCTTGGCGTCGTCGGCGGCTTGCTGATCGGCTCCCGCGATCGGGGGTCCGTTGACGTCGGATCCCATCGGGTTCACCGACGGGTTGTCGTCACCCTGGTCGGCGCGCAGTACCAAACCGAGCGCCACCACCAGCGCGAGTATCGCGGCGAGTACCGCCGCGATCGCGATCATCCGAGTACTGCTGCCGGTCCGTGTTTCGGGACCCTCGCTGCTCTCTGCCATCGCACCGCCTCCGCGGACCAGGTCCCCCGTCCAGCAGGCTACCGCACGGTTGCTCGCGGGCCACCCGGCTCGGCCGAACAACCACTGGCCAGGGCAGATACCTATATACGATGGTTGCCAGATATTTACTTGATCGCGACCCGCACCTTCACCGCGTCGGCGTCGGTGTTGTGCAGAGCCTGCGCGATCAGCGCGCTCAGGTCGAGCTGCGGCGCGGTCGCGGTGACCGATTCAGTGAGTGGGCGCAGCCCGGGCAGCAAGGCCGAGAGCTCGGGGCCGAGCTCGTTCAGCTTGGCGGTGAGCTGCTCGAGCAGCGGCACCAAACCACCGTCGCGCAGGTACATCTGCGGATCGCCGCCGCTTGCCCGCCCCACCGCCTCGACGAACTGATCGATCACCTGGCTCAGCCGGATGAAGGCAGGCGCTGCCGCCGAGGTGGCAGGCCCCGCCCAGCCGATATCGCCGGACACGTATTCGAAGTTGTTCTGTAGTTCGCCGATGGCAGGGGCGCGGCTCATGAGCGCCGCGGCGAGCAGATCGCCCGCCCTCGCCAGCTCGGGGACCACGTTCTCGGTGCCGACCATCGCCGTGCCGAGCGTATCGACCAGGGAGCCGACGACCGCGGGATCGAGCTGCTCGACGGTCTTGGTGACCAGTCGCGCGACCTCGGGGATCGACATCGGGGTGCGCACGTTCTCCCCGGACAGGCGCTGCCCGTCGGTGAGATAGGGACCGTTGGCGTCGCGCGGCACGAACTGCACATACGGCTCGCCAAGGGAGGACAGGTGCTCGACGGTGACGACGCTGCTCATCGGCACCTTGTGGTCGGCGCCGAACCGGAATCCGACCTGTACGCGACCGCTCGCCGAGGTATCGACACCGGTGACCTCGCCGATCTCGATACCGGTGAGCAGGATCGGCGAACCGACGCTGAGGCCACCGGAATTCGCGATCTCGATCGTCGCCGCGGTGTAGTCGGCGAACGGGTCGACGCGCACCACCCCGAAGGTCAGGTAGCTCGCGCCGAGCACGGTGATGGCGGCGATGCCGCCGAGGGAGGCCAGTGCACCGATCTTCATCGCACCATTCCGATCATCCGCAGCGCGGTGACGATCTGCGCCAGCTGGTCTTCTTCGGACACCTCGACACCGGTGACGTTCACCTTCGGTCCGCGCTCGGCGAAGGGAATGATCTTCTCGCGCAGCAGGGCGGTGAGCAGCGCCATGTTGGTCGAGGAGCGCAGGTCGGCCGAGCCACCGGTGGCCAGCGGCAGGAACGCGGTCGCGGCGGCGTCACCGGAGCTCGCGATCGGGGCAAGCCAGGTGAGCGAGGAACCGACCGGGCCGAGTGCGTCGAAGATCTTCATTGTCTTGGCGATCGAGTCCTGCGTGCCCGTCAGCGCGGCAACGGCCCCGGGGGTGAGGATGTCGGTCAGTGCTTGTTCGGTGTCGTCGTGCAAGATCGCCGCATTGCGGGCCAGCCCGTTGACCAGCAGGTCGACCTGGTCCAGATTCGCGGCCAGATCGGCGGCGTCGGCGCCCATCACCGCCGAGATGCGCGCGGTCTCCTTCGGATCCTGTGGCATCACCGAGTTGATCCGGCCCAGCATCTCCTGCAGCTGACCGATCGCCCCGCCCTGGACGAACAGGGCCATGGTGGCCATCGTGTCCTCCAGTTGCACAGGCGGTTTCGTGCGTTCGATCGGGATCGTGCCGCCGTCGCGCAACAGCTCGCCGAAGCCGTCCTTCGGGGTGGTGAGCGAGAGGTGGATATCGCCGAGGATGGTGTCCTGGCGCAGTTCGGCGATGGACTTCGTCGGCAACGCCACCGTGTCGAGGATGTCGGCCTCGACGATGACGTACCCGCCGCGGCCCGCGGGCGCGTCGGCGGGCTGGACCACCCGCACGCCGTCGACGATGCCGATCTCGGCGCCGTTTGCGATCACCTTCGACTTCGCGGGCAGGTTCAGCGCGCTGCTGAACTCGATCTGCACGCGGTAGGTCGACCCGTTGACGGTCGAGCCGGGTACCGGCACCTCCGCGGGGTCGAAACCACAGCCGCCGACCACGAGTCCGGCCGCGACAACGAGGGCGATGACACTGTGCCGCAACATCTTTCGGGTGTTCATCGAGCACCTGCCATTCCCAGCACGACCTGCACGAGATTCACATCGGCCAGTCCCTGCGCCGGATCCGGGCACTCCCCCGGAATCAGCGCGTTCACCGCGGTGCACACCTGATCGGCCTCGCCGCCGGGCAGCGCGACCTTCGGCGGCGCGTAGGTGATCGCGGTGCCGCCCGCGGGATCGGTGGCGCTGCGGAAGGCCGAGGCGAGCGCGGGCATCTTCGCCACGATCTCGCTCAGGGATCCGACGTTGGCGCGCAACAACTTCACCAGCGGGACCGCGTCGTCGAGGGCGCCGATCAGCGGGTCACCGAGGATGATGGCGATGTCGTTGAGCATCGGCAGCACTTCGCCGAGACCGTCGAACAGCGAAGTGGCCGGAATGAGCAGGTCGTCGGCGGCCATATTGAGCAGCGGAGCCAGGCGCACCAGCATCGTCTGCAGGTCACCCCAGTTGGCGGCGACCCGGTTCGACACCGAGGCGAACGCGTCGAAAAGGCTTGCGAGATGGCCGATGTCGGCATCGGGCTTGGTCATCGCCGAACCGAGCTTGTGGATGAGTTCGTTGACCGTGGGGCCGGTGCCCTCGGTCGCACGGTTGAGCGAGGACAAGCCGTCGGACAGGGCACTCGGCTCCCCCGCGGTACCGCCGGAGAGCTGATCGGACAGGCTCGCCAGCGCCGTGAGGGTTTCGGTGATGCTCTTGGGGGTCAGCGTTTTGGTGATGCAGCCACCTGCCAGCGGGGGCGCGGTCTTGCCGCTGGTGAGCACCGCCAGGTTGCGGTCCGCCGCGACCGAGTACGCGACCGTGGTCGCGGAAGCATCGGAGTAGACCGGGAATTCGGCGTCGACCTCGAATTCGACCCGCACCTTGGCGCCCTCGTTGCGCACCGCGGTCACCTGGCCCACGTCCATGCCGCGCATGGTGACGTGATTGCCCGGGTAGAGGCCGATCGCGTCGGGCATGAGCGCGCAATAGGATTCGGTCTTCTTCAGCGGATCGAAGGCGACGAAGTAGCCGCCGGTCACCAGCGCGACGAGCACCGCGACACCGGCGATCGACATGAACGCCTGGGATCCGAGCAGTCGTTTCAGCATCAGCACGCCTTCCCGGGCAGCGGCACGCACACGCGGGCGCTGGACTGGTCGACCACGACACCGGCTTCGGGGGTCGCCAGCTGCGACAACTTGGTCTGCAGGGCATGGACGGTCCCGATCACCGGCTCCAGCTGACCGCCGAGCTCGCCGAGCCGCGGCAGTGCGTCGGCCAGCGCCTGCGCCTGCGGTTTCAGGGTGGAATCCCAGCTCGGAGCCAGGCCGGCCAGCCGATTCACCACCGAGGTGAGCAACCGCACCGCTTCTGCCAGTTCGGCCTTCTTGCTCAGCAGCAGGTCTTCGAGGAGGTTGACGTTGTCCATCAACCTGCCCAGATCGGACTTGGCGCCGTCGTACATGGAGACGTACTCGTCGACGACCGCGATCGACTTCGACACCTGGGTGCGCTGCCGATCGAGCATGTCGACGTACTTGCCGACGGTGTCCAGTGTGGTGCGCAGTGCCTCCGGCGAGGTCGCGATCGCGGAGTTCGCGGCGGCCAGGTTGTTGCGCACGGTATCGCCGTCGACGGCGGCCAGCGGCGCGGTCGCATCCTGGAAGGTCTCGATCAGGCTGTAGGGCAGGCGGATTCGATCGGAGGGGATCGCCTTGTCGCCCAGCGGCGCCGAGCCGGCCGGGTAGAGCGCGACGTAGTGGCCGCCGACCACGGTGAGCATGCGGACATCGAGCGAGGTCTTGTCGCCGACGAATACCTCGTTGTTCACGGTGAACCGCATGAGCACCTTGTCGGGCTTCAGCTCCAGGGAAGTGACGCTGCCGACCGAGATGCCCGCCAGGCGTACGTCGTCGCCCTCGCGCACCGACTGCGCCTCGCTGAGCTCGGCGGTGTAGGTGTGCTTGCCCAGCGGCACCACGTAGACCACGCCCGCGGCGATGATGAACAGCACGACCAGGCTCAGGCCGATGATCCCCATCCGCAGCTCCCGTGCGCGTTTGCTCGCGTCATCGAGGATCGGGCGATCACCGGCGAACATCCCGGTGAGCTTCTTCAGCGGTTGCATACGGTGACCTTCTGTCCGGCGATCAGCACCTGTAGCGGCGCGGGCACCTCGGCGGCGCCATTGCTGCAGTGCGGCGTGAAGTCGGCGAAGCCGCGTGCGAGCGAGGCGTCGACCGTGGCCAGCAGACCGGGGAGCTTGCCGAATACCTCGACCGCTTCCTGTGGATTCGGGAAGAGCCCGCGGATCATCGCGTCGACATCGGCGCCGCCGCCTTCGACCAGGCCGAGCGAGGCGAGCAACCGGTCCACCGGTGCCAGCACCGAGGGCGCGGTCATCGCGAACTGCGCAACGCCGCCGATATTGCGCTGCATCGCCTCGAAGATGTCGGTGAGCCGGGCCAGCAGCGGCAGCAGGTAGCCGACCCGGCCACCGTGCCGGTCGCCCATGTCGGACAGGTTGCGGATCAGTGTGCCGATCACCTGCTGGCGGTCATCGGCATAGGTCGCGAGCTGGTCGATCGCGGACAGCGCCGGGCCGAGGCCGGTGCCGTCGCCCTCGATCACGGCGAGCATGCTCGCGGTGAACTGGTTGATCGCTTCCGGCGACAGCGTCGCGAGCACCGGCTTGAGGCCGCTGAACAGGCTCGTCACGTCGAAGGACGGGACGGTCATGTTCGCGCCGATCCTGGCGCCCGCGGCGATCGTCTTGCCCGGGTTGGGCGCCTGCTGCAGGTCGATGTAGCGCTGGCCGGTGAGGTTCTGGTAGCGGATGGCCAGCTTGGAGTTGTCGTAGATCGGGGTGTCGGTCTTGACCGTGATCGCGACCTTGGCCTTGTCGCCCTCGAGGCTGATCTTCTCGATCTTGCCCACCTGCACGCCGAACATCCGGACGTCGTTGCCGACCTTGAGGCCGTTGGCGTCGGTGAACAGCGCGTCGTGGGCGTTGGTGTCACCGTCGACCGGACGTTTGATCAGGGTGAACACGAACCCGAGGACGGTGATCATCACCAGGGTGAAGACGCCGAGGCGCAGTGCGGTTGCGCGAATCTTCATCGCCCACCGGCCTTTCCGAGCAGCGGCACCGCGATGCCGGGGACACCGCTGAGCTCGACGTCGAGGTTGAGGACAGGACCGTTCGGGCCGTCGGGCATGGCGCCGCGCAGGTTCTGCAGCAGGGCGGTGAGGTCGGCGCCGGTCCGGCGCGGGTTCGGCGACATCTGCGCCAGCGCGAGCAGCATCGGGGCGAGCATGTCGGTGGTCTCGGCGAAGTGCCCGCCCGCGGTGGTCAAGGTGGTGCTGAGGGCGGGCAGGATGGCGCCGCCGATCACCCCGACGCCGATGTCGTAGCGCTCCTTGTCGACCTGGGTGATCCGGATCTCGCTGAGCTGGTCGATCACGTGCATGGTGGCGCCCGCGAACTGACCGCCGCCGTCGAAGGCGGGGCCGAGCTTGCCGAACAGCTCCGAGGGCATCACGTCCTGGTTGTCGGCGATGGTCTTGGAGACGGTGATCAGGGCCTGCACCAGTGGGGTGAAGGCCTTGAAATCGGCGGCCAGCTGGGAGATGACGGTGGCCATCTGCGGGCTGGTCACGGTCATCCCGACCTGCGAGAGGCTGCGCAGGATCGCGCTCATCGTCGCGTCGTAGACCCGGTCGCCGTTCGCGCCGGTCAGATCGAGCACCGAGCCCTCGCGCAGCGGCGAACCGCCCGCGCCACGGCGCAATTCGATCTCGGCGATGCCGAACAGGTTGGTCGGGGCATAGTCGAGCGCGAGGCTGTCGTCGATGCCGACCAGTCGCGTCGAGTCGAGCAGCAACGCGATCTGCTGGGTGCCACGCTCGCCGGGGGTCACCTCGGCGACCTCGCCGACCGTCACGCCGTCGACACGGACCTGGCTGCCCGCGCTGATGCCGTCACCGAGGTGTTCGGTGTGCACGGCGATGCGCAGGCCGTCTTCGGCGCGCAGGTTGTCGTAAGCGACGAAGCCGAGCACGACCGCCGCGATCAGGCCGAGGATGATCGCGCCGGTCGTGCGCGCGGTGCGCCGATCGGCCGCGACGCCCGGCATTCCGTAGTTAGGCATGAGTCACCCCGTAAAACTGATCGCCGAGTTGAAGCCCCACAGCGCGATCGAGAGCACCATGTCGATGGCGATGATGGCCACCGAGCTGGCGCGCACCGCGCGACCCGACGCGATGCCGACGCCCTCGGGTCCGCCGGTGGCGAAGAACCCGAAATAGCTGTGCACCAGGATCACGACCGTGCCGAACACGGCCACCTTGACCACGGCGGCGATCACGTCGAAGCCGGTGACGAACTGGAAGAAGTAGTGGTCGTACACACCGGCCGACTGCCCGTAGACCATCGTGAGCAGCCCGCGGCAGGCGCCGTAGGACAGGATCAGCGCGATCAGGAAGGTGGGCACGATAGCGATGGCGCCCGCGATCACGCGGGTGGTGACGACGAACGGCACCGAACGCAGGCCGAGCGCCTCGATCGCGTCGATCTCCTCGGAGATGCGCATCGCGCCGATCTCGGCGGTGATCCGGCAACCCGCCTGCGCGGCGAAGCCGATGGCGGCGGCGATCGGAGCCAGCTCACGGGTGGTGGCGTAGGCCGAGATCACGCCGGAGACCGGGCCCATGCCGAGCATGTCGAGCGTGGCGAACGATTCGACGCCCACCGAGGCGCCCATCACCAGGCCGAGCACGATCATCATCGGGACGGTGCCGCCGCCGACGATGATCGACCCGCGGCCCCAGGTCATATCGGTGACCGCGCGCAGCGTTTCCTCGCGGTAGCGGCGCAGCGTCAGCGGTACCGAGGACAGCACCTGCCAGACGAACACCGCCACGAAGCCGAGTGATTCACCGGCGGAGACGAACCGCTTGCCGATGCGGGCGGGCTTGCGCAGCCAGTGCAGCGAGGTGGGGATATACGAAGAGGCAGCCATCACGCCAGCTTCGTCGGCAGGAACATGGCGCTGATCTGGCTGGCCAGCAGGTTCACGATCGCGATCGAGACCACCGAGAGCACCACCGCCGCGTTCACCGCGTCGGCCACCCCGCGCGGTCCGCCCTTGGCTTCCAGTCCGCGCTGGCACGAGATGATCACGACCAGGAAGCCGAAGATCAGTGCCTTGAGCAGCGACACCCACACGTCGGCGGTGGTCGCGAACGAACCGAAGGTCGACCAGTAGCTGCCCGGCGTCACACCCTGACCGCCGACGGCGACCGCGTAACCGGCCAGCACGCCGACGAAGATGATGAGCACATTGAGCATCGGGGCCACGATCAGCATCGCGACCATGCGCGGGATGACGAGCCGGTGCACCGGGTTGATGCCCATGGTGTTGAGCGCGTCGATCTCCTCGCGGATGGTGCGCGCGCCGAGGTCGGCCGCGATCGCCGCCGCCCCCGCGCCGCCGAGCAGGAAGCCGGTGGCGATGGGCGCGCCCTGCTTGATCACGCCGAGGCCGCCGGTCGCGCCGAGCATGGAGTCGGCGCCGAGGCTGTGGATCAGGTTGCCGACCTGGACCGAGACGATCACGCCGAACGGGATCGCCATCAGGACCGCGGGAATGGCGGTGACCGTGATCAGGCGCCAGGCCTGCACGAGGGTCTCACGCCACTGGAATTGCCTGCGGGCGATGTCGGAGAACGAGCCGCCGACCGATTGCTGTGCGAGATCGACCGCACGCCCGAAGGTCCGCAGCGACGACACGACGGTGTCGGTGAAGTTCTTGCGGACGATCTGGGTAGCGGAATCCGGCTTCGCGGAGTGCAGATCGACAGACATCAGGGATGCCTCCGGGCCGCTCGTGAAGCACGGGGCTTGGTGATTTTCATACCGCACTCTCTGGCTTCGGCGTCTTTGCCAACTCCAGCAAGCTAACCGGTACTCTGCGTCACAACAAAATTTCCAGTGGGTGACCCTCGTCGCTATTTCGCGGTTTCCATGACAGATCTACACGCCATGTGATCCGCAACACTCCAGCTACGGGCTAGCGGCGAGGAACACAAAAGCCGCGAACAACGCCAGGTGAACGCCACTGTGCAGCAAGGTCGCGCGACCCGGAACGATCGTCAGCGTGCCGACCACGACGGTCAGCGCGAGCAACACCATCTGGGTGGCGCCGAGACCGAGCACCAGCGGACCACTGAGCCAGATGGTCGCGATCGCGATCACCGGAATGGTCAGGCCGATACTGGCCATCGCCGAACCGAGCGCCAGGTTCAGCCCGATCTGCACCTGGTTGCGGCGCGCCGAGTTCACCGCGGCGATGGTCTCGGGCAACAGCACCAGCATCGCGATCACCACACCCACCGCCGACGGCGGTAATCCGGCCGAGGCGATCGCCGACTCGAGCGCGGGCGAGACCACCTTGGCCAAGCCGACCACGCAGATCAGAGCGAGCACCAGCATGCCGAGACTGATCAGCGCGGCCCGGTTGGACGGTGCGTGGGTGTGGGTGTCACTGTCGTCGACCGCGCCGCCGTCCTCCACCGGGAGGAAATCGTCGGGGTGACGGACCGTTTGCACCATCACGAACAGCCCGTAGAGCGCCAGCGAAGCGACGGCGGCGAAGGCGAGCTGCGCGGGCGAGAACTCCGGGCCTGGCGCACTGGTGGTGAAGGTCGGCAGCACCAGACTCAGAGTGGCCAGGGTCGCGACCGTGGCCAGCGCCGCACCGGTGCCTTCCGCGTTGAACACCGCGACCCGCCTGCGCAACGCACCGACGAGCAGCACCAATCCGAAGATGCCGTTGCAGGTGATCATCACCGCGGCGAACACGGTGTCGCGGGCCAGCGACGCCGCCTTGTCGCCGCCGGAGATCATCATCGTGACGATCAGGGCCACCTCGATCACGGTCACCGCCACCGCGAGCACCAGCGAACCGTAGGGTTCGCCGACCCGGTGGGCCACGACCTCGGCGTGATAGACCGCCGCCAGCACCGCGCCGACCAGCGCGACGCTCACCAGCACGACAATCAATCCCGGTACCGAACGACCCCAGCTGAGTACGAGTACGAGCGCGGCGAGGATGGGCACGTACATGGTCC
Organism: Nocardia sp. NPDC058518; assembly: GCF_042719655.1. Taxonomy (NCBI): domain Bacteria; kingdom Bacillati; phylum Actinomycetota; class Actinomycetes; order Mycobacteriales; family Nocardiaceae; genus Nocardia; species Nocardia sp. NPDC058518. The sequence continues at coordinate 17,642 of NZ_JBHXNJ010000033.1, forward strand.
ATTTAGTCGTCAACGCGGCAATCATGGCCCCCATCCTTCCAGCTACGGCCGGGCGTACCCGGATCCGTCGCCGGATGGATCTCGGCGATGGATTCACTCACACCCACTCGATGGGGAACAATTCAGCGCGTGCGGACCCAGTTCACCCTCGAGCTCGTCGCTTTGGCCAACGATCTCACCCTGATGTCGCGCGTCGCTCATGACGCGACCGAGCGGGTCACCGCTGCGCTGGCCGGCGCCGACCTCACCGCCACCTATGAGGTGTTCGCACTCGACGAGCGGCTACAGCTGATGTTCGCCGCCTGCGAATCCCGCACCATGGCACTGCTCGCGTTGCAGGCACCGGTCGCGCGCGATCTACGTCATGTGGTGACCGCGATTCAGGTCGCGGGTGAGCTGTCGCGGATCGGCCGGCGCACCGAAACCGCTGGGCAGTACGTATATCGGGCGCATCCGGGTGTGGTCGCGCCGGTATCGGTGATCACCGAACTGGTGTCGATGGGCACGCTCGCGGCCGACTGCGTCGGGCGCGTGAGCGCGTCGGTGGCCAGCGGCCGGTTCGCCGCCGACGACGGCAGCGACAACGAGGCGATGGAGACGCTGTGCAAGCAATTGCGCACCGCGCTCACCGATGCCGACGTGAGCACCGAGGCCGCGATCGATATGGCGTTGCTCGGCAGTCAGTTCCAGCGTTGCGTCGACCATGCCGCCCGCATCGCACGGCTGATCCGGTTCCTGGACACCGGAATTCCGCCGGAATCGGGATCGCTGCCCGACTGATCGATTGTGATTTCCATCACCATGGGTTTGCACTCCGGAGCCACTGGTCACCTCCGTCGATAGACGAACGCTATTGAGCCGCAACCGGTCCGCGCTGCGGAGTGCGGAACCTCATAGCGGACAATCACTGACGACACCCGGTGCGGCCGTTAGGTTGTGCCGGTTCATTTTCGACGAATCATCTGGGTGGTACGGGCATGAAGTGGTCTTCGGTCAGCGGTTCTCCCCTGGGGCGAGCCCTGCTCGCCCTCGCTGCGGCGGTATGCCTGGCCGTGGTGGTCGCCTGTTCGAACTCGTTGCTGGACAAGGTGAGTCCGGGGCCTGCCGCCGCGGGCGCGGCGACGGTATCGGGCAAGGAAGTCGGCGACCTGGTCGCCACCCTCGTCGTCGCGAAGGAAGGCCCGATGACGGGCTACACGCGCGAGAAATTCCCGCACTGGGACACCAACAAGCCCGAGCACGGCTTCACCGGCGACCTGGCCCAGTACACGAAATGCACCAGCCGCGAAGTGATGATGCTGCGCGACGCCAACGGCAAGGTCACCCTCGACGCCAAGACCTGCGACTTGAAGGTGGCGGCCGGCGGCGGCTGGCAGGACCACTACGGCTTCATCGACAAGAAGACCGGCGAACTCGGGCCCTACAAGTTCATCACCGATCCGTCCAAGGTCGACGCCGAACACATTGTGGCCCTTGCCGAAGCGTGGCGATCCGGTGCCGCCGACCGCGACGAGGACACCCGCCGCCGCATCGCCAACGACTCGATGAACCTGGTCGCCGCCGACCCGTCGGCCAACCGATCCAAGGGTGATCAGGATCCCGCGAACTACTTGCCGCCGGGCAACTTCCGGTGTGCCTATGTCGAGCACTACGTCAAGGTGAAGGTAAAATACGCCTTGACCGTTGATACCGCCGAGCACACCGCGTTGCGCTCCGCAGTCGATGACTGCCTCCGCCGAGGAGAGTTCAAATAAGCGAACACATCGAGATCACCGCCGAGAGCGCCGTCATGACCGAAGAGGAAGGGACGGTGTCCGGCGAGCTCGATGTCATGCTCGACGACGCGGGCAAGGGCCTCGTCCGCTATCGCGGCACCGATACCTGGTACACGATCGGCAATATCGACTGCGAACCTCCCCGCACCTGGGACTGCGTCGCCGACCTTGTGAAGGCGATCAAGAAGGTCGCGGGCACCCGCGACGTCGCCGGGAACACGGTCGTCTTCGAAGCCTGAGGCTCGAGCTGGCAATCTGGTAGCTATGCCGACTGCCTATCGACAGCCTCCGCCCCCTGACGTCGCCTGGACCTCGCTGTGCCGCCGGACGCCGATCGTGGCAGCTCTGATCGCGACCGCGGCGGTGCTGATCACCGCCCTCACCTGGCAGGTCACCAGCGGCATCAGCGCGATGGATACCGCGGTACTCGATTGGATGATCGCGCACCGTGGCGAACCGCTCACCGGCATCGCCACGGTGATCACCGACCTGGGCGACACGCTGTCGATGACGATTCTGGCGGCGCTCACCGTCGGCTGGTTCGCGCTGCGGCGCAATCTGCCGGTGGCCGCACTGGTCGCGGTCACGTCGCTGGGGGCGGGCGTGCTGGTCTGGGTGATCAAACGTCTCGTCGGGCGCCATCGGCCGCCGGAGACGTCGCGGCTGGTGTTCGAGCCAAGCCTGTCCTATCCGTCGGGGCACACGCTCGGCTCCACGGTGGTCGTCGGCATCGTGGCGATCGTCCTGGTTCCCCAGATCACCAAGCACTGGCTCCGGACGGCCGCGACCGTCCTCGCGGTCGCCTTTCCCGTCGCCGTCGGGTTGTCGCGCATCTACCTCGGCGTGCACTGGACCACCGATGTGCTCGCGGGCTGGATCATCGGGCTGCTGTGGCTCGTCCTGTGTGTCACCGTGTTCACCCGCGTGCTGTGCCCTCAGCCCACCGCGATCACCACCTTGCCGAACGACGCGCCCGAAAGCAGGTAGTCGTAGGCGTCGGTGGCCTTGTCGGCATCGAATTCGCGGTCGATCACCGGGCGCAGGCGGTGCTCGGTGATCACCCGGTTCATCGCCTCGAAACCGGCGCGGCTGCCCACCGCGATGCGCCGGATGGCCAGGTAGGAGGAGCCGAACGGGTTGTCCGGCAGTGTTGTACCCGGTGCGGGCTAGCGCCGACCAGGCGACCAGGCCCGCGCAACTCAGGGTCGCCGCCTCCGCATCGGTGAGATGCGCGGGCACGTGCACGATCGAATCCTCTTCGATGAGTATGTAAGTGGCGAGAAATCCGTTGTAGTTCGCGCCGTACTGTTCGGCGGCGGTGGCGAGGGTTTGCGGACCGTCGACCCAGTGGACGACGTAGCTCGCGGTGATCCGGTCGCCGAGTCCCGCGCGGGTCACTCCGGGGCCGAGCGCGATCACCTCGCCGACGCCGTCGGACAGCGGGATGATGCCCGGGGTAGCAGGCAGCGGGTAGGTGCCGTCCATCAGCATCAGGTCGCGGCGGTTCACCGAGGTGGCGCGAACCCGGATCAGGACCTGACGCGGGCCCGGTTCCGGCCGCTGCTGCTCGGCCCGCGTCACCACCCTCACCTCCTTCGCGACCGCCACCGATGTCACCATCGCCGAACTTCACCTCGAGGCATTCCTGCCCGCCGACGCCGAAACCGCCCGCATTCTGGCGCTGCGCGCGACCCGTCGCTGATCGCGCCTGCGGGTCCGGGCGAATGCGGCAAGCCCTCGGTCGCAGCTGAGCAACAACCGAGGGCGTCCGGATCAGCCTGCGACAGTGGCGAATTCGTCCTGCACCGGTGCGTTCCAGTCGATGCGGTAACGCCGTTCGGCACCCATGGTCTTCTCCGGGTTCATCACCGTTTTGACCATGAGCGGCATCATCGCGTTCATCATCTTGCGGGCGAGCGGACCAGGCGTCTTGCTGTGGTTGATCTTGGCCGCGCGAGCCGCGATGCCTTCCACCCGGGCCCGCCGCAACTGCTCGTAGACGGCGAAAGCCTCTGTGGGCGAGGCGATATCGCGCAGGCAGCGCGCCAGCTGCACGGCGCTCTCGATCGCCAGTGACGCACCCTGTCCCGAGCTGTTCGACGGTGCGTGCACCGAGTCACCGACCAGCACCATGCGGTCGCGATACCAGTGCGGCACCGGCGGCATGATGTGCAGGGCGCCGGTGATCTCGAGGTTCTGCGCCGTGGTGCGGCGGGCGAATTCGGCGCCGGGCGAGTCGGGGGCGTAGGTCCGGCGCAGTATCTCCAGCCAGTGCTGCGCGGGCACGGCACGTGCCTCGGTGAGCGAAAGGTATTGCTTGCTCGGCAGATTCGCACCCCACGCCACGCGACCGTCGGCCAGCTTCCAGTACAGGTAGTAGGCCTTTGCGCCGAAGGCGAACACCATGGTGTCGTCGGGCAGGTCGAGGTCGGATTCGACCAGGGCACCGAAGCCGAGCATTCCGGTGTAGTCGGGTCCCGGCGCGGCCGGGTCGATCAAACTTCTTACGGTGGAACGAATTCCGTCGGCTCCGACGAGAACGTCGGCGGTCGCGGTGGAGCCGTCGGCGAAGTGCGCGGTGACGCCGCCGGGGTGTTCGTCGACCCGCGTCAGCCGCTTGTCGTAGTTGAACGGCACGCCCGCGGCGACCGCGTGATCGTGCAGGGCGCGGTGCAATTCGCCGCGATCGACCGCCTGTAGCGGCGGCTGGTCGGCCAGCACCGGCAGGACGTGTTCGCGACCGCCGACGCGCAGTCGCATCTGCGCGACCGGCAGGGCGATCTCGCGCACCGCGTCACCGGCGCCGATGATGTCGAGCGCCGCGACACCGTTGGGCGCCAGCGCGAGCCCGGAGCCGATGCCCTCGGACGGACCGGAATAGGCCTCGTAGACGTGGGCGTCGATGCCTGCCATACGCAGGGCGGTAGCGGCGACGGGTCCGGCGATGCCGCCGCCGATGATCAATGCGGAACGGGTGGTGGACATGGGTGATCTCCAGATCTGTGTCAGCGCCACCCAGCTATCCTGTGGTTGCCAGCCTCGTGGCCGGGTGCGCCTGGTTTCGGGACGGTTTCTCGGGCTCGGTGGCGTGTTGCCGCACACCACCGGGTCCGGGGTCTTGGCGGAGCTAGTCGTTCCCCCTCTCGCCGAGTTCGGGAATCTGCTCGGCGGGCATGCCGTCGACATGCCACTGCCGCCATAGCTCGAGGCCCTCGAAGGTGCCCGCGGCGAGTTCGTCGCGCAGGGAGCGTGCCCAGTTCGCCTCGGCTTCCAGCATCGCCAGGCCGAATTCGGATTCGACCAGGAACAGGCGGGGCAGCGTCAGTTCGGCCAGCTCGGCCCTGGTGGTCGCGATGGTCTGCTCCAATGCCGCGATCCGCGTGCCGAGCAGGACGACCACCTCGTCCGGTGGCAGCACCGCCAGAATCGACAGGCCCGCGGTGAACCGGTGATGTTCGGGCTCGGGTGCGGCGAGCAGTTCGCGGGTCCAGTCCGCCATCTCGGCGCGGCCCGCGTCGGTGATCCGGTAGATCACCCGCTCGGGGCGAGCACCGTCGCGTTCGCTGCCGATCACCTCGAGGAATCCGGCCTTCTCCATGTTCTGCACGACGGTGTAGAGCGAGCCCCACTTGATGTCCATGTCGCGGTCTTTGCCGTGGGCGCGCAGGGTGGCGGCGATCTCGTAGCGGTGCATCGGACGCTGCACGATCACCGAGAGCACGGCGAGCGCCAGCAGGTTGTTCACTTTGCGCTTCGTAGCCATCGCTGCCTCCTTACTCGTCTACGAATATACGTCTACGAGTATTCGCCGAGCAAGGTTTGTCCAGCGGAGTGGACAGCCGAAGTCAGACCTTCGATACCTCGCTGCTATCAGCGCCCTGATCGAGCAGCTTCGCCGCGATCTTCGACAGCGCCTCGTCGAGCAGCGCGCGGTCTACCGGATCCTCGGAATTCCAGTCGTCGAGGCGGTCCCCGAGCCAGCGCCGCCAGCCCGCTCGCAGCTTGTCGACCTCGGCGCTACCGTCGCCGGTCAGCATGAGGGTGCCCGCGTCGTCGCGCAGCAGACCCGCGTCGGCGGCTTGACGGAAGACCGGCGAGAGCACCTCTACCGGCAGCCGGTGCCGGTAGGCGATGGCGTACACCGTGGCCGGAGCGCCTTCCTTGGCGTAGAGGTACACCTGCCCCAGCGCCCACGCCGCGTCCGGGGTCAGTGTGCTGCCCGAGGCCGCGATGAGCTCGGGGATGAGCGGTTTCTCCGCCCTGGCCTTGCGCACCGTCGTGGCGACCGCACGTTCGAGCTGCACCACCCGGTCGTGCGAATCGGGCACCGAGAAGCCCTCGCCGACGTCGCCGGCACCGTGGCGAGCGCTGTCACGCAGCCGCACCTGCGGCAGGAACCAGGCGACGACGAAGCCGACCAGTGCCACCGGGACGACCCAGCGGAACACATGGTCGATCGACTGCGCGTAGGCGTCGATGATGGGCGCCGCCTGCTCGTGGGGCAGCTCCCGCAGCAGCTTCGGATTCGCCGCCACCTCGGGCGAGACGCCCGGCGTCTGTCTCAACGCGTTCTCCAGCGCGGTCGTGCTCTGGTTGGTGTAGAGCGTGCCGAAGACCGCGGTGCCGAACGCGCTGCCGAGGGTGCGGAAGAAGGTGACGCCCGAGGTAGCGGTGCCGAGATCGGCGTAGGGCACGGTGTTCTGCACGACGATGGTGAGCACCTGCATCGACAAGCCCAGCCCGGCCCCGAGAATCAGCATGTACAGCGATTCCAGCCAGATGCTCGTGTCGTACCCCATCGTCGACATCAGGCCCAGACCCACCGCCATCACCGCCATGCCGACGATCGGGAAGTACCGGTACTGCCCGGTCTTTCCGACGACCTGACCGGAGAAGATCGACGTGATGAACAGCCCGACCACCAGCGGCAGCGTGCGCACACCGGAGATCGTCGCCGTCGCGCCGTCGACGTATTGCAGGTAGGCGGGTAGGTAGGTCATCGAGCCGAGCATCGCGAAGCCGACGATGAAACTGAGCACCGACGACACCGTGAACACCCGGCTGCCGAACAACCGCATCGGCAGCATCGGCGCCTTCGCCCGGTTCTCCACCAGCACGAACCCGGTGATCAGCACCACGGCGAGCACGAACAATCCGATGATCTGCCAAGAGCCCCAAGGATATTCGTTGCCGCCGAACTCGAGCCCGAGGATCAGCGCCGAGACCCCGAGCGCGATCAGGCCGATGCCGAGGTAGTCGATCACCGGCCGGGCGACCGCGCGCAGATGCGGCAGCGTGCGCGCCGCCATCACCACCATGATGATCGCGATCGGCACATTCACGTAGAAGCACCAACGCCAGCTGGCGTGGTCGGTGAACAGCCCGCCGAGGGTGGGCCCGACAACGGTGGTCACGCCGAACACCGCGCCGAGCGCACCCTGATATTTGCCGCGTTCACGCAGCGGAATGGTGTCGGCGATCAGCGCCATCGAGGTGACCATCAATCCGCCCGCGCCGACGCCCTGGATCCCGCGCGCCACGATCAGCATGACCATGCCGCCCGCGACACCGGCCAGTGCCGAGCCCGCGATGAAGATGATGCCGCTGATCTGGAACAGCAATTTGCGGCCGAACAGGTCACCGAGTTTGCCCGCGAGCACGGTCGCGACGGCCTCGGCGAGCAGATAAGCGGTCACCACCCAGGCCATGTGCCCGGCGCTGCCGAGGTCGGCGACGATCGAGGGCAGCGCCGCCGACACGATGGTCTGGTCGAGTGCGGCCATGAGCATGCCGAGCACGACGGTCGCGAAGATGATGTTGATCTTCGCCTTACTCATCGGCTCGACAGGCTTGTCTACAGCAACACCATCCGGCATTGCCCCAGTATGGGCTTTCGGGTCCAGCACCAGAGCCCAGTGACACGGCAGCAATCGCCACCGATCACTCAGCGCACGGCGTAGCTTCCCAGGCCCGGTTCGAGCGCGGCGAAGGCGATCTCGGCATCGCGGGTCAGCGCGGCGGCGATCTCGGTGGCGGATTCACCGTCGAGCGTGCGGCGCGTGATCTCGTCGAACAACACCCGCTGGACACCGGCGAGTTGGGCCGCGGCGACGCGCGGGGTGATATCGCCCGGGTCCGCGCCCGTCTCCGTGGCGAGCGCTTTCGCCAGCGCCGTCTGACGGTCGTCGTGGAACTCGCGTACGCGCGCCGTCAGCGCGGGGCTGTCGGCGATCATTCTCGCGAACGGCTCTCCGCTGAACCCGATGACCTGGCTCTGCGCCGCTACCGCCGCCAGGTAGGCGTGGCGCAGCGCGGCCAGCGCCGATTGGCCCGGCGCGCGTTCGCGCACGATCGCGGCGAGCTGGTCGATGTAGATCTCCCCCAGGTCGAGGGCGAGGTCTTCCTTGCGCGGGAAGTAGTTGGTGACGGTCATCTTGGCGACGTCGGCGGCTGCCGCCACCTCGGCGATGGTCACCCGGTCGAATCCCCGCGCCAGGAACAGCTCGGTCGCCCGGTCCGAGATCTGCTCCCTGGTCTGCTGCTTCTTCCTCGCCCGTAGGCCCGGCTGCGTCGTCATGTCACCAGCATATCTGAAATCGTCCTAAATTTGTTCTTGACATATTTTTAGGTTCGTTCTAAGTTTGTGCTCGTCGCCGCAAGCGACACGATCGAAGGAGACAGCGCATGCCGCACGGAACCGATATCGCCGCCGAGCCCCTCAGCACCCGTTCCACCCATGAAGGAGCAGCCGATATGGCCCGATACACGACATTCCGCGACGCACTCTCCGCGCCGGAACCGCTGACCCTGCCGACCCCGCGCCGGGCGCGCACCGCCGCACAGTTCCCGTCCACGCGCCGAAGCGGCTCCGAGTCGGCCATCCGCGGTGCGCAGACCCGCTCGACCACCGTGCGCCGTCCGATCCGCATCCCCGGACGCTGAGCAACCCGACCGGTGGGGCAATCCACTCGCCCCACCGGTTACCGGCCCACCCTTTTCGTCGCACACCCCGGGAGCTCTCTTGACCGTCACCGCCGACCCCATTCGCGACTACCTGACCGCCATCGGCCGCACTCCCCTGCTGACCGCCGAGCAGGAATACACCCTCGGGGCACGCATCGCCGCGGGTGCCGCTGCCCGCGCCGAATCGGCCGAGAATGATTCAGCCGGTATCGAACTCACCGCAGCACGGCGAGAGCTGTTGCGCCGCACCGAACTCGACGGTCTGCGCGCGAAAGATCAGATGGTGCGCGCGAATCTGCGCCTGGTCGTCTCCATCGCGCGGCGGTTCCCGACCAACACCGGGATGTCGCTGCTCGATCTGATCCAGGAGGGCACGCTCGGGCTGATGCGCGCGGTGGAGAAGTTCGACCACGAGCGCGGACTCAAGCTCTCCACCTACGCGACGTACTGGATCCGGCAGTCGATCGGTCGCGCGCTCACCGATCAGGGGCGCACGATCCGGCTGCCCTCGAATGTGGCCGACGTGCTGCACCGGGTGATCCGGGTGCGGCGCGAGCTGGCCCATCAGCTGGGGCGCGCGGCCACGATGGAGGAACTGGCCGCGGGCGCCGAGCTCACCGTCGCGCAGGTCGAGGCGGTGCTGCGGCACGAAGCCGAGCCGGTATCGCTGCACGCGCCGGTCGGCGATGACACCGATCTGGGCTCACTGCTCCCCGACACCACGCCCGAGCCGGCGGATGTGGTCGCGGATCGGATGCTCGGCGGCTACGTCGAGGCGGCCTTGGCCGCGCTCACCGAACGCGAATCCGCCGTCATCCGACTGCGTTTCGGCCTCGACCGCGGCGAAGGGCGCACGCTGGAGGAGGTGGGTTCGGCGCTCGGCTTCTCCCGCGAACGGGCACGCCAGATCGAGGCGAAAGCCATGGCCAAACTGCGCAAACCCGCCTGTGCCCGTACGCTGACCGGATTGCTGGGGTGACCCTTCCCTCCTATCTTACTCCAGAGTAAGATAGGCGCATGGCATGGAAACCAACTGACATCGCGGACCAGTCCGGGCGCACGTTCGTGATCACCGGGGCCAACGGCGGCCTCGGTGCCGAAACCACCAAGGTGCTGGCAGGTAAGGGCGCCACCGTGATCATGGCCTGCCGCAATGCGAGCAAGGCGCAGCCGATCGCCGACGCCATCCCCGGCGACGTGCGGGTGGCCGCGCTAGATCTGGCCGATCTGGCTTCCGTGCGCGAATTCGCCGCCCAGCAGGGCGAATTCGATGTGCTGATCAATAACGCGGGCTTGATGAACATCCCGTTCTCACGCACCGCCGACGGTTTCGAAACCCAGTTCGGCGTCAACCACCTCGGCCATTTCGCGCTCACGGGACTGCTGCTCGACCGCGTCCGCGACCGGGTGGTGTCGATCGCCAGCATCGCGCACAAGCAGACGCCGAAGCTGTGGATCGACGATCTCAACTACGAGAACCGTCGCTACCAGCGCAATCTCGCCTACGCCCAGGCCAAGCTCGCCAACCTGATGTTCGGCCGTGAACTGCAGCGCAGGCTCACCGAGGCCGGTTCGGCGAAGAAGTCCTATGCCGTGCACCCCGGAGTCTCGGCGACGGATCTGTTCGCCCGCACCGAGACCCCGCTGGATCGGGTCAGCAAGCCGTTCATCAAGCTCATCGGCCATGCACCCGCCAAGGCAGCGCACTCCACGCTGTTCGGGGCGACCGAACCCGATGCCGATCCCACCACCTATTGGGGCCCCAATAGGTGGATGCAGTCCCAGGGGCCGGTCGAGGCGTGCCCGTCGAGCAAGATCTCGCGCGATCCGGAACTGCTGCGCAGGCTGTGGGAGGAATCCGAGCGGATGACCGGGATCAGCTACAAGTTCTGATAATTCACTCCACGATCGAGAGCACGATCTTGCCGCGGGTGCGCTGATTGTCGCTGATCTCGTGGGCCTTGCTCACGAGATCCAACGGCAGGACCGTCGCCACGTGGGGTCGCAGCGCACCTTTTTCGACCAGGTCCGCGATGGCCCGCATGCCCGCACCGTCCGCTTCGACCATCATGAACCCGGCCCGCAGGCCGAGCGGGCGGGCCACCTCCACCAGGGCGGCTTCCGCCGGGGAGGCCAGCGAGACGACGATGCCGCCGGGGCGCAGGGTCCGCAGGGAACGCGGGCCGTATTCGCCGCCGACGGTGTCGACGACCACGTCGATGTCGCGGGCCGCATCGACGAAATCCGTTGTCGTGTAGTCGATTATCTCGTCAGCACCGAGATCGCGGACGAAGTCGTTGTTGTCGGCGCGGGCGGTGGCGATGACATACGCGCCGAGCGCCTTCGCGATCTGCACCGCGACGTGGCCGACCCCGCCCGCGGCGGCGTGGATCAGCACGCGCTGACCGGGCTGGACGTCGGCGGTGTCGACGAGCGCTTGCCAGGCAGTGAGGGCGACCAGCGCCGATGCGGCAGCCTCGACGTGGGTGAGGTTGGCGGGCTTGCGCGCGAGGTGGCGCGCCGGCGAGGTGACGTACTCCGCGTAGGTGCCCGCGGCGTGCGGCAGACGAGGCATACCGAACACCTCGTCACCGGGGGCGAACAGCGTCACACCGAGACCGACTGCCTCGACCACGCCGGACACATCCCAGCCGAGTGGAATGATCGCGCCGAACAGTCCACCGCTGCTGCGGTGCCAGGAATCGGTCGGGTTCACGCTGGCAGCGTGTACGCGGATCAACACCTCCGCCGGTCCCGGAGTCGGCTTGTCGGCCTCGATCACGCGCAGGACCTCGGGCCCGCCGAAGGTGTCCTGACCGATTGCCCGCATGGCTCGTCTCCCTTTGTCTCGCACACCGTTTCGAAGTGATTCGGCTGTGTGATGACGACGATGCCCGGTCAGCGAGACTGCGACGAGTGGCAAGAACGCCAATATATGCAAGAATCTTGCCATGCATCGCGTGGTGGTTCTGGCACTGAACGGGGTCTATCCGTTCGAATTGGGGATACCGGCCCGAGTCTTCGGCACGGCGACCGGTACCGACGGTGCCGCGCTGTACGACGTCCGCACCTGCAGTCTCGACGGCGCGCCGGTGTTGACCAATGCCGACTTCACCATCGCCGTCGAATACGACAGCAGCGCGCTCGACGAGGCCGACACCGTAGTGATTCCGCCGTTCTCCACGTGTGACGCGCCGGAATCCGAGTGGATGCCCGCCGGACTGGCTCGCGTATTGGGTCGGCTGAGGCCCGACACCCGCATCGTTTCGATCTGCACTGCGGCATTCGCGCTCGCCGCCGTCGGCCTGCTCGACGACCGACAAGCGACCACACATTGGAAGGCCGCCGACCGGTTCCGCAGCAGGTTCCCCCAGGTCAGAATGGATGCTGACGTACTGTTTGTCGACGAAGGACGCATCCTCACCGCGGCGGGCAGCGCCGCCGGGATCGACGCGTGCCTGCACCTGCTGCGCCGCGACCACGGCAGCGTGGTCGCCAATCACGTCGCCCGGCTGTGCATCGTGCCGCCCTGGCGCGAAGGCGGACAGGCCCAGTTCATCGACCGTCCCATTCCCGAACCCACCTCCGCGACCACTGCCGCCACCCGCGCCTGGGCGCTGACCCACCTCGACGGCCCGCTCCCGCTGGCCGAACTCGCCGCCCACGCCCGCATGAGCGTGCGCACCTTCTGCCGCCGCTTCCGCGAGGAAACCGGCCTCCCACCCGGCCAATGGCTCACCCAGCAACGCGTCGACCGTGCCCGCCACCTCCTCGAAGCCACCGACCTCCCGATCGACCGCGTCGCCGCCGACGCGGGCCTCGGCACCGCGGCATCCCTGCGCCAGCACCTGGCCACCACCATCGGCGTCTCCCCCACCGCCTACCGCCAGACCTTCCACGCCAGGACCTCGCGGTGAGCGCCGAGCGCGGCGACCTGCTCCTACGCAGCCTGTAGTAGGCGGGTACCGTGGAGCGCGTGTCCGTTCCACCTCCCCGCCCGGCGTACAACCGTCCGGCCCTGATCGCGCTGGTCTGTGTCGTCGCGCTCGGCTGTCTGGCGCTGGCCTGGTGGCAGTGGGAGCGGTTCGAATCGGCGTCGGGGACCGGCCAGAATCTCGGCTACGCGATGCAGTGGCCGCTGTTCGCCGCGTTCGCGGTGTTCGCCTATGTGCGGTTCGTGCGACTGGAACGCGAGGCCGACGAGCCCGCCCCGCCGGGCACGGGCAAAGCCGAGGCGCCGCGCGAGATCCCCGCGGGCATCCTGCCGGAACGGCCCAAAGCCGCACCGTCCGACGACCCGGAAACAGCCGCCTACAACCAGTACCTGGCGCAACTGCACGCCAGCGACATCGATGCGCAGGTCCGCACCGCCGGCTTGCACACCCCCGAGAGGAACGCCGGGTGACCGACAACAACACCACCGCACCGTCGCTGGACAAAGACACCGCCGCCCCCGCGGACAGCGCCCCTGCCGCGGGCAGCGCCCCCATCGCCAAGATCGCCTCCGCCCTGCAGCGCTACCGCGTGCTCGCCTGGGTCACCGGCCTGTGGCTGCTGCTGCTCACCATCGAGATGATCGCCAAGTACGGCTTCGGCGTCGACACCCCCAGCTGGATCGCGGTCGTGCACGGCTGGGTGTACTTCGCCTACCTGCTGGTCACCGCCGACCTCGCGGTGAAGGTCCGCTGGCCCATCGGCCGCACCGTCGGCACGCTCATCGCAGGCACCATCCCGCTGCTCTCCTTCTTCGTCGAACACCGCAACGCCAAAGACGTCAAGCAGCAATACAGCCTCTGACCTCGACGAAAAGCGCCGCCGCCCCGGTAATCCGGAGCGGCGGCGCTGTCGTTGTACGCCTCTACCTCAGGCCAAGGCGGCCAGGGCGGGGATGAGCTGGGTGAGGGCGCGGCCCCGGTGGGAGATCGCGTCCTTCTCGGCGGGGGTGAGTTCGGCGGCGCTGCCGGTGCCACCCTCGGGGAGGAACAGCGGGTCGTAGCCGAAACCACCGTCACCGTGAGGTTCGCGGGCAATGGTGCCCGGCCATTCGCCGCGCACCACCGTGGTGGTGCCGTCGGGCAGGACCAGCGCGCAGGTGGAGACGAAGCGGGCGCCACGGCGGTCGTCGGGGACGTCGCCGAGCTGGCCGAGCAGCAGGGTGTTGTTCGCCGCGTCGTCGCCGTGGCCGCCTGCCCAACGGGCCGACAGCACCCCGGGCATCCCGTTCAGCGCGTCCACTTCGATGCCGGAATCATCCGCCACGCACGGCAATCCGGTCGCGACGGCACCGTCACGCGCCTTCGCGATCGCGTTCTCCTCGAAGGTGGCGCCGGTTTCGGGTGCCTCCGCGTAGGGCGGCACCTCGTTCAGGCTCACCAATTCGACTCCGGCGACACCGGCTTCATCGAGAATCCGGCGAAGCTCCTTCAGCTTCTTGGCATTTCGGCTGGCGACCAGCACACGCGCGGCCACGACTACTTCTTCGCGGACGGCTCGGGCAGGGTGCCCGGGTACGGCAGCGCCAGTGCCGCTTTCTGGATCGCGAACAGCTGCTCGGCGCCGGCGAAAGCCGAGTCCAGCATCTTGTCCAGGGTCGACCGAGGGAACGTCGCGCCCTCGCCGGTGCCCTGGATCTCGACCAGAGTTCCGGTGTCGGTGGCGACCACGTTCATGTCGACCTCGGCACGCGAGTCTTCCTCGTAGGGCAGGTCGAGGCGAACGCGCCCATCGACCACGCCCACGCTGACCGCGGCGATCATGCACGAAATCGGCTGCGGATCAGCCAGTTTGCCCGCGGCGGCCAGATAGGTCACCGCATCCGAGAGCGCCACGTACGCGCCGGTGATCGCGGCGGTGCGGGTGCCACCGTCGGCCTGCAGCACATCGCAGTCGAGCGCGATCGTGTTCTCGCCGAGCGCGGCCAGGTCGATGCAGGCCCGCAGCGACCGCCCGATCAGCCTGCTGATCTCCTGCGTCCGCCCACCGACCTTGCCCTTCACCGACTCCCGCCCGCTGCGGGTGTGCGTGGCGGCGGGCAGCATCGCGTACTCCGCGGTGAGCCAGCCCAGGCCCGAATCCCGGCGCCACGGCGGCACCCCCTCGGTGACGCTCGCGGTACACATCACCCGCGTCTGCCCGAATTCCACCAGCACCGACCCCGCCGGGTGCGTGGTGAAACCCCGAGTGATCTTCACGTCGCGGAGTTCGTCATCCGCCCTACCATCAGCTCGTCTAGACACAGCGGACAGCTTAGTTGGAGCGTCGGCGCGCGCGAGTTCGCGGCCCCGCCGGTCGGGGTTCGGGGACTACAGGTCGAAGGTCTCCCCCGGCGACACCGCGTGCACAGGCCCCGAGAAGGCCGCCTTGGCCTCCGCGATGACGTCTTCGCGCGCGGTCCACGGCGGGATGTGGGTCAGCAACAGCTCCTTGGCCCCGGCCCGAGTGGCGATCTCGCCCGCCTCGGTGCCCGAAAGATGAATCCCCGCAGGGCGATTGGCCGGATCGTGGGTCCACGACGCCTCAGCCATGAGCACGTCGGCACCCTGCGATAACTCGACAACGGCATCGCACATGGCGGTGTCGCCGGTGTAGACGAAGACCCGGCCGTCGGCCGCGGTGATCCGCAGCCCGTAGGACTCCGGCGGGTGGAACATCCGCCGGGCCTCCACCGTATGACCGGGCCCGAACGGGATCGGCGTGTTCTCGACCCACGCCTGCGAGTCGATCACATCGGACCAATCGTCGGTCTCGCCCCCGATCTCCGCGGACGCGTTTCCGATCCGCAGCGGCGCGTCGGACGGTCCGCGCACCAGCGCCTTGCCGGTCGGCGGATTCGGGTGATAGCGACGCCACACCAGCAGTGCGGGCAGATCCAGGCAGTGATCCGCGTGCAGGTGGGTGAGGAAGATGTCGACATCGGCCGGGTTCATGTGCTTCTGCAGCGCGCCGAAGATCCCGGGACCGAAGTCGATGACAATCGGCCGCATATCAGCGCCCGTCAGCAGGTAGCCCGACGCTGGAGAGTCCGGGCCGGACACACTGCCCGAGCACCCGAGGACGGTAAGGCGCATGCCCCCATGCTGCCACGACGTGCTGGTACTCACTGCAGGATCCCCCCAATTTCCAGACCGGATCCCCGGCTACCGCGTTGGTACTGCGCGGCCGACCGATGCTCCACGGCGGCGTCGACGTTCATCTGACGAGAGTACCCAGCCCGCGAGCACTCCACCCACCGCCCCGAAAAGATGCCCCTGCCAAGAAATTCGAGGGTCGCTCGGCAGCACGCCCCACAGCATCGAGCCGTAGAACACGAGGATCACCAGCCCCACCACGATCTGCCCCACATTGCGCGCGAACCACCCACGGCAGATCAGATACGTCAGCCAGCCGAACACGATCGACGACGCTCCGACGTGCACACTCCCCGCCGACCCGGTGAGCCAGGTGCCGACGCCGGCGATCACCCAGATGATGGCCGTCGCCGCGATCCCCCGCCCGAGCCCGGAGAGCAACACGAGGAACCCGAGCACCAGCAACGGCAGCGTGTTGGCGAACAGATGTTCCCACCCGCCGTGCAGCAGCGGCGCCCACAGAATGCCGTCGAGCCCTGCGACCTCACGCGGCTCGATGCCTGCCGCGTCCAGTTCGCCGGGCGCCCCGGGCGGCCGGTCGTGGGAGAGCACCATATCGACGCCCTCGATCACGTACAGGGCTGCTACGAAGCCCAGAATCGCCACGGCCGCCCGAACCCACGACCCGCCGCGCGAGGCACCGGTTCCCGGACTCGCGTTACCGAACGAGGCACCCACCCCACCGCTCACCGACATCGCCTCCACTCCGGCAAGGGACCGTCGAACAGCCCATTGATCCGAGCGTACCGAAGCCGGGTGACATCGGGTCAGGCCCAGAGTTGCCCGTCCAGCTTCTCCTCGGCTTCGTCCAGCGTGCCGTCGTATGCCCCGGTAGACAAGTATTTCCAGCCACCATCGGCGACCACGAACGCGATATCGGCCCGCTTGCCCGCCTTCTGCGCCTTCTTGGCGACGCCGAGCGCGGCGTGCAGGATCGCCCCGGTGGAAATCCCGGCGAAGATTCCCTCCTCGCCGACCAGCTCGCGTGTCCGCTTCACCGCGTCGTAGGGCCCCACCGAGAATCGGGTGGTGAGCACCTTCTCGTCGTAGAGCTCGGGAATGAACCCCTCGTCGATATTGCGCAGGCCATAGACCAGCTCGCCATATCGGGGTTCAGCGGCCACGATCTCGATCCCGGGCACTTGTTCGCGCAGGTAGCGCCCGGTGCCCATCAGGGTCCCGGTAGTACCGAGCCCCGCGACGAAATGCGTGATCTCCGGCAGATCGGCCAGCAATTCCGGCCCGGTCCCCTCATAGTGCGCGAGCGCGTTGGCCGGATTGCCGTACTGGTACAGCATCACCCAATCCGGATTCTCCGCCGCGATCTGCTTGGCCTTCGCGACCGCCTGATTCGACCCACCGGCGGCGGGCGAGTCGATGATCTCGGCGCCGAACATCGTGAGCAGCTGACGCCGCTCCACCGAGGTGTTCTCCGGCATCACGCAAACGATCCGGTAACCCTTGAGCTTCGCCGCCATGGCGAGCGAAATCCCGGTATTGCCGCTGGTCGGCTCGAGAATCGTGCACCCGGGCGTGAGCCGCCCGTCTGCCTCGGCCTGTTCGATCATCCGCAGCGCGGGACGGTCCTTGATCGACCCGGTGGGATTGCGGTCCTCCAGCTTGGCCCACAGCCGCACATGATCGTCGCCGTCCCATTGCGGTGACAGTTTCTGCAATCCGACGAGCGGGGTGTTACCCAGCGTCGCGATCAGCGATTCGTAGCGGGCCACGGTGTCAGGCGCCGCCGGCCACGGCGGGCAGGATGGTCACCGACGCGCCCGCGGGCACCTCGGCTTCCAGCCCGCCGGAGAAGCGCACGTCCTCGTCGTCGACGTAGATGTTGACGTAGCGGTTGAGCTTGCCCTCGGAGAGCAGCTTCTCGGCCAGCCCCGGGTGGTTCGCGTCGAGGTCGGCGATGAGCGCGGACAGGGTCGAGCCCTCGCCCTGCACTCGCTTCTCACCTCCGGTGATACCACGCATGATGGTCGGAATGGACACGGTTACCGGCATGAGGGACTCCTCGGGGGTGGTGGCTTTTCTCGGACGGGTTCAGTAGGAATCGACGATGCGCACCGGTTCTTCGGTGACCTCGCCGTCGACGATGCGGTAGCTGCGCAGTTCGTGGGACTGCGGATCGCGCGTGGAGACCAGCACGTAGTGCGCGTCCGGTTCGGCGGCGTAGGAGATGTCGGTGCGGCTCGGGTAGGCCTCGGTGGCGGTGTGCGAGTGGTAGATGACGACCGGCACTTCGTCGGCGTCGTCCATCGCGCGCCACACGCGCAGTTGTTCACCGGAATCGAACCGGTAGAAGGTAGGCGAACGTTCGGCGTTGACCATCGCGACGAAGCGTTCGGGACGGTCGCTGCCCTCGGGCCCGGCGATGATGCCGCAGGCCTCGTCCGGGTGGTCGGCGCGGGCGTGTGCCACCATCGCGTCAACGAGATCGGCCCTGATCACCAGCACTTGTCGACCCTTTCCACATCCTGCTCGAGCGTTGTCGAGCACCAACCCTCGACAACCACTCACCCTATTCGGGTATTCCGCCGGGTGCGCACTCCGGTCCCCGCACCGCGCTTGATCAGCGCGGGAACAGATCGTGGTAGGCCAGGATCGCGGCGATGGAGGTCGCGGCGAGCACGGCGTCGACGACAGCGCGTTCGACCACCACCGCGGCGGCCGTGCACAGCTGGTCGAGCAGCAGCAGATCGCCGGGGAACGCGGCGGGCAGCGGAAGCGGTGCGACCTCGACCGCCCCGGTGGCGAGCGCGAACAGCGTGTCGCCGTCGAGTGGGGAGTGCACGGGCCGGATCGCGCGGGCGAGTCCGTCGTGCCCGGTGGCGGCCATGCGCCGGCAACCCGCCGGGTCGAGGGCGGCGTCGGTGGCGATCACACCGATCGTGGTGTTGAAGACGGTGCCCTTCACCGGTATGGCAGTCAGCGCGGCGATTTCCGCCGGCGTCCCCGGCCGCAGCCCGAAGAAGTCGGGCCCGTCGGTGCCGACACCCCACGGCAATCCGGTACGCGGATCGACGACCGACCCGACGGGATTGGCCACGATCACCGCGCCGACGGTGACACCCGCGCCGGGACCGTACGCGAGAACCACACTCGCCGAACCGATTCCGCCCTTGAGCGCGCCCGCCCGCGCACCCACACCGGCGCCCGCGGTGCCCCTGGCGAACTCGGTCGACGCCGCTGCGGCCGCGCGATAGCCGAAGTCCGCGTCGGGCCGGATGCCCCAGTCGCCGACCGGGAGATCGAAGATCACCGCGCCCGGCACGATCGGCACCACGCGGCTCGGGTCGGTGGGGTCCATCGCAATGCCCTCGCCGTGTTCCTCGGCCCAGCGCATGACTCCGTCGGCGGCGGCAAGGCCGTACGCGCTGCCGCCGGTGAGGAGCACGGCGTTGAGCTGACGGACGGTGTTGGCCGGGTCGAGCAGGTCGGTTTCCCTGGTGCCCGGTCCGCCGCCGCGCACGTCGACCGAGGCGGTCGCGCCGCCGGGGACCCGCACCACGGTGCAGCCCGTCGCGGCGCCGGTACCGAGCGTGACTTCGGCGTCGAGCGCCTGGTGGTGGCCCACCAGCACACCGGCGACATCAGTGATCGAGTTGCGTACCCCGGGGCCGCTGCGCATCATCTGGTCCTTCGTGTGATCCGGTCAGGGCGCGAGCGCTTGCAGCAGTGAATCCTGCATCCAGGTCAGCCAGTGGTAGACGTCCAGATGCGGAGCGCGGGGATCTTCCGGATCGAAATGGTCGGGCGTGTCGTCGTCGATGTCGAGCAGCGTGCCCAGCGCGAGACGAACGTCGGTGAGCGCGGCCAGCCACGCGTCGGCCTGCTCGGGCGAGAGCACGATCTTGCCGCCCACTTCCGGGCAACTGTCGAGCACAGCCTGCCCAGCGGCCAGTTTCGCGTCGATGATCTCCGGCTCGTGCAGGCTGCGCAGCGCACTGTTGAGATCGGCGCGCTTGGCATCGGGGGAACCGGGTTCGGCGCGGTGGAAATCGGGCAGCAGGCGCAGCAGTTGCGGATCGTCGGGCGGGGTGGTGTTGCCCGTCCGCAAGCCGGTGAGCGCGGCGAGTTCGTCCTCGGGGGCGTCGGCGGCGCGGTCGCTGAGCAGCCCGGACACCGCGCCGATCAGGGAGCGAAGGACGGTGGCCTCGTGCTCGTCCATTTCGGATCGAAGCTTCAGGCCACTCAGTGAGTTCTTCCTGCTCCACTTACGCACAGGCTCAGGTTAGTCGAGTCGTCAGTCGCGCTGCATGGTTGCCCAGAGCCCCGCGGCGTGCAATCGGCGCACGTCCTGCTCCATCTTGTCGCGCGAACCAGAGGACACCACCGCTTTGCCCTCGTTGTGCACCTGCATCATCAACTCGGTCGCCTTGGCTTTGCTGTAGCCGAACAGCTTCTGGAAGATGTAGGTGACGTAGTGCATCAGGTTCACCGGATCGTCCCAGACGACGG
This sequence comes from Nocardia sp. NPDC058518, assembly GCF_042719655.1. Classification (NCBI taxonomy): domain Bacteria; kingdom Bacillati; phylum Actinomycetota; class Actinomycetes; order Mycobacteriales; family Nocardiaceae; genus Nocardia; species Nocardia sp. NPDC058518. Next base: position 37,974 of record NZ_JBHXNJ010000033.1, read on the forward strand.
TGACCCAGGGCCTGTCCTCGGCCTCCAGGATCTCGGTGTATTCGGTGGTCTCCGGCGTCGCCTGCGGTGCCGACAGTGCGGCGTTCACAGCGTCGGTGACGGCGCCGGCCCGAACGGAATTGCACACGGCCATGAAAACCAGGGTACGACGCAGCCCGCAGGAAACAACACCCGCGGTGACTAGAGTTTCTGGTGTGCAGATCCGTGACGAGTTCGCCAGCACCGCGTTGCTGACCGACCAGTACGAACTGACCATGCTGGCCGCGGCGCTGGCCGACGGTTCGGCCGGTCGACAGTGCACCTTCGAGGTGTTCGCCCGGCGGTTGCCGAACGGTCGCCGCTACGGCGTCGTCGCGGGCACCGCTCGCCTGCTCGACGCGCTGGCCCGTTTCCGTTTCGGCCCCGACGAGCTGGCCGTGGTCGCGAAGTTCCTCGACCCGGCCACCGTCGAATGGTTGCGCGAATATCGCTTCGGCGGCGATATCGACGGTTATGCCGAAGGTGAGCTGTATTTCCCCGGCTCGCCGATCCTGACCGTGCGCGGCAGTTTCGCCGAATGCGTGCTCCTCGAGACCCTCGCGCGGTGGATAGTAAAACAACAAACCCCGGTCGCCACCGGGGGCCGGCCCCGGGGTGGTGGGGGGGGCCGGGGGGGGGGTGTAGTACATTGGGGGCGGGGGGGGGCCCCACAGACCG
>NZ_JBHXNJ010000033.1:38679-57391 GCF_042719655.1 Nocardia sp. NPDC058518
CCCCGCCCGATCGCCTCACTCCGCCCCTCCCCGTCTCCCCCCCCCCCCGCCCGCCTCGCGGCGGGGCCGCGACTTTCCACGTCCTGCCCGCCCCCCCCCCCCCCGCCCGCATCAAATACAACCCCCCCCCCCCCCCCTCGCCTCGTCGGCCGCGCGCATGGTGAGCGCGGCGGCCGGTCGGCGGATGATCGAAATGGGCTCGCGGCGTGCACACGAACTCGCCGCGCCGTCGAGCTCGCGCGCCGCCTACCTGGCCGGCTTCGACGCCACCTCCAACCTCGAGGCCGTGCGCGGCTTCGGCGTGCCCGGCGCGGGGACCAGCGCCCACGCGTTCACCCTGCTGCACAGCGGCGCCGACGGCGAACACGAGGCAGCGGCGTTCCGCAGCCAGATCGACGCGCTCGGCATCGGCACCACGCTGCTGGTCGACACCTTCGACATCACCAGGGGCGTCGCCACCGCCATCGAGGTGGCGGGTCCCGAGCTGGGCGGGGTGCGCATCGACTCCGGCGACCTCGGCGTGCTGGCCAGGCAGGTCCGCGACCAGCTCGACGAACTCGGCGCCACCGGCACCCGCATCGTGGTCTCCGGCGATCTGGACGAGTACGCCATCGCGGCACTGCGTGCCGAACCGGTCGACGTGTACGGCGTCGGCACGGCGGTGGTCACCGGTTCGGGTGCCCCGACCGCGGGCATGGTCTACAAGCTGGTCGAGGTCGACGGCATCCCGGTCGCCAAACGGTCGAGCCACAAACAGTCACGCGGCGGGACAAAGAAGGCGGTGCGATTGGCCCGCGCCACCGGCACGATCGTCGAGGAGATCGTCTACCCCGAAGGCGGAGAAGCACCGGGTACCAACGGTTTTCAGGTGCGGGAGCTGCAGGTTCCGCTGGTTCGCGGCGGCAAGGTGGTCGACGATGTCGCGACGCTGGCGCAGAGTCGCGAACTGGTCGCGCGCGGCCTGGTCAGCCTGCCGTGGGAAGGGCTGAAACTCTCCGCGGGCGAGCCCGCCGTGCCGACAACGTTCCTCGGCTGAGTACCGCGAAGCCGGGTGGCCGCTCGGCGTTTCGCGGCGGAGAATGGTCGGGTCGAACGAGGTGGAGGATGACATGGCACGAGGCCTGATAATCGTGGATGTACAGAACGACTTCTGCGAGGGCGGCTCCCTCGCGGTAGCGGGCGGCGCGGCAGTAGCCGCCGCGATCACCGATTTCGTCGCGGGTGAGCAGTACGACGCGGTGGTAGCCACCCGCGACTGGCACATCGATCCCGGCCCCCACTTCTCCACCGACCCCGACTACGTCGACACGTGGCCACCCCACTGCCGAGTGGGCACCCCCGGCGCCGATTTCCACCCGGCTCTCGATACTTCGTCCATCCAGGAAACCTTCTCCAAGGGCGAATACACCGCCGCGTACTCCGGATTCGAAGGCGCGTCAGCGGACGGCACCACCCTCACGGATTGGCTCCGAGCCCACGGCATCGACGCCGTGGACGTGGTCGGCATAGCCACCGACCACTGTGTCCGCGCCACCGCTCTGGACGCCGCCGAAGCCGGATTCGACACCACCGTCCTGCTCGATCTCACCGCAGGCGTCGCCCCCCACACGACCGAATCCGCCCTGGCCACCCTCCGCGATGCGGGCGTCCGCCTGCGCCCCTGAATACTTGCCACATGGACTATCGATTCCCGGCGCACACCCGATCCGCCCTGACGAAGGCACTCGCCGAGACCGACAGCATCCACGACGCCGCCGACACCGTCTTCTGGTCGAACCCGGCCACCGACGATCTCCAGCGCCTCGGCATCGGCGCGTTCGGCAAGCTCCCCCCAGCCTTCTCGCACCTGCTGGCACTGTCGAGCCTGCACACCAGCGTCCTGGACGCGGGTTTCTCGAGCTACCTGAAAACCCGCCGCAGCGAACTCCCCTGGGCGACAAGGGGTTTGCGGGCAGCAGGCATGCCCCAACTGGCCGCCGCGGCCATCATCGCCGCCCGTGACGCCTCCATCAGCTCCCCGAACGACGACCTCGACCGCTTCTGGGAAGACGAACACCAAACCCTCGCCACCCCCGACCAGATCCGCCGCCCCGCCGGGGACCGCGCCGAAGACCCCGACGAGATCTACGACATCAACGAACCCCAGGACTTCGAACAGCGCGTCCTCGACTACGTCCGCGACCACATCGACGACTTCGTCCGCGAGTCCTGACCGGGCTCGCCGCAGCTCGGGCGAACGTGTCCGAGGGTGCGGATAAGCTGCCAGCGTGCCCGAACTTCCTGCCGTCGCCGACCTGCTCGTCACCGCCGTGCATGCCCTCGGCGGCAAGGAACGCACCGGGCAGACCACCATGGCCACCGCGGTGGACCACGCGATCGACACCAAGGAACACCTCGCGGTCCAGGCGGGCACCGGCACCGGAAAATCGCTGGCCTACCTCATCCCGAGCTTGCGCCACGCGGTGCGCACCGGCCGCACCGTGGTGGTCTCCACCGCCACGATCGCGCTGCAACGCCAGCTCGTCGACCGCGACCTCCCGCGTCTGGCGGAGGCGCTCACCAAACCACTCGGCCGGGTGCCCAAGTTCGCGATCCTCAAGGGCCGCAACAACTATCTCTGCCTGAACAAGATCAACAGCGTCATCCCGGAGGACACCGGCGGCGAGGCCGAACTGTTCGACGCCTTCGCCATCTCCCGCCTCGGCCGCGAAGTCCAGCGCCTCAACGAATGGGCCTCCGACACCGAAACCGGCGACCGCGACGAACTCGCCCCCGGCGTCACCGACCGCGCCTGGCGCCAGGTGAGCGTCGGCTCGCGCGAATGCCTCGGCAAGTCGCGCTGCCAGTTCGGCCAGGACTGCTTCGCCGAGAAGGCGCGCGCGGAATCGGCCCAGTCCGACGTGGTGGTGACCAACCACGCGCTGCTGGCCATCGACGCCATCAGCGGCATCCAGATCCTGCCCGAACACGACGTGGTGGTGATCGACGAAGCGCACGAACTGGTCGACCGCGTCACCGGCGTCGCCACCGCCGAATTGGCCGCGACCGCGATCAGCGCCGCTGCCCGCCGCTGCACCAAACTGATCGACGAACGCGAGGTCGACCGGCTCGAAGGCGCCGCGGAAGCCTTCCACCAGGCGCTCGAAGACCTGCCGCCGGGCCGCTGGGACCAGCTGCCCGACGGCATCGCGCCCGTGCTCGCACTGGTCCGCGACGCGGCCTGGAACGCGCGTACCGCCATCGCGCCGACCGGCAGCGTCAAAACCCAGGACGACCCCGACAACGCCGCCGCCCGCACGATGGCCGTGGCCGCCATCGACGACGTACACGACGCCGCGGTCCGCGCGCTCACCGCCTTCGAGGAGGCCGACCCCGCCGCCCGCCGCGATGTCATCTGGCTGTCGGCCGACGAGATGCGCGGCGTCGCCCGCCGCACCTTGCGAATGGCGCCGCTGTCGGTCGGCGGACTGCTGCGCAGCAGGCTGTTCGGCACCGCGACGGTCGTGCTCACCTCGGCCACCCTGCAGATCGGCGGCTCGTTCGACGGGCTCGCGATCACCTGGGGCCTGCCGTCGCAGTCGGGCGGCAAGGTGGATCCGGCCATGGCCAACGGCGCCACCGCACCCGCCGACCTGGAATCGGTGCGCTGGAACGCCCTCGACGTCGGTTCCCCCTTCGACCACGCCAAGTCCGGCATCCTCTACGTCGCCAAACACCTGCCCGCACCGGGCCGCGACGGGCTCTCGCCCGCCTACCTCGACGAGATCGAACAGCTCATCACCGCCGCCGGTGGCCGCACGCTCGGCCTGTTCTCCTCGATGCGCGCCGCCAAGGCCGCCACCGAGGCGCTGCGCGAACGGCTCGACACCCCCGTGCTGTGCCAGGGTGACGATTCGATGGGCGCGCTGGTGCGCAAATTCGCCGACGACCCGGCCACCTCACTGTTCGGCACCCTCACCCTCTGGCAGGGCGTCGACGTGCCCGGCCCGTCGCTGAGTCTCGTTATCCTCGACCGCATTCCGTTCCCGCGGCCCGACGATCCGCTGCTCACCGCGCGTCAGCGGGCGGTGGAGTCGCGCGGCGGCAACGGCTTCATGACCGTGGCCGCCAATCACGCCGCGCTACTGCTGGCCCAGGGCACCGGCCGGTTGCTGCGCAGTGTCGACGACCGCGGCGTGGTCGCGATCCTGGATTCCCGTCTCGCCACCGCCCGCTACGGCAGCTACCTGCGCGCGTCGCTGCCGCCGTACTGGGAGACCAGCGATCCCGAAGTGGTCGCCAAGGCACTGCGTCGGCTCACCGACACCGCCTGAGCGACGGCGATATTTGCAAGTCGAGTCTTGCAATCACGATGACCACACTCGTGAATCCGCGAGCGTGCGAACGCAACTCGTGAGAACGTGTGGTGATGATGCACCACGCCGATGGCGAGGTACTCGGCGAATTTCTGGTCAGTGCACGATCTTTGGCCGAGTACCGCGCGATGTTCCATCTCTCCGACGATGATCTTTCCGGTCGTCGTGTCCTCGATTGTCCCGGCGGCGCAGCGAGTTTCGCGGCCGAGGCGAGCGCGTTGGGCGCCGAGGTCACCGCGATCGATCCCATCTACGCCACCCCACCGATCGAACTGGCCGCCCGCGCGACCCCCGAAACCGAACGCGCCGTGGCCTGGGCGCACTCCCATGCCGATCGCTACCGCTGGGACTGGTACGGCTCCACCACCGAGCACGCCGCGATCCGCCGCGGCGCCGCCGCCCGCTTCGCCGACGACGTGCGCGCCGCGCCCCACCGCTACCTGGCCGGCTCCTTACCCACACTCCCCTGCCCCGACGACGCGTTCGATCTGGCCCTGAGCTCGCACCTGCTGTTCAGCTACGCCGACCGGCTCGACGCCGACTTCCATCTGGCCGCCCTGCTCGAATTGGCCCGCGTCGCCACCACCGAAACCCGCGTCTACCCGCTGCTCGACTACACCGGCGCCCCGCTCGACGACCTCATCGACCACCTGCGCACCGAACTCCACGACAAGGGCATCTCCACCTCCCTGGAAAAGACCGGATATGAGTTCCACCACGGCGCCGACACCATGCTGACGTTGCGTCCGGCCGCCTGATGGGCGCGGGTACAGAGCGCTCGGCGGCCGCCGAGAACGCTTCGCCGACAGCCGTACCCGCTTTCATGTCGTTTTCCTACCGAAGTCGGTCCGCCACCGACCGCCGTCGACCCGGCGCGGTAAGTTCTTAGTCGTGCATACGATGCGGGCCGGCCGGTAGCACGGCCGTGGCGGAGAGATCTCGAGGCGTGGCACTACCGCGCACGACCCTGACGCTGCTTCTGCTACTCGGCACCGCTGTCGCAGGCGTGACACTGCTGTTCACGACCATGGATCCGTGGATGGACAAAGGCGGCATTCTCGTCGGTGGTCTCGACGTCCACATCTACCGCGACGGCGGCTGGCGGGTGGTGCACGAACGCGCGCTCTACATCGACCCGACGCACTACGGCTTGCTCTACACCTACACACCGTTCTCGGCCCTGGTGTTCCTGCCGCTGCTGCTGGTTCCGTGGGCGCACGTCACCACGACATGGATGGTGCTCAACCTGCTTGTGCTGTTCGGGGTTGTCCTGCAAAGCTTCCGGATGCTCGGCTACCGTGCCACCCCCAAGCTGGCCGCCGTCAGCGCACTACTGACCCTGGCCTGCACGTTCGCCGAACCGGTGCGCACCACGCTCTACTACGGGCAGATCAATCTGGTGCTGATGCTGGTAGTGATGTGGGACTTCTCCCGCGCCGAGAACAGCACGTTGCGCGGTATCGGCGTCGGCATCGCCGCGGGCATCAAGCTGACCCCGCTGTATTTCATCGCCCAGTACCTCGCCCAACGGCAGTGGCGCGCCGCCGCGACGGGCGCGCTCACCTTCATCGCGTCGATCGGCCTGACCGCACTCGTACTGCCGAGCGATTCCTATCAGTACTGGACGTCGACGTTCTTCCATTCCGGGCGCATCGCCCCCGACGTCCACCCCGCCAACCAGTCCCTGCGCGGCGCCGTCGCCCACCTCACCCACGGCCCCGCGCCGGTGTGGTTGTGGCTGTTGATCGCGATACCGATCGCACTGGTGGCCCTGTGGCTCTCGGCTGTGCTGGTCCGTCGCGGCGAACCCCTGCTCTCGGTCACCCTCGGCGGTCTCACCGCCTGCGCCGTCTCCCCGTATTCCTGGGGCCACCACTGGGTCTGGTTCGTCCCGCTCCTCGTCTACCTGATCCACCGCGCCCAAACCCGCGCCCCCTGGTGGCTCGCCGCGGCCGCCGTCTACGTGGCCACCGCCGCCTGGACCTACACCTACACCCCCACCTGGGTGAGCGTGGGCACTTTCCTGCTTCCCCCGTGGTGGCCGCTGCCCCAGGTCCTGATGAACATCTACGTGATCATCTACCTGATCACCCTGGCAGGCATCGCCCTGCACCTGCGCACGCGCAAGCTACCCCCGGCCCCCATCGAGCCGGTTATCGATCTCCCTGTCCCTGAACAGCTTTCACCCGGAACCCGGGCCGCCGCCGCCCCGCACCCCGACGACGACCGCCCGGCGATGATGAACTGAACTACCCGCAGGACCAATCGAAGACGCCCGACTCCAAGTCGAGTTGGGCATTGCCGCCGCCGAAGTTCATGCCGGAGATCTCTTCGATCTCCAGGTAGTACGGGGTCAACCCCTCGGGCAGAGCCTGGACGGGGAACGCGGTGCCACCGAGGTGGGAGCGGCCGAAGAGCGGCTCGGCCCACGTGGTCCAGCCGGAGTCCTCGGTGAGCGGGTCCTGGTACTTGGTGTCGGGCTCGTATTCGACCGGGGGGATGCCGACGTTGGGGTCGGCGGTGCGCTCGGCGAGCCAGACACCGACGGTGGGGTGGACATCGTCCCAGGCATTGCAGCCCTCATCGCTCGCGGTCGGCGATCCGGGCCTGCGAATGTCGGCGGGCGGGGCGACCGGGCCGCCGGCGAATTCCTTTTCGGTGAGCCAGATCAGGGCGAAGGCGCCGCCGATCTCGTCGTGCATGATCTGCGATTTCGGGTGCGGGCGGGTGGCGACCAAATCGCGGGCAAGGGGATCGTCCGACGACGCGTCGGCCTCGACCGCATCGGTACCGGCGAACTGCCCCTCGCCCTGAAAGAGCGCGATCGCGGGAAACCCGGAGCCGCGGCGCTGGAAATCGGTGGGCAGACGCAGAGTGAGCGCGTGCATCATCGGCAGGCCGGTGACGGGTCCGCGCGGCCAGGTGGCCGGATCGATCGCCGGGCCCTCGCTGCCGATCCAGCCGGAGCGCACCGGCGCGTCCAGAGCCAGCGGATCACCATCGGGCGTCTCGGCCAGTTTGTCCGCCGAGTCCCCGAAACCCAGGTCGTAAGCCTTCATCGCAGCTCTCCTCTTCCATGCACGGACAATGCGGTGACGCCGCTGAGAACAAGCGCCGCCACGAGGTTAATCGCTGCCACCGACTCCCCGCGCGTGCTCGGCGGAACCACGGGCATACGACCGATGACGAATCGACTCGGCGTCGAACGAAAGAGGCGGCGCGGCAACCGAAATCCCGGTCACCGCGCCGCCTCCTGACAACGATCGGATCAGAGCACAGCCTTGAAGATCAACGTCACCACCGCGGCCACGACGGCGAGCGCGACGGCCCCGGCGCCCCACACCACGCCCTGTCGCTGCCACGGCCGCCCGGCGTCGAGCGAGAAACGACCCGGCCCGGTGAACGCCAACGCGGTCGCGGCCAACGCGAACAACAGCGGCGTCGAGAACCCCTGCACCGACGGATCGGCAGGGAAGAGCCCACTGCTCCACAGCAGGTTGATGGCATTGATCATCGTCCCGAGCACAATGGCCGCGGCGAGCGGCGTGAACAGCCCGAACACCAGCAACAGCCCACCGACCAATTCGGCGAGCCCGGCCAGTGTGCCGAAGACTTCGCCGGGGTTGTAGCCCATGCCGGTGAAGCCGTCGGCATTGGCGCGCCAGCCGGGTCCGTGCAACCAGCCGAACAGTTTCTGGGATCCGTAGGCGGCCATCAGTCCACCGAAGCCGAGGCGCAACACCAGCAGGCCGATGCCTGCGGCGTTGGTCTCGTCGGTGGTGACGGTAGGAGTGGTGCGGGTAGCGGTGTCGGTCATCGTGTCCTCATCTGCGATTCGAAACATGCCCGCAACCGGACCGTGGTCCGATTGCCTTCCTCGATCACAACCCTGGGTCCAGTACCACTATTTCACGCCATTCCCGGCAATTATGTGATCCCGGTCACAATCGATCGAAAAGGGCCGCCCCACCGGGACGGCCCTGATCGAAAAAATTCCTCAGATCACCACGCCATGGTGGCGTAGCTGACCAGAGTCTGCTCGGACTCCTGCGACAGCTTCCAGGTGCCGTCGATGTTCTTCCAGGTCACCGGGATCGGGAAGGCGTAGTCGCCGAGGCGGCTGTTCAGGGTGGCAGAGAGGGTGTCGCCGTCGACGGTGACCGGGCCGGAGACATCCCAGCTGTAGCCGGGGATCCGGTTCACGGTGTCGCGCACGACCGAGAGGCCGCCTGCGTTGCCCGACTCGAGCTCGGCCGACGAGCCGTTCATGGCCGCCTGCAGCTTGCCGTACAGCTGACCAGCCGAGGGCGTGGCCGGCGCGGCGATCGCGGCGGGGGCGGTGGCGACGACGGCCGCGGTGACCGGCGCGAAGATGGTGGCAAACGCCATCGACGCGGCAACAAGCGAGCGCTTCATGGGTAGATCTCCTCTAGTTAGGCAAGCCTAGGCTAGCCTGAGTATAGACATACCTATGGCCGGAACGTCTACTCGACCAGGAAGATGAAGTACGCGAGGAACAGCACCATCAGCGCCCACATGGCCGGGTGCACGTCCTTGATGCGACCCTTGGCGACCATCACGATCGGGTAGAAGATCATGCCCATCGCCAGCCCGTTGGCGATCGAATACGTCAGCGGCATCATGATCACAGTGATGAACGCGGGCACCGAGTACTCGAGATTCTGCCAATCGATATCACCCAGCGAACGCGCCATCAGGATGCCGACCACGATCAGCGCGGCCGAGGTGATCTCGGCCGATGCGGCGACCACCGAGAAGATCGGATAGCAGAACATCGCGAGCAGGAACCAGCCCGCGGTGGTCACCGCCGTGAGTCCCGTTCGACCACCCGCCGACACACCCGCCGTCGATTCGACATAGGCGGTGGTGGTGGAGGTACCGATGATCGCGCCCGCGGTCGTGCCGACCGAGTCGGCGGCCAGCGCACTTGCCGCGCGCGGCAGGGTGCCGTCCTTGTTCAGCAGACCGGCCTGGTTGGCGACGCCGATCAGCGTGCCCGAGGCATCGAAGAAGTCGACGAACAGCATGGTGAGAACGACCACGATCATCTGCCCGGTGAAGGCATCCGGCAGGTGGATGATCGCCTGGCCGAACGTCTGATCCAGGCCCTTCGGCATCTCGGCGATGCCGTCCGGCATGCCGACCAGTCCGGTCACCATGCCCAGGATCGTGGTCGCGACGATGCCGTAGAGCACGGCGCCGTGCCAGCCGATCACCAGGAAGATCACGGTCACGATCAGGCCGAACATGGCCAGCAGGGTGGTGCCCTTGGTGAAATCGCCGAGGGCCACCAGCGTGGCGTCACTGTTGACGACGATGCCCGCGTTCTTCAGACCGAGGAACGCCACGAACAAACCGATACCCGCGCCGACCGCGAACTTCATCTGCAACGGAATCGCGTTGAGGATCCGTTCCCGGACCTTCGTGACCGCCAAGATGAAGAAGATGATGCCCGACAGCAAGGTGCCCGACAGCGCCACCTGCCACGGGATGCCCATGCTGAGCACCACCGTGTAGGCGAAGAACGCGTTGAGGCCCATGCCCGGCGCGAGCGCGATCGGGTACTTCGCCCAGATGCCCATGACGAGCGTGCCGAAGACCGCGGCGACGGCGGTGGCCGTGAAGACCGCCTGCATCGGGATGCCCTTGTCGCCGAGGGCGCCCTCGTCACCGAGGATCGACGGATTCACCGCCAGCACATACGACATCGCCAGGAACGTGACCGTGCCCGCCATCGCCTCGCGCTTGAAGGTGGACCCGCTCGACGAGATACCGAAATATCCGTCGATGCGCCCTCGGGCGCGGGTGACGACATCGCTGGCCATGACTCTCCTCTATGTTCGACCTCGGAACGGTAGCGGAAAGTTCACTGAATCGAATAACCCGGCACTCGGGTCACCGTGTACGGTTACGCGCCCGCGACGGCCACCAAGCCAAGTTCGGCGTCGGAGGCGAGCAGCTCGTTGTGGGCAAGCACACGAACGGTGTATCCGACCGCGCCCGACAGCGGGACCGGAGCCTGGATCGAATACAGCTCGCTGCCGTCGTCGGTGCCGGTGTGGTGCATCTCGAGGGTGGTCGTGTCGGAGAGGTCGTCGGTCGGCGAGACCCGGCCGAGTACCGCCTGCACCACCACATCCGAGGGCGCGAGCCCGCCGAGCTCGATGCGCGCGTGCAGCGACAGTTCCGCGCCGATCACCGGGGTGTCGGGCAGGCCCGAGCTGTCCACCTGCGCGATCCGTACCGACGGCCACGCGGCGTCGACCCGCCTGCGGTACTCGGCGACCTCGACAGCACCCGTGAATTTGTCGGCGGCGGCTCGCGCGAACGCGGCGGCCGCGGGTCCGTAGTACTGCTCGGCGTAATCGCGCACCATCCGCGATGCCAGGACCTTGGGGCTGGTGGTCTGCAAGGTGTGGCGCACCATCTCGGTCCAGCGAACCGGCACGTCACTGCCGTCACGGTCGTAGAAGCGCGGCGCGACAGTGCGTTCGACGAGTTCGTAGAGTGCCGAGGCCTCGAGGTCGTCGCGGCGGGCCTCGTCGCGGACGCCGTCGGCGGTGGGGATGGCCCAGCCGTTCTCACCGTCGAACATCTCGTCCCACCAGCCGTCGCGGATGGACAGGTTGAGACCGCCGTTGAGCGCGGACTTCATGCCCGAGGTCCCGCAGGCTTCGAGCGGGCGCAGCGGATTGTTCAGCCACACATCGCAACCCCAGTACAGGTAGCGGGCCATCGACATGTCGTAGTCGGGTAGGAAGACGATGCGCCTGCGCACCTCGGGGTCGTCGGCGAACCGCACGACCTGCTGGATCAGCGCTTTGCCGCCGTCGTCGGCGGGGTGGCTCTTGCCCGCGACCACCAGTTGCACCGGACGTTCTGGGTCGAGCAGCAGCGCGCGCAGTCGGTCGGGGTCGCGCAGCATGAGGGTGAGCCGCTTGTAGGTGGGTACACGACGGGCGAAACCGATGGTGAGCACGTTCGGATCGAAGACGTCGTCGATCCAGCCGAGTTCGGCGTCGGCGGCGCCGCGCTGTCGCCACGACTCGCGCAGCCTGCGCCGAACTTCGGCGATCAGTACGCCGCGCAACGTGTTTCGCGTCGACCACAGCTGACCGAGGTCGACATCGCTGAGTTTCTCCCAGCCCCGCGCCTCCTCGACCAGTTCGGGGCCGACGAGTTCGCGCGCCTTGTCGATCCACTCGCGCGCGGCCCAGGTCGGGGCGTGCACGCCATTGGTGACCGAGCCGATCGGCACCTCGGCCGCGTCGAATCCCGGCCACAGCGCCGCGAACATCTCCCGGCTGACTTCACCGTGCAGTTTCGATACACCGTTGGCGCGCTGAGCCATTCGCAGACCCATGTGCGCCATATTGAACACCGAGGGATCGCCCTCCCGGCCGAATGCGAGGATCCGGTCGACGGAAAGTCCTGGCAGCAAAGCGGATTCGGACTCACCGTGCGAGCCACCGAAGTACCTGCGCACCAACGGCATCGGGAACCGGTCGATGCCCGCGGGAACCGGAGTGTGCGTGGTGAACACGGTGCCCGCCCGCACCGCGGCGAGCGCGGCCTCGAAATCCAGTCCGCCCGCGATGAATTCACGCATGCGCTCGACACCGAGGAAACCCGCGTGACCCTCGTTCATGTGAAAGACATCGGGATCGGGGAGGCCGTTGGCGCGGGTGTAGGCGCGCACCGCGCGGACGCCACCGATTCCGGCCAGGATCTCCTGTTTGATGCGGTGGTCCTGGTCGCCGCCGTAGAGCCGGTCGGTGACGGCGCGCAGTTCGGGATCGTTCTCCGCGATATCGGAATCGAGCAGCAGCAACGGAATTCGGCCAACCTGCGCGATCCACACCCTGGCCCGCAGCACCCGGCCCTCGGACATGCCGACGTGGATGAGCACCGGCGAGCCGTCGCTGGTGAGCAGCCGCAGCGGCAGACCCTGCGGGTCGAGCGCCGGGTAGTGCTCCATCTGCCAGCCGTCCGCCGACAGCGACTGCCGGAAATACCCCGAGCGATACAGCAGCCCGACGCCGATCAGCGGCAGACCGAGATCCGACGCGGCCTTGAGATGATCACCGGCGAGAATGCCGAGACCGCCGGAATAGTTCGGCAGCACCTCGGTGACGCCGAACTCCATCGAGAAGTAGGCGATCCCCGCGATGTCGGTGCCGGTCTGCTCCTGGAACCAGCGCGGCCGAGTCAGATAGTCGCGCAATCCCGCGGCGGCCGCGTCGACCCGCCCGGTGTACCCGGGATCGGCAGCGAGCTCGTCGAGCCGCTCGGCGGGCACCTCGCCGAGCATCCGCACCGGGTCCTGGCCGACTGTCCGCCACAACCGCGGGTCGAGCTCGGCGAACAGATCCTGCGTCGGGCCGTGCCACGACCACCGCAGGTTCGTCGACAACTCACCCAGCGCGGCGAGCCGCTCCGGCAAATGGGCACGGACAGTGAACCGACGAAGTGCCTTCACCCCGGAAGAATAAACGATCGCGCCCGCGCCGGGGGCTCAGGTGAACAGTGCGGCGAACTCGGAGCTGGGCGGGATCTCGGTGATCACGTCGATCAGGACGCCGGCGGGGTCGGCGATGATGAAATGGCGCTGGCCGAAGTCTTCGGTGCGCAGCTCGAGTTCGGGGTGCAGGCCGCCGGTCTTCACGAGCCGGTCCCACTCGGCGTCGACGTCGTCGACCTCGAAGTTGAGCAATACGCCCTGGACCGGTTTACCGAAGCCCGCCGGGATCGTGGGGTGGGTGGGGTCGAGCAAGGCCAGCTCGTAGGTCGGCTCGTCGTCGGCGCCCGGCCGCCGCAGGCTGATGTACCAGTCCGCCTCGAAGACGATCTCGAAGCCGAACCAGGTCGTGTAGAAGTCGCGCGATTCCGCGATCCGGGGTGTGGCGAGAACGGGGTAGTAGCCGCTGAGTTTCATGGGATCACCTTTCACATACCGTTGGTATGTATCGTACGATAGTTCACATACCACCGGTAGGTCAATGGGAGGACGGTCGATGACATCGACGGGGCGGACGCGGCAGCGCGAGGAGACGCGGCGCGTCCTGCTGGCCGAGACAAGGGCGTTGTTCGCCGCGAAAGGCTATGCCGCCGTGGGGTTGTCGGAGATCGTGACGTCGGCCGGGGTTACCAAGGGCGCGCTGTATCACCACTTCGACAGCAAAGCCGACCTGTTCCGCGCGGTCCTCACGCAGGTGCAGGAGGAGGTCGGCGCGCAGGTGGCCGCCGCCGCGGACACCGAGGCCGACCCATGGACGCAGCTGACCACCGGCTGCGCCGCGTTCCTGCGCGCCTGCGCCGACCCACTGGTCCAACGGATCCTGCTGATCGACGGCCCCGCCGTCCTCGGCTGGCACGAATGGCGCGCCATGGACGAGGCCAATTCGGCCCGCCACCTCCGCGAAGCCCTGCAATCGCTCGTCGACGCCGGTGTTCTTCCTCCCCAACCGATCGCCCCGCTGACCCAACTGCTCTCCGGCGCGATGAACGAGGCCGCGCTGTGGCTGGCCACCACCACCGACCCCGACGCGCTGACCGACACCATCGCCGCCCTCGACCGGCTCCTCGCGGGCATACGTATCGCCTGACCCCCGGCCACGAACGCTCCCCACCCAGCAAAAATGCAGTAAGTTAGCCGAGTGACCGGCCGGATTGCCATCGATGACATCGCCCCGTCCATCCCCGGCGGCCGCCCGGCCAAAGCCGCAGTCGGCGAGGTGTTTCCCGTCCGCGCCGTCGTCTGGCGCGAAGGTCACGACGCGGTAGCCGCCACCCTGGCAGTCCGGGCCCCCGGCTCCTCCCGGATCACCCGCATCCGCATGTCCCCCGACTACCAACCCGACGTCTTCAACGCCCTGTTCACCCCCAACACTCCGGGCGTGTGGACCTACCGCGTCGAAGGCTGGAGCGACCCCATCGCCACCTGGCGGTCGGCCGTCGAAGCGAAATTGTCCGTCGGCCAGACCGCCGCCGACCTGGCCAACGACCTAGAGACCGGCGCCATCCTCTTCGAACGCGCCGCCCAAGCCGTCCCGAAGAAGCAGTTCGAACGCCTGCGCGCCGCCGCCACCGCCCTGCGCGGCGACGAACAGCTCCCGTCCCGGGTCGCCCCCGCGTTCTCCGAGGAGGTCGCCGAGATCCTGCGCGCCACCCCGCTGCGCGAGATGGTCACCCGTGGCACCCAGTTCTCGGTCCTGGTCGAACGCCGCCGCGCGCTGGTCGGCTCCTGGTACGAATTCTTCCCCCGCTCCACCGGCGGCCGCGACGCCGAGGGCAACCCGGTCCACGGCACCTTCGCCACGGCGGCCCGCGAACTCCCCCGGATCGCGGGCATGGGCTTCGACGTCGTTTATCTCCCCCCGATCCACCCGGTCGGCGAGATCAACCGCAAGGGCCGCAACAACGCCCTCACCACCGAGCCCGGCGACGTGGGCTCCCCCTGGGCCATCGGCTCGGCAGACGGCGGACACGATGCCGTGAACCCGCTACTCGGCACCGAAGCGGACTTCGTCGAATTCGTTTCCGAGGCAACAGCTCTCGGCCTCGATGTCGCCATCGACCTGGCCCTGCAATGCGCCCCCGACCATCCCTGGGTCGCCGCCCACCCGGAGTGGTTCACCACCCTCCCCGACGGCACCATCGCCTACGCCGAGAACCCCCCGAAGAAGTACCAGGACATCTACCCGGTCAACTTCGACAACGACCCCGACGGTCTCTACGCCGAGATCCTGCGCGTAGTCCGGCACTGGATCTCCTTGGGCGTCACCATCTTCCGCGTCGACAACCCGCACACCAAGCCTGCCGATTTCTGGGAGTGGCTGATCACGGAGCTGCGCCGCACCGACCCCGACGTGATCTTCCTGTCCGAAGCGTTCACCCGCCCGGCCCGTCTCTACGGCCTGGCCCGCCGCGGCTTCAGCCAGTCGTACACGTATTTCACCTGGCGCGTGCACAAGTGGGAACTCACCGAGTTCGGCTGCGAGATCGCCGCCAAGGCGGACGAAGCCAGACCGAATCTGTTCGTGAACACCCCCGACATCCTGCACGAGAGCCTGCAATACGGCGGCCCCGGCATGTTCGCCATCCGTGCCGCCCTCGCGGCCACCCTGTCCCCCACCTGGGGCGTGTACTCCGGTTTCGAACTGTTCGAACACGAGGCCGTCCGCGAGGGCAGCGAGGAATACCTCGACTCGGAGAAGTACGAACTGCGTCCTCGCGATTTCGGCGGCGCCCTCGAACGCGGCGAATCGCTGGAACCGTGGCTCACCCGCCTCAACGAGATCCGCCGCAATCACCCCGCGCTGCAACAGTTGCGCAGCATCCACTTCCATCACGTCGACAACGACGCGCTGATCGCCTACTCCAAGATCGATCCGATCACCGGCGACGCGGTCCTGGTAATCGTGAACCTGAACCCCTATGCCGCTGAGCAGGGCCACATTTCGCTCGATCTCCCCGCTATCGGCCGCGAATGGCACGACCATCCGGTGGTCTTCGACGAGGTCAGCCGCGAGGAATACCACTGGGGCCAGCGCAATTTCGTGCGCCTCGACCCCGCGCGCGCGGTCGCCCACATCCTGTCGCTGCCGGGAGTCCCCGCCGCCGCCCGCGCACCGCTGGCCTACCGCGAGACACTGTGATGAAGCGCCGCGACCTCATGCTGCTGGCCGCGGGCACCCATACCGACCCGCACACCGTCCTCGGCGCGCATTCTCATGCCGACGGCACCGCGGTCCGGGTCCTGCGCCCCCACGCCGACACGGTGACGGTGCTCGTCGGCGAGTCCGAACATCGGCTGAAGTCGTTGGGCCACGGCATTTTCGACGCCGTCCTGCCCTATCCGCAGATCGACGACTACCGGATCCGCGCCGAGTACCCGGGCGGCCAGACCGTGATCTCCGCCGACGGCTACCGCTTCCTGCCCACCGTCGGCGAATTCGACCTGCACCTCATCGGCGAAGGCAGGCACACCCGCCTCTGGGAAGTACTCGGCGCCCACCCACGCCACTACACCACCCTCGATGGCGAGGTCGACGGCACCTCCTTCGCGGTCTGGGCGCCGAATGCCCGCGGTGTCACCGTCTTCGGCGATTTCGACCACTGGAGCGGCACCTCGGCGCCGATGCGCGCGCTCGGCAGCTCCGGGGTGTGGGAGGTGTTCGTGCCGG
This sequence comes from Nocardia sp. NPDC058518, assembly GCF_042719655.1. Taxonomy (NCBI): domain Bacteria; kingdom Bacillati; phylum Actinomycetota; class Actinomycetes; order Mycobacteriales; family Nocardiaceae; genus Nocardia; species Nocardia sp. NPDC058518. Next base: position 55,241 of record NZ_JBHXNJ010000033.1, read on the forward strand.
GCGTCGGACCCGGCACGCGCTACAAGTACCGGATCCGCGGCGCCGACGGACGTGTCGTCGATCACGCCGACCCCCTTGCCTTTTCGACCGAGGTACCGCCCGCGACCGCGTCGGTGGTCACCCGCGCCGACCATGTATGGACCGACAGCGCCTGGCTCGACCAGCGCGCGAGAACCGATGCGGTCCGCTCCCCCATGAGCGCCTACGAGATCCACCTCGGTTCCTGGCGACCCGGCCTCGACTATCGCGAATTGGCCCACCAGCTCGCCGATTACCTGCGCGCGACCGGCTTCACCCACGTCGAACTGCTCCCGGTCGCCGAGCACCCGTTCGGCGGTTCGTGGGGCTACCAGGTCACCTCGTATTACGCCCCGACCTCGCGTTTCGGCAGCCCCGACGACTTCCGCTACTTCGTCGACCACCTGCACAACGCGGGTATCGGGGTACTGCTGGACTGGGTCCCCGCGCACTTCCCCCGCGACGAATGGGCACTGGCCCGCTTCGACGGCACCCCGCTCTACGAACACCCCGACCCGCGCCGCGGCGAGCAACTCGACTGGGGCACCTACGTTTTCGACTTCGGTCGCAACGAGGTCCGCAACTTCCTGGTCGCCAATGCCGCTTTCTGGATCGAGGAGTTCCACATCGACGGCCTGCGCGTGGACGCCGTCGCCTCGATGCTGTACCTGGACTACTCCCGCCCCGAAGGCGGCTGGGAGCCGAATATCTATGGCGGCCGGGAGAATCTGGAAGCGGTCGAGTTCCTGCAGGAACTCAACGACACCGTGCACGGCGCCCATCCCGGCGTGGTCACCATCGCCGAGGAGTCGACCACCTGGCCAGGCGTCACCCGCGGCACCGACGTCGGCGGCCTCGGTTTCAGCATGAAGTGGAACATGGGCTGGATGCACGACACCCTCGGCTACCTGGGCCGCGACCCGATCCACCGCTCCTGGCACCACAACGAGATGACGTTCTCGCTGGTCTACGCGTGGAGCGAGAACTACGTGCTGCCGATCAGCCACGACGAGGTCGTGCACGGCAAGGGCACGCTGTGGACCCGCATGCCCGGCGACGACTTCGCCAAGGCGAGCGGCGTGCGCGCCCTGCTCGCCTACATGTGGGCCCACCCCGGCAAGCAACTGCTGTTCATGGGCCAGGAATTCGGCCAGTTCCGCGAGTGGGACAACGACCGCGGCCTGGACTGGCATGAGCTGGAAAATCCACTCCACCAGGGCATTTCAACCATGGTCGCCGATCTGAACCGCACCTACACCGCCCACCCCGCCTTGTGGACGCAAGACGCCACCCCCGGCGGCCACTCCTGGATCGAAGCCGACGACAGCACCGCCAACGTCTTCGCCTTCCTCCGCTGGGGCACCGACGGCAGCGCGGTAGCGGCCGTCTTCAACTTCTCCGGCTCCACCCGCGAGAACTACCGCATCGGGCTGCCCCACGCCGGTTCCTGGCACGAGATCCTCAACACCGACGCCCATGAATACGCGGGCTCCGGCATCGGCAACCTCGGCATCGTCACCGCGGGCAGCACCCCCAGCCACGGCCACCCCGCCTCGGCCACCGTCACCATGGCCCCCCACAGCGCCCTCTGGCTGTCCTCGAAGCCCTGATCCGCACGGCCGCGGCGAAGGGCCTAACGCTCCAGGTCGACCCGGATCGTCAGCAGGTCGGTACCGAACGCCCGCACCGCGGTGCTGTTGTAGCGCGGCAGCTGCCGCAGCCTGGCCCGCGCATCGTCGCCGGGCAGCAGCACGGCGGTCCCCGGGTACCAGCGCCCGCCCAGGCGCACCCGGACCTTGTTATCGGCCTTGATGTTGCGCACATACTGCGAGCGATCCCCGAACTCGGAGACCAGCCAGAACTCGTCGCCGACGCGCCGGCCACCGATCGGTGTGACCCGCGGCTGCCCGCTCACCCGCCCGACCGTCTCTAGCAGCTGCTGACCGGGCAGCTTGCCAAGGATCGGATTGAGCCGCCGCTGTATCGCGGTGACGATCCGATGCTGAATATCGTTCTTGGACGCCATATTTCGACCGTAGCACCGGTGCCACACAACGAAGCCGCCCCCCCCCGGGTGGGGGGGGGGGGGGGTGTAGTCCGGGGTGCGGACAATGGGGCGGGGCCGGTGAGAAC
>NZ_JBHXNJ010000033.1:57401-61999 GCF_042719655.1 Nocardia sp. NPDC058518
CGTTCTTATCTCTCCGGCGCACACCCCACCACACACCCCCGCCGCCGGGGTGTGTGGGCGGGGGGGGGCGGCTTCGAAGTCGGGTGTCAGTACAGGGCGGCGGCGAGCTTACGACGGGCGGCGATCACGAAGGGCTCGGCGGGGTCGAACAACTCGAACAACTCGAGCAGTCGGGTGCGTGCCGTGGTCCGGTCATCGCCCGCGGTGCGCTTGATGATCGCGATGATCCGCTCGAAGGCCGCCTCAGGGCGCTGCTCGAACATTTCGATGTCGGCGGCGTCGAGCGCGGCGTCCAGGTTCGCCGGGTCGGCGTCGGCGGTGGCGACCACGGCCGGGTCGAGCTGCTGGGCCCTGGTAAGGAAACGCAGCTGACGCAAGGCCGCCTTGGCTTCCTCGTTGCCGGGCTCCTCGGCGATGATCGCCTCGTAGGCCGCCTCGGCGCCGGCGAAGTCACCCTCGGACAGTTTGTCCTCCGCGTCGACGAAGCGCGGGTCCTCGACCTCGGGTTCGGCGGGGGCCGCGTCGGGGTCGCCCTCGAGCTTGCCCGCGGTCGCGTCCATCACCGCGTCGAGCCACTGCCGCACCTGCGGGTCCGGCTGCGCGCCTTCGAAATCGGCCAGCGGCTGCCCGCCCGCCACCGCGATCACCGTCGGAATGCCCTGCACGCGCAGCGCCTGGACGATGTTCATATTGGGTTCGGCCTCGATGACGGCCAGATCCCAGGCACCGCGGTCCTCGGCGTTGAACCGTTCCAGCGTGCCGACCAGCTCGACGCTGCCCGCGCTGCGCTGCGAGAACAGCACGACCACCACGGGCACCTGCGTCGAGCGCCGGATCACCTTGGCTTCGAAATCCGCCTCGGTGACCGTGTGGTTCCCCGAGGCCGGAGCAGCGGCACCGCCGGGTGCGGCGGGCGGCTGCTTCAGCGCGGACAGATCCACCGCACCGGACATGGCGGCGGCAGCGGTGGGCGAAGGACGGCGGGCAGCGGGTCGAGTCACGCTTTCCAGTTTGTCACGAAGCCGTCGGCGTGGCAGCCGCGGAGCCCTTGCTCGCGTCGGCGCTCAGCTCACCCAGCTGACCGGTGCGTACTGCCCAGACCTCGAAGATCACGGTGAACAGCGGCGGAATGCTCGACGCCAGCGCCAGCACCGTGGTCTTCCAGTTCCAGTTCAGTTCGCGCGAGGCCAGCAGCGCCGTGATCACGAACAGCACGAAGATCACCCCGTGCACCGGTCCGAAGATCTTCACGCCGATCTCGTTGCCCTCCGCGGGCAGGTACTTGAACGCCATACCGGTCAGCAGACCGATCCAGGACAGTGCCTCGAGCACCGCGAAGAACCGGAACCGACTGGCCGTTGACCGCAAATCGAAGAAACCCATGCCCCCCATTGTGCAGCATGATCTACGACACCACGTAGTTGGACCGGTCACAACGAAAGCCCTGGTACTCGCGAGGAATACCAGGGCTTTCGTGGTCGAACAGGATCAGGCGGGCACGCGGATGATCAGCGCGTCGCCCTGACCGCCACCACCACACAGCGCGGCAGCACCGACGCCACCGCCGCGACGCTTCAGCTCCAGCGCCAGGTGCAGCAGGATGCGCGCGCCGGACATGCCGAGCGGGTGGCCGATGGCGATCGCGCCACCGTTGACATTGACCTTCTCCGGGTCGAAGCCGAGCTTGCGGGTCGAAGACACACCGACGGCCGCGAACGCCTCGTTGATCTCGATCAGATCCAGATCGGCGGGCGTGATGCCCTCCTTCGCGCACGCGGCGAGGATGGCGTTGGCAGGCTGGTCCTGCAGGGTCGAATCCGGACCGGCGACCTGGCCGGCCGCGCCGATCTCGGCGATCCACTCCAGACCCAGCTCTTCGGCCTTGGCCTTGCTCATCACGATCACCGCGGCCGCGCCGTCGGAGATCTGCGAGGCGGTACCCGCGGTGACGGTGCCGTCCTTGCGGAAGGCCGGACGCAGCTTGCCAAGCGACTCGACGGTGGTGTCGGCGCGAATGCCCTCGTCCTCGGTCACGTAGACCGGCTCACCCTTGCGCTGCGGCACGGCGACCGGCACGACCTCGTCTTCGAACAGACCGTTCTTCCACGCGGCGGCAGCGCGCTGGTGCGAGGCCGCGGCCAGCGCGTCCTGCTCCTCGCGGCTCACCTTGTCCAGGTCGTTGCGATCCTCGGTGAGCAGACCCATGGCCTGGTCGGTGATCACGTCGTGCAGGCCGTCGTAGGCCATGTGATCGACGAGGGTGGTGTCGCCGTACTTGAAGCCCTCACGGCTCTTGGGCAGCAGGTGCGGGGTCTGGCTCATCGACTCCATGCCACCGGCGACCACGATCTCGTGCTCACCCGCGCGGATCAGCTGATCGGCCAGCGCGATCGCGTTGATGCCCGACAGACAGACCTTGTTGATCAGGATCGACGGCACATCCATCGGGATGCCCGCGGCGATGCCCGCCTGACGCGCGGGCAGCTGCCCCGCACCGGCCTGCAGCACCTGGCCCAGGATCACGTAGTCGACCTGCTCGGGCGCGACGCCGCCCTTCTCGAGCGCGGCCTTGATCGCGACACCGGCCAGATCCGAGGCCTTGAAGCCCTTCAGACCGCCGAGCAGCCGACCGACCGGGGTACGCGCACCGGACACGATGACAGAAGTGGTCACGAAAGCCTCGCATTCATTGAGTCGAACCTCGCCGGACGCAGGCGGCATCGCCGCACGGGTTCAGGAGTTGACCTCCACGGTAACCGGTATCGGCCCGCGCCCGGCACGCAGGTCGGCGTACCTGCGTCTACGCTGCGGCCGTGCACAACGCGCGGGCGGGCTCCCCACTCGCACACACAAGCGCTAGCTTCGTGGGGTGACCAACGAGAACTTCATCCCCGCCGACTACGTCATCGCCATCGACCACGTGGGCATCGCCGTGCCCGACCTCGACATCGCGGTGGCCTGGTACACCGACAATCTCGGCATGGTCGAGACCCACCGCGAGGTGAACGAGGCCCAGGGCGTCGTGGAGGCCATGCTGTCGTGCCCCGCCGCCGCCGACCGCGCGACCGCCCTGCAGTTGCTGGCCCCGCTCACCGCCGAGTCGACCATCGCCAAGTTCATCGACCGCAGCGGCCCCGGACTGCAGCAGCTGGCCTACCGGGTCACCGATATCGAGGCGGTTTCGGACTTCCTGCGCGGGCGCGGCGTGCGTTTGCTGTACGAAGCCCCCCGCCACGGGACCGCGGATTCCCGCATCAATTTCATCCATCCGAAGGATGCTGGCGGTGTGCTGGTCGAGCTCGTGGAGCCGAACCCGGATGTTACGCACTAGTACGCCGGTACTGTCGGTAAATCTCGGCGAGATCACAATCACGGTCGAGTCTCCATAGCCTCGCTCGAGGCTGTATTTTGTGTGCCATGTCGTCACCTGAGTCCGATCGCAATCGCTTCGTTGCACTGCCCTTCACCGTTGTGCGCAAGGGTTATGCGCAAGACGAGGTGCGCAACTACTTCGACCGCTTCGACGCTGAGCTCCGCGTCACCGCCACCGACCGGGACGCTGCCGCCGCGCAGGCCCGCAATCTCGCCAGCCAGCTGGAAGATGCACGTGACGAGATCGACGAGCTCCGCAAGGAGGTCGACCGGCTTTCCGTGCCGCCGACCACCGCCGAAGGCATGTCCGACCGCATCTCGCGCATGCTGCGCCTGGCCTCGGACGAAGCGTCCGAGGTCCGCGCGCTGGCGCAGGCCGAAGCCGCCGAGATGGTGTCGATCGCCGAGCAGCAGGCCACCGAGATGCGTGGCAAGTACGAGTCGCTGCTCGCGGAGACCAAGGAGAAGCGCGAGGCGCTCGAGATCGAGTTCGAGCAGACCCTCGCGAACGCGCGCACCGAGTCCGCCAAGATCATCGAGGCCGCCCAGGCCGATGTGGAACGTCTCGGCAAGGAGGCCGAGGCCAAGCGCAAGGCCACCCAGCAGGACTTCGAGGCCACCATGAACGATCGGCGCACCAAGCTGACCCGTGCCATGGAGGAGCTCGAGGCCACCAGTCGCGCCGAGGCCGCTCAGCGGATCAAGGACGCGACCGATGAGTCGAACCGCCTGATCAGCTCCGCCACCCAGACCTCCGAGCGCAAGATCGCGCACGCGAAGGAACTGGCCGAGGAGATGCGCGTGCTGCGCGGCCGGGTCCTGGCCCAGCTGCTCGGTATCCGTGGTCAGCTCGACTCGGTGCCCGCCATGCTCGCCGCGGTCAACCGCGAGAGCGAGCTGCTCGACGGCACCCCCGAGCGCAAGTCGATCAGCAACGGCAACAGCAACAAGTCGGTGTCGAGCTCGCGCCAGAACAAGGCCATCCCGGAGGTCGCCGACGAGGACATCGTCGACGAGGACCGCGAGAGCGCCGACGTCAACTAATCAGTCTGTCGGACTCGTCACGACATTCACCTGGAAAACCGAATGGGGCCGCGGGAGACACAAGCGGGGGGGGGGGTTTTTGGTGGTGGTGTGTGTGTGGGTTATACCCCGGGTTTTTTTGGCCATAACCGATGGGGTTTTTTTGGTTGGCAGCCCATGGGCGTTTCGGGGGGGGCCCAACC
>NZ_JBHXNJ010000034.1:0-20557 GCF_042719655.1 Nocardia sp. NPDC058518
GGGTGCGGGTGCTGGCGTCGCGGCCGGCGCGTCTTCTGCGGCTCACCCGTGTTCGGACCCGCCCCCCCGCCGCGCGGGCGTGGGGCGCGGGCCCGCGCCCCCCCGCGGCCCCGGGGTTTCGCGGGGGGGCGCCGGCCCCCCGGACGGCGTGGCGTCCGGCGAGGTGAAGTAGGCACCGAACGGATTTTCCATGCGGGCGTCCTACGCCGGCGCCGGGACGACTCCCGGTTGGCCGTGTCTGGGTGCGGCAGAGGGCTTCTCGGTCTCCTGATCCTGCTGGGGGCGAGCGCCCGGCGGCACCACTCCGCCTTGCATCGGCTGCTGAGCGGGCGCGGGGGTGATCGGAGCCTGTGGGGCCTGTTCGGTTTTCGGCGCCTGGTTCGACTGGAATGGGGCGGCCGGCGCGGGTGCTTCCGGCTTCGCCGAAGCGCCGCTGTCGTTGTTCGCCCCAGCGCCGGTGCTGGTGCCGCCGCCGGTGCTGGTGCCGCCACCCAAGCCGCCGAACAGTGTGTTCGTGCCGGTCCCACCGCCATTCGTCGACGGTGCGGCGGGCGAGGTGCCCGCGGGTGCGGTGGCCGTGCCCTCGGTTCCGGCGGCATTCGCGGCGAGCGTGTCGATGCCGGTCGTCGCCAGCTCCGAACCCTTGTCGAGCCCGTGCATCGCGACTTCGGCGATCTTGTCGATCAGATGCGTACCGAAGCTGACACCGGCATCGATCGCCGCGGTCCCCAGTGAGACCCCGCCGTCGATCAGCGCCTCTTGCAACGCGATCTGCGCCGCTGTCGCCGGATCGATGTTGTCGTCGTCGTCATCCCACGACGAGTCGTTCCACGACGACGTGTCGGATCCGCCGGTACCGAGAACATAGACCCCGGGCGCCACCTCCGTCGCGCCGGTGGGAACGGTCACCCCGTTGGTCCCGCCGAGATCGCTGGTGAGCCCCCTGGTGTTGCGGGTGTACTGATCCATCTCGGTGCTGGCATTACCCACCACCCCGACCGCTTCCGAGATGGCCTCTTCGGCGAGCTCGACGATGGCGTCGAGGTTGTTCCCGTTCACCGCGGGCGCGGCCCTCTTCGCCTTGGCCCGGAAGTCCGCGATGATCGCGTCGACCTTGGCGGCTGCGGTCGACTGGGTCGAATACGCCTGCCCGAGCAGGGAACTCAGTCTGGTCCCACGATCGGCCGCGGCCGAGACCTCGGTGGCGGTCTGCCGCAGCGCGGGTGTCGCTGGCGCCGCTGTCTCGGTCGACTCGAGCGCGTACAGCCCGAGCCGATGCGGGTCCTCGGTAGCCGTAGTGGCGGCGGAAGCCGAAGTGAGTGCGGCCACCACCGCGGCATCGGGATCGGCGGAAGTATTACTGCCCAACGAGCTTCGCAATTCGAGCAGGGGCACTTCGAGCAGCGCGATCACCGGTGCGATCTTGGCCTCGGCCTCGGCGGGTGTGATCGTGCTCAATGTGGTCTCGGAAGCCAGCGACTTGGCACGCATCACGCCACCTCACCCTCGGCCGCACGCAGATCGCCTGCCAGCCCGGTATCGATCCCGGTCACGCTGGCGCCGAAGCGATTCAAGATGTCCTGGTAGGCGGTGACCAGATTGCCAGCGGTGCTCAGCGTCGACGCGTGGTCGCCCGCGGCCTGTGTCCAGGCGGCGGCGAATTCACGCCCGAGCACGCCGAGCCCGGACAGGTCGACCCCGGCCGCGGTCGTCGTATCGTTGGCCGCTGTGCCAAGAAGTTCGGAAACCCGAGCTGCCGCACGCTGATAAGCGTCGAGCGCTGACGGGTCGAATGACATTTCTGCCACGATGTCTGCCCCTTCACGATCGCGGATCCCGGCACGGCCGGTGCTGAAAAGCCTAACCACCCAGCGCCGTTTGCGGGGGAGTCCAGTCCAGATGGACGGATCGATCTCGAGAGTGCGCAGGTCACGGACTTTCACCGCGAAGCTCGGCTGGTGCTGGTGTGACTGACGGGTCGGCGATCGAACATGACCGGCGAGTAGGGTCAGCCACGTTATGTCTGTCCTGCTGCTCGCCCTGCTCGGGTTCGCCCTGCTCGACGCGCTCGACGTGCTGCTGGTGGCGATCACCACGGCCGTGGTCGCCGACGCCAGGCTGACCCGGCGCTCGCCGATGACGGGGGTGCTCAGCTTCCTCGGCGGCGTTTTCGCGGTCTCGGTGGCCTTCGGGGTGTGTGCCGTGCTCGGCATCGACTTCCTGGTCCGGCTCCTCGACTTCGAGCTGACCCCCACCCTGCGCTACTGGGGTGAGCTGGTGATCGGCCTGGTGCTGATCGCGGTGGCCGCGCTCCCGGTCGACACCACCACCTCCACCGGCGGCCGCTGGGTCGAGCCGGTGCGCAAATATCCGTGGCTGATGGGCGTGATCGGATTCACTCTCGGTCTGGCGAAGGTGCCGACCTCGGTGCCGTATCTCGCGGCCCTCGCGCTGCTGTCCGCGCAGCGCCCGCTGCCGGTGGTGTGGCCGCTGATCGTGGCGGGTTACTGCGCGATCGCCCTGGTCCTGCCACTGGTCGTGCTGGCATTGGCGCTGCGGCGAACGCCGCGCGCCCGGCGGGTCTACCGGCTGCTCGTGCGGGGCATCACCCGCTTCGGGCCGCCGGCGATCAGAGTGCTCTTCGTCGTGTTCGGCATCGGACTGGTCATCGACGCTCTTGTCCACGCGGGCCGATTGTGGTGAGCGCCCGCACGGCCACTCAGGAAAGCGTCAGGACCATCGAGTACCGTCATAACGAATCGATGACATGCCCCGTGCCCGCATCCTGGGCCGCGGGGCTATCCAGGTGAGCAGGGAGGGCGACCCTTGAGGGTTACCGTTGTTGTGCCGACCTACAACGAGCGGGAAAATCTGCCGGTGGCGGTAGAGCGGCTGACGGCTCTGCCGGTGTCGGATCTGCACGTGCTGGTGGTAGACGACAATTCACCCGACGGCACGGGTGACGTCGCCGACAAACTGGCAGCTGAGCTGCCGAATGTGGTGAGCGTGCTGCACCGCACCGAGAAGGACGGCCTCGGCCGCGCCTACATCGCGGGCATCACCGCGGCGCTCGACGAGGGTGCCGACGTGGTGATCCAGATGGACGCCGATCTGTCGCACCCCGCCGAGGTGATCCCGTCGATGCTCGAGAAGCTGAGCTCCGACGATGTCGGCGTAGCGCTCGGGTCGCGCTACGTGCCCGGTGGTTCGACGGCCGCGGAATGGAAGTGGTACCGCAAGGCGCTGTCGGCCTGGGCCAACTTCTACGTGAACCTGATCCTGCGCCTCGGCGTGAAGGACGCGACCGCCGGTTTCAAGGCCTGGAAGGCCGACACGCTGCGCGCGATCGACGTGGCCTCGATCCGCAGCAACGGCTACTCGTTCCAGGTCGAGATGAACTACCGCGCGATCAAGAAGGGCTACACGATCGCCGAGGTGCCGATCCGCTTCGAGGAGCGCACCGTCGGCGCGTCGAAGATGAGCCTGAAGGTGCAGCTCGAGTCGGCGCTCATGCCGTGGAAGCTGCTGTTCGGCCGCTCGGTCTAGAACTCGACACGCGAAAGGCCCCGCCGAAGTTTCGGCGGGGCCTTCGCTGTTGTTTCGGGTCACTTCGCGGTGATGGAGCGACGCACACCTTCCATCGCGATCACCATGACCGGCACCAGCACCACGTGCATCACCGACAGGGCGACGGTGGAGGCGGTGTCGAAGTTCGAGGAAACGGTCATCGCGATCGTCCCGATCGACAGCACCGACCCGACCACGGCGGCGGTCCGCAGCACGCCGGTCCACAGGTAGGACAGCAGCACGGCCACGGTCAGGCCGATCAGCAGCGGCACGGCCGACATCATGATCACCCCGCCGGGCGCGACATCGAGCAGCTTGCCGTTGTCGACGGTGATGAACGACCCGCCTGCGGCAGCGCCGATGGCCCAGACGATCAGATTCAGGACGACGGCGGCGACCACGGCGCCCAGCACGGCGACGGGCCGGTTCAGCGCGGGGACGGTGTAGGTGGCGGGGGCGGTGGTGGTGGTCATGATGTTCTCCCTCATTCGGTGGTGAGACAAGCATCAAACCTAAACCAATGTTCATGTCAAGCCCTCGGCTGAATTCGGTTGCGCCGCTTCGTTGAGACGCTGGTCATAGGCCCTGCGCCCGATATCTACGACGGATGGTCGTAGCATGGCGGGGTGGGCTCTCCGACGGATCACACCGCGCGCTTACGTGGCGCGGCAGTGGGTTCCGCGTCCGGAGCCGTCGCCGTGCTGGCACACGGAATCGGCGGTGCGAGCGCCGTTCCCACCGGATCCGCCTTGACGCTGCTGTTCGCCGCGTGCGCCCTGATCGGTGTCGTAGTCACCGCGCTGCCGCGGGGCAACAGTCCGGTGTCGACCATGGTGGTGCTGGCCGTCGGACAGGGCATCGGGCACACCGCGCTCACGCTGGGGCATACGCAGCACCACTCTGTCTCCGCCGCGATGCTGCTCGCCCACCTGGTGGCGATCCCGGCGGGCGCGACCGCGATCCGCGCCGCCGAAGTCGGTGTGCGCCGGGCGATCACCAGCGTGCGACGGCTGGCCGTGGTGCTGGCGGGGGTACCGGGCCCGGCCGCGCGGCCGGGCAGGCTGCCTCGCGCCGATGAGCGAGCGGTCCTGCGCCAACTGCTGCTTCGACCAGGCATCGGCCTGCGCGGTCCGCCTCGGGCGGGAAGCACCGTCGTTCACCCCGTTCCGGCGTAGCCGCCGAATTCCGCCGTCCCGGCGGATGATTCGCCGATGCCGACCTGCCGGTCCGGGTTTCACCTCACCCGATGATCGGAGTTCTCCATGTCCGCGTATGCCCGTACCCATCTGCGTACACCCCGTGCCGCACGCCGTCTCGGCGCCGCGACCGCACTGTCCGTCCTCGCCGTGTTCGCCACCGCCTGCTCGAGTTCGGAAACAACCCCCGCCGCCCCCGCGCCTGCGGGTGACCGGATCAGCATGAGCGACCAGTGGATCAAAGCCGCCGACTCCGGCATGTCCGCGGCCTTCGGCCACCTGCGCAATACCGGCGACGAACCGGTGACCCTGGTCGCCGCGACCAGCCCCGCCTCGGACCGGGTCGAGATCCACGAGGTCGTGCCCGACAGCACTGGAGCCAAGACCATGCGCCCCAAGGAAGGCGGCATCACCATCCCGGCGCACGGCGAAGTGACACTGAAGCCAGGCGCCGAGCATCTGATGTTCATGGACCTGAAGCAGCCATTGCGCACCGGCGCGGAAACCTCGCTCACCTTGACCTTCTCCGACGGCTCCAGCACCGTGGTCAGTGCCCAGGTGCGCGATTTCGCCGGCGGCAACGAGAACTACGCGCCGGGCGCCGAGAACCCCACGCACGGTGGCTGATCCGCATTCCGGGCTCTCCCGCCGCCGGTTGCTCGGCGGGGGAGCCGCGGCTGCGGGTGTCGTCGGTGCGGCCGGAATCGGCTGGGGTGCGGCCGGTCTGCCGGATCGGGAACGCGAACGCGACGCCGCGCTCGACACCGTGCCGTTCTACGGCACGCATCAGGCAGGCATCGAGACGACGCCACCCGGTCATGTCGCCTTCGCCGGTTTCGATCTCGCGCCCGGCGTCGGCCGCGAAGACATCATCGGCCTGCTCCGGATCTGGACCGACGACGCGTCACGGCTCACCCAGGGCCTGCCCGCGCTCGCCGACACCGAACCGGAACTCGCGGCCAGGCCCGCCCGCCTGACGGTCACGGTCGGTTTCGGCCCTGAGCTGTTCACCGTCGCCGGTCTGACCGCGCGACGGCCGAGCTGGTTGCGGCAGCTGCCGCCGTTCCCCGTCGACCGGCTGGAGCCCGCCTACACCGGCGCCGACCTGGTACTCCAGGTCTGTGCCGCGGAGGCGACAACGGTCGCGCACGCGGTGCGGGTGCTGTCAAAACATGTGAAGTCGCTGGTGACGGTGCGCTGGGTGCAGCGCGGCTTCCGGGACGCGCCACGTGGCCAGACCATGCGCAACCTCATGGGCCAGGTCGACGGCACCGTCAATATCGCCCCGCGCACGGTCGACTTCGATCGTCTGGTGTGGGACGACGGCACGTCGATGCCGTGGCTGCGGGGCGGCACCTCGCTGGTGCTGCGCCGCATCGCCATGGACCTCGACACCTGGGACGAACTCGACGCCGACAGCCGCGAACTGACCGTCGGCAGAAAGGTCACCACCGGCGCGCCGCTCACCGGCACCGCCGAACACGACGAGCCCGATCTGACGGCGGTCGACCGCAACGGCATCCCGGTCATCCCGCCGTCCTCGCACGTCGCCCGCGCCAGGCACACCCACGACGGTGAACGGTTCCTGCGGCGCGGATTCAACTACGACGAGGCACCCGCGCCGGGGCAGCTGTCGAATTCCGGCCTGCTGTTCGTCGCCTATCAGCGCGACGTCGACGCCCAGTTCCTGCCGGTGCAGCAGCGACTGGCGGAGTTCGACGCGCTGAACGAATGGACGACACCGGTCGGCTCGGCGGTGTTCGCGATCCCGCCCGGTGTTGCCGGTACCGGGAATTATCTCGGGCAGCAGTTGTTCGAAAGCTGAGGGAGTCCGGCCGGGTGTGTCACCGCGCCCGGCCGGGCTTCAGTCGGCTTCCGGCCAGTTCAGCAGGGTGGTTTCGAACAGCTGCCGGACGCCTTCGACCTCGTCGTCCATGTCGGCGGGGTCCCAGCCGGAGACGTCGATCGGCGGTAGGACCGCGACGTCGACGATGCCGGAGCGGGCGATAGGTGAATCCCGCCAGGCGATTTCGCCCGCGTTGCGCAGCACGATCGGAATCACCGGCACGCCCGCCTGGATGGCGATGTGGAAAGCGCCCTTCTTGAACGGACCGACGTGCGGGGTGTACGAACGGGTGCCCTCGGGTGCCACGGCGATGGACAGCCCGTCGCGCAGAGTCGAGACCACCGGCGCGAGTGAGGCTTTCGCTGCCTCGGTATTGGCGCGGTCGATGAAGGTGACGCCGACGAATCGCATCAGCGGACCGAACAGCGGGTGGTTGGCGAGTTCCTTCTTGCCGATGCCGGTGACCGCGCCGTCGAGGACCTTCGGGACGATGATGACGTCGAACTGGCTCTGATGGTTGAACAGGAACACCGCGGGCCTCGGCGCGCGGGCATTCTCGATGCCGACCACGCGCAGTTGTACGTCGATGGCGCGCAGGGTGGCGGTGGTGGCGTCGTGCATGAGCGCGTCGGCCATCGTCTGCCGCTTGCCGGTGTAGGACTTGCGAAGTACGCCGACCAGCGCGCCGCCGATGAGTCCGGCGAAGCCGGCGATGGTCCGCAGGTAGTCGATGGGGCGTGGTGCTCGGCGCAGGCGGAAGGTCAGGGTGGGCCAGCCGTTGCCGGTGGCGATCGCGGCCAGGGCTGGGTCGGGGTCGATCACGGTCGGCCGCTCGGCGAGTTCGAGGAGGGGCAGGTCGGCCACGCTGTCGGCGTAGACGTAGCCGATCTCGCGCCCGGCGGCGAATTCGGTGACCGCCGCGGACTTTCCGGCGCGCCACAGCGGTGCGCCCTCGGTGTGCCCCGTCAGTGCCCCGTCGTCGACGGCGAGCTGGGTGCACACCACGTTGCCGATGCCGAGGCGCTCGGCGGCCGGCTGTACCTGGAATCGCGTCAGCTCACTGACCAATATCACTGTGTGACCGGCCAATTGGTGCGCGCGCACGAGGTGCCACGCCTCGGGAAACAGCCGCCCGTAGATCTCTTTGCGGAATGCCTTGCGGCCCAGCTGCTCGAGCTCGACCTCCGACGCGCCTGCCCAAGTCCGCTCGACGGCTTGGAGGAATCGTCCGTAGTCGCCGTCGCTACCGCCGCGCTGGATGCCGCCGAGCAGGGTGGCCAGGCGATCGTCACCGCGCCGGAACACCTTGCGCGCCAAGCTGCGTCGCGGCAGACCGTCGACAACCGTGCCACCGAAATCGAACACGGCCGCGACCTGCGCGCCTTGCGGGCCCGACCGGATCGCGGCCACGGCTTCGGCGAGTGTGCCCATCAGATCGAGTTCCTGTTCGACGGATCGAGCGAGGCCGCCCGTGCGATACGCTCGCCGAGATCGCGCAGCTGGTCGGCGAATTCCTGCCGCTTGTCCTTCAACTCGGCCTCGGTGCCCTCGGCTGCGGGCGCGATGAGGCCGTGGTTGTCGGCCAGTTTCCATGCGCTGGTGAACAATTCCGACGATACCGATTCCGGGCTGTGCAACCGCTGCTGCAACAGCATCTGCTTGCCGACCGCCACGCATTCGTCGATGAATTCCTTGCGATCGATCGTCGCGTCGGCGGGCCGGGCAACCAGGCGCTCGGCGACCACCAGCTGCGCGTCGAAGAACGATCGCAGCACGCGATGGGCCATCACGAATCCGGATTCGGTGACAGCGCCGAGGAATTGGCGATCCAGTCGATCATCCGGAGTGTGCTCGTCCCATTCGGGCACGATGATGCGCACTTCCTGGATGATCTGCTCGGCGAACTCCTGCCGTTCCGGGAAGAAGAATTCGAACTTGAGCAGGTCGCGCAGCGCGAACGCCGCCTTCCACGCCGCCCGCAGCGGGTCGTCACCCGGTTGCTCCACCGCGGTGAGGGCCGCCAGTTCGAGAATGGCTCGGTTGACGAACCAGTGCACCGCGCTGTTGCGGTAGAACGCCGCTTCGAGATGCGCGCCGGGTTCGATCGCGTACACCGGCTCCAGCCCGCCGCGATACACGGTGACCACGCCCGCCAGCGCGAGCTGTTCGAGCACCACCCGCAGGCCCTGCTCATCGCGCAGCGTGGTGAGTTCGCCGCTGGGCAGTCCGCGACCGACGATATAGCCGAGCACCGGGTCGAGCACCGTGCGCACCTGGCCCAGCGTGAGCGCGCGCTCGTGCACGCCGAGCAGGGCCAGGGTGACCAGCGCGTTGACGGTGATCGGGGTGACCTCGTTGATGCCGACCGCGACATCGAAGGCCAAGCGCTGCACGGCTTTGTGCTCGGCGGCGGCGAGCTCGGTCTCGTCGGGAGAGCTGGTCGACCCGGTCTCGGTGTCACGCAGTGGGATGGTCACCGGCCGCAGGTCCAGCGGATCACCGTGCACGCCGAGCCGCTCGCGCGCCGAAATCGCTTCGCCGAACCGCACATACACGCGACCGGCCGAATGCTGCTGCAGACGAACATATTTCGCGAGCCAGCCGATGCCCTCGGCCTTCTTGGTGCCACCGGCCTGTTCGCTGGCGATCGCGCCCAGCTCGTTGAGTCGCTCGTAGGTGATCGAGACCGGCACCAGCATCACGTCGTCGACGCGACGCGAACGGACCGCGGCGGCAAGATAATTGAGGAGCCCGTAGCGCGGCGGGCGCAGCTTGCCGGTCCTGGTGCGGCCGCCCTCGAAGTACCACTCCATATTGAAGCGCTTGGCCAGCAGGTAGGCGAAGTACTCCTCGACGACCGCCTTGTAGACCTCGTCGTCGCCGAAGCTGCGCCGGATGAACACCGTTCCGGTGCGCCGCGCGACCGGTCCCATCGGCCAGAAGTTGAGGTTCGCACCGCCGATCACATGGTTGGGCGGAAAATCATTGCGCGCCAGCACGTCACCGAGGACGAACGCGTCCACGTAGGAGCGGTGCGAGGGCAGGAACACCAGCGGGTGTTTGCGGTTGAGCTTGCGCAACGCGTCGAGGCCGCGCAGATCGGTGTCGACCTTCCAGGTCGAGGCGTGCACCGGTCGCATGGCCTGGGTGAACAGATCCGAGACCAGTCGGCTCTGCGCGGCGACCAGCTCGCGCAGCGCCTTCTCCGCGTTGCGGTACACCTGGTCGGGTTCGGAGCCGATCTCGTCGGCGATGTAGTCGAGCTTGCGCTGGAATTCGGGGGAGTCGAGGATCTCCTCGGCCACCAGCTGGGGCACCTTGTAGCGATCGCCGATCACGGTGCGTTCGGCGCGTTCGAGCGCGACCACCGCCGCGCGCACCACCGCGCGCGCGAACGGGTCGGCTGAGCCCGCCCGCAGCAGTGCCGCGGCCTCGGGATTGTTGGTGCGCAGCGCGCTGAGCCGGGCGGGTGCGCCGACGAGCACACGGTGGCGGTCGGGTTCGGTGCGCAGCAGCCTGCGCTGGACGAGCCGGTTGGGTTTGCGCGGATTGGTGAGCATCGCCAGGTCGGCGAAGGTCACCCGGCGCACACCGTCGCGTTCGGGCGGCAGCCACAGCACCCGGACCGGGACGACGAGCGGGTCGTCGTGCCTGCCGACAAGGCGTTTGGTGATGGCCTTCGCGTCGAGGTCGAGCTGGGTCACCGGGGCGGTCGAGTCGACCTCCCTGCCGAGACCGCCCTGGGCGATCCAGTCGCCGATCACTTCGCGTTCGACGCCGGAGGCCGCGTCGACCAGGGCGACCACCGAGTCTGCCTGCGGGCCGCGCCGCCCACCTTTGTCGATCATTGCTCCATTCAAGCCGCAGAATTGGCTCGGCGCATCGAACTTGGGCTACAGCGCGTTGCCCGGGCGCGTGCGCAGGACCGGCATGCGCTCCCCGGAGTGGCGAAGAATACCCAGCGCGGGTCTGGCTAAACGGCGAGGTAATGCTAACCTAACCACGCAAAGTTAGGTCAGCTTTACCTTGGAGGATCGTTGTCGTCGACGGAACAACCCGTACGGGTGGAGTATGTGACCGACCCGGCGGCAGCGATGTCACGTCTGGCCGTTTCGGATCGGTTCGGCGAGTACGTGATGTACGAACAGCCCGGCGCGTGGGTGTTCGCCGCCGATCCGCTCGGCAGCGTGGAACTCGACGCCGGTGAGCTGCGCACCGTGTGGGGTGATGAGACCACCGCGCGCGCGTGGACCGGCAGCCCGGCCACCGCCATCGACACCGCGCTGGCGAGCCTGCCGCTCGACGGCCGCAACGCCTACGGCTGGATCGGCTTCGAATTCTGCGCCTACTCGCTCGCGGCGACCCACTATCTCAATCCGCTGACCTCGTTGGCGCACCTGATGATTCCGCGGATCGAGGTGCGCATCGACGCCACCGGTGTGCGGATCAGCGGCGCCACTCCCAATGAAGCGTGCGACATCCACGATCTGATCGCCGGCTCGCAGGGTGTGGACCTGCCGGTCGCGACGCCGGTCGATGTGCGACCCGACCCGACCAACTACCAGGATCGGGTCGCCGCGGCTGTCGCCGAGATCCGCTCCGGCAGCTATCAGAAGGTGATTCTGTCGCGCAAGGTCGAGCTGCCGTTCGCGGTGGACGTGCCCGCGACCTATCGCCTCGGCCGGGCCAACAACACGCCCGCGCGCTCGTTCCTGCTGCGGCTGGGTGGGCTCGAAGCGGCCGGGTTCAGCCCCGAGCTGGTGGCCTCGGTCGACGACGATCGCATCGTCACCACCGAACCGCTGGCCGGCACGCGCGCGTTCGGACTCGGTATCGAGGCCGACGGTGCTGCCCGCGCCGAGCTGCTCGCCGACCCGAAGGAGATCGTGGAGCACGCGATTTCGGTGCAGACCTCCTTCGCCGAGATCGCCGAGGTGGCCGTGCCCGGCACGTCCGCGGTCTCCGATTTCATGGCGGTGCGCGAGCGCGGCAGTGTGCAGCACCTGGCATCCACCGTGCGCGGCACCCTCGCCGCCGACCGCACCGCGTGGGACGCCCTCGAGGTGCTGTTCCCGTCGGTGACCGCCTCCGGCATCCCCAAACGCGCGGGCGTCGACTCGGTGTTCCGCAACGACCACGATCCGCGCGGGCTGTACTCCGGCGCGGTGGTGTGCGTTTCGCCGACCGGCGCTCTCGAGGCGACGCTGGTGCTGCGCGCGGTCTACCAGACCGGTGAAGGTGCGTGGTTGCGCGCCGGTGCGGGGATCGTCGGCCAGTCTCGCCCCGAGCGCGAATTCGAGGAGACCTGCGAAAAGCTGGGCAGCGTGGCGCCTTACGTGGTCAAGGCTTTCACCGCCCCTGCGTGACTTCTGCCGGCCGTGGGGCGCGCAGGACTTGCGCACCCGGGCCGGCGGTGAGCCGATCTACCTAAGCGGCCTGACCGAGGATCACCAGCGGGTTAGCCGCAGTCAGTCCCCGCCTCCACCACCACCGCAACCACCACCACCGCAGCCGCTGCTACGTCCACCTCGACCGCCGGCGTTCCACGTGCGTCGTCGCTGGTATGCCGTGCTCCGCCGGTAGGCCGACCGCTGCTGGCGCAGGGCTCGCTGGTGTGTGGCTTTCTGGTACCGCCTCAGCCTCTGCGCGGGAGTCAGCCGTCGCTCCATATCGATCGCCGCCCACAGCAGCAAACCGGCCACCGGCAGGCTCACGAAACCCAGGAACGAGACTCCGCTGTACACCCCGACCACCAGGACCAGCACCGCCCCGGGCACCAAGAGAGAACTCGAGACCGACACCGTTGATACCCCCCGACTGGCTCACCGATACCGTCGAGCGTACAGATTCGGAAACAGTGGGGCACAACGTTTTTCGTATAGGAGGGTAGACGGTTCGCCCTGGGCGGAGACAGTCGGCCGCCGCTAGCATCACTGACCGTGAATTCAACTGCCCGATTCCTGCAGATCCTGTTCCTGCTCGCTGGTACAGCTGTCCTACTCATCGGGATGGGGACGGGTATCTCCATCTATCACTCGACCGGTGTACTCACCGACAGCCCCGAAAACCGCAATGAAATCAAAAGAATGGTTGTCGACGCGAGCTGGAAATGCTCCGACACCACGTACAACGCCGGCAGGGAATGCCAGATCGACCGAGCCGCGGTCTACATGCCCCGCAATACGGACCTTCCCATCGTGCTCGTACTGGGCGGTATCGGCCTGATCGGTGCGGCAGGCGCGGTAGCAGTCGGTGCTCGGCCGAGCATGCCCGCTTCCCGGCCGCCGCTCCCACCTCACACCGGCGCGTGACCAACGCTGCTCGACTGGACCGAGACCGCAGAGCAAATCCTCGCCGAGGCTAGTGCTGGCAGTGCAAGCTGGTCAGCCTGGCCCCGGCCGCGTACCGGGCAGCCTTGTTCGATGTCCGTTTTGTGAGGGGTCACGAAGGCGCTCCGGTACCTTTCGGTCGGCGGTTTCGACGGAAGGATATGTGATGGCCAAGGACGGTTTTTCGCCGCAGATGTTGTCGAGTTCGATGCGTAGTTTGGCAAGCGGAGTCCCAGCCGCGCCGCTGGGCACGATCTTCGTGCTGGGGGCCGACGGCGGTTTCGCCGTCCCGCCAGGGGAATTCAGACTGTACTTCGGCAGATCCCGAGACGATGTCCATGTACCGGTCGGGGTCGATGACGAGGGGGTCAGCCGCAGACACGGAGTCTTCGAGTACGACGGACAACAGTGGCGGGTCAGCAACTGGGGACATCTGCCGATCGAGTTGCCCGACGAACCACTGCTGTTGAACGGCAGGCAGAGGGCCTTCGAACCCGGCTACACGCCGATGTTCATCGGATCCAGGAAGGACCGGCGACATCTTCTGGAAGTTCATGTGGTCGGTGTCCCCGCCGAGAAGCCCACCGAGCAACAGCACAGCCGCACCGTACCGCCGAAAACCTATCCCTTGAGCCCGGACGAGAAATTGGTGCTGACCGCACTCGCTCAACGATATCTGCGCCAGGAACGCTATCCGCAGCCCCTGTCGTGGAGGCAGGTCGCCGAAGAGTTGAACGGCCGCCCAGACGAGCGGATGTGGTCCCCCAGGACTGTGGCCTACATAGTCGGTGTGGTGCGTGAGCGGCTGTCGATGGCCGCTGACCCTGTTGCCGGGATCCGGATCGAGGACGGAATCGGTGATCCCGTCGGTAATGCCTTGAACCACAATCTCATACAAGCATTGCTACGATCTGCGACGTTGGCACCGGTAGACCTCCGGATGCTCGACAGCACTCTCGACGACGACCGGGCCGAGGCAGTGTGACGGAGTTCCGTCAAGATCCAAGGGTTTCGTTAGATGACATTGCAGCCAGGGGACGAATTCGCCGAATACACCATCGAAGGCATTCTCGGCGTAGGCGGGATGGGCGTCGTCTATCTGGCCCGGCACCCACGGATCAAAGAGCGCCGTGTCGCATTGAAGGTTCTCGCCGACGTGCTCGCCGGCAACGCCGCTGCCCGTGAGGCTTTCGACCGAGAGGTCGCTTTGGCGGCCAAGCTCGAACACCCCAATATTGTCACCATCCACGACCGAAACAAGACCGGCGATCCAGCATTGTGGCTGTCGATGCGCCATATCCGTGGCGGCGATGCCAAGGCGTTACTCGCTGATTCGCCACAGGGATTGTCACCGGAATTGGTGATGCGACTGCTGTCCGATGCGGCCGACGCACTGGACTACGCCCATCACAGAGGCATCCTGCATCGCGACGTCAAACCGGCGAATCTGCTGATCGAACACGCATCCGATGGTGGGCTGCGGGCTGTGCTGGGCGATTTCGGTATCGCACGCGCCCTCGACGAGACGGCAACGGCCTCGGCGATCGCGGTGACCTTCGCCTATGCGGCGCCGGAAAGGTTCTTGGGCGGTCCTGTCGATCACCGGGCGGATATCTATTCCCTTGGCTGTAGTCTTCATGAACTTCTCACCGGACAAACTCCGTACCCGCTCAGCGCCCAAGCCGCGGTCATGGGTGCGCACCTTACGGCCGACCCTCCGTCACCACACAGCATCCGACCGGACCTTCCCGCAGCACTCGATGACGTCATCGCGAAAGTCCTGGCCAAAAGCCCCGATGATCGATATGCGAGCTGCACCGAACTCATCGAGGCGGCGCGACGATCACTCGCGGGCGTGGCCGATCGGCCCGGATCCGGCGGCGATACCGACTCCCCCAAGGCTGCGCCAGCTGCCGTTGAACCGAAGCCTTGCGTTGCGGGTACGACGCGGGTGCCCACAGATGCCGCGGCAGGCAGTCCGGTTTACGCTCTCCGACTAGACGTTGATGATCACCACCGGCCACTGCGGGCACGGGCTCAGCCGATCGCGACCGCTGGCGTAAATGAGCACACCGAAGCGCTCCCTCCGACCTCGAGCGTAGGGCCGGCGGGCGCTGACAGCATGAGATTTCGTCGGGGTATGCATTCGGCGAAATTTCCGGTAGACCCCCGAAATCTTGGCCCGATGCAGACACGGGCCCTGGTCGATCGGCAGGTCGACATCGGACGGGCCTTCGCGTGGGTCCTTGGGGCAGCCTTGATTGTCGTGGTCGCGGTCATTCTCGGTCAAATGAACGACACGAACGCCTCCGGTGGCAGGATGCCCAGTACTTCCAGCACGAACCAGGCGCTGGACCAGGCGCCCACTTCCACTCGAACTGCGGTGCCGAGTACGAAATCGCCGGATCGCAGCAGCTCGGATGCAACGACTACCCGCCGAACCACGACATCGGCGTCGGCAACTTCGGTCATCAGCCGGAGTGAGCCGGTGACAACAACCAGACCGGCGGAGAGGCCGAGGCCGCCTGCGTGGGTGGGTGAATGCATAGCCTTGAACGCCGATGGGAATCTGAATAACGTTGTTCCCGACTGCGAGCGCGGGGGCGGTCCTTATCAGGTGAGCGCGAGGATATATCCAGATGACCCCGATCAGGAGTGCCCGGATTCGAGTTCCGCCACCCTTGCCGAGGATGGTGTCATGTTGTGTCTCAACATCTTTCTGCTTGCTAACTATTGTTACAGTATGCCCAGCTCGAGCGATATTATTATCATCGCAGTCTCGTGCCCGAGCGGAGATTTCGTAGTCCTGCGCACCACGCGGTCGGTTTCTGGGTGCGGTGCAGATGCCTCCATGTCATTCCGCAATAGCTCGGTCATCTATTGCATCCGGAATCTCTGACCGTGTGAAATCAGTGGTCACTCACCCGTGTAGAGCGCGCAAGGCCTTCTTGTCGATCTTGCCGACCGCGGTGATCGGCAGTGAATCCGCTTGGCGGACAAGGTCGGGGAGCTTGTAGGTGGCAAGGCCGCGTTCGGTGAGGAAGGTTTTGATCTCGCCGAGGGTCGGCAGCTCTCCGGTGACAACCAGCACGACACAGGCCTTTTCGCCGAGCGAGGCATCGGGCAGGCCGACCGCGGCGGCGTGCCGGACGGCGGGGTGGGCGAGCAGGTGCTCCTCGAGTTCATCGCAGGAGATGTTCTCGCCGCCGCGGTTGATCACGTCCTTGATCCGGCCGCTCACGACCAGGTGGCCGCTGGGCAGCCGGCGGACGAGGTCGCCGCTGCGGTAGAAGCCGTCGGGGGTGAAGGCGCGCGCATTGTGCTCGGCCGCACGGTAATACCCGCGCAGCGTGTAGGGGCCGCGGGTGAGCAGTTCGCCCTCTTCGCCCGGAGCGACATCGTTGCCGTCGGCGTCGACGACGCGCAGTTCGTCGGCGGGGGACAGCGGCCTGCCCTGGGTGGTGCACACCAGTTCTTTGTCATCGTCGAGACGGGTGTAGTTGAGCAAGCCTTCGGCCATCCCGAACACCTGCTGCAAAGTGCACTGCAACGCGGGCTCGACTTCGCGGGCGTTCACCTCGGCCAGTCGTGCCCCGCCCACCTGCAACAGGCGCAGCGAACTCAGATCGGCATCTTCCCAATCCACTGCCGCACTCCACAATTGGGCCAGCGGCGGGACGACACCGGTGACGCTCACCCGGTGCTTCTCGATCGCGGCGAAGGCGGCCTCGGGGCTCGGGTCGAGGGTGAAGGCGACGGCGCCGCCGGTCGCGACGGTGCCGAGGATGCCGGGGCAGGCCAGCGGAAAGTTGTGTGCGGCAGGCAGCGTCGCGAGATAGACATCATCGGGGGTGAGCTCGCAGACCTGTGCGCTCGCCGTCGCGTTGTAGACGTAGTCGTCGTGGGTGCGCGCGATCAGCTTCGGCAGGCCGGTGGTGCCGCCGGAGACCAGCATCACCGCGATATCGGACGGGTCGACCTCGGGCAGCGAATCACCGTCGCGGGCAACCGAATCAAGGGCGACGAATCCGGCTCGATTTCCCTCGATCGGGTCGTGCGGCTGAGTAGCACCTTCCGGCGTCCCCGGATCATCGGCGACCAATACATGCCGCAGGCTCGGCACCGCCCGCTGCACGGTGGCGGCGAGCTCGAGGTAATCGAAATCGCCGAGCCGTTCCGGAATGAGATAGGCCACGGCCTCCGAGAGTGCGGCCAGGTGCTCGATCTCGACACGGCGATGCGCGGGCAGGGTGAGCACGGGGATGATGCCCGCTCGCAGCAGGCCGAACAGCGCCGTCGCGAACTCGGGAATATTCGGCAACTGCACGATCACCCGGTCGCCGGGCTCGATGCCGAGCGCCAGCAGCCCGTGCGCCATCCGGTCGGCGGCGGCGTCGAGTTCGGCGTAGGTCTGCGCACCGGCGTCACTGAGAACCGCCGGACGCTGAGGTTGGACGCGGGCGGTGTCGCGCAGTAGATCGCCGAGCGTGCGCCCGGTCCAGTAGCCCGCGGCTCGGTATTCCTGCGCGGCGGCTTCGGGAAATGGGACGTAGCCCTCGCGGTGGCCGGTTGCCGATGTCACGTACTGCCTCACTCGAGTCTCGCTACACTTGCAAAGGTTAGGCAACCCTATCTCAATGGAGTAGGCTGCCGCCGGGCAGTACCGAATCCGTCCGGTGATCGGTCGGCGAGCAAGGAGTGATCGGCAGATGGAGACAGCACCCGCAGGCGGCGCCGGGATCGATCGCGCCGAGATCCGCGCCGCGATCGCCCGTCACCTCGACATCACCGCCGACGCCGTCGCCGAGGCCGACGACCTGATCCAGCTCGGCCTCGACTCCATCCGCACGATGAAGCTCGCGGGCGGCTGGCGTAAACGCGGCATCGCCGTGAACTTCGCCCTCCTGGCCGCCCACCCCACCGTCGACGCCTGGCACGCGCTCCTCAACGGCGCCGACCCCGATGACCTCGCGGCAGGTAGCGCCGCTGAGCCGGACACGGCACCGGCCGACGGCTCGGCAGGACGCGACGGCGTCGATTCCGCCGCAGCCGAATCCGTGCTCGCCCCGGATGACGGCACCCCCTTCGCGCTCGCGCCCATGCAGCACGCGTACTGGATCGGGCGTTCCGACGCGCAGGAACTCGGCGGCGTCGCGGCGCATCTCTACGTCGAATTCGACGGTGCCGATGTATATCCCGAGCGGCTCGAGCAGGCGGTCGAGCAACTGCTGTCGCGCCATCCCATGCTGCGCACCCGATTCCTGCCCGACGGCACCCAGCAGACCCTCGATCGGCCCGGCCGTGCCGTGTTCGGCGTGACCGATCTGCGCGAGGCCTCCGCCGAGGAGGCCGAGCAGCGGCTCGCGGAACTGCGGAGCGCGCGGACGCATCAGCGGATGGCGGTGCAGGACGGGCAGGTGATCGATATCGCGCTCACCCGCCTCGCCGACGGCCGCACCCGCCTGCACCTCGATGTCGACATGCTCGCCGCCGACGCGATGAGCTACCGCATCCTCATCACCGACCTCGCCCGGCTCTACCACGGCGAACAGCTGCCGCCGCAGGACTACACCTTCCGTCAGTACCTGGCCGAGCACCGGCCGGACGAGGCCGCGACCGACCAGCGACCCGGCACGGTTCCCGCCATCGCCGAGGAGCGGGCCCGCGACCGCGCCTGGTGGCAGGATCGCCTGAGCGAGCTGCCCGGTGCACCGGAACTCCCACTCGCCCAGCACATCTCGGACCCGAATCGCACGATCCGCCTGCACCGCTGGCTCTCCCCGCAGGCGAAAGCGCAGGTCTTCGACGCCGCCCACGCCCGCGGTATCACCCCGGCGATGGCGCTGGCCTCGGTGTTCGCCGAAACCATCGGCGGCTGGTCGGCCCAGCGCCGCTTCCTGCTGAATCTGCCGCTGTTCCATCGTGAACCGGTGCACCCGCAGGTCGACGGTGTCGTCGGTGACTTCACCTCCTCGGTCCTGCTGGAAGTCGACGTCACCGAGCCCGCCACCGTCGCCGATCGGGCGCGTGCGCTCCAGCAACGGCTGCACGAAGCAGGCGCGCACTCCGCGTACTCGGGCCTGGAAGTCCTGCGCGACCTGGGCCGTCACCGCGGCGAACCGGTGCTTGCTCCCATCGTCTACACCAGCGCCCTCAACCTCGGCGAACTCTTCCCCGACGTCGTCACCGACACCTTCGGCGACCCGGTCTGGATCATCTCCCAGGGCCCGCAGGTCCTGCTCGACGCCCAGATCACCGAGGTCCGCGGTGGCCTGCTGCTGAACTGGGACATCCGCGAGTCCGCCTTCCCCGCTGGCATGGTCGACGCCATGTTCGCCCGCTACATCGAAGCGATCGAACGCCTCGGCGGCCAGCGTTCCGAGCTCGCTGAGGCATCGCCCGATTCGCCCGAGTCCGGCAGTTCACTGCCTACGGCGGTCGAGCTCGCGTCGGCCCAGGTGTCTTCGAGCGGCGCGGTCGCCAACGGCACCCACCCGCTACAGGTGGCGGACGGCGTGACCTCGTGGACGCTGCCGGTCGTACCCGCCGAAGCAGCGGAAGTTCCGGTCGGCTCGATCGAACGCACCCGGTTCGCCGGGGGAGCGGGGTGG
The DNA here is from genome assembly GCF_042719655.1 of Nocardia sp. NPDC058518. Taxonomy (NCBI): domain Bacteria; kingdom Bacillati; phylum Actinomycetota; class Actinomycetes; order Mycobacteriales; family Nocardiaceae; genus Nocardia; species Nocardia sp. NPDC058518. The sequence continues at coordinate 19,550 of NZ_JBHXNJ010000034.1, forward strand.
CAGGCCGAGGCCGGGGTGCGAATTCCGGTGGAGCAGGCCGCTACCCGGGCCCGCGTCAACGCCACCGCGGGACCGGTGAGCGGCGGGCTGCTGCACACCGGGTTCTTCGCCAACGCGGCGACGAATCCGTCCGCGCCCGCGGTGCTCTGGGAGCCCGCCGGGCAGCTGACCTATGGCGAGCTGGCCGCCGACGCGCTGGCCGTGGCCGGTGCGTTGCGGGAAGCCGGTGTGGCGCCCGGTGATTCGGTCGCGGTGCAGCTCCCGAAGGGCCCCGACCAGATCGTCGCGGTGCTCGGTGTGCTCGCGGCAGGCGCGGTCTACGTGCCGATCGGGTTCGATCAGCCCGCCGCCCGCCGCGCCGAGATCCTCAGCACGGCCGACGCTGTCGCCGTGCTCACCGTCGGCGGAGCGCAGATCCCGGATACGCGGGCGATCGACCTCGCGGAGGCGCGCACACACACCGAACCGCTGGCACGCCCGATCTTCGGCGACCCGGAGAACATCGCCTACGTGCTGTTCACCTCCGGCTCCACCGGCAAGCCCAAGGGCGTCGAGGTGCCGCACCGTGCCGCCATGAACACCATCGACGACCTCAACGAACGCTTCGACCTCGGCCCGGCCGACCGCGCACTCGCCCTGTCGGCCCTCGAGTTCGACCTCTCCGTCTACGACATCTTCGGCCTGCTCGCGGCAGGTGGTGCGGTGGTCACCGTCGACGAAGCGCAGCGCACCGACCCCGCCGTGTGGGTCGAACTCATTCGCCGCCACCGGATTTCGCTGGTCAACTGCGTCCCGAGCCTGCTGGACATGCTGCTCACCGCCGCGCCGGGTACCGAACCGCTGACCTCGCTGCGGACGGTGATTCTCGGCGGCGACTGGGTCGACGTCGCGCTGCCCGCGCGCCTCGCCTCGGTAGCCCCGAACAGCCGTTTCGCCGGGGGGGGTGGGGGCCCCGGGTGCGCGGTCCCAGCCCCCAGGGTGTTTTAAACAAAGGAGGCGGCGGAGGGA
>NZ_JBHXNJ010000034.1:20567-60471 GCF_042719655.1 Nocardia sp. NPDC058518
GCCGGGCGAGCGGGGGCCGCGGGCGCGGGGCGCGCCGGCGCCGGGCGCCTCCCCCCACCCGGCGGTGCGGGGGGGCGCGGCGCCCCCCCCCCCCCCGCGATCCACTCCACCATCTGCGAGGTCGTCGACGCGCGGGTCCCCGCCGAGTGGACCGCCGTGCCCTATGGCACCCCCCTGCGCAATGTGCAGTGCCGCGTCGTCGGCCCGGCGGGCAACGACTGCCCCGACTGGGTGAGCGGCGAACTCTGGATCGGCGGTGACGGTGTGGCCGCCGGTTACCGCAACGATTCCGAGCGCACCGCCGACCGTTTCGTCACCCACGAGGGCCTGCGCTGGTACCGCACCGGCGACCTGGCCCGCTACCTGCCCGACGGCGGCCTGGAATTCCTCGGCCGCGCCGACCACCAGGTCAAGATCCGGGGCTACCGCGTCGAACTCGGCGAGGTGGAGAGCGCCCTGCGCGCGATCCCCGGTGTCCGCCATGCCGTGGCCGCGGTGGTCGGGGCGGCGGCGCCGAAGCTGGTGGCCCTGGTGGTACCGACCCCCGGCGCCATCTTGCACGTCGACGCCGTGCTCACCGCGACCGCCGACCTCGTCCCGTCCTACATGGTGCCGACCCGCCTCGAACTGCTCGCCGAACTCCCGCTCACCTCGAACGCCAAGCCGGACCGCAAGGCCATCCGCGCGGTGCTCGAAAAAAACGAGGGCGCAGACGAATTCGTCGAGCCGCGGACCGATCTCGAACGGGCGCTCGTGGCGGTGATCGCCGAGGTACTCGCCGCCGAGCGGATCGGTGTCACCGACGACTTCTTCGCCCTCGGCGGCGATTCGGTGCTCGCCACCACCGCCGTCGCCCGCATCCGGGACTGGCTCGACGCCCCCGACACCGTCGTCGCCGACCTGTTCACCGCCCGGAGTGTCGCAGCGCTGGCTGCGCGAATGCTGGAGCGGGAGCAGGGCTCCGGCGATGCGGGCCGACTCGAGCTGGTCGCCGCGATGTACCTGGAAGTCGCCGCGATGTCCGACGAAGAGGTCATGGCGCAGTCGTGACGGTGGGGTCGATCGAGGCATCGGCAAGCGCGAACTACGCACCCGCTCTTGCCGATTCGCGCATTTCCCCGGCGTCATTAGACTTCCGCCGGTGAGTAAGTGGACTATCGCTGACCTGCCCGACCAGACCGGCCGCACGATCATCGTCACCGGTGCCAACAGTGGTCTCGGCGCCGCCACCGCGCGGGCGCTGTCGGAGGCGGGTGCGCGAGTGGTCCTGGCCTGTCGCGATGTCGCCAAGGCCGAGCGGGTTGCCGCGGGGATGCGCGGCGAGACCGAAGTCCGCGAACTCGACCTGGCGAATCTGAATTCGGTGCGCGCCTTCACCGAGTCGATCGAGCGCGTCGACGTGCTGATCAACAACGCGGGCGTGATGGCCTTACCGCTGCGGCGCACCGCCGACGGCTTCGAAATGCAGTTCGGCACCAATCATCTCGGTCACTTCGCGCTTACCAACCTGCTGCTCGACCGCATCACCGATCGCGTGGTCACGGTGTCGAGCGTGGCGCACCGCATCGGCAAGATCAATCTGGCCGACCCCAACTGGGAGCAGCGCCGCTACGACCGCTGGCTCGCCTACGGACAGTCCAAGCTGGCCAACCTGATGTTCGCCCATGAGCTCCAGCGTCGCCTCGCCGGTGAGGGTGCCGCGGTGATCTCGGTGGCCGCGCACCCCGGCTACGCCGCGACCGAACTCATGTCGCACACCGAGTCCATCCAGGACGCGTTCATGTGGCTGGGCAACCGCACGCTCGCCCCGACCGCCGAACAGGGCGCGCTGCCCACCCTGTTCGCCGCCACCGCCGATGTGGTGCCCGGCGCGTTCTACGGCCCCGACGGCTTCCTCGGCCTGCGCGGCAACCCCGCCCGGGCGGGCAGCGCGCCCGCGGCCAGGAACCGCAAGGTCGCGGCGCAACTGTGGGAGCTCTCCGAGAAGCTCTGCGGCCTGATCTGAATTCGTGATCGGCGTCACATGACGTCACACCGCGAACGGCTACCTCGTCGTCTCTATGAACCCCACGACGAAGGAGCCATCATGGAAGCGCGCTTCAACCTCTACGCCAACGCCATCACCGCGAGCTTCAGCAAGCGATTGGTCATGGCGGGCAAGGTCATCGACGATTCGCCGCTGCCCAAGTCCACCTACGAACTGGTGAAGATCCGGGCCTCGCAGATCAACGGGTGCAGCTACTGCGTCGACATGCACACCAAGGACGCCGCCCACGCGGGCGAAACCCCGGTGCGGATCAACCTGGTCGCCGCCTGGCGGGAGACCGATGTCTTCACCGAGGCGGAACGGGCGGCCCTCGCCCTCACCGAGGAAGCGACCCGCACCGCCGACGGCGGCCATGTCAGCGACGACACCTTCGCCCAGGCCCGCTTGCACTACGACGACGACCAGATCGCCGCCCTGATCGCCGCCATCGCGATGATCAACGCCTGGAACCGCCTCAACGCCATCGCCCACACCCCCGCCGGGGACTACGTGCCCGGCCAGTGGGGCTGACGGTTCAGCGGAACCGGTGCCCGTGCTCGGCCGCCCACTGCGCGAAGGTGCGCGCGGGCCGGCCGAGTACCTGCTCCACCGTCGGGTCGACCGTGTACGACTCGGGACTCGACTCGGCGTACCAGCCGATCACGTAGTCGGCGTCGGCCTTCGAGACCCCGGTCGCGATCAGCCGGTCGACCGCCTGCTGGTGGGTGATCGTGGTGAAGGTGATCTCGCGGCCCGCCGCCTGCCCGAGGATCGCCAGCCGTTGCGGCGGAGTGAGCGCCTGCGGGCCGGTGAGGTTGTACGCGCGGCCGGAGTGGCCGTCCTCCAGCAGCGCGACGGCGGCGACCGCGCCGATATCGGCCTCGTGCACCAGCGCGCTCGGATGGGCGTACGGCTCGCGCACGACACCGTCGGCCAGGATCGGATCGACCCAGGTCAGTGCATTCGACATGAACTCCTGCGGTTCGAGCCGGGTCCACTCCACCCCCGACTCCGCGATCGCCTGCTCGACCAGGCCGACCCCGCCACCCCAGACGACGGTGATGCGCCGCACGCCCGCGTCGACGGCCTTGCCGATCAGTTCGGGACCGACGTCGGCGAGCCCGTTGGTCACCGTCACGTGCAGCCGGTCGACGCCGTGCCAGGCGTCGTCGAGCGTCGACGGCACGTTGTGCGTGCCGGTGAACAGTTCCACCTCGGGGCCGAGGAGTGCGCGCGCCGCGTGAGCATCGCGGGTCACTGCCCTGACCTTCTCGCCACGGCTGACGAGTTCCCGTACTACCTGGCGACCGGTATTGCCGGTCGCGCCCGTAACCAGTGTTGTCACAGTCGATTTCCTTTCCTCGACCACCGACGCTAGAAGCTCTAGCAAGGTTGAGGTCAAGGACTTTCCCGGCGGCGCGGGCCAGCAACGCGATGTGACGGTCCACACTCCGGGCAACCATGGCCGACCATTCGGCGTTTTACCGGTGGTACAGTCCACGGCATGCAGCGCGCATATTTTTGGTTTAGCTATCCGGCCCTGGGTGGGCCGGTCTGCGACCCTGCGCGCTGACTTCCTCCACCTCGAGCCGGATAACGCCCGGCTCGACGGTAGCGATTTCCGTGGGTCGGCCTCCTAACGCAAAGGACCCACATCTCATGACCACCGCAGCCGATGTCGACTCGCGGCATTCCGATCTCGACGACCAGCGCACGCTCAGTGTGAGCCCGCTGCGCTCGCCCGCCGAGGTCCGCATGGTTCACCAGATCACCGATGAGCTCGCCGACGTCGTGCGTTCTGGCCGCAAGGCCACCGTCGACGTGCTCAACGGCGACGACGACCGCCTCATGGTGATCGTCGGCCCGTGCTCGGTGCACGACCCCGCCGCCGCGCTGGAATACGCTCGCAAGCTGGCCGAGAAGGCCGCCGAGCTGAGCGACCGGCTCCACATCGTGATGCGCGTGTACTTCGAGAAGCCGCGCACCACGCTGGGCTGGAAGGGTCTGATCAACGATCCGCACCTGGACGGCTCGTTCGACGTGAACACCGGCCTCGGCATCGGGCGCAAGGTGCTCGTCGACATCACCGCCCTCGGCCTGCCGGTCGCGTGCGAGTTCCTCGACCCGATCACCCCGCAGTACATCGCCGACCTGGTCTCCTACGGCGCGATCGGTGCCCGCACCGCCGCCAGTCAGGTGCACCGGCAGCTGTCCTCGGCGCTGTCGATGCCGGTGGGCATCAAGAACGGCACCGACGGTGACGTGCAGGTCGCGGTCGACGGTGTGCGCGCCGCCGCCGCCAGCCACGTCTTCCCCGGCACCGACCTCGACGGCCGCTCCGCGCTGATCCGCACCTCGGGCAACCCCGACTGCCACGTCATCCTGCGCGGCGGCAGCAACGGCACCAACTTCGACGCCACCTCCTGCGCCGAGGCCAAGCTGCGCCTGGAGAAGTCCTCGCTGGCCCAGCGCCTGGTCGTCGACGCCAGCCACGGCAACAGCAACAAGGACCACAACAAGCAGGTCGACGTCGTCACCGACATCGCCGACCGGATCGCCGCGGGCGAGCAGGGCGTGGTCGGTGTGATGCTGGAGTCGTTCCTTGTCGCGGGTCGCCAGGACCTGACCCTCGGCAAGGCCGACGATCTGACCTACGGCCAGTCCATCACCGACGCGTGCATCGACTGGAACACCACCGCCACCCAGCTCGACCGCCTGGCCGACGCGGTGGCCGCGCGCCGCGCGTAACCTTTCGATCGACAGTGCGGGCCTCGGATTCCGGGGCCCGCACTGCTGTGTCTACTGGTTCTGAACCGCGAGGCGTCCCGCGAGGGCCACGAACGAGACGCCGAACACCCGCCGCATCCACTGGACCACCACCGGGCGCGACAGCACATAGGTGCGCATCCCGGCGGCGACTGCCCCGTAACCCGCGAACACCACGAACGTGACCAGCATGAACAACCCGCTGAGCTCGAGCATGCGACCCAGTGCGTTCGGTGCGCCGGTCGGGACGAACTGGGGCAGGAACGCGAAGAAGAAGATCGTCACCTTCGGGTTCAGGATATTCAGCAGCACCGCCGAGGTGATGACCTGCCGCGCCGAAGGTCGCGCCTCGGCACCTTCCTCCGGAATCGCGAGTGCGCCCTTGTCCCGCAATGTATTCCACGCCATGTACAGCAGATACGCGACACCGAGATACTTCAATGTCTGAAACGCGACCGCGCTGGTGTTCAACAGTGCGGCCAGCCCCGTGATCGCCGCGATCATGTGCGGAACGATCGCCACCGTGCATCCGAAGGCCGCGATCACGCTCGCCTTCGCTCCCCGGGAAAGCCCGGCCGCGAGTGTGAAAAGGGCGCCCGTTCCCGGCGTAGCGACAATGACAAGCGTGGTCAACGCGAACTCGATGCTCATCTCCCGCAGCGTAACTGCCGATCGAGCGCCGGGAAATACCTGGCGATGCCCTGGTTGGCCGCCGCGTGGCTGCGATGACGGGTCGTTGGGCGGTTACTCGGTCGTGCCGGTGGGGCGGCAGACTGGTCGGTGATGAAGCTTCCTGAACTTCCCGATCTTCCGGTGCGGCCGGCGCTGGAGCGGATCGCCGTGACACTGGCCGATCGTGGGGTCGCGGTGCTGGTCGCGCCGCCGGGGACCGGGAAGACCACATTGGTGCCGTTGGCGCTGGCGGCGGGGTCGTCGGGGCGGATCGTGGTGGCTGAGCCTCGGCGGTTGGCGGCGCGGGCGGCGGCGGCGCGGATGGCGGCGTTGTTGGGGGAGCGGGTGGGGGAGACCGTGGGGTATGCGGTGCGGGGGGATCGGAAGGTGGGGGCGCGGACGCGGGTCGAGGTGGTGACCTCGGGGTTGCTGGTGCGGCGGTTGCAGCAGGATCCGGAATTGGGTGGGGTGGGGACGGTGGTGCTCGACGAGTGCCACGAGCGGCATCTGGATGCGGATCTGTTGTTGGCGCTGTTGCTCGACGCGCGGTCGGGGTTGCGGCCTGATCTGCGGGTTCTGGCCACGTCGGCGACGGTGGCCGCCGATCGGCTCGCGGTTCTGCTCGGCGGGGAGGACGGGGAGCCCGCGCCGGTGGTCGAGGTTCGTGGCCGTGCGTATCCCGTGGACATCGGGTACGTGCCGTCGCTGCCGCGTGAGCGTATCGAAGGACAGGTGGCGCGGGCGACGCGTGGTGCGCTGGCCGAAACCGACGGTGACGTGCTGGTTTTCCTGCCCGGTGTCGGGGAGATCAACCGAACGGCGAGCCTGCTGCGTGACCTCGACGAGGTCGACGTGGTCCCGCTGCACGGCAGGCTCGCGGGCGCGGCCCAGGACCTCGCGCTTACGCCCGGAGCGCGACGGCGAGTCGTATTGTCCACTGCGGTAGCCGAATCCAGTCTCACCGTCCCCGGCGTGCGCGCTGTCGTCGACTCCGGGCTTTCCAGGGTCTCCCGTGTCGATCACCGCCGTGGCCTGTCCGGCCTTGCGACAGTGCGTGTTTCGGCCGCGGTCGCCGAACAGCGCGCAGGCCGCGCGGGCCGCGAAGCCCCCGGCCACGCGTGGCGCTGCTGGCCCGAATACGAACACCAAACCCTGCCCGCCTACCCCGAACCGGAGATCCGCACCGCCGAACTCACCCGCCTCGCACTGGAATTGGCCTGCTGGGGCACCCCCGACGGAACCGGCCTCGCCTGGTGGGACGCCCCGCCGGAAGGCGGCCTCGCCGCAGCCCGAACCGTCCTGCGCGCCCTCGGCGCCCTCGACGATTCCGACCACATCACGCCCAGGGGCAAAGCCATGGCCGACCTCGGCCTGCACCCCCGACTGGCCCGCGCACTTCTCGACGGCGCCGCACGAGTCGGTGCGAAAGCCGCCGCCGAGATGGTGGTCCTGATGGACGACGACTCCCTCGCGCCCGGCATCGACGCGACAGCTGCCCTGCGCACCCTGCGCTCCGAACGCCCACCCCGCTGGACCCGGGAAGTGCAACGGCTGACGCGCCTCGTCGCGAACACCGACGACCAGCTCGCCCGGTCTGTCGAGGGTGCGCAGGTCGATCCATCCCCGGGTCGGGGCCATGATCGGCGGGACCGGCCCGGCGCCGGGAACGAGAGTGGTGGCTATGAAGGGGATGTCGCGGCGCTGTTGATCGCGCTGGCCCAGCCGGAGCGGCTGGCTCGGCGGCGGTCGAGTGGGTCGTCCACGTATCTCATGGCGGGCGGCACCGCGGTGACCCTGCCGCCGGGTTCGGGGCTGGCCGCGGCGGAGTGGCTCGCGGTGGCGATCGCTGATCGAGATCCCGGACGGGCCGAGGGCCGAATTCGCCTGGCGGCCATCGCTGATGAGGAACTCGCTCGGGAGGCCGCACCGGGATTGGTGGTCGTGGCCGATGAGGTGCGGTGGGATGACGGTGATGTCGTAGCTCGGCGGGTGGAACGGCTGGGCGCGATCATCCTGTCGGAGAAGGCGTTACGTCATCCCGACAAGGCGCTGATGGAACAGGCTGTGCGACAAGGACTTCGGGCGGAGGGTTTGGACCTACTGCGCTGGAGCGATGACGCGCGCAGCCTGCGTCAACGTCTCGACTTCCTGCACCGCACCCTCGGCGAACCATGGCCCGCGGTCGACGATGCCGCACTCCTCGCCGACCTCGACCCCTGGCTCGGGCCAGAACTGTCCACCGCCCGTCGCCGTTCCGACCTCGCCCGCATCGACGCGGGCACCGCGCTACGCCGCCTGCTCCCGTGGCCCACCGCCGCCCGCCTCGACGAACTGGCCCCCGAACGGCTGGAAGTCCCCTCCGGCAGCCGCGTCCGCCTCGACTACTCCGCCGACCAGCCGGTCCTCGCGGTCAAAGTCCAGGAGATCTTCGGCTGGACCGACCCGCCCACCCTCGCCGACGGCCGCGCCCCCATCCTGCTCCACCTGCTCTCCCCGGCCCAGCGCCCCGTCGCCGTCACCGCCGACCTGGCCTCCTTCTGGCGCAACGGCTGGCCCCAAGTCCGCGCCGACCTACGCGGCCGCTACCCCAAACACGCCTGGCCCGAGGACCCGACGACGATCTCCGCCCATCGCGGCACCGCCCGCCGAGCCACCCACCGCCCGAACTGACTGTTCACCAACGGGTTTCGTCTCGATCACGACTACCGCCGAGCGCAGGTATCCGCCCAGGCGATCGCCCACTCCAGAGTGTTGGCGCCCGATCAGAGCCGCGTGCCGGGGTGCGTCCATCACTGGGCTGTTGATCACTGGGCGATCACGCAAGCATCGCCCAAGTGGCCTCCTGCGCCTGTTGATCTTGATCGTCAGGGGATCGGCGTTGCTCGGGCGGCTAGAAGGGTGTCGGTGGTGACGGGGGTGCAGTGGTAGCCGGCGGTGGCGAGGCGTTCGGCGAGGCGGTCAGTGGGTGGGGTGGGACTGTCGGGGGTGCCATAGCCGTAGCAGAGCCAGATGCGGCCGGCCGGAGCGAGGCATCGGCGCATCATCGACCAGGAGGCGGTCGCGGGACCGGTCCAGAACAGGTTGACGTTGACCGCGAAGATCAGATCGAATCGTTCGCCTTCGTCGAGCTGGGCCAGCAACCGGTCGGCCCGCACCTTTCCGATTTCGCCTTCGACCAGGCGGACGCGTCCGGCGGCGATCTCGGCGGCGCAGCGGCGTTCGGCCTGCGCGAGCGCGGTTGCCGAGCGGTCGACCCCGACGATTCGTCCGCTGCCGAGCCGGGCCGCGATCCGCGTCAGCGAAGCGCCGGAACCGGGCCCGAGCTCGAGCACGCGCTCGCCCGCCCGCACCCCCATGGTGTCGGCGAACCAGTCGAACCGCGCGTCATCGGCCATCGACGGCGCTGACACTCGGGTACCACTCGGGCCACCCCTCGACCGGCTCGACGGGATCGGTGGGCAGGCGCGCCGCGACCCATTCGTCGACCCGTGCTCCACGCTGCACCCCGCCCGATCGGGCCAACCCCTCGTAGTGGAAGCCGTTGCGGCGCACCGCGGCGGCCGAGGCGTTATTGCCCGTGATCGCGCGCCACGTGATCCGGTCCAGCGCGAGACCGTCGGTGGCGAAACCGAAGTCGCAGACCAGGTTTATCGCCCGCGACATCAGGCCGCGCCCGCGATGATCGGGAGTGAGCCAGAAGCCGATCTCGCAGGTACCCGGGCCGCGCGTATGCAGGCCGACCATGCCTTCGACCCGGCCGCCCTCGGCGGTGCGAATCGCCCAGACCGGCGCGTTGCTCGCCCAGCCGGGTGCCACCACGCGGTCGAGGAATTCCTCGGCGTCGGACCGGTGATACGGGACGGGGATCGTGGTCCAGCGCTGCACATCAGGGTCCTGACAGCACTCGACGATGCGGTCGATATCGGCCCCGGTCGGGCGGGTGAGCCAGACGGTGCCGTCGGTGAGCGTGTGCTCGTACATCCGGCCATCCTGACAGTCGGCGCCGGAATTCTCGCCGGATTCTCACGGCCTGCCCGCACCCGGCGCCGGCGCGGGAAAGGCAACAACCTGCCCCGTCGGCCCGGTTGCTTCGGCGTCGCCCCAGCTCTGTCCGACGACGTACAACCGAGGATCCCCGTCTCGGCTGAGTGTGCACGAGAACGTGCCACGGTCGAGCCGGACCCGCGCCGACACGTCGCCGCCCTCCCTGACCCGGACACAATGCTGATTGCCCACGTCCGCGTACCAGAGCTCACCCTCGGCATCGAGGCAGATCCCGTCGGGGTGATCGCCCGGAGTCGCCGCCCACACGCGGCGATCACTCAGCCCACCGTCGGCCGCGATGGTGTAGGCGGTGAGCTGGTCGGCGTACGACTCGGCCACGATCAGCGTCGTACCGTCGGGAGTGATCGCCATGCCGTTCGGAAACGCGAGTCCGTCGGCGACCTGCCGCACCTCACCGGTGGGGGTGATGCGGGCGATGAGGCCGGGGACGAACTTCCCGCCGGGGAAGTCGAAGCCGATGTTGTTGACGTAGGCATTGCCGCCCTCGTCGATGACGATGTCGTTCCACGGCTTGTCCGATACGGGCGAGAGGTCGGCGTAGGCGACGAGCGACCCGTCGGGGTCGCGCCGAAGCAGACGCCTGGCGGCGGAGTCGACGATCACCAATCGCCCATCCGGGAGAAAGTCGATGCACATCGGAAACGACGGAATCCGGGCGACGACCTCGGGGTGGTGATCCTCGTCCAGGACGATCACCTGGTTCGCGCCCCAATCCGAGAACCACAGCCGACCGTCGTGCCAGCGCGGTGACTCACCGAACACGATTCCTTCCAGCACGATCTCGGGTGTACTCACAGTGCGCCGTCCTTGTAGTTGGCAGTAGTAGTAATACAGACGAGATGGCGTGTGGAGAATCACCGGTCGGCGACCCGTGGGACGGAGCGCGGTGGGGTACTCCGTAGGATCTGACTCGATGGTTTCCCCGTTTCTCGCCGACCTGTTCGAATCGCATCGAACGCACTTGCTTTCGGTCGCCTACCGGCTCACCGGAAGTGTCGGCGACGCCGAGGACGCGGTGCAGGAGAGCTGGCTGCGGATGGCCGGGGTGCACCAGTCCGAGATCGACGATCTGCGCGCCTGGCTGACGACGGTGGTCAGCCGAATCTGCCTCGACCACTTGCGAAGTGCCGCCGTGCGCCGCGAAACCTATGTGGGGCAATGGCTCCCGGAGCCGATCGTCTCGGCGGCGGCGTCCTCGCGCACACCGGATCCGCTGGACGTGGTGGTGCGCGATCAGGACAGCCGGATGGCGGCGATGGTGGTGCTCGACGCGTTGACGCCGCAGCAGCGGGTCGCGCTGGTACTGCACGAGGGACTCGGCGTGCCGTTCGACGAGATCGCCGAGATCCTCGGTGTTTCCGCCGATGCGGCAAGGCAATCGGCGGTGCGAGCGCGCCGGGCGGTGGCACGGGCACCGGCGCCGGTCGCCGACGATGTGCACGATCGAGCGGTGCAACGGTTCCTGGCCGCGCTGGCCACCGGCGATGTCGCAGCGGTAGCCGCGACCCTGCATCCGGACGCGACCTTCACCGCCGATGCGGGTGGGACCACCAAGACGGCGCTGAATATTGTTGCTGGGCAAGAGAAAATCGCCCGTCTGGCGCTCGGCCTATGGCGCAAGCATCAGGAAGAACCTGGTCTGGAATTGAGCGCCGCCACGGTGAACGGCAAATCGGGCCTGGTTTTCACCGACCCGAACTCACCGTTCGGACGCCCGGTACGCGTGCTCGGCTTCGCAGTGCACGACGGAAAAATCTGGGCCGCATACGATTTCGCCAACGTAGTAAAACTGTCCGGCGCCCGCCCCCGCTGAACCCCGCAACACAGTAGAGCTTGCGGGGGTCAGCGGCACCTGGGTGTTTACGGGTAGGTGGAGCCCCAGTTGTGATCGCCGGTCGACGATCCGAGGTTGTGGTTGCCGGTCGAGGAACCCATGTTGTTGTCCGGGGTGGCCGAACCGGTGAACATGTCGACGATCTGGCCGCCGAGCAATTGTTCGCGGATGAACCGCAGGGCCGAACCGGCTACCTCCGACGCAGCCGGTTGCAGGATGAAGTCGAGCAGAGGTGAGGCCATGTGAGCCCCTTTCGATATCCACCACGCTGTGGTGTGTGAGGTAGAACACGGCGAGGCTAGCTGAGGTTGGGGAACCGCACAATAGCGCAGGTCAAACAGGGAAAACGTTTGTGAAACATGCGTGTTCGCTATCATTCGGCAACGTCGACGATCAGTGGGATACGCTGCGGAGATGCCGCCTGTGCCGCCCACCGTCGCCCGCCTGCGCCCCTTCGGATCGACGATCTTCGCCGAAATGACCGAGCTGGCCGTCCGCCACGACGCGGTGAATCTGGGCCAGGGCTTCCCCGATACCGACGGACCCGCGAGCATGCTCGAGGTCGCGCGCGCGGCCATCGCCCACGGCCTCAATCAGTACCCGCCGGGCCGCGGGATGCCCGCACTGCGCCAGGCGATCGCCGACGACCGAGCCCGCCGCTACGGCACCGCCTACGACCCGGCCGCCGAAGTTCTGGTGACCGTCGGCGCCACCGAGGCGATCAGCGCCACCGTGCTCGGCCTGGTGGAGCCGGACCAGGAGGTGGTGCTGATCGAGCCGTATTACGACTCCTACGCCGCCGCGATCGCCCTCGCCGGCGCACGGCGACGGACGGCCCGCCTGGTGCCCGACGGCGACCGATTCGTGCTCGACCTGGACAGTCTGCGGGCCGCGATCACCCCGAAAACCCGCATGCTGATGATCAATTCGCCGCACAATCCCACCGGCGCCGTGCTTGACCGCGCCGACCTCACCGCGATCGCCGAACTGGCCGTCGAACACGATCTGCTGGTGCTGACCGACGAGGTGTACGAGCACCTCGTCTACGACGGCACCGAGCACATCAGCATCTGCACGCTGCCCGGGATGCGCGAGCGCACCATCGTGGTATCCAGTGCGGCAAAGACTTTCAATGTCACCGGCTGGAAGATCGGTTGGGCCTGTGCGCCCGCGCCACTACTCGACGGTGTACTCGCGGCCAAACAGTTCCTCACCTTTGTCGGTGGTGGGCCGTTCCAGCCCGCCGTCGCGCATGCGATCAACGAGGAATCGGCCTGGGTGCACGCTCAGCGTGACGGGCTGGCAGATAAGCGAACGCGGCTCTCGCAGGCGTTGCGCGACACCGGTTTCACGGTCTCGGCCAGCGACGGCGGCTACTTCGTCTGCGCCGATATCCGGCCGCTCGGCGCCGAGGACGGACTGGCGTTCTGCCGTGAACTCCCCGCGCGACTCGGCGTCGCCGCCGTGCCGGTGAGCGTGTTCGCCGATCACCCTGATGACTGGAAACATCTGGTGCGCTTCACCTTCAGCAAGCGCGACGAGACAATAGACGAAGGAATCCGCCGGCTCCGAACCGGCATCGCCGTGCGCTGACGCGAGTCAGTCACGCGCGTGGCGGGCCAGCGGTGCGTGCCACTGGTAGTGGCGGGCCAGCAGGCGGAAACCCACCGCCCCCGCCGCGGCGAGCAGCCCGGTCCACGCTTCGTACACGTCGAAGTGCAGCAGCGCGGCGGTGGCGGCCGCCCCGAACAGCGCGGGGATCGCGTAGAGGTCCTGATCGGGACGCAGCACGCTCGGCACCTCGCCACTGAGCACATCGCGGAGCACGCCGCCGCCGATCGCGGTCGTCATGCCGAGCAGGGCGGCGGTGGGTGCGCCGAGTCCCGCCGAGTCGGCGATCACCGTGCCGGTGACGCAGAACAGCCCGAGCCCGATCGCATCCGCGACTTCGAGCGGGCCCTTGGTGAGGCGCGGCGACGGTGCGATGAAGTACAGGATCAGCGCGGTCACCATCGACGCGGACAGGTAGGTCAGATCCGTGAACGCGGCCGGGGGAGTCCGCCCGATCAGCAGGTCACGCACGATTCCGCCACCGAGCGCGGTCGCGCACGCCAGCACCACCATCCCGAACAGATCGAGCCGCTTACGCACCGCGACCAGCGCCCCCGACGCCGCGAACGAGATGACCCCCATCATCTCGCCGCCCCGATGCACCGCCGTGACCGCCGAATCGAGCTCCGTCACCGAGGGCCCCGCCGCCAAGATCCCCACCAGCACCTCAACGCTCACGGCACGCTCCCTGTTTATGGAGCGCTGGCGCGCTCGAGGCGGAGCCTTTCGGGCCCCTGATCTTCCCTCCCTCCGGGCACTCCTGCGTCGCACCCTCCGGTCAGTCCAGATCAGGGCGGGCCCCGCCCTTGGTAGAGACACATCATGGTTACCAGGCGTCGCAGTCGGGTGGTGGTGGCGGGGCCTAGCGACAAGCTGTCAGGTCAGGCGGGGGTGGGGCGGGCCTTGTCGGTGGCGAGGAGAACGGCGATGGTCCCGAGGGCGGTGCCCATGAGATAGCGCTGGGTGCGCAGCCACAGGGGGCGGGCGGCGAGGAAGGTGGCCAGGCCGGCGGCGCCGAGGACGATCATGGCGTTGACCGTGAGGGCGACCGTGATCTGGATGGCTCCCAGCGACAGGCTCTGCAACCAGAGGGCGCCGCGATCGGGGTCGACGAACTGGGGGATCAGCGCCATGTACATGATCGCGATCTTCGGATTGAGCAGGTTGGTGGCCAATCCCATCGTGAACAGTCGCCGCGGGCGGTCGTGCGGCAGGTCGGCGGGCGCGAACACCGAGACCCCACCCGGCCGGATCGCCTGCCAGGCCAGCCACAGCAAATACGCCGCACCCGCCAGCTTCACCGCCATATACAGCCCGGGAACAACAGCGAACACCGCCGTGATCCCCGCCGCGGCCGCCATCAGGTAAACCCCGAACCCCGCCGCGACCCCCGTGAGCGAGATCATCCCCGCCCGACGCCCCTGCGCGACGGTGCGCGAGACCAGATACATCATGTTCGGACCCGGTGTCAGCACCATGCCGAGCGCCGCCGCCGTAACCCCGAGAACCGCCGTTGTCTGAAGCATGCACTGAGTTTGCGCCGGTCAGGAAGGCATTGTCGCGGTCCAGTCGACACCTGCTGGACCGGCCGACCATCGCTGTCCCTGTTTGTCCGCCCAGGTCATGTCGGTCCTGGTCCGTACAATCGACAAAAGCCACGTTTCCTCACCCGGGATCCGGGGTTCCCTCACGAGTGAAATGCCGCACCCGACGAGCCCACCTACGGACTCCCAACTCGCCCACCACGTTTTCGGCCGCCCCGGATCCGAGGGGCGAGACGTAACGGCGAAGCCGGAGTATCGCCCCTCGGATTCGGGGTTACGAGGCCGAAAACCCGCGGCGCCAGCCGCCGATAAGCACAGGAGCAACGTGTGACAGACGGTCCGCTGATCGTGCAAAGCGACAAGACCCTGCTGCTCGAGGTCGACCACGAGCTGGCAGGCAACGCGCGGCAGGCCATTGCCCCGTTCGCGGAGCTGGAACGTGCGCCCGAGCACGTGCACACCTATCGGATCACGCCGCTGGCGCTCTGGAATGCCCGCGCGGCGGGCCACGATGCCGAGCAGGTGGTCGACGCGCTGGTGAACTTCTCGCGCTATGCCGTGCCGCAGCCGCTGCTCGTCGACATCGTCGACACCATGGGCCGCTACGGCCGGTTGCAGCTGGTCAAGCATCCCGCGCACGGGCTGTGCCTGGTCAGCCTGGATCGGGCGGTGCTCGCGGAAGTGTTGCGGCACAAGAAGATCGCGCCGATGCTCGGCGCCCGTATCGATGACGACACCGTGATCGTGCACCCGTCCGAGCGTGGCCACATCAAGCAGATGCTGTTGAAGATCGGCTGGCCCGCGGAGGACCTGGCCGGATATGTCGACGGCGAGGCGCACGACATCGGCCTCGATTACACCGAGGGCAAGTGGCACCTGCGCGACTACCAGGAGATGGCCGCCGACTCCTTCTGGGCGGGCGGTTCCGGGGTGGTCGTGCTGCCGTGTGGCGCGGGCAAGACGATGGTCGGCGCGGCCGCGATGGCCAAGGCGAAGGCCACCACCTTGATCCTGGTCACCAATACCGTGGCGGGCAGGCAGTGGCGGCGCGAGCTGCTGGCGCGCACCACGCTCACCGAGGAGGAGATCGGCGAGTACTCCGGCGAGCGCAAGGAGATCCGCCCGGTCACCATCGCCACCTACCAGGTCATCACGCGCAAATCGAAGGGCGAGTACAAGCACCTCGAGCTGTTCGACAGCCGCGACTGGGGCCTGGTGATCTACGACGAGGTGCACCTGCTGCCCGCGCCGGTCTTCCGGATGACCGCCGACCTCCAGTCACGCCGCAGGCTCGGCCTCACCGCCACGCTGGTACGTGAGGACGGCCGCGAGGGTGACGTGTTCTCGCTGATCGGCCCGAAACGCTACGACGCCCCGTGGAAGGACATCGAGGCGCAGGGCTGGATCGCGCCGGCCGACTGCATCGAGGTGCGGGTAACGCTCACCGACGCCGAGCGCATGGCCTACGCCACCGCCGAGCCGGAGGAGCGCTACAAGCTGTGTTCCACCGCGCGCACCAAGATCCCGGTCGTGGAGTCCATCCTGGCCCGCCACCAGGGCGCACCCACCCTGGTGATCGGCGCCTACCTGGATCAGCTCGACGAGCTGGGTGTCGACCTGAACGCTCCGGTCATCACCGGCGCCACCAAGAACAGGGAGCGTGAGGCGCTGTTCGACGCCTTCCGCTCCGGTGAGATCCCGGTGCTGGTGGTGAGCAAGGTCGCCAACTTCTCCATCGATCTACCGGAAGCGTCGGTGGCGGTGCAGGTTTCGGGCACCTTCGGTTCCCGCCAGGAAGAGGCCCAGCGCCTCGGTCGGCTACTGCGGCCGAAACAGGATGGGGGGCAGGCGCATTTCTATTCGGTGGTCGCGCGCGACACCCTAGACGCCGAATACGCCGCC
Organism: Nocardia sp. NPDC058518; assembly: GCF_042719655.1. Lineage (NCBI taxonomy): Bacteria > Bacillati > Actinomycetota > Actinomycetes > Mycobacteriales > Nocardiaceae > Nocardia > Nocardia sp. NPDC058518. The sequence goes on from NZ_JBHXNJ010000034.1 coordinate 36,988, forward strand.
CACCGGCAGCGCTTCCTCGCCGAGCAGGGCTACGCCTACCGCATCGTCGACGCCGACGACCTGCTCGGTCCGCCCATCGGGGACGGCGTGTAGCACTGTTCGCCAGGTCAAAGGGGGGTAGCGTGCGAAGTGCGAACCCCTCGGCAGATAAGCGGAGGCAATTCCTCCGCAACTTGTGCTAGGAAGGAAGGCGTGCGCCGCTTCGAATTCGTGGTCGACCGTGAACACGCTCATGCGGTGAACGAGACGTTCACCGGGTTGCGTAGGTTGCGCCTGGTGGCCCTGCTGGTCGCCGGTCTCGCCGTCGCGGCCACGGTGGCGCTGGTGTGGAGTGGGCAGGCGTGGGGGTTTCTGCTCGCGGTGGTGTGCGTGCTCATCGCGGGCATCGCGCTGTGGGTGGCGTTGTGGACGCCGCACCGCTCCAGTATCGAAAAGCTCTACCACGACGGTGTTCTCGTACCCGCCGTCGTCAGCGACGCTGAGCCGGGCGGCATCGTGCTGCTCGCTCTGGTCGACATCGCCGAACCCGCCGCGCCGGAGCGCAGCTGGGCGCTGATCACCCGCAAGGTGCGCGCCCTGCCGGGACACGCACCGCAGCCGGGTGAGCGGGTACCCGCCATCGCGGTGCGCACCGATCGTGCCCCTCGCCAGGTCGGCGAACGCTGGCAGCTGGTCACCGCCATGCCGATCGCCTGGGGCACGCGCGACGACGCGGTGATCGAGCGGGCCTGCCAGGCCATCAACGAGGTCGAATGGCGGCTGCTCGCGCAGAACCTGGCGCTGGCCGCGCGGGTGAAGCGGACGGCGACCAAACGCCTGCTGCTCGACCCACAGCAGCTGCCCTCCGACCTGGGCTAGGCGTAACCTCCGCCTTCGCTCCGGCCGTGCGCGGCTGATGAACGCTGGCGCGTCGGCGCCCATGAGGCGTACCCCGGCCTGGGCTTATTAGGGTCCGTGGCGTGCGCCTGCGACGATGGTCGGGTCCGTGCGATCCGGTCGGCGAAAGGTGTCCTCGACATGCGATGGTCGTCCGGGTTGTGCGTGGTGTTCGCGCTGGTGGCGCTGGGAATTCGTCCGGTAGCGGCGGATCCGTCGTTGATCGGGGCGCCTGGGCTGGGTGATCCGTACTATCCGCTCGACGGGAACGGTGGCTACGACGTCACCCACTACGACGTATCGATCGACTACGAACCCGGCGATCACTACCTGCGCGGCACCGCCCGCATCGATGGTCGCGTGACCCAGCCGCTGGAGCAGTTCAACCTCGACTACAGCGGGCCCGAGGTGCTGATGGTGACGGTGAACGGGCAGCCCGCGGGGTTCGCCCATGACGGCGCGCACGAACTGGTGGTTACGCCACTGCTGCCACTGCCGCCCGGACTGCCGATGTGGATCATCGTCGACTACGCGGGCGGGGCTGTCGATACCGAGGGCGAAGGCTGGACCTACGCGCCCAGCGGTGGCGCGTTCGCCATCGGCGAGCCGCACAGCGCGAGCACTTGGTACCCGCTCAACGACACCCCGCTGGACAAGGCGACCTTCACGCTGCACGCCACGGTGCCCGCCGAGTGGGAAGTCATGTCGACCGGTGATCGCACCGAGCACGTGGTGCGCGACGGTCGGCTGTTCACCACATGGGAGACCCGACAGCCCACAATCGGCTACCTGACCACGGTCGCGGTGGACCATTTCACCTTCCTCGAACAGCGGCGGGCGAACGGGACCGCGGTACTGAGCGCGTTCGCGCCGGAATCGGAGGGGAATCGCGAAGACGAGCAGCGGCTGCCCGAGATCCTCGACTTCCTCGAAAACCTCTACGGCCCTTACCCGTTCGACGTGGCGGGTGGCATCTACGTGGATACGGAGCTGCCGTTCTCGCTGGAGACCCAGACCCGGCCGACGTACGCGCCGTGGACCGATCTGAACACCGTGGTGCACGAGCTGGCCCATCAATGGTGGGGCGACACCATGTCGGTGCGGCAGTGGTCCGACATCTGCCTCAACGAATGTTTCGCCAGCTACACCGCCGACTATCTGTGGCCCGAGCGCATCGACCACGCCGATGTGGACACCGAGTATCGCGACACGATCGCGAAATACCTCGACGAGCCCAAGTTCTGGAAGATCGCGCTGGCCGCTCCCGGCGTCGGCGACGAGTTCACCTCCGTCTACTACCGCGGCCCACTGTTCCTGCATGCCTTGCGCAAGCTGATCGGTGAGGATGTGTTCTTCACGGCGATCAGGGATTTCGTGAACGCACATCGCGACGGCCATGCCTCGATGCCGGAGTTCCGGGCGTTCCTGCAGAGCCGGACCTCGATGCCGCTGGGCGAGTTCCTGGCCGAATGGCTCGATGGCACAAGGCCGCCGCGTGACGCGTTCCTCTATCCGGGCACGCTGGGTTCCTAGTCCTCGCGCAGACGTGCGCGGGCTCGCTCGACCCAGCGCTGCATCCGGTCGAATTGACCACGCGCGGCAGTGAATTCACCACGTGCCCGATGTTCGGCGGTGTGGGCGAAGTGGCGTTGCTGTTCAGCGTGTTCGAGCTCTTCGCGTAGCTCGGTGATCCGGGTCTCGATCGCGTTGAGGTCGGATTTCGCCTGTGCGGCAGCGGCTTCGGCCTCATCGCGATCGGCGCGGGCGGCCGCCAGACCGGATTCGGCATCGTCGAGTTCTTTCTCTGCCTCGGCTCGGCGCGCGGCTTCGGTGTCTTTCGGGGCGGGTTTGCTCGTGCGCTTCTTCGGCGTGGCCTTTCCGCCGGTGATCGCGACCAGACCGGCCGGACCGAAGCCGTCATAGGTGACGGTGGTCGGCAGGACACCGGCACGGACCAGGTCGGCGACCTCAGGGTCGGCCAGCGCGGCAGTGAGGGTTTGGCCGACCTCGCGCAGCACCTGCTCGGTCGCCGGACGGTCGTGTTCGGCGACCAGCTCGGCGGCTCGCTTGGTCATCGCGTTCACGACCTGCTGACGCTGGGTGCCGAGGGCACGCAACTTGTCGCCGGAGAGCTGCCGTTGAGCCGACCGGAGGGCATCGCCGAGATCGAGAAGCGCGGCGATCTCCTGCGGCGCGTGGCGGGCCAGCAGATTGACCGTCCAGGCGGCGACGGTGGGTTTGCGCAGTGCGGTGATGGCCTTGGCCAGGTCGCGGTCACCGTCGGCGCGGGCCTGGGCGGCGCGCTCGGCGCGGGTCGACACGAACTCGCCGGGGTCGAGGGTGTACAGCTCGCCTGCGACGTCGTCGAGGGTCATCTTGTGATGGTAGACAGGTTGCGCGACGGGGGAGCGCGGGCGCGGGGCACTTGGGTATCGTCACCGGCGGTTGTGTTCGCCCTGAACCATTCGGTGAGTGAGGTTTTCAGTGATTTTCCCAGAGAAGCGACTGTTGGCGCGGATCGTGCTCGGACCGGTGGCCGCGATGGCACTGGTCGGTGCGGTGGTTTCGTGCTCGTCCGATGATTCGTCGTCGGCCGGTGCTGTCGCGGTGGGTTCGTGCGTGGAGGTCAGTGACAACGCCGCCGATGCGATGAAGGCGACGGTGGGTGACTGCTCGTCGGCGAAGTCCAACTACCGGATCGTGAAGCTCGGCGCCACGGACTGCACCGCGGGCAACGCCGCCTTCAACGGCACGGTCGGGGACGCGAAGAACACCCTGTGCCTGGCGCCCAACTTCGCCGAGGGCAGCTGTTACGCGGACGCGGGGACGCGGCCCGCCGAGTCGGTCGCCTGCACCGCGCCGGAGGCGTCGTTCAAGGTGGTCAAGCGGATCGACGGGCAGACCGATGAGCTGCTGTGCGGGGCGGACGCCACGCAGTTCCGGACGGTTGCCGAGCCGAAGACGACCTTCTGCATGGCCAAGCCCTAATCGAGCAGGGCCACCGACGCGATTCGGTGGAGCGTGAAGTGGCGGGTGGCACCGCTGACCGGGTCCACCGCGTCGAGTTGGCCGTTGCCCACCCGGAGCGGCTCGACTACCCGTTGGGTCGCCACGCCCTGGGCGTCGACGTAGCCGATGTTCACCGGGCGGCCTACTCGCGCGGCCAGCTGGAGTAGTGCGAGGGTGGCCGCCGTGCCCGTGCGGGTGCCGTCGGTGCGGACCGAGCGGCCGGTGCGAGCGCCCGCGGCGCGTTCGCCCGCGCGGAGTTCGGTGACCAGCTGGGAGAGCTGGTCGTCGTTCGGCGGGGTCGGCCGGTAGGGCCTGCGCGCCAGCGGGCGGACCGAAATCCGCGCGCCGCGGGGGCGCAGGTCGACGATGGCGCCGCCGGAATCCTCGCCGGCGGGGGCGAAGCCCGCTTTGCGGAGCTGGTCGAGCATCTCGGTCAGCGGGGCCAGCGCTATCGCCACGGTGGGGGCGATAGCGCGCAGAGCCAGGGTTTCGGCTACGGGGGCGGCGAGGACCTGGGCCAGCAGGGCCGGGTCGTCGCTGCGGAGGAAGGACTGGGCCATGCCGACCCGGAGCTGGCCGTGGCGGCGGGCCACGTCGTCGATGAGGTAGGTCAGCGACTGCGGCACGGGGGTGCGCGAGTGGGTGGCGAACAGGGCGTGGAGTTCGGCGGCGGTGAGTCCGGCGTCCAGGGCACGCCGGACCGTGGCGTCGCTGACCCGGTACACCGTCGCGGCGCCCGCTGATTCGACGTTGGCTACCAGGGCGATCTTGCCGCGCAGTTCCGGGACGAGCGGGCCGGGCGCGATCACGGTCAGGTCGGCCTGGACCAGGACGTGGTCGACCGGTTTCGGCAGTGCCGCGGCCATTTCCGATTCGGCGTCGGCGACGGAACCGTGCAGCAGGGCCCTGGCGGCGGAGTCGAGGGCACCGCGCCCGAGCAGGCCGACGATCGCTGCTTCAGCGAGGGTCGCGGTGACGGCTTCGAGGCGGAAGTGCCTGCGACGACGTGGCATTCGCCAAGCCAGCAGCTTGCCGATGTCGGCGGGGGTCACGGCGGTGCCGGTCGGATACTCGGCGAGCAGGCCGAGGATCGCCGCGCGGTCACGCACCGCGTGCGGGACACGCAGCTCCGCCGACAGGGCCGCGATCGGCTTGTCGGCGGCGTCGCGCATGCCGATCATCCACGGCATCCGATCCAGCTCCAGCCACGCTTGCGCCAGCGTCACCCAGCGGGTGGCGGGTGGGGCGTCGAGCCAGGAATCCGCGGCGGGCGTCGGCGCCCAGAAGTCGTCGGTGGCGTCGAGGTCGGGTGTCGGCTCGGGCAGCCCCTTCTCGACGAGTTTCGCGGCGGCCAGCAATTCGAGCAGCAGGCCGGTGCGCTGTTCGTCGATGCCGGTCTGTTTGGCCAGTCTGCGCGCTTCGCGCACGCCGAGTCCGCCTGCGCGCAGGGCAGGGGCGGGCAGCGTGCCGAGTGCGTCGATCAGGTCGCCCGCATCGCGCAGCAGCTCGCCCACTTCGCCCGCGCCGACGGCGTTCACCTCGGTGGCGGCGTTCTTGACGAGTGCGGGTTTGGGTGGGGCGAGCGCGTGCGGGTCGGTGACGGGTTCGCCGCGCAGGATCTGGCCGACGGTGACGGGCAACTCCACGGTCTCGTCGTCGATCCAGTGCAGCAGCCGGGCGGCGAGCAGGCGCGGTACCGGTCGAGCGGGGTCGGTGCCGGGCGCGGCATCCCTGGTGCGACCGCGCGGGCCGGTGGTCGCGAGTTTGTCCAGCAGCGCGCGGTCGGGTGGACTCGCCGTGGCCAGCGCCGCGATGACCTCGGGCTCGGTGAGGGCGTCGGGCAGCGCTGTCGTCGCACCGAGCGGCCAGGGGAGGGCTTCGGCGGCGCTGGGTGTCAGGTCGAGGTCGTCGCCGACCTGCCAGACGAGTGCGCGATCGAGCAGACGGGTCAGCGCGGCGGTGAACGCGGTCTTGGTGACGCGATCCTTGAGCTGCGCGTGCAGGGTGGTGCGGGTCAGCCGCGTGAGTTCGGAGCCGATCGTGCGGGCGTCCTCATTGGTCGTGAGCGCCTCGATGATCGCGAACTCGAGCGTGTCGAGGTCGTCGGCGGCCCGCAACACCGACGCGCGCTGCTGAGCGCGCACCGCGAGCACCGACATCGACGCGGGCAGCGGCACCGCCAGGTCCGGCCGCAACTGCAGCAATTTCACCAGCTGGGCATCGGTGCGCGCACCGAGCCAATCGGCGAGAGAGTCTGTCGCGATCACCGATCGAGCCTACGTGTTGCGTATGCCAGAATGAGCCGGTGGTGAACAAATCGAAGAAACCCTACGTCGACAACGGCTGGCCCGAGGTGGCCGACGGCGAGCACGCCGTGACCGAACTGTCGTCGACCCGTGCCGGTAATCTCTCGCCTTTCGGTGAGGACACCGAGTTTCCCGTCCCGGCCGCGACGCTGCCGTACGTGCACCCTCAGACCACCATCAACCGGGTGTAATTCGGACGAGAAAAACATAGAGCCCGCATCCTCGAGGATGCGGGCTCTTGTTGTGTCTACCGGCGATCAGGAGGGCAGCAGACCCTTGTTCGCCTGGAAGAAGTCGATCACGGCCGGGTCCAGCTGGGAACCCTTGGCGGAGTTGACGAAGTCGAGAGCCTGCTGCGGCACGGCGATGCCCTGCTGCTGCACGACGGTGAGGGCGCGGTCGACGGCCGAGAACACTTCCTGGCTCGGATCCTGCACCTGCGGCACAGTGACCTGCGGAGCCCAGCTCGGCGCCGAGGGAGCGACACGCTCGGACGGTCCGCTGCTCAGGCCGAGCTGCGAGGAGCAGGAGGGCCAAGCGCCCCAACCCTGGGAAGCGAGAACCTTTTCGGCCACCACGATCTGCTGTTCGCGGGTGGCGTTGTTGGCGGAGGCGGCGTACTCGCCACCACCGTGTGCGTTCCAGGTGGAGGGCGAGAACTGCAGCCCACCCTGGTAACCGTTGCCGGTGTTGATGCCCCAGTTGCCGCCGGCTTCACACTGTGCGAGGCGATCCCAGTCGGAGTCAGGGGCCGCGCTGGCGTTTCCGGCGAGGGCTGCGGCTGCGGTGCCGAAGATCGCGCCGGTGACGGCGACCTTGGCAGCAGTGCGCCCGGTGGAAGTCGGCTTGCGGTGGCGTCCACTCATATCGGGTTTCTTCCTCTCGTTCGCACCTGCATGTGGCCCGGACTGAGAGGTCTCCCGGTCCGCCCTCATCCCTTTTTTCCAATCGGGGTCCGGTACCCGCGGGATGAGGTTCGATGCGGCGGGCCGGTGGTTCCGGGGGTTACCCCGGCTGAGAGAAACGGTACGACGGTCAGCGGCGAATGTCACTATTTGGTAACCGGCGGGTCCCGGTGGGTCTCGGGGTCATCTCAGGGTGATCCCCGATGTGTCCGCGCAGGTAGTCGCGGTGCCGAATGTGTGCGACAGCTGTGCGCTCACTTCGTGACCGCGCCGTTATGTGACGAAGGTCACATGTTTAGCTGGAAGGCATGTGGCGGGGTAATCGTTTGACGCATCAGCGTGCGCGTCGGCCCGACCACAGCGCGAAAATCAGCGCGAGCAGGAAGCCGGCGGGTGCCAGCATCGCCAGGCCGTACAGCCACAACCCCGGATCGCTGTCGGACACGATCGGCGTCACGAAGATCGCGATCACCGCGAGAATTCCGATCCCGAACAGGACAAGTGCCGCGTGCAGCAGGCGATCGCCGGAGCGTCGCGGACCGGGCGAAGCCGGATCTGGTGAATTCGTCACCGGTGAACCGTAAAACTGATGTGCTCGCGTTATAGCCACCGGGGTAGACTCGCACCACATCGCGTCCCGCCTTGTTGGGGGGCGCGTTCTTTTCGCGACAAGCAAAATTGTGTAACCCGGGCCACAAGGGTTCGGGTGCCGAATGATGAACGGGTGAGCGCAGTGCCGACCGGCCGGGTGAAGTGGTACGACGTCGAGAAGGGCTTCGGCTTCCTGTCTCAAGACGAGGGCGAGGACGTCTATGTGCGCTCGTCCGCGCTGCCCGAGGGCGTCGAGGGCCTCAAGCCCGGACAGCGTGTCGAATTCGGCATGGCCGCCGGTCGCCGTGGCCCGCAGGCGCTCAGCGTGACGGTGCTGGAGGCGCCGCCGACTGTTGTGCGCGACCGCGACCGTGGGCACACGCCCGCGCGCAAGGACGCCGGGCCGCGCAAGTCGCCCGATGAACTGCACGGCCTGGTCGAGGACATGATCACGCTGCTCGAGAGCACTGTGCAGCCGGATCTGCGGCGCGGAAAGTACCCGGACCGCAAGATGTCCCAGCGTATTTCCGAGGTTGTGCGGGCCGTGGCTCGCGAACTCGATCACTGAGTTTCGACAAGACCGGCCCCGAACGAATTCGTTCGGGGCCGGTTTTCGTTTTCATGGCTCAGGACTCGCGAGGCGCCGGCTCCGGGGTGACGATCGACCACGCGGCGTGCGGGACATAGGTTTCGCGGCCGGTGGCGATATCGCGGGCCAGGATCGGCAGCTGTACCTCGATGCCGATCAGGCGCAGGTCGGGTTCGGGCTGCGACTCGATGGTGAGGGCCCTTGCGCGCTCGGGGTAATCGGCGAAGCTGAGGACCCGGTCCAGCTGTTCGCCGCTGGGGCGCTGGTAGATCAGCTGGATGAGCCAGGGTGATTCGGAGACCGCGTCGGGCAGCGAGAGCTGCACCGGTGCACCGGCGGGGACCTCCAGCGGCGCGGTCTCGCCGTACCGGCATTCCTCCATCCGCACCGTGCAGTACATGAACGGGTCGACGGTGATCGTCGTGCCGTTCGCGTACGCGGTGAGCTGCGGGTTGTGCGCGGGCGCCTTCGATACCGCCACCCCCACCCACACCGCGGTCACCGCGACGACAGCGAACAGTCCGGCCGCGACCAGCGCGACGATCGTTCGAGCGTTGAGCTTGCTCACCAGGTGGGGTCTCCTGTCCCTCTCGGATGGGTGCTTGGCACTTCCTGCTCGACGTGCTGGGGGCGATTGCCGCCCAGACCCGGCAGCAGCGAGTGCCCGGTGTAGCTGACGAAAGTCTGCAACAGTCCGGCCAGCAGGATCACGCTGATCAACGCGAAACCCTTCCAGTACTCCGTCGGCATCAGCACACCGGCCGCCCCGCCGATGACCCAGCTCAGTTGCAGCACGGTCTCCGAGCGGCCGAAGCCGGACGCGATCGACTCCGGGGGCAGGTCGTCCTGGATGGCGGCGTCGAGGGATACCTTCGCGAGCGCGCTGGCCGCCGAGGCCACCAGCGCGGCCACCGCCGCGCCGAACAGGTTTCCGGTGAACGCCGCGAACAGCGCGACCACCGCGCACGCGCCGGTGCAGCCGAGTACCACCGGCGACGGCCTGCCCAGTTGCAGTCGGGCGCCGGTCGCGTTGCCGCCGAAGTTGCCGATGCCCGCCGCCGCGCCGACCAGACCGAGCATCGCCGCCTGTTCGGTGGGACTGCCGCCCGAACCCTTGGCGACGAAGGCGATGTAGAAGGTGAGGAAGCCGGTGAGCACGCGAATCGAACTGTTGCCCCATAGGCCGGTGACCACGGCGCGGCCGAGTGGCTGACGCCGTTTCCGCGGCGGCACCGAGGATTCCTGGCCGCGTTCGATGACCTCGGTATGGGCGTCGGGGCCGTGATAGGTCAGCGTCGCGGGGACCTCGCCCTCGGTCACCTCGACCCAGCGCGGGATGCGCAAGCTGAGATACGCGCCCGCGATGGCGATGCCGATGGCGAAGATCAGCGCGCCGGTGGAACCGGCGATCAGGGCGGCGAGTGCGGCCAGCGCGCCCGCGCCGATGGTGCCGCCGACCAGCCCGAAGACGGTCAGCCGGGAATTGGTGCGCACCAGGTCGATATCCGGTGGCAGCACGCGCGGAGTCACCGCGCTCTTGAGGACCGCGAAGGATTTCGAGCCGACCATCATGCACAGGGCAAGGGGATACAGGCCCCAGGTGTCGATATTGAAGATCAACAGCAGCGCGAAACCCACACGCAGGGCGAAGGTCGTCGCCAGCGCCAGCCTGCGACCGCGTTGCAGCCGGTCGAGCAGCGGGCCGATCAGGGGCGCGATCAGCGCGAACGGGGCGATGGTGATCAGCAGGTACAGGGCCACCTTGGTCTTGGATTCGGCGGTGGCGCTGGCGAAGAACAGGGTGTTGGCCAGGGCCACGGCGATCGCGGCGTCGAGCGCGAAGTTCGCCATGGTGGCGTAGGTGAGCGCGGTCAGGCCGGACTGATCGGCGCCGTCGGCCTTGGCGGCGCGCTGGAAGGTGGCGATGCCGCGTTCGGTGAGTTCACGGCTGCGCATGGCGGCTACCCGGGTGACGGTGAGTTTGCGGGGGACGCGCTGGTTGACCGGGTCGTCGGCGCCCTCGTCGCGAGGGAAGGGGCGGGTGCCTTCGGGACCGAGGTCGTCGCGGCCTGGAACCGGATACTCATCGCGAGGTGGTGCGGGCTCGTCGCGCGGCGGGATCGGTCGGCGTTTCGGATGCTCGTCGCGAGGGTCCGGTGGGCGCCTGGCCTGCCCCGCGTTCGGCACCGGGGTGGTCGGCGCGGCGGGATCGACGGGGCGGTTGCGGTGGAACAGGCTTTTCGACCGGACTGTCGGCGGCTCGGCGGGCAGCGGCCGTTCGGGCCGGGGGAAGACCTTGCGCGGCGCGCGCGGCGGGTACTGGCCGTAGCCGGGGTGCGGATCGGCGGCGGTACCGTCCCGGCGACCACGGTCGGGACCGGATGGATCGCGGGGCGTCGTCACAAGTCCAATTCTGTCGCACTCGGGCTGTGCGTGTTCACTCGCGCCGCGGCAATGTCGGCCACACCCTGTTATTTCCCGACGAACCGCACTTCGAAAATGCGCGGCCAGTACTTTCCGGTCAGCAGGAACCGATCGGTGCCGGGCAGGTGAGCGATGCCGTTGAGCACATCGGCGCCCGCTCGTTCGGCGGGCGTGAGCAGCCCGCCCGCCTCGATGACGGCGAGAATCCGGCCGGTCTGGGGATCGATGTGCAGTATTTCGTCCGTCGGGTAGTTGTTCGCGTAGACCGTGCCGTCTTCGGCGCAGTCGAGCTCGTTCGGCTTCGGATCGCCGTAGCCGGACAGGGTCACCGAACCGGTCTGCGCGAAGGTCACCGGGTCGCGGAAGGTGAGCGTGCCGGTGCCGTCGCTCATCACCAGCCGGTGTGGCTGCGCGCACAAACCCCAGCCCTCACCCGCGTAGTCGGCGCGACCGGTTTCGGCGAGGGTCACCGGGTCGCGGGCGATGGCGAAGCCGTCCTTCCAGGTCAGCTGCCAGACGATCGCGCCCGCCCTGGTCATGCCCTCGCCGAACACCCGGCCAGGCAGGTCGACACGAGCGGTTTCGGCGCCCGTGCGCTGGTCGGCGGCCCGCGCGGTCGACACGCCCCACATTCCGGTGCTCTCGTAGCGGACGCCGTCGACCACTTCCAGGCCCTGGGTGAAGGCCTTCGGATCGTGCGGTGACGAGCCGATCACCTCGACTCGCAAGCGCGGCGGTCCGGGCTCGCCGGGTCCGCCACAAGCCCCCGCGCCGAGCACACTGACCAGCACTGCGACGGCCAACGAACTGCGATTGCACTTCATACGGCAAAATGTATGCCGTGAGCGCAGTATCTGTTTCGGAGTCCGGCGTGCGTCCCGTTCTGGCCGACGCGGCCGAGGTCGCACGTCGTGCGCTCGTCGCGTTGGAACCCGACGGGGTAGGAGTCCATCTGGGGGTGAGCGCCGAGGACGACACCGCGGCCACCCACCGGTTCGAGGCGACCCTGCCCGGCTACCGCGGCTGGCAGTGGGCCGTCGTCGTCGCCGCGCCCCCCGGCGCCGACCACGCGACGGTCAGCGAGTCGGCGTTGCTGCCTGCCCTCGACGCCCTGATCGCCCCCGATTTCATCCCGTGGGACCAGCGGGTCCGCCCCGGCGACCTCGGCCCCGGCGACCTGCTCGCCGCGCCCACCGACGACCCCCGCCTCGTCCCCGGCTACGTGGCCACGGGCGATCCGGTGATCGACGAGGTGGCCCGCGAGGTCGGCCTCGGCCGCGTGCAGGTGCTCAGCGTCGAAGGCCGCGCCGATGCCGCCGAGCGCTGGTTCACCGAGTTCGGTCCCGACACCGAAATGGCCAAGGCCGCCCCGTCGACCTGTGGTTTGTGCGGCTTCTACCTGCCGTTGGCCGGCGCCCTGCGCGAGTCCTTCGGCGTCTGCGGCAATGCGATGGGCGCCGACGGGCACGTTGTCCACGTCGCCTACGGCTGCGGCGCGCACTCCGACGTGGTCGCCCCCAGCGGCAACGGTTCGCCCCTGTACGAGGCCTTCGACGACCACGCGGTGGATTTCGTCGAGATCGTCCGGCCCGCGGTCGAGGAGGCGATCGACAAGGCCGCACCCGCCGACGACCAGGCACCGGTGGTCGACGATGCCGCGGCTGAGCACGCCGACCCCGCCACGGTGGTCGTGGAGGTCGTCGCCGAGACGACCACCGACCCGGCGATCGAGGTCGTCGAGGTCACCGCTGAAACGATCGCCGACCCGGCCACCTCGGCCTCCGAGTCCGCGACCGAGCAGAGTTCCGCTGACACGTTGACCGAGGTCGGCGTGGCCGCGGCAGAGCAGGCGGGCGATCAGCAGGAGACCGCCGAGGCGGAAGCAGTCGCCGCGGTGGCGGCCGAGCGTTCGGCGCTCGCCGAGGGTGCGCTGCCGGAGTCGGCCGAAGAGGTCGTCACGGCCGAGATCGCGCCGGTTGCCGAGGTTACCGCTGAGGCTGTCGCGACCGACCGCGCCATCGATGCCGCGCCTGACGCCGACGTCGAGCCGGCTGCTGGGGTCGAGCCGACCGCCGAGGTCGAGCCGACTGTAGAGGTCGAGCCGACTGCAGAAGTCGAGCCGACCGCTGAGGTCGAGCCGACTGCAGAAGTCGAGCCGACCGCTGACAACGAGCCGACCGCCGACGCCGAGCCGACCGCTGAGGTCGTGGCGGACGCCGACGCTGCTTCGGGCATGGCGGAGACCGCCACGGTCAGCGAGCAGGCGGACGTGAGTGCCGATGCGCCCACGGAAGGCGATGCCGCGGAGTCCGCTGGTGTCAGTGAGCACGGATCGTCGGTGTCGCGCTGAACGGAGCGGGGGACCCGTTCGGTACCGCGCAGCTGCGGGCCGGAGCACTCGCGGCGTGGCGGGATTCGCCGACGCGGTTGCGGGAGGACAGTGCCAGTGAGGCGGATCTGGTGGCCGCGGGCTACCGGGATCGGTTGCTCACCGAGCTCGCGCAGAACGCGGCCGACGCCGCGGCGAAGGCCGGTGTCGAGGGTGCGCTGATCGTGCGGGTGCTCGACGGGCGCTTGCACGTCGCGAATACCGGTGCGCCACTGAGTGTTTCCGGTGTGCACGCGTTGACGGCACTGCGTGCCTCCGGAAAGGCCGACACCACGCAGGTCGGCCGCTTCGGTGTCGGCTTCACCGCGGTGCGCGCCGTCGGCGACGAGATCGAGATCCGCTCCACGACCGGATCCATCCGCTTCTCCCGCATGGCGACGCTGAACGCCCTGCACGACACCGGCATAGGCGTCCCCGAAGACCTGGCCGCGATCGCACCCCCGGTCCTGCGACTGGCCTGGCCGGTGCCGACCACCCCGCTCGCGGGCACCGACACCGAGATCGTCGTCCACCTCCGCGACGACATCGACCCCGAAGCACTCCTCGACGCCATGCGCGCCGAGGCCCCCGACCTCCTGATGGAACTGCCTGCCCTACAGCGCATCCGAATCGAAAACGACGAATTCACCAGCGCGATAACCATCCTCGCCACCAACCCGCAACCCGCTGAAGCCGCGGCCGATGAGACCGGCACCTTGTCCCAGCTGGTAATCGCCCTCCCTTCCGGAGCACGCCGAACGTGGTGGCAGTACCGCACGCCCAGGGCCCGCTGGCTACTCCCGCTTCGAGACGGCCGCCCCACCGCCACCGCCCCGGACATCCTGCGCGCCCCCACCCGCTCCGACGAGGAACTCTCCCTCCCCGCGATCCTGGTCGCCGACATCCCCATGCAACCCGATCGCCGCCGCCTCCTCCCCGGCGCCCGCCTCACCGAATTGGCAACGGGTTACGCGGATTTCGCCCGTGCGCTCCCGCCCCGAGACCGCCTCGTCCTGGTCCCCACCCCCGGCTTCGCCCGCAGCGAGGCCGACGCGATCCTCCGCGAAGCCCTGATCACCGAGCTTCGCACCAACCCCTGGCTCCCGGTCTGTGCCACTCGCAACACCGAACCAGCAGACGCGTTCGACCCCATGGAACCCACACCGGGCGATGGACCCGGCGCGACTGACGAATCGGCAGTGCCCGGCGGCGACACACACGGCCTCGCCGCCCCCGTCGGTCCCGGTGAATCCGCGCCGGTCGCAGACCTCATGGATCTCCTCGCAGCCGACGAATCCGAATCGGCCGGTAGCGACACCCACGCCACGACATTCGGGCTGGGTGAATCCGCGCCGTACGGCGACCCTTTCGCGTCGGCGGAGTCGGCCACCTACGGGCAGGCCGGAGCGGACTTGCCATGTAGCACGCCGACCCGGGCGAGCGTATTTCCCGATCTCACACCGGAATTGGCGGCGATTCTGGCCGAGATCACCGGGCCACTGGTGATTCCGGAGCTGTCCGGCCGCGCCGGTCAGGACAAGCTGGCGGTCCTCGATGTCCATCGGCTCGGGCCCGCTGCCCTGGCCGACCTGTCGAGCGGACTGGAACGCGAACCACGGTGGTGGCGGCGGTTCTACGCCACCCTGGAACCGTTCGTTGTCGACACCAGGACCGCCGAGGAATTCGGCGCGCTGGCCGTGCCGCTGACCGACGGGCGGTTGGTCACCGGGCCGCGGACCGTGGTGCTCGATGATCAGCTCACCGTGGCGGTGCCGGTGCACTGGGCTCGCCTGGTCCACCCGGACGCCACCCACCCGCTCCTCGGTCGGCTGGGGGCCCGCAGCGCGAGTTCGGACGACCTGCTCACCGATCCAGCCCTGCGCGACCTGCTCGAGCACGATCCGGCCGACCCGGACACCGTCGCCGCCGTCCTCCAGCTGGCACCTTTCGCCTCCGCCGACTCGCTGCCGGACTGGCTCGGCCTCCTCGAACTGCCCGACGACACCGGCGAACTCCGCCCGGCCGACGAACTCCTGCTCCCCGGAGCCCCGCTGGCCGACATCCTGGCCGCGGACTCACCCTTCGGCACCATCGCCGACACCGCGGTCGCCGAATACGGCGAGCAAGCCTTGCGAGCGATCGGTGTCGGCTGGGGTTTCGCGATCCTCACCGATCCGGAGCCGATCGGGCCCGACCACGACCTCGACGACGAACAGTCCTGGTGGAACAGCCTTTCCGACGATCCACGCGAGCTCACAGCGGTCCGCGATCTGGACCTGGTCGACGAAGACCGCTGGCCGCAAGCCTTGCGCCACTTGCTGTCCGAGCCACGCACCCGCGCGCTGCTCGCCGATCGCGACGGCTACACCACCTGGTGGCTGCACCGTCACGCCCACATCGACGGCATTCCGCTGGGCAGGCTCCACCATCCCGACGACAACGAAT
The DNA here is from genome assembly GCF_042719655.1 of Nocardia sp. NPDC058518. NCBI lineage: Bacteria > Bacillati > Actinomycetota > Actinomycetes > Mycobacteriales > Nocardiaceae > Nocardia > Nocardia sp. NPDC058518. The sequence continues at coordinate 52,501 of NZ_JBHXNJ010000034.1, forward strand.
TCGCCGGGCTCCTACCGGTTTTCGCGGCGATCGGCATCGAGGGCACCGACCTCGACACCTTGCGTCCCGTTCTCGTGCGCCCCGACGTCATGTCCGCCGCGCTGGCCGAGGAACTCCTCGACGCACTGGCCGATCCGTCGAAAACCCCTGCCCCCGAGATGATCGCCCGAACCAATGCCCGCCTGGCCGCCGCGGTCGCGGCAGGCGTTCTCGACCCGCGCGAACTCGATCTCCCCGAGCAGGTCCGCGCTTTGTCCGGCGATGTCGTCGACGTGAGCACCGTCATGGTCCTCGACCAGCCCTGTTTCGGTCTGGTCGTCCCCCCGGCGCGCCTCGTCGTCGGCGACACGGCACACGCCGAGGCACTGGCCACCCTGCTGGACCTACCGCTGGTCTCGGAGGAGATCAGCGCCGAGGTGCTCGGCACCGGCCGCCGAAGCACCTGGGCCGCGGAACCGCTGGGTGTGGTGCTGCGCCAGCTGTGGTCCCCGCAGGACGTCACCGGCGAACTGGTCGTGCACGAGACCCTCGAAGTGCATCTGCGCGGTGCGATCTCGGGCACCGTCCACGTGCCGTGGTGGTGCGAAGGCGACGTCGTCCACGTGCAGGTGCCGCGAGGCTAGTCCGAAAGCGCGGTGAGAGGCGCCGCGCGGACCTATGCCGCGTGGGCGGTGATCATCTCGGCGAGCAGGTCGAGCTGAGCCTGCACGGACTCACTGTCGTCATCGACCAGCCACCGCAGCACAATCCCGTCGATCACATTGAGCACGAACCGGCTCAGCGTCGTCACCGGCGTGTTCCACTGCGTTTCGGTCACCTCGCGGCAATGATCGATCACATCGGCGATGGTGCTGTCGTTGAACCCGTACTGCTCGCGCGCGATCGCCAGCTTGGCCGGCGTCGACTCACCCTCGCGCAACGCGTAGGTGGTGGTCTCGTAGGTCAGCAACTGCCGTTCGGGAGTGGCTTCGATGTTGCGCCACATCAGTTCCAAAGCGCGGCGCACCAATTTCTGAAGCGCTTCTATTCCTGTTCCGGCGTCTTCCCATGTCGATTCATCGGCCTCGACGGAATCTCGCAATTCCATTGACAGCGCTTTGACCAGCTCGGTCATCAGCGCGTCCTTGTTTTCGAAACAGTAATGCACCACACCTAGCGAGACGCCCGCCGCTTGGGCGACATCACGCGTGGTCACGCCCGCCACGCCCTTTTTCTCGGCGAGACCGATCGCTGCCTCGATCAGGTGGGCTCGTCGTTCTTCGACGCTCAATCGGGAGGACACTGTGCGAGTTAAGCGCTCACGCCACGAACAGTCAATTCGCCGGTCCGCCAGAAAATCCTGGACATTTGACCAGTTGATGTGGTTGTCTCCGACATGGAAGTCGCGAAGGAGTCGCCCGATGTCCCTGTCCCGCCGCACGATGCTCGCTGCCTCGGCACTGAGTGCCACAGCGCTGCCCGTCATCTCGAGTATGGGAATGCCGGTGGCGCATGCGAATCCGGATGGATTCGAATTCGGGCTCGGTATCGCCGACCTCACGGGCCCGGCCGCGGAATGCGGGATGATGGGCTACTCCCAACTCGAACAGACCACAGCGGGAATTCATCTGCGCCCGCGTGCTCGTGCGTTCGTGATCGGTGCGCGCGGAAATCGGATCGCGTTCGTCGCGGTGGAGAATGGCGCGGTGTTCGGCTCGGTACACGGCGCGGTGCTGCTCGCACTCGCACGCCGTTTCGGTGATCGGTATTCCGAACGAAATGTCGTACTCACCTCCACGCACACCCACGCGAGTTGTGGTGGTTCCGCGCACGACTACGCCTACACGCTGGCGACGCTGGGATTTCAGCAACAGGTCTTCGACGCCGAGGTCGACGGGATCGTGGAGGCGATCGTCGCGGCCGACGCGGACTTCGCGCCGGGTGCCATCTCCCTCGGCCGCGCCCAGCTGCACGACGCCAGCGTGAACCGCTCGCGCGTGGCCTTCGACCGCAATCCGGCAGCCGATCGCACGGTCTTTCCCGACGCGATCGACCCTGCGGTCACCACGCTGGTGTTCGCGAGAAAAGGCCGTCAGGTCGGTGCGCTCACCTGGTTCGCCACCCACAACACCTCGATGACCAACGCGAACCGCCTGATCAGCTCCGACAACAAGGGCTACGCCAGCTACGCCGCCGAACACCTCGAACACGGCGTCCGCCACCTCGACGGCGCCGATTTCATCGCAGCGTTCGCGCAGACCAATGCCGGTGACATGTCGCCCAACCTCGAGCTCCGGCCCGGCCACGGACCGACCGACAACGAGTTCGACAACACCAGGATCCTCGGCGAACGCCAGCACAACGCGGCGAAAGAGGCCGCGGCGCAGGGCACCGTGCAGCAGGCCGAGGTCGCTTCGATGCTGTGCTACATCGACCTCGCCGCGCTCACGATCGACGGCCGCTTCACCCCCGACGGCGCCCCGCGCCGCACCTCCCCGGCCGCGGCCGGGGTCTCCCTGGCGGCGGGCAGCGTCGAGGACGGCCCCGGCCTGCCCGGCGGCCCGATCCCCGAAGGCGTGCGCAACCCGATGGTCGACTTCCTCGGCGGCATCGACCAACCGCACCCCGCGTGGCTCGCCGACGCCCAGGCCCCCAAAGCGATCTTCGCCCCGCTCGGGCTGATGCCGCCGGTGCCGTGGGTGCCGAATGTGGTGCCGATCCAGCTGATTCGCATCGGCGACCTGTATCTGGCCGCCGCGGGCGCGGAATTCACGATCGTGGCCGGGCTGCGCGTGCGGCGCGCGGTGGCGGCGGTGCTCGGCGTCGAGCTGGAACAGGTGCTGCTACAGGGCTATTCGAACAGCTACCACGAATACGTCACCACCCCTGAGGAATACGACGCGCAGCAGTACGAGGGCGCCTCGACCTTGTTCGGCCGCTACACGCTGTGTGGGTATGTGCAGGAATTCACAAGGCTGGCGGAGGCGTTCGCCTCAGGGCAGACGGTCGGGCGCGGCCCGGCACCGCGCGATGTCTCGGCGCTACAGCCGAACTTCGCCGCCGCGCCAGGGCCCGACGCGACCCCGCAGGGCCGTGGCTTCGGTGATGTCCTGATCCAGCCGTCATCGTGTGGACGCGGCGAACAGGCGGCCGTCGAATTCGTCTCGGCCCACCCGAAACACAATCCGCGCCGCGGCGACACCTTCCTGCACGTGCAGCGAAAGACCGCGGCGGGCTGGGCGCGGGTAGCCAACGAAGGCGAATGGGACGTCCGCTTCCACTGGCGTAAAGAGGGCGCCGCGGTCTCGATCGCGCGCTTCACCTGGGACATCCCCACGACGGCCGAACCCGGTGCGCACCGGTTCGTGCACTACGCCGACGCCTTGGGCGCTGACGGCACGCTGCGCCCCATCACCGGAACCAGCGACGAATTCGAGGTGACCTAGTCGGTGTCGAGCCCTACCTGAGCACCCTTGTCCCCACGCCGCGCGGAACGCCGCTGCAAGAGGAAGATCGACGAACCCAGCACGCCGACAACGAGCCCCATCAGGCACACAAGGCGGGCATCGGCCCAGCTATCGTTCATCCACACGACCACGGTCGCGATAGCCCACAGGGCGAAGCCGCCCAGCACAACAGGGCGCGGGTCGACCAGGATTCGGGGCAGTTGAGGTATCTCGGGACTGACAGGTCCGGCATCCATACCCAAACAGTAGCCGTGTGAAACCCGTCAGCACAGCCGGATTTACCGTAGAGTTCTGCACTGTGACAACGCCATCGGACGTCCGTGCCCTGGCCGGTGACCTTTCACTGGCCGTCGTGCGGCTCACGAGACACCTGCGCGGGCGCCGTACCGACGCGCAGATCTCGCTTACTCAGCTGTCGGCTCTGGCGACGCTGGCTCGTGATGGCGCGATGACGCCCGGCGCGCTGGCGGGCAAAGAACGCGTGCAACCACCGTCGATGACCCGCGTCATCGCCTCGCTTTCCGACCTGGACCTGGTCCAACGCCGCCCGCACCCGACCGATGGCAGACAGATCATCGTTTCGCTCTCGTCCGCCGGTCGCGCGCTGATCGCCGACGAGACCAATGCCCGCGAGGTATGGATGACCGGTCAGCTCGCCGGCCTGCGCCCCGAGCAGATCGCGGTGCTCGGGGAAGCCGTCGGCATCATGAACCAGATCGTCGCCGAATCGGAGTGATCAGCCCGATTGCCGCACCGCATCGGCCGACACCACGTCATGGCCGAGCGGGAACAGCGACAGTGGCACCAGCTTGAGATTCGCCCAGGCGAACGGCAGGCCGATGATCGTCACCGCGAGCGCGATGCTGGTGAACACATGGCCGAGCGCCAGCCACCAACCCGCGAACACGAACCAGATCACGTTGCCGATCAACGAGCCCGCGCCCGCGCTCGGTTTGTCGACCACCGTGCGGCCGAACGGCCAGAGCACGTACCCGGCCAGCCGTAGTGAGGCGATCCCGAACGGGATGGTGACGATCAGAATGAAACAGATCAGTGCCGCGAGTAGGTACCCCAGCGCCATCCAGAACCCGCACAGCACCACCCAGAGCACGTTCAAGATCAACTGGACAATCTTCATGCTTCCAGCATGCCAGGATTAGCCGGTGGCCGAAGTGATCGATATCGACGACCCCACCGACCCGCGCGTCGACGACTTCCGTGACCTGTCCAATGCCGACCGTAGGCCGGACCTGCCGGGCCGAAAAGGCCTGGTCATCGCCGAGGGTGTGGTGGTCGTGCAGCGGATGCTCGACTCCCGTTTCGCGCCGAGCGCCCTGCTCGGCGTCGGGAAACGCTTCGAGACACTCGCCGGCGATCTCGCCGATCGGGACCTGCCGTACTACCGCGCGAGCGCGGAGGTGATGGCGGAGGTAGTCGGCTTTCATCTCAACCGCGGGGTACTCGCCGTCGCGCCGCGTCCGGCCGAGCTCACCGTCGACGAGGTACTCGACGGTGCGCGCACGGTGGCGGTCCTGGAAGGCGTCAACGATCACGAGAACCTCGGTTCGATGTTCCGCAATGCCGCGGGGCTCGGTGCCGACGCGGTGCTGTTCGGCGATCGGTGTGCCGATCCGCTCTATCGGCGGGCGGTACGGGTATCGATGGGACATGTGCTCCGGGTGCCGTTCGCGCAATTGCCGCAGTGGCCGGAGAGCCTGGACCTTGTGCGGAACAAAGGTTTCCAGGTCATCGCGCTGACGCCGAATCCAGAAGCGGTGAATCTGGCGACGGCGATGACGGGGGAGCGGGTGGCGCTGCTGCTCGGCGCCGAAGGGCCCGGCTTGACCGAAGAAGCCATGCGCGCCACCGATGTTCGCGCCCGCATCCCGATGTCGCCCGGTACCGATTCGCTCAATGTCGCGACCGCCGCGGCGATGGCGTTCTACGAACGTGTGCGCACCTCATGAGCCAGGAATGCGAGGGACCGTATCGGGCGCAAGCGGATTCGGTGCCGTGGGCGGCGGGCGGCACCGTTGTGGTGCTGGTCGCGCTGCTCGGCGGGGTCGCGGTGTATGCCTTCGGATGCGCGCTGGCCGCGGTCAATCCACTGCTGGCGATCGCGGTGAACGTGGTGGCCGCGGTGGGGGTGGCGCCGACGGCCTGGCGGTGGCGGTTCACGCCGGTGGTGCGGTGGGTGCTGGCCGGTGCGGCCGCGGCGGTGGTGCTCGGCTGGATCGCCGTGATCATCGACGAGATCAGCTGAGGGCTCACACCACCCGATCGACACCGCGCAGCCATCCGAGTAGCCCGCGCCTACGCCGCGTCGCCGCACCGGGGCGACCCACCAGCACTTGCTTCTGTTCGGGCGCCTGGCCTTTCGGGTACAGCGTGAAACCGCAGACCGCGAGATCGCCGGGCGCGAGTCGGCCGGGAGCTGCCGGGGTCAGGTAGCGAAAGCCGAGCCATTCGGCATTGGCGGCGTCGGCGAAATCCGGCGGATCGAACGGCAGCGATTGCGGTTCGGGATGATCCTCACCCCGCCACGGCACCGGATGCTCACCCGCCCAGAACGTCCGCTCCCACACCATCGGCAGACCCTCGTTCTCGAGAATGTCCACCCTGGTGGAACTGAACGACCGCCGGAACTCGCCACGCTCCCAATGCGCGAACGCGCCCCAGTGCAGTTTCGAGTCGTAGGACACGAGATAGGTGTGCTCGGAAGCGAGCGGGCGCACCAGCAGATCGGGCAGCTTCGTCGGATGAACCAGGGCGGCCTCGGCTGTGCACACCACGGTCAACCCGGAATAGCACCCGATATAGACCTCGTCCCGATCCGGAGCGGCACAACCACTCAGCGTCCCGACCATATGCGGCCGAACATCATGGTCCGGATACAGCTGCCCGGCCAACGCGGCCGCCGCGACGGGATCGGACTCAACGCTTCCGGTCAGCACCGAGACAGGATCAGGAGTATCGACGTACCAGATCGAAGAAGCCGCAGACATCAGCCACCTCCCATCTGGTCCGCCACTCCGCGTATCAAGCCAGACCCAGTCGGAAATTCCGTCACATCGGCGGCCGACTGTCTGGTCGGTGATATGTCAGCTCGTGCCCGGTGAGTTACCCATGTACTCGCGACTGCTCGGCGTTCGTCAGTTTCCGGAGCTGCGGACGCCCAACAGGACGTCTTCCCATGACGGCATAGGTGCCTTGCCCCGCTTGGTTCGCGCGGGCTTCGGTGCGGGCTTCTCCGCGGCCGGTTCCTCGGCAGCGGGCTTGTCCTGCTGTGCCGCGGGCTGGCTCGGCGCCGCGGGAACAGCGGGTGCCGGGGCAGCAGGCTTCGGCGCTGCGGGAATCGGTGCCGTGGGGATGGGTGCGGCCGGAATCGCCGCCGTCCCACCGCCTGCCGCGACCTGACGCTGCTCGTAGTACTCGTCCACGTTCGGCGCCGGACGACTCTGCGGACGGGCGGCCGGTGCGGCGATCTGCTCGCGCGGACGCGGCTCCACCGGCGTCGGCGGTTCGATCACCGGCGAGGCGGCCGGAACCGGCGTCGGCAGGATCGTCGCCAGCCCACGCAGCGCGCGGCCGAAGTCGGGATCGATCAGGTCGTTGGCCGGATCGTCGAGACCGGACACCGAGCCGCCGTGCGCGTCGGGCTGGTAGCGCCAGTGCGCCGCGATCTCGGAGTGCCCGTGCCGCCACTGCAATTGGGCGACCCAGAAACCCTTTTCGTCTTTCCAGGCATCCCACTCGGCCTGTTCGATGGTGTGGCCGCGCTCGGCGAAGGCAGCGGTGACGATCTCGTGCAGCGTTTCCACCGAGGGACCGTCGGGGCGCACCGGGTGCGCCTTCTGCGCCAATTCGGCGGCGCGAGCACGCTCGAGCAATACGGGGTAGGCGAATCGTTCGACTTTGGATTCCGGCATCCCGGACTCTGCCGTGACCTGCTCGACGGACGCTCCAGCGCGAATACGGGCCTGGATATCGCGAGGACGCATAGTCGCCTCCGTTTCGATCTCGATCTGGCCGAATCGTGCGAGGTCGCCGCGCGCCGCCGCGCGGAGCTTGTCATCGGCGGGCAACCGGAACTTGGTACCGGACTCGGTGTCGCTGCACACGATGTGCGTGGAGTCGGGCGTCACCCCGATCACTCGAAGTTCACGCACCGTTACCTCCCTATCGCGTCGGCTACGACACCGCCCACTTTCCTAGACAGTAGTGCACATTACTTGGCCGCCGCAGCAGACACGCACGACTTAAATCGCACGCCTTGGCTGCCCAGGGGGCTAATCTGAGCGGCTCACCACACGAATTCCGCTTGTGTGCAGGCGTTTTGGTGATAGATCAACATCAAATCTCGGTACCGAGATCTGTCAAAACTCGGCGAATATTGCGAATGTGTGCACTGTGAGACAAAGAAGGGCCGGGGGGGGGGGGGGGGGCCCCACTAGAGGGCGAGCCCCCCCCCCGCGGGGGTGGGGGTGTTGAGAAAACAGAAAACCAAAAACACAACAAGCAAAGA
>NZ_JBHXNJ010000034.1:60481-61952 GCF_042719655.1 Nocardia sp. NPDC058518
AGTTTTTTTGTGTTTTCTTGGGTCCTCACACCAATCGGGCGCGGCGGTCCGAGCCCCCTCTCCGACGCCCCCCCCCCCCCCCCGGCCCGATGTCGGTCTTATCTCAGAGCTGACCGACGACCCAGTCGATCGAACGGGTCAGCTGCGAAACATCTTCCGGGTCGATCGCCGGGAACATGCCGACACGCAGCTGGTTACGGCCCAGCTTGCGGTAGGGCTCGGTGTCGACGATGCCGTTGGCGCGCAGGATCTTGGCGACCTGGGCCGCGTCGACCGCGTCGTCGAAGTCGATGGTGCCGACGACCTGCGAGCGGTGCGCCGGGTTCGTCACGTACGGGGTGGCGAACGAGCTCGACTCGGCCCACGAGTACAGGCGCGAGGACGAGTCCAGGGTGCGCTTCACGGTCCAGTCGAGGCCGCCGTTGGCGTTCATCCACTCGATCTGATCGGCGAACAGCAGCAGGGTGGCCAGCGCCGGGGTGTTGTAGGTCTGGTCCTTGGAGGAGTTGTCGACCGCGATCGGCAGCGACAGGAACTCCGGGGTCCAGCGACCCGACTCCTTGATCTCGGCGACGCGGGCCAGTGCGGCCGGGCTCATGATCGCGATCCACAGGCCACCGTCGGCGGCGAAGCACTTCTGCGGGGCGAAGTAGTAGACGTCGGAGTCGGCGATGTTCACCGGCAGACCGCCGGCGCCGGAGGTGGCGTCGATGGCGATCAGGGCGTTCTCCGAGCCGACCGGACGCGACACCGGGATGGACACACCGGTGGAGGTCTCGTTGTGGGCCCAGCCGATGAGGTCGACCGAGGGGTCCGAGACGGGCTCGGGCGCGCTGCCCGGCTCCGAGGAGACGACGATCGGGTCACCGATGAACGGGTTGCCCTTGGCGACCGAGGCGAACTTCGAGGAGAACTCGCCGTTGGTCAGGTGCAGCGAACGCTCGCGGATCAGGCCGAAGGCGGCGGCATCCCAGAACGCGGTGGTGCCACCGTTGCCGAGCACGACCTCGTAGCCGTCGGGCAGGGAGAACAGCTCGCGCAGGCCGTTGCGCACGCGCGCGACCACGTCCTTGACCGGCTTCTGTCGATGCGAGGTACCGAACACCGAGGCGCCGACAGTCACCAGGGACTGCAGCTGCTCCGGGCGGACCTTGGACGGGCCGCAGCCGAACCGTCCGTCGGCGGGCTTGAGGTCAGCGGGAATTGTCGGGAACGCACTGGTCATGGGGGGGAGTTTAGTGGTGGGCGGATCACGGTTGTTGGGGTGGGGTGGCGCTGTGAGGCGGGACACGCGGCGTCGCGGGTGGAGGTTGAGGGATCTGTTGTTTGGTGGTGGGAGAGGAGTGATGTCCGGGGGTTGGTAGTCCCAGGCAGGTTTGACGCTGTGTTTATCGGCGCGCTGGCGCGCGCGTGTCCGCGGCCCCGAGGGGCGGGGGGGGGGGTGGGGGGAGGAGGAGAGCAGACGTACGAG
>NZ_JBHXNJ010000035.1:0-61109 GCF_042719655.1 Nocardia sp. NPDC058518
CTCTCCGTTGAAGACTCTCGAAAACACCCGAGGGTGCAATCAAAATTATCTAACTAGAGTCCGAAAACCTAGCAAAGCCAAACACCAGCAAAAAAATTCGCTGTTGTTTTCAATGTCCAACTTCCATGACCGGGGGGTACATGAAAGCTGGAACCAATATAAATATTGGCACTGACATTCATCGACACACTATTGAGTTCTCAAAGAACACACGCACACACTTCTACCCACAACATCTGGTAGGGGTTTCGGTGAGGCAAGGGTTCGTACTTTAGCTCAAGACCAACCTCGGAAGCAAATCCCGGAGCATGTTGCCCTGAACACATGATCAGTCAGGCGCTCAACGTCCTACCTCGTGTCCCGGCCGCTGGGCGGCTGAGTCGGTGTCCGTGTCGCTCTGACTCGAATAAAGTTACGTGTCGACCAACACGAAGTCAAATCGGCTGGTCAGGAGCCTATTTCGGCACATCGACCCGTTCGACCTGTCCTCCGAGTGCTTGCATCTGCTCGACGAACCTCGGATAGCCGCGGTCGATGTGATAGACGTCGTGCACTTCGGTGACACCGTCGGCGACGAGGCCGGCCAGTACCAGGCCCGCACCCGCGCGGATGTCGGAAGACCAGACCGGTGCACTCGACAACCGCGGGATCCCACGGACCACCGCATGGTGGCCGTCGGTGCGGGCGTCGGAGCCGAGCCGGATCATCTCCTCCACGAAACGGAACCGCGCCTCGAAGACGTTCTCGGTGATCATCGAGGTGCCGTCGGCGATGGCGGCAAGGCCGATGGCCATCGGCTGCAGATCGGTCGGGAAACCCGGGAACGGCAGCGTCGCGAAGTTCACCGCGCGCGGACGCTCGGCCTGCACGACCCGGAAGCCGTTGGGCTCGTAGGAGATTCGCGCGCCGGCCGAGCGCAGCTTGTCCAGCACCAGGGCCAGGTGCTTGGGGTTGACGCCGGTGACCCGGACATCGCCGGTGGTCATCGCGGCGGCGATCCCCCAGGTGGCGGCGACGATGCGGTCGCCGATCACCCGGTGCGTGGTGGGCGAGAGGCTTTTGACCCCCTGCACGGTGAGCACCGAGGAACCGGCACCTTCGATCCGCGCACCCATCTGGACGAGCATGGTGCACAGGTCGACGATGTCGGGCTCGCGCGCCGCGTTGTCGATGACCGTCTCCCCTTCGGCCAGGACCGCGGCCATCAGGATGTTCTCGGTCGCGCCGACCGACGGGAAGTCGAGGCGGATCCGCGCACCCTGCAGCTCGTCGGCGCGGGCGACGACGCACCCGTGCTCGATCTCGCTGGTCGCGCCGAGCAGGCGAAGGCCTGCCTGGTGCATATCGAGGGGACGCGATCCGATCGCGTCACCACCGGGTAGCGCCACCACGGCACGTTTGCACCGCGCCATCAGCGGACCGAGCACACACACCGACGCGCGGAACTGGGTCACCGCGGGGAAATCCGCGTGGTACTTGGGTTCGGCGGGGGTATCGATGGTCACCACCGAGTTGTCGCCGCCGACGTCGTCGGAGATCGTCACATCGCAGCCGAGGCCGCGCAGGACCTCCGCCATCAGGGGGACATCGAGGATGTCCGGGCAGTTGGTGATGGTGGTCGTGCCCTCGGCCAGCAACGAGGCAGCCATCAGCTTCAGCACGCTGTTCTTCGCGCCGCCGACCGCGACCTCGCCGACGAGTCGATTGCCGCCGGAGACCAGAAACCGTTCGCTCACCACGCCAGCTTATCGACCGTCACGCGACGACACGCCCCCCTGCCACGAAAGAACAAGAAACCGACCGATTCTTCGCCTCGGAGAGTCGCTTTCAGCGCGGTAGTCCGCCGCCGGGCTGCCACAACACGTCGCCGGAGGGGTTGGTGGCCCGGCTGAGGATGAACAGCAGGTCCGAGAGTCGATTCAGGTATTTCGCGGGCAGCACACTGGTGTCGTCGGGGTGGGAATCGACGGCTGCCCACGCGGATCGCTCGGCGCGGCGCACCACCGTGCGAGCTGTGTGCAACAACGCAGCCAACGGCGTGCCGCCGGGCAGGATGAACGAATTCAGCGGTGCCAGACCGTCGTTGAACTCGTCGCACCACTTCTCCAGCCGGTCGATATAGGGCTGGGTGATGCGCAGCGGCGGGTACTTCGGTTCGGCGACAACCGGGGTGGACAGGTCGGCGCCGGCGTCGAACAGATCGTTCTGGATCTGGCGCAGCACCGTGAGCACCGCGGGTTCGGGCGCACCGAGGGCGACGGCGACACCGAGGGCGGCGTTGGCTTCGTCGCAGTCGGCGTAGGCGATCAGCCGTGGATCGTTCTTGGCGACGCGGGAGAAGTCGCTGAGACCGGTCGTTCCGTCGTCACCCGTGCGGGTGTAGATGCGGGTCAGGTGCACACTCACGACGGGCCTCCACGAGTACGGCGGGCGCGATCGGACGGTCGCGACTCCACCCAGGACAGAAAAGCCGCCATCGAACCGCGGTCGAGCGCTAACTCGAAACTGTTCTGCGGATCGGTGACGGCTACCACCACGATGTCATCGGTCATGATGTCGAATTCGTCGCCCTGTGGCGCTCGGCGCTCGACGATCTCGAGGCCCTGCCGATGCACCGTAGAGTCGGGGCCGAATTTCAGGCTGGTCAGTTTGAAGAAGACGAGGCGATCCTCGTCGTAGCGAATGAGCCCGTGCCGCCAGCCTTGGCCGCCGCGCGCGGGCAGAGTGCGTAGTAGCGCGGCCGTGCCCCCGCGGCGCAACATCACCAGGCGATAGGTCGAGGCCCCGGCTACGAACACGAGCGTCAGCACCAGAATGATCAGGAGAACCATCCCGGTTTGCAATGCCGTACGCCCTTTCGCTCTTACCGGTGGCACTAAACCCCCGCTCCTCCATTCAATCACGCCCGCTGGTCGGCGCTTCGGCCGGATCGTCGATCCCCACGAAAAAGGCGGCACAAACAACTCTGCCGGCGAGGAACCGAAGTTCCTCGCCGGCAGAGCGTCGTTCTACTGCGATCAGTCGGTCACGGTCGCTTCGACCGCGCGCACCTGGCCCTGCGCCGCGCGCAGCTCCACCTCGGTGGCGCTCGCGTCGGCCAGCACCTTGCGCGCCGCGTCGACGTCGACCTCGCCCGCGAGTTCCGCGGACTCGGCCAGCACACGCACGGTGTCGGCGGTGACCGAGAAGAAGCCGCCGTGCACCGCGGCGACGATCCGCTCGCCGTCGGTCGACACGATGGAAACCGTGCCGCCCTCGACGAGCTGACCGAGCAGCGGCTCGTGGCCTGCCATGATGCCGATCTGACCTTCGGTGGTCTGCGCGCTGACGAACGAAGCCTGGCCGGACCAGAGCTTGCGTTCGACAGCTACGAGATCAACTGTCATCTCCGCCATAGTGGACTACTTCCCGAGGATCTTCTTCGCGGCTGCCTCGACGTCGTCGAGACCACCGCAGGAGTTGAACGCCTGCTCCGGGTAGTGGTCGAACTCGCCCTTGCAGACACGGTCGAAGTCGTCGATGGTCTGTTCCAGCGGAACGACCGAGCCGACCTGGCCGGTGAACTTCTCGGCGACGATGAAGTTCTGACCGAGGAACTTCTCCAGGCGACGGGCGCGACCGACGAGGACCTTGTCCTCTTCGGAGAGCTCGTCCATGCCGAGGATGGCGATGATGTCCTGCAGTTCCTTGTACTTCTGCAGGATCCGCTTGACCTCGTTGGCGACCCGGAAGTGGCGCTCGCCGACGATCGAAGCCTCGAGGATACGAGAGGTCGAGGTCAGCGGGTCGACGGCCGGGTAGATGCCCTTCTGCGAGATCGGGCGCGAAAGCTCGGTCGTCGCATCCAGGTGGGCGAAGGTGGTCGCCGGCGCCGGGTCGGTGTAGTCGTCGGCGGGGACGTAGATCGCCTGCAGCGAGGTGATCGAGCGACCCTTGGTCGAGGTGATGCGCTCCTGGAGCTGACCCATCTCGTCCGCCAGCGTCGGCTGGTAACCCACGGCCGAAGGCATGCGACCCAGCAGGGTCGAGACCTCGGAACCGGCCTGGGTGAAACGGAAGATGTTGTCGATGAAGAGCAGCACGTCCTGGTGCTGGACATCGCGGAAGTACTCCGCCATGGTCAGCGCCGACAGGGCGACGCGCATACGCGTGCCCGGCGGCTCGTCCATCTGGCCGAAGACGAGGGCGGTGTCCGGAAGGACGCCCATCTCTTCCATTTCCAGACGGAGGTCGGTGCCCTCACGAGTACGCTCACCGACGCCCGCGAACACCGAGGTGCCCGAGAACTCGCGAGCGATACGGGTGATCATCTCCTGGATCAGAACGGTCTTGCCGACACCGGCACCACCGAACAGACCGATCTTGCCGCCCTTGACGTACGGGGTCAGCAGGTCGATGACCTTGACGCCGGTCTCGAGGATCTCGGTCTTGCCCTCGAGCTGGTCGAAGCTCGGCGGCTGACGGTGGATGCCCCACTGCTCGCCGTCCCGGCCGAGGCCGGGGGTGTCGAGGCAGTCACCGAGGGCGTTGAACACGTGGCCCTTGACGATGTCGCCGACGGGCACCGAGATCGGCTTGCCGGTGTCGGTGACGGTCGCGCCACGGACCAGGCCGTCGGTCGGCTGCATCGAGATGGTGCGCACGATGTTGTCGCCGAGGTGCTGAGCGACCTCGAGGGTGAGGGTCTTGGCCACCGACGGGAGCTCGATGTCGGAGTTCAGAGCGTTGAACAGCTCGGGAATGGCGCCACGCGGGAACTCGACGTCCACGACGGGGCCGATGACACGGACGACGCGTCCAGCGGTTTCGCCCGCCTTCTTCGCGTTGTCCTGAGTGACAGCTGCGGTCATTAGATTGGTTCTCTTCCTGCGCTTCTTAGTCGCGGTCCGAGCTCGACGCCAGCGCGTTGACGCCGCCGACGATTTCGCTGATTTCCTGCGTGATCTGGGCCTGACGCACCGAGTTCGCCTCGCGCTGGAGCACATTGGCCAGCTCGTTGGCGTTATCGGTCGCCGCCTTCATTGCGGTGCGCCGAGCCGCGGACTCGGATGCCGCTGCCTCGAGCAACGATGCGTAGATACGCGTGTTGATGTACTTGGGCAGCAGAGCCCCGAGCAGTACATCGGCGTCCGGCTCGAACTCGTACTGTGCCGTGGCCACCACGTTCGGCGAGTCCGACATCATGTCGTCGCCGAGCTCGTAGTTCTCGTCGACGTAGCTGACCTGGATCGGCGCCAGGCGGCGCACCTCCGGATTCTGGGTCAGCATCGACACGAACTTGGTGTACACGATGTGCAGCTCGTCGACACCCTCGATGGTTCCGGTCTCGTCGAGCGAGGTGACCTCGCCCTCGGAGCCGGCCATGAAGGCCTCGACCAGGTGCTTGCACGCGGACGACGCATCGGTGTACTTGGGCTGCTGGGAGAAGCCTGCCCACGACGCCTGGAACGGACGGTTGCGGAACTTGTAGTACGTGATGCCCTTGTTGCCCATCACGTACAGAACGGGTTCCTTGCCGTCGCCACGCAGCGAGGTCATGAGCTCCTCGGCACGCTTGAGCACGTTCGAGTTGTAGCCACCGCACATACCGCTGTCACTGGTGATCACCAGGACAGCGGCCCGACGAGCGTTGGGACGCTCGGTCAGCAGCGGGTGCGACAGGTTCTTCGAAGCGCTCGCCAGTTCGCCGAGGACCTTGGTGATCTCCTCGGCGTACGGCTTGGCAGCCGCAACCCTGGCCTGGGCCTTGGAAATTCGCGAGGTCGCGATCAGTTCCTGAGCCTTGGTGATCTTCTTGATCGAATTCACACCACGAATGCGGGAGCGCAATTCGCGCAAACTTGCCACTAGCGGTTCACACTCCCTTCATTCGCCAGATCGGAAATTGCCGACATCATGACCCGGCTTACTTGTCGACGTGCTTGCGGGTGACCGACAGCGACTCGACCTCTTCGTGGTCCAGCTCGCCTGCGGCAGCCTCGTTCACGATGCGCTTGCCGTCCGAATCGAGGAAGCCCTGCTTGAACTTGTCGGTTTCGGCCTTGATCGCGTCGGCGGCCTCGCCGGCGAGCGGCTTCTTGCCACCCTCGAGCGCGTCGAACGAGCTCTGGGTCGCACCGTGCAGGTACTCGAGCAGTTCGGCGGTGAAGCGACGCACGTCGGCGACGGGCACCGACTCGTAGTAGCCGGCGTCGACCAGGAAGATCGAGACGACCTGATCCTCGACCGAGACCGGGGAGTACTGGTCCTGCTTGAGCAGCTCGACCCAGCGGGCACCACGCTCGAGCTGCGCCAGCGACGCGGCATCGAGGTCGGAGGCGAAGGCGGAGAACGCCTCCAGCTCGCGGTACTGCGCCATTTCCAGACGCAGCGAACCGGCGACCTTCTTCATGGCCTTGGTCTGCGCGGCGCCACCGACACGGGAGACCGAGGTACCGACGTTGATCGCCGGGCGGACGCCCTTGTTGAACAGGTCGGACTCGAGGAAGACCTGGCCGTCGGTGATGGAGATGACGTTGGTCGGGATGAACGCCGAGACGTCGTTGGCCTTGGTCTCGATGATCGGCAGACCGGTCATCGAGCCGCCGCCCATTTCGTCGGACAGCTTCGCGCAACGCTCCAGCAGACGGGAGTGCAGGTAGAAGACGTCACCGGGGTACGCCTCGCGGCCCGGCGGACGACGCAGCAGCAGCGAGATGGCGCGGTACGCCTCGGCCTGCTTGGTCAGGTCGTCGAACACGATGAGGACGTGCTTGCCCTGGTACATCCAGTGCTGGCCGATGGCCGAACCGGTGTACGGAGCCAGCCACTTGAAGCCGGCGGAATCGGAGGCCGGGGCCGCGACGATGGTGGTGTACTCCATCGCGCCGTGCTCCTCGAGCGCGGTCTTGACGCCCGCGATGGTGGAGCCCTTCTGGCCGATCGCGACGTAGATGCAGCGAACCTGCTTGTCGGCGTCGCCGGTCTCCCAGTTCGCCTTCTGGTTC
The DNA here is from genome assembly GCF_042719655.1 of Nocardia sp. NPDC058518. NCBI lineage: Bacteria > Bacillati > Actinomycetota > Actinomycetes > Mycobacteriales > Nocardiaceae > Nocardia > Nocardia sp. NPDC058518. The sequence continues at coordinate 6,987 of NZ_JBHXNJ010000035.1, forward strand.
AGGATCGCGTCGATCGCGACGGCGGTCTTGCCCGTCTTGCGGTCGCCGATGATCAGCTGACGCTGGCCGCGGCCGATGGCCGTCAGCGCGTCGATCGCGGTGATACCGGTTGCGAGGGGCTCTTCGACCGGCTGACGCTCCAGCACGGACGCGGCCTGCAGCTCCAGCACGCGGCGCTCGTCGGTCTCGATCTCGCCCAGGCCGTCGATCGGCTGGCCGAGCGGGTTGACGACGCGACCGAGGAACTTGTCACCCACGGGAACGGAGAGCACGTCGCCGGTGCGACGGACCTGCTGGCCCTCTTCCAGCGAGGCGTACTCGCCGAGGATGACGGCACCGATCTCGGTGTCCTCGAGGTTCAGCGCGACGCCGAGGACCCCGCCGGGGAACTCGAGCAGCTCGTTGGCCATCGCCGAAGGCAGACCGCTGACGTGCGCGATGCCGTCGCCGGTGTCGGTCACGAGGCCGACTTCTTCGATGGAGGTTTCCGGGGTGTAGCTCTGGGTGTAGCTCTCGATCGCGCTACGGATCTCGTCGGAGGAGATCGTCAGCTCCGCCATGTTGTTCCTGCTCTCGCTGTGGTCTCGAATGTCGGGGGTTGGAGTTGAGCCGTTCGTCAGGACAGTGCCCGACGCAGCTTCTCCAGTCGGCCGGTGGCGCTGCCGTCGATCACGTCGTCTCCGACGCGGACGACGACGCCGCTCAGCAGCGTCGGGTCGACCTGCACGTGCACGGTGACCGCCTTGCCGTAGATCCGCTGCAGGGAAGCCGACAGCTTCTCCTTCTGCTGATCGTTCAGCTCGACCGCCGAGTGCGCGTGGGCGACGATCTGGTCACGACGGGCCGCCGCCAGATCGGACAGGGCGTCGAGGGCGACGCCGATGTTGTTGGTCCGCAGGCGGGTCACCGCCTGCTCGGCCAGCGCCAGGGTGACCGGCTCGACCTTGCCGGTGAGCAGCCGCTCGATCAGTTCGCGCCGCGCCGAGGCGGGCTTGCCCTGATCGGAGAGTGCCTGCTCCAGCTGCGGATTGTCGGCGACGATGCGTCCGAGCCGGAACAGCTCGTCCTCCACCGCGTCCTGACGGCCGCCGACGGCGGCCGACTCCAGCAGAGCTTCCTGCCCGAGCAGCACCAGGGTGTCGACCAGATCGCGGGTGCGTGACCAGTTCTGCGCCACCGCGGTGGTCAGCACTGCCTGCGTGGCAGCGCTGACCTTGCCGCCGAAGACCCGCTCACTGAGTTCAGCGCGCGCCGAACCCGGCACCGAGGCGTCCGCGAGCGCCACACGCAGCGAACGCTGGTCGTCCAGCACGGCGACAACGGCGAACAGTTCCGACCCCGTTGTGGCCGCAACAGTTTCGCTTCCGGTCAGAGCGACCCGAAGCGCCTCGCGAGACCGGGTACTGGCCTCGCGGCTCGCTGCGTACATGCTTCTCACTTTCGCGTCGCTACCTTCCGACCCCGATGGCGTCGGTGTCGTCGAGTTCGCTGAGGAACTTGTCGATCGACGCCGCCTGCTTGGCTTCGTCCGAAACAGACTGACCGATGATCTTCTCGGCCAGGTCGACGGCCGTACGGCCGACCTCGGAACGCAGCTCCGTCAGGATCTGCTGGCGCTGGGCTTCCAGCTGGGAATGACCGGCGGCGACGATACGGTCGCTTTCGGACTGGGCATCCGTGCGCATCTGCGCGAGGATCTGCTGACCCTGGGTGCGTGCTTCCTCACGGATGCGCGCGGCCTCGAGCCGGGCGTCGGCCAGCTGCTGCTGATACTGCTCCAGCGTCTGCTGTGCTTCGGCCTGGGCTGCTTCGGCCCTGGCGATACCGCCTTCGATCTTGTCGGTGCGGTCTTCGAGTGTCTTGGTCACACGCGGGATCACGTATTTCCAGAAGAGCACGCCGATGATGGCGACACAGACGATCGACCAGACGATGTCGTACGTTGCGGGGAGGAGGGGATTCACATCCTCTCCCTCTGCGGCGAGCGTGATGAGTTCGCGCATCGGAATCAGAAGATGAAGCCGGCGACGAGGCCGATCAGCGCCAGGGCCTCGGTGAACGCGATACCGAGGAACATGGTGGTCCGGATCTGGCCGGACAGCTCGGGCTGACGAGCGATGCCCTCGATGGCCTTACCGACGACGATACCCACGCCGATGCCGGGGCCGATCGCGGCCAGACCGTAGCCGATGGCGCCGAAGCCCTTGAAGGTGCTCTCGGTGGTCGCGGCTTCCTGGGCCAGGTAAGCGAGGCTCATGAATCTTTCCCTTTCTGTTGCTCACCCGCCGGTCGGCGCGTGTAGCAGGTTTCCGGTAGTTGGTTCAGTCAGGTCAGTGGTCGGCGGCGTGCTGGGCCTCGCCGATGTACACGGCGGCCAGCAGTGCGAATACGTAGGCCTGCAGCGCGATGACCAGCAGCTCGAACAGCGTGAAGCCGATGCCTGCCAGCAGCGAGAAAGGCGAGAAGACCTTCATCCACGCGGTGGCGTCGAACAGGAAGTACCAGGTCGCGCTGAAGAACAGCACCAGCATGATGTGGCCGGCCAGCATGTTGGCCATGAGTCGGACGGTCAGCGTGAACGGGCGCAGGATGAAGGTCGAGATGAACTCGATCGGGATCAGCAGCACGTGCAGCGCGACCGGCACGTCGGGAACGACGATGCTGTGCCGGATGTAGGAGAAGAACCCGTACTTCCGGATGCCGACGAAGTTGTAGGTGATGTAGACGATCGCGGCCAAGACCAGCGGCATGCCGATGCGCGCATTGGACGAGATGTTCAATCCTGGAATCACACCGGAGAAGTTCAGGAAGAGAACCGTGAAGAAGATCGTCGCCAGGAGCGGGAGGAACTTCTTACCGTTTTCCTTACCGAGTACTTCGTCGGCGATCTGCTCCTTGACGAAAACCACACCGGCTTCCATCAGGTTCTGCAGGCCGCGCGGCACGATCTTCGGCGAGCGGAAAGCCAGCAGGAACACGATCACCACAACGGCGGTCATCAACAGGCGGACCAGCATCAGACGATCGAGTTCGAACGGCGTACCCTCGAACAGCACTGCTGGAGGGAAGAAGTCGGACAGCGATGGCGCGTGGAACTCGCCCGCCGCCAAAGTGATGACGCTCAGCGTTCTCTCCCGTGTTCGGGCCGCGGGTACGACGGTCATTCCCGCGGTTCGATCGGACATTGACGATCAATGGGGTCGACTCTGGTCGGCTCGAAATTCGACAGCCGCTCGTACGGTGTAACCCGTATCGGCTTCTGTTCGGGCGTCGGCGACATCGTCGACATGCTTCAACCGGGCACATTCCACCCGGATCGGCAGTAAGCATAGCGGCACCGGGTGGGATCGTAATGATCCCCCCGACCAACTCGAGGCAATGCCCCGAGTTGGTCGGGCCGAGCCTCTAGCTTGGGTGCTTGCTTACCAACACTTTACCAAGCTATCTACGACAGTGCGTAGCTGGGTGGGATTATTCCTGCTCGGAAGCCGTTTCGCTGTCTCCCGCGCGTGTCGTGACGTACGGAACCTTCTGGCTCACAACGCCGTACGTCTCGGCACCGAGAACGATCAGCAGGGCTCCTACCACCGTAAAGAACAGTGCGGGCCTGCTGTAGAAGTCGAATTGGTTGAGCACCACGATCACCAGCAGCGCCACCAGCATCTTGCCGACCCAGCTGACCAGCATGACCGCGCCCGCCATGGTCGGGGGCAGCTTGGCGCCGAGCAGCACCGCGACGACCGTGGTGAGAATGAACCCACCACCGATCGCGGCGCCCAGCAACGCGCCCCACAAACCGGGCATCCCGGCCACCGCCGACGCGATCGCCACGGAGACGACCACGAGCACGCCGAGGCCGATCAGGCCGTAGCGCAGCGCGGCGCGCAGGGGGGCGTCAGGGCCTGGCACGGTTTTGGGTGTAAAGCTCACGGCCCGAACTTTACCTTGCACGCCGAACTCAGTGCTGCGTCGACTCTGTTCTGCGCACGGACGGGATCGCGGTCACTACCAGCGCGAACACCAATCCGCCTGCCACCAGCAAGACAACAAGACGTCTATCCATCAATGAAGTTCCCACCGCGCCGAACGCGAGAACGCCGACCCATAAATAGATCAGCAAGACCACGCGCCGGTGCGAATGTCCGATCTGGAGCAATCGGTGGTGCAGATGCATTTTGTCCGGTGTGGAGAAACTCACGCCGGCGCGCACCCGGCGCACGATCGCCAGCAACAGGTCGAGCACCGGAATGAACATCACCGCGCCGACCAGCAACAGCGGCGACAGCAAACCCACAATGTCGCGCGGGCCGTAACCCTGTAGCGGAATTCGGCCGGAGGCGCCGGTGGATACCGCGGCCAAGATCAAACCGATCATCATCGACCCGGTATCGCCCATGAATATTCGGGCGGGCGAGAAATTGTGCGGCAGAAATCCGAGGCAGGCGCCCGCCAGCGCGGCGGCCAGCAACGCGGGCGGATAGGTGTCGACCGAGCCGCCCTGGTCGTAGAGCAAACCGATGGAGAACACGAAAACCGCGCTCGCGCAGATCAAGCCGAGACCGGCGGCCAGCCCGTCGAGGCCGTCGACGAAGTTCATCGCATTCACCAGGGTGACGGTGATCCCGACGGTGACAAGACCGCCTTGCAATTGGTCGAGCACGACGGTGGTGCCGTTGAACGGGTTGTAGATCACGTACCAGCCCAGGCCCATCACCGCCATCGCGCCCGCCGCGGTGATCTGGCCGACGAATTTGGTGAGCGCGTCCAGGCCCCAGCGGTCGTCGACGATGCCGACCAGCACGATGATCGTGGCGGCCACCAGCACCGCCGGAATGTCAGGGGTGTAGTCGAAACCTCTTCGCAGCGCGGGCAGCTGATGCGCGAACAGCACCGCGGCGACCACACCGAAATAGATACCGAGTCCGCCCATCCGCGGAATCGGCTTCACGTGCACGTCGCGCTCACGTGGCACCGCCACCGCGCCGAACGAGATGGCGAGCATCCGGACACCGCCGGTGGCCAGGAAGGTCACCGTGGCCGAGACGAGCAGCACGAGCAGTAGCTCGCGCAGCGGAACGACTGAGCTCATCAGCGGCGTGCGATCACCGCTGCGCGGAGCTGATCAGGGCTTCCGGCACCATCCCGAGCACCTCCGCGATATCGGCCACCGGCACAGCACCCTCCCGCAACACCCGCGGCTGATCCGCGGTGAGGTCGACGATCGTCGAGGCGAGGGCGTGCTCGGCCGGACCACCGTCGAGGTACACACTCGCCAGCGACCCCAGCTGCTCACGCGCCTGCGCGGCGGTGGTCGCGGGCGGCTGCCCCGACACATTGGCGCTGGATACCGCCAGCGGGCCGACCTCACGCAACAATTCGAGCGCCACCGGATGCAACGGCATCCGCAACATCACCGTGCCACGGGTATCGCCGAGGTCCCATGCGAGTGAGGGCGCTGCCTGCACAACAAGACTCAGCGCACCGGGCCAGAACGCGCGAATCAGCTCCCTGGCCTGCGGCCGCACCGAGAACACCAGTCCATCGATCGTGTGCCACGACCCGACGAGCACCGGCACCGGCATGTCCCGCCCGCGCCGCTTGGCGGCCAGCAGATCGCTCACCGCGGCGGAATCGAACGCGTCGGCGGCGAGTCCGTAGAGCGTGTCGGTAGGCATCACGACCAATCGACCGGACTTCAACGCGCTGGTCGCCGCCGTGATCCCAGCGGCACGCGAGTCGCTCTCAGCACAGTCATAGACGGTACTCACTGTTCCGCCTCTCCGGGTATTTAGCGGGTCGTAGGTGCGGCAAGAGTGTAGCTGTCGGGCCGACGGTCAGATGTAGGGGGACTTTCCCGCCTCTCCGCGCCTGTTGGCCAGACCCAGGCGCGAAACGATTCACGTTGGCGGCCAGACGATGGTCGGGGCTGGGTCGGCCCGTACCCGGTGAGTTACCCATGTCGGTGCGAGATCAGGTATCTCGATAGATGCTCGAAGTGTGCTGAGCGCCAGGGCCACTTGTTCGACCATGAGGTTCGACCGCGGTCGGTGTTTGCCACTAACGAACTGACGTCGTCGTCGGACCCGGTCAGGATCAGCGGCGGGCGACGACGAAGCGGGGCTTGTCGGCGAGATCGGTGTGTTCGACGATGCCGGTGAAATCGGCTGCCGCGAGCAGCGCCGCTACTCCCCCGCCGTTGGTGTCGTCGTGTTCGATGGCGGTGGCGCCGCCCAGGCGAAGGAGTCGGGCGATGGTGGGGATCATGGCGCGGATGACGTCGAGGCCGTCGTGGCCGCCGAAGAGGGCGCGGTGGGGGTCGTGGTCGGCTACCTCGGGGTCGAGGATCGCGTCTTCGGGGATGTAGGGCGGGTTCGAGACGACCAGGTCGACCCGGTCTGTCAGCGGGGTGAGCAGGGTCGGGTCGGTGACATCGTCGGCGTACAGGGTGATCGGGGTGTCGCCCTCGGCGATGCGGGTGTCGGCGTTGCGGCGGGCCCAGGTGAGAGCGCCGGGATCGAGCTCGACGGCGTGGACCTCGGCGTCGGGGCGAGCGTGGGCGATGGCAAGGGCCAGTGCGCCCGAGCCGGTACACAGGTCGACGACGATCGGTGCGTGGTCGTGTGGGAGCGTCCCGAGGTAGGCCAGCGCCCACGCGAACAGCAGCTCGGTCTCCGGGCGCGGCACGAAGACGCCGGGGCCGACGGCGAGGTCGATCGCACCCATCGCGGCCGTTCCGGTCAAGTGCTGCAAGGGAATTCGCGCGGCCCGTTGTTCGATCAGCGCGCGGTACCGGTCGGCGATCTCGGGCTCGACCATCGGGAACAACGCCAGCCGCATGCGCTCGGTGCCGAGCACATGGGCGGCCAGCTGCTCCGCGTCGGGCATGGGCGAACCGACACCCGCCTCGGCCAGCCGCGCGGCGGCTTCGACGATCAGCGGACGCAACCGGAGGCGTTCGCCGCTCATGCCGGTTACTCGGCAGCCATGCGCGCGTCGCGGTCTGCCTTGCCGAGCGCGTCGAGCAGCGGGTCGAGGTCACCATCGAGGACGGCGTCGAGATTGTGCGACTTGAAACCGATGCGGTGATCGGCGATCCGGTTCTCCGGGAAGTTGTAGGTGCGGATCCGCTCGGAACGGTCGACCGTGCGGATCTGGCTGGCGCGACCGGCCGCGGCTTCCTGGTCGGCCTGCTCCTCGGCCAGCGCTTGCAGCCGGGCGGCGAGCACCTGCATGGCACGCGCCTTGTTCTGCAGCTGGGAGCGTTCGTTCTGGCAGGTCACCACGATGCCCGAGGGCAGGTGGGTGATGCGGACCGCGGAGTCGGTGGTGTTGACGCCCTGGCCGCCCTTGCCGGAGGACCGGTAGACGTCGATGCGCAGGTCGGTCTCGTCGATCTGCACCTGCTCGACCTCGTCGGGCTCGGGGTAGATCAGTACGCCCGCGGCGGAAGTGTGAATGCGGCCCTGCGATTCGGTCACCGGCACACGCTGCACCCGGTGCACCCCGCCCTCGAACTTGAATCGCGACCACACCCCGTCGCGCGCGGCGTCCTTGCTCTTGATCGACAGCGTCGCGTCCTTGTATCCGCCCAGGTCGGAATAGGTGACGTCGAGCGTCTCCACCTTCCACCCGTGCCGCTCGGCGTAGCGGATGTACATGCGCGCCAGATCCGCCGCGAACAGCGCCGATTCCTCGCCACCCTCGCCGGACTTCACCTCGAGCACCACATCGTCGCCGTCGTGCGGGTCGCGCGGGGCGAGCAGGTCGGCAAGAGCCTGCTCCAGCTCCACGAGCTGGGTCTCGAGCCCTGGCACCTCCGCGGCGAACGAGGCGTCGTCGGAGGCCAGCTCACGGGCGGCCTCCAGGTCGTCGCGCACGGTCTCGAGCTTGCGATAGGTGCTCATCACCGGTGCCAGCTCGGCGAACCGCTTCCCCACTCGCCGCGCCGCGCCCGCGTCGTTGTGCAACGACGGATCGGCGAGCTGCATCTCCAAGCCCGCGTACTCGGCCAGGATGTCGTCGATAGCGGACGGCTGCGTCACAGAGAGTTCCTTATGGTGTGGGAAAGCGATTACCTCGGGTAGAGAAACCACCGACGCCCGGCCTGCGTGAGCAGTACCGGGCGTCGGGGGAGGTAACTAGGAGGCGTCTTCGGCCTTCTTGGCACCTGCGCGCTTGCCGTAGCGAGCCTCGAAGCGAGCCACGCGGCCGCCGGTGTCGAGAATCTTCTGCTTGCCCGTGTAGAACGGGTGGCACTGCGAGCAGACCTCGACCGAGATCTGGCCGGACTCCTTGGTGGAGCGAGTCTGGAAGGTGTTGCCGCAACCACACACAACGGTGGTGTCGACATACGTGGGGTGGATTCCTGCCTTCATGGGCGTCCTCTCGATAATGGTCGCCGGGTCGTAGCTCCATGGAGTGGAGTACGTGAACCGGAACCGACTAGGCGGGAGTCTGCGAGAACTCGCAGACACACAGCGGTCCAGTATGCCAGATCAGGCCGCACCCCTTCAGAACACCCCCCACCGCCGGTTTGTTCCCTGTTACACAGCGGCTGGCGCCGCGGGTTCTCGGCCTGTTCCCTCGATCTTCCCTCCCTCCGGGCACTCCTTCGTCGCACCCTCCACTCAGTCCAGATCAAGGCGGCCGAGAACGAGCAAGGGCCCCGCCGAAGCGGGGCCCTTGTTCGCAGTTCTAGACGATCACTCGTCGAGAGCGCTCGGTGCGGTCTTGGAGACCGTCATCAAGAACTCGAGGTTGTTCTTGGACTTGCGCAGACGATCCATCAGCAGATCGATCGCCTGGTGCGAGTCCAGACCCGACAGCACACGCCGCAGCTTGTGCACGACCGCCATCTCGTCGGGCGAGAGCAGCAGCTCGTCGTGCCTGGTGCTCGACGGGTTGATGTCCACCGCGGGGAACACGCGCCGCTCGGCGATCTTGCGGTCGAGCTTGAGCTCGGCGTTGCCGGTGCCCTTGAACTCTTCGAAGATCACCGTGTCGCCGGTGGAACCGGTCTCCACCATCGCCGTGGCGATGATGGTGAGCGAGCCACCGTTCTCGATGTTGCGGGCCGCGCCGAGGAAACGCTTCGGCGGGTACAGCGCGGTCGAGTCGACACCACCGGAGAGGATACGACCCGATGCGGGCGAGGAGTTGTTGTACGCACGACCCAATCGGGTGATCGAATCGAGCAGCACCACAACGTCTTTGCCCATCTCCACCAGACGCTTGGCACGCTCGATGGCGAGCTCGGCGACGGAGGTGTGGTCACCCGGCGGGCGGTCGAAGGTGGAGGCGATGACCTCACCCTTCACCGAACGCTGCATATCGGTGACCTCTTCGGGACGTTCGTCGACCAGGACAACCATGAGGTAGCACTCGGGGTTGTTGATCGCGATCGCGTTGGCGATGTCCTGCATGATCGTGGTCTTACCCGCCTTGGGCGGGGACACGATCAGCGCACGCTGGCCCTTACCGATCGGCATGATCAGGTCGATCACGCGCGTGGTGAGCTTGTTCTGCGCGGTTTCCAGGCGCAGCCGCTCGTTCGGGTACAGCGGGGTGAGCTTCTGGAACTCCGGCCGACGACGCGCTGCTTCCAGCTCGCCGCCGTTCACGGTGTCGAGGCGAACCAGCGGGTCGAACTTCTGTCGCTGGTTGTTCTGCTCGCCGTCGCGCGGGGCGCGCACCGCACCGGTGATCGCGTCACCGCGGCGCAGGCCGTTCTTGCGAACCAGGTTCATCGACACGTACACGTCGTTGGGGCCGGCGAGGTAGCCGGAGGTCCGCACGAACGCGTAGTTGTCGAGGACATCGAGAATGCCCGCGACCGGCTGCAGGACGTCGTCCTCGCGAATGTCGTAATCGCGGGCTTCGGCCTGGCCACCACCGGCGGGACCACCATCGCGGTCACGACCACGACGACGCTCACGGAATCGACGACCCCGGCGACCGCGGCCGCCTTCCTCGTCGTCACCACCGCGGTCGTCGCGGGGACCGCGATTACCGCCGGTGTTGCCGTTCTGGCTCTGATTCTGGTTGCGCTCGTTCTGATTACGGTCGCCACCGGTGCGCTCGCCACGGTCGTTGCCGCCGCGGTCGTTACCGTTGCGCTCGCCGCGCTCGGCGCCGTTGCGGTCGCCACGATCGCGTCGGCGTTCGCCCTGGTCGCCGCCCTCGGCCTTGTCGGCCTGCTTGGTCTCCTCGGCGCGGTTCTCCGCGGGGGCACGGTTCTCGGCGGGGGCATTGTCGCCACCACCGGAACGGGCCTGGTCACGCCCACGACGCTGCCTGCCACGACCACGCTGGCCACCGTCGCGACCGGAATCCTCGCCTGCGTCGGCGGGGGCATCGGTCTTGACCTGCTCGGTCGCGGCCTGTTCGGCCGGAGCCTCGACGGTCGTCGGCTCGCTGGCCTTGACCTCGGCGGGAGCCTGCTTCTCGGCGGGCGCGGCCTGCTTCTCGGCCTTGGCGGACTTGTCCACCTTCGCGGGCGCTTCGTTCTTGGCAGGCGCGTCGTTCTTGGCGGGAGCCTCGTTCGCGACCGGCGCGGTGGCCGTCACGGCGGCGGCGGCGGGCTTGTCGCCCTTGGCAGGCGCTCCGGATTGATTTTCCTTGATAGCGGCGATGAGATCGCCCTTACGCATTCCGGAGGTACCTCGGATACCGAGCTCCCCCGCCAGTGCGCGCAACTGCGGCAACAGCATTCCAGTCAGCCCCGATCGTGCGACGTCGGTTTGTTCGCTCATTTTCGAAATCTGTCCGGATTCACTTTCGCGGCTGCCCGAGTTCGTAGGGTTGGAATCCACCCCGGGTGTCGCGAGCAGGTCCGTTTCTGTCACGGAAGTCCTTTCCTTCCCTCGAATGCCGTGTGCTGATTCGAGGGTTCCGTTCCGTAGACCCGGCAACATATGCCGAGCTCGGATTATGCGTCCATGTTCGACGCCTGTGCCGTACTACCCGCCGCGGGAGGACCGGAGGCCTTCGCCACCAGAAGACAGTGGTGAGGGGAGCGATTGCCCTGATGAAGCACCGGCGTCTGATGCGCACGATGTACGGACTTGCCCAGAATAGCTGCCTATTGCGAACAACGGCAAGGCAGGCACGCCGTCAGTCGATCAATACCCCGTCCGCGATGCCTGGTTCGACCACGCGCAGACCGTCCGATTCTGCCTGTTTGCGCAGGTCATCGGGGAATTCTTCGGTGGTCAAGGCGAGAATTGTCGGGCCCGCGCCCGAGACCGTCGCCGCGATACCCGCGGCGCGTAGCCGCTCGATCCACTGGGTTGTCAGCGGTAGCGCGGGGGCACGCTGGGCCTGGTGCAACCGGTCGGCGGTGGCCGACATCAGCAGATCGGGGCGATCGGTCAGCGCGACGACGGCCAGCGCCGCCCGGCTGACATTGAACGCCGCGTCACCGTGGGGCACCTGCTCGGGCAGCAGCCCGCGGGTGTGGGCCGTGGAGGAGCGCTCCTGCGGGATCAGCACCACCGGGCGCAGCGCGGGCGCCGGGGTGAGCCGCACGGCCCGGTAGGCGCGCGACTGCGCGGCATCGGTTTCGGTCCACGACACCACGATTGCGCCGAGCACGCTGGCAGCGGCATTGTCGGGGTGGCCTTCGAACTCCGAGGCGAGCTGCACCAGCCGGTCGTCGTCCATGCGCAGCGCCGGGTCGAACTTCGCGGCCAGCCCGGCGCCCGCGGCCAGCCCGCCGACCACGGCCGACGCGCTCGAGCCCAGCCCACGCGAGTGTGGAATCACGTTGCGGCACACCACGTCGAGACCGTCGGCCCAGACACCGAGCGATTCGAGTCCACGCTCGATCGCGCGGACCACCAGATGTGTTGGGCCCCAAGGCACGTCGTCGGCACCTTCACCCTCCACCCGGATGTCGAGTCCCGATGCGGTAGTGCGCACCACGATTTCGTCGTAGATGCCCAATGCCATTCCCAGGCAATCGAATCCGGGCCCGAGGTTGGCCGTGGAGGCGGGAACACGCACGGTCACTTCGAGACCGGCGGGCAGGGTCGCTGTCATCAGCGTGGGCTCGGGTGCGGCCAACTCAGGCCAGCTCGAGTTCACGTGCGATGGCGATCGGGTCGACGGCGATCGGCTTGACCTCGGGCATTCCGGCCAGCGCGTTGTCGGGGTCCTTGAGACCGTTGCCGGTGACGGTGCACACGACGGTCAGCCCCGAATCCAGCCAGCCTTCCTTGCGCGCGGCCAGCAGACCGGCCACGCTCGCGGCCGACGCGGGCTCGACGAAGACGCCCTCTTTCGCGGCGACGAGGCGGTAGGCGGCCAGGATCTCGTCGTCGGTGGCCGCGCGGAACGCACCACCGGACTGGTCCTTGGCCTCCATCGCACCGTTCCACGACGCCGGGGCCCCGATCCGGATCGCGGTCGCGATGGTCTCCGGGTCCTTCACGGGCGCACCGTTGACCAGCGGCGCGGCACCGGCGGCCTGCACGCCGAGCATGCGCGGCAGCACCGAGGTGATGCCGTCGGCGTGGTATTCGCGGTAGCCACGCCAGTAGGCGGTGATGTTGCCCGCGTTACCGACCGGCAGCACGTGCACATCGGGCGCCTTGCCGAGCACATCGCAGATCTCGAACGAGGCGGTCTTCTGGCCTTCGATCCGCGCCGGGTTCACCGAGTTCACGAGGCCGACCTGCGGGAACTCCGCGGTCACCTTGCGCGCCAGCTCGAGACAGTCGTCGAAGTTGCCCTCGACCTGGATGATCTTGGCGCCGAGCATCACGGCCTGGGCCAGCTTGCCCATCGCGATCTTGCCCTGCGGGATCAGCACCGCGCACTCCATGCCCGCGCGGGTGGCGTACGCCGCGGCCGAGGCCGAGGTGTTGCCGGTCGACGCGCACAGCACGGCCTTCTGGCCGCGGTACTTGGCGTCGGTCATCGCCATGGTCATGCCGCGGTCCTTGAACGAACCCGTCGGGTTGGCACCCTCGACCTTGAGGTACACCTCGCACCCGGTGAGCTCGGACAGGTACGGCGCGGGAACCAGCGGGGTACCGCCCTCGAACAGGGTCACCGGCTCCCAGTCGGCCGCACCGGCCAAGCGGTCACGGTAGGCAGCGATCAGACCGGGCCAGCGCGAGTGCACACCCAGCTGCGGGGCGATGCCGGTGGAACTCATTCTTCTGTGCCTTCCAATCTGAGAACGCTGGTCACAGCGGTGACGGATTCCATGTCCGCCAATACGGCGACAGTATCTGCCAGCGACGACTCCACCGCATGGTGGGTGACGACCACGAGCCGGGCGCCGTCGCCGTGGCCCTGCTGACGCACGGTGGAGATGCTCACCCCGTGCTGGGCGAAGGTGTCGGCGACCGCGGCGAGTACGCCGGGACGGTCCTCCACCTGCAGGTTCACGTGATAGCGGGTGGGGGTGTCGCCGATCGGAGCGATCGGCAGCTCAGCATAAACCGATTCGCCGGGTGCGCGACCACCGTAGAACTTGTTACGCGCGGCCATCACCAGGTCACCGAGCACGGCCGACGCGGTGGGGGCGCCACCGGCACCCTGCCCGTAGAACATCAGGCGACCGGCATTGTCGGCTTCGACGACAACGGCGTTGAACGCGCCGTTGACCGAGGCCAGCGGGTGCTTGCGCGGGATGAGCGCCGGGTACACGCGCACCGAGACGCGATCCTTGCCGCCCTCTTCCAGCGTCGGCTCGCCCGGACCGGCCGAGACGCGCTCGCAGATGGCGAGCAGCTTCACCGTGCAGCCGACGGCCGACGCGGTCTCCAGGTCCTCGGCGGTGATCTTGGAGATGCCCTCGCGGTAGACATCTGCCGCGGTCACGCGGGTGTGGAACGCCAGCGAGGCCAGGATCGCGGCCTTGGCGGCGGCGTCGTAGCCCTCGACATCGGCGGTGGGGTCGGCCTCGGCGTAGCCGAGTTCGGTGGCCTCGGCGAGCACGTCGTCGTAGGCGGCGCCGGTTTCGTCCATCGCGGAGAGGATGAAGTTGGTGGTGCCGTTGACGATGCCGACGACCTTGTTCACCCGGTCACCCGAGAGCGACTGGATCAGCGGCCGGACCACCGGGATCGCACCGGCGACGGCGGCCTCGAAGTACAGGTCGGCGCGGCTGCGCTCGGCGGCGGCGGCGAGTTCGCCGGTGTAGTCGGCCAGCAGCGCCTTGTTGGCGGTGACGACGGACTTGCCCGCGCTGAGCGCGTCGCCGATCAGCTTGCGGGCGGGGTCGATTCCACCCATGACCTCGACGACCAGGTCAACGTCGTCGCGGGCGACGAGCGCGGCGGCATCGGTGGTGAGCAGCTCGGCGGGCAGACCGCGGTCCTTGCTGATGTCGCGCACCGCGACACCGCGCAGCACGAGCGGCGCACCGACGCGCGAACGCAGGTCATCGGCGTGATCGCACAGCACGCGAACCACCTCGGTACCGACAGTGCCCATCCCGAGCACGGCTACGCCGAGCGGACGCCCCGCATCTTTGGTGCCGTTCATTCTTCCACCTCCAGGCTGAGCAGGTCCGCCACCGTTTCCCGGCGCAGAATCAGTCGCGCCGCACCGTCACGCACCGCGACCACGGCGGGCCTGGTGAGCAGGTTGTAGCGGCTCGACATCGAATAGCAGTACGCACCGGTCGCTGCCACGGCCACCAGGTCGCCGGGGGCCGTATCGGCGGGCATCCAGGTGTCACGAATGACGATATCGCCACTCTCGCAATGCTTTCCGACCACGCGCGCGACGACCGCGTTGGCGTCCGACGAGCGCGAGACCAGACGGCAATCGTAGTCGGCCTGGTACAGCGCGGGGCGGATATTGTCGCTCATCCCGCCGTCCACGCTGACGTAGCGACGGCGCGCGCCACCGTCGAGTTCGACATCCTTGATGGTGCCGACCTCGTAGAGGGTGACGGTGCCGGGGCCCGCGATGGCGCGACCCGGTTCCACAGCGATGGTCGGCTCCGGCAGCCCGGCACGGGCGGCCTCGGCGGCCACCAGGGCGCGCAGTTTGGCGGCGAATTCGTCCAGCGGCGGCGGGTTGTCGCTCGGCAGGTACGAAATGCCCAGACCGCCACCCAGATCCAGGGTCGAGATCTGCGCGGTGCGTTCGATGCCGAACTTGTCGATGGCCTCGCGCAGCAGGCCGAGCATGCGGCGCGCGGCGATCTCGAAGCCGTCGAGTTCGAAGATCTGCGAGCCGATGTGGCTGTGCAGGCCGACCAGACGCAGGTTGTCGGCCTCGAAAACGCGGGCAAGCGCCTCCATGGCGTCGCCACCGGCGATCGAGAAGCCGAACTTCTGGTCCTCGTGGGCGGTGGAGATGTACTCGTGGGTGTGGGCTTCGACGCCGACGGTCACGCGGACCAGCACGTCCTGCAACACGCCCGCCGCACCGGCGACCGCTTCGAGCCGCTCGATCTCGTAGAGCGAGTCGACGACCACGTGCCCGACACCGGCCGCGACGGCCGCTTCGAGCTCGGGCACCGACTTGTTGTTGCCGTGCAGCGCGATCCGCTCGGCCGGGAAACCGGCGTTCAGCGCGACGGCCAGCTCGCCGCCGGAGCACACGTCGAGGGAAAGGCCCTCGTCCCGGATCCAGCGCGCGATCTCGCCGCACAGGAACGCCTTGGACGCGTAGTGCACGCGAGCATTCGGCCCGAACGCGGCGACCATGTCGCGGCAGCGCGAGCGGAAGTCGTCCTCGTCGATCACGAACAGCGGCGTGCCGAACTGCTCGGCGAGCTCGGTGACGGGCACGCCCGCCAGCGCGACCACACCGTCGTCAGCGCGCGAGGCATTGCGCGGCCAGACGTTCGCGGGGAGGTCGATCATCTCCCTCGGATCGGTCGGGCGCTCGGCCAGACTCGGTGCGTGCGGGATCTCTGCGTGCCGGGGACCGGCCGGGTGTGCACTCATTTCGGTGCGTCCTTCCTGAAAGGCTTGCCGGTGTTCACATGCGCTCCGGTGCGCTCACGCCGAGCAGGGCAAGGCCGTTGGCCAGCACCTGACGGGTCGCTTTGACCAGCTCGAGCCGGGCGGCGTTGAGCTCGGTGACGGCGTCGTCACCCTTGGGAAGCACGCGCATGTCGTCGTCGGACTGGAACGGGTGGTAGACACCGGCCAGTTCTTCGAGGTAGCGGGCGATGCGGTGCGGTTCGCGGGTATCGGCGGCGGTGGCGACCACGCGCGGGAAATCGCCGAGGGTGCGGATCAGATCACCTTCGCGACCGGAGGTCATCAGCGCGAAATCCGGTGCCACAGAAGCGAATTCGGCATACTTCGCGGCGTTGCCGATAATGCTGTTCGTCCGCGAGTGCGCGTACTGGACGTAGTAGACCGGGTTCTCGCTGCTCGCCTTGGTCCACAGGTCGAGGTCGATGTCGATGCTCGAGTTCACCGAGGACCGCACCAGCGAGTAGCGCGAGGCGTCGACACCGATCTGCTCGACCAGGTCGTTGAGGGTCACCACGGTGCCGGCGCGCTTGCTCATCTTCACGGCGACGCCGTCGCGCACCAGGTTCACCATCTGCCCGATCAGCACCTCGACGGTGTCGGGGTTGTCGCCGAACGCGGCCGCGGCGGCCTTCAACCGGCCGATGTAGCCGTGATGGTCGGCGCCGAGCATGTAGATGGCCAGGTCGAAGCCGCGGGCACGCTTGTTCTGGAAGTAGGCGATGTCACCGGCGATGTAGGCGGCGTTGCCGTCGCTCTTGAGGACCACGCGGTCCTTGTCGTCGCCGTATTCGGTGCTGGCGATCCACCACGCACCGTCCTTCTCGTACAGGTTGCCCGAGTTCTTGAGCTGCTCGACGGCCTGTTCGACGGCGCCGGAGGCGAACAGTTCGCTCTCGTTGAAGTACACGTCGAAATCGGTGCCGAACTCGTGCAGATCCGCCCGGATCTGGGCGAACATCTGCTGCACGCCCTCGCTGCGGAAGACCTCGTGGCGCTCGTCGGCGGGCAGGGTGAGCACCTCGGGATGCGCGGCGACGATGCCGGCGCTGATCTCGGAGATGTACTCGCCCGCGTAACCGTCGGCGGGGGTCGGCTCGCCCAGCGCGGCCGCGACCAGCGACTTCGCGAAGCGGTCGATCTGCGCGCCGTGGTCGTTGAAGTAGTACTCGCGGGTCACGTCGGCGCCCTGAGCGGCCAGGATGCGACCAAGCGCGTCACCGACCGCGGCCCAGCGGGTGCCACCGAGGTGCACCGGACCGGTCGGGTTCGCGGAGACGAATTCGAGGTTGATCTTGGTGCCCGCCAGCGCGAACCCGGTGCCGTAGATCTCCCCCGCGGCCAGGATCTGGCTCACGATCGCGCCCTGCGCCGAGGCGGCGAGCCGGATGTTCAGGAATCCGGGGCCGGCGATCTCGGCCACATCGATTCCCTCGGTCGCCGACAGCGCCTCGGCCAGCCAGCCGGCCAGCTCGCGAGGGTTGGTTCCGACCCGCTTGGCCACCTGCATGGCCACATTCGTGGCATAGTCGCCGTGTTCGGGGTTGCGCGGACGCTCCACTGTGACCTGCTCGGGCAGGACCGACGAGTCCAGTCCGCGTTCGACAAGCACCTTCGCCGCGGTGGTACGAAGGAGATCTGCAAGGTCAGCTGGAGTCACGAGTCTCTATCCTATTGGCTGGGCCCCTTGCAACCACGACCGCCCGCCATGAACCCACCGATCCACACGTCGAAAGAGCACAACGAGCGATGCCTAGCAGGACCAGCGCCACATCAGCCAAGGCCGTGCGGGCCGCGGGGAAGTCGTCTCCGTCCCGCAAGACCCGCAAGGGCAACCTTCCGGGCAAGAAGCGCGACACCCCATGGGCACTGCTCGGCGCCGGTGTTGCCATCGTCGCGCTGATCGGCCTGCTCGCCTACAGCCTGGTGCCCAAGTACCTGGATCAGGCCGCGATCCGGGAAGCCCAGACCGACCTCAAGGAATGGGTCCCCTCCAAGGAGAACCAGGACCCGTCGGCGAAGATCGACGGCGTCGTGAAGTCGGAGTACCCGGCCGGTCTGCACGTGACCGCCAGCCAGCGCGTGGCCTACGACAAGACCCCCGCCTTCGGCGGCCCGCACGACGGCGCCTGGGCGAACTGCACGGGCACCGTGTACGCCAAGCCGATCCGCATGGAGAACGCCGTGCACTCGCTCGAGCACGGCGCGGTCTGGATCGCCTACAACCCCGACAAGGTCGACGCGGCCGGTGTCGAGAAGCTGTCGAACTTCGTCAAGGGCCGTCAGTACTCGCTGATGTCGCCGTACCCGGGTCTGGACTCGGCGATCTCGCTGCAGTCGTGGGGCCACCAGCTCAAGCTGGACAACGCCGACGACGCGCGGATCAAGCAGTTCATCTCCGCCCTGCGCGAGAACCCCTACGCCTACCCCGAGGTCGGCGCGAGCTGCTCGAACCCGATCTTCGACGCGAACAACCCGCCGCCGTTCGACTCCACGCCCTACGGTCCGGAAGCGGTGCCGATGGACGGTAAGGGCCTGACCCCCGACACCACCGAACTCGGTGGCGGCGGTATCGGCTCCGGGATCCCCGGCCTGCCGAACATCCCGGTGCCGGGCGGCCTGCCCTCGGGTCAGTAGTGAGCGCGCCGGAAGAGAGCACGGTCGAACCCGACGACATCGCACCCGAACCGAGCGCGCGACGCCCGGCCGGGGCGGTGCTCGTCCTCGGCGCGATCGGTCTGCTGCTGCTGGGCGCGGTGGCGGGGGTGCTGTTGCGTATGCCGCTGGAGAAGAACTCCGAACCCGAGCCGAGCGCTGTCGACATCGGTTTCAGCCAGGACATGTCGGCCCACCACGCGCAGGCCGTCGATATGGCCGGGGTGGCGCTGATCGCCTCGAACGACAACGACGTGCGCCGCCTCGCCTACGACATCCTGACCACCCAGCAGAACCAGATCGGCCGCATGCAGGCCTGGTTGCAGCTGTGGGGCGAGTCCAACCAGAACGTCGACGGCTACATGGGCTGGATGACCGACGACCACGGCAGCACCGGCCACCACGGCGGTACGACGGACGGACCGGCGATGTCGGGCCCGATGCAGTCGATGCCCGGCATGGCGAGCCAGGAGGAGATGACCGCGCTACGCCAGTCCACCGGCCCCGCCCTTGACACGATGTTCCTGCAACTGATGCTGCGCCACCACCAGGGCGGTGTCCCGATGCTCGACTACGCCGCCGAGCACGCCGACACCACCTCGGTCCGCACGCTGGCCGCCACCATGTCGAAAACCCAAGAGGGCGAATCGCAGCTGATGACCACCATGCTCGCCGCTCGCAACGCCACCCCCCTCCCCTTCAACTGACAACCGCGGCCGGACCGGCCCAACCCCCGGTCCGGCACCGTTTTTGGCGCACCGCACTCGATGCGATACGCTGTCGCTGCCCGATCGCCTCACCGCGACCGGCATCTATCCCGCCCTCGTAGCTCAGGGGATAGAGCGTCTGCCTCCGGAGCAGAAGGCCGCAGGTTCGATTCCTGCCGAGGGCACAAATTCGAGGCCCCGTCCGTTCGGTCGGGGCCTCGTTTTTTCGATAGTCAGGTTTGATCTCGCACGGTTCCACACGTTGTGGGGGCAGGCGCCCCCGATGACATCAGGAGCGTTGCCATGACGAATCCGCCCGAGGGACAGCAGCCTCCCTTCGGTCAGCAGCCGCCGGTCGGTCCGGGGATGCCATCCGGGCCGCCGGGCTATCCACACGCGGGGTTCGGGGCGGGTGGGCCGCCGGGACCCGAGTATCCGGATGGGCCCGACGTTTTCGCACCGCCACCCGCGCCGAAGAAGAAGCGGACCGGGTTGTTCATCGCGCTCGGTGTTGTCGCACTGGTGGTGATCGGCGCCCTGGTCACGGGTGTTGTGCTCACATTGCAGGGGCGTACGCCGTTGTCGTCGGACGAGACGCAGATCGATGTCGCGGTGCGCGATTTCTACGACACGCTCGATTCTGAGGGTTTCATCGCCGCCGCACAGCTGGCCTGTCAGGCCGACCGCACCGAGATCGACAATCTCACCCCCGAGCAGCGCGAGCAGTTCGACAAGGCGACGGTCCAGGTGACGATCGACGATGTCAAAGACATCGTCATCACCGGTGACAATGCGAAGGCGACGGTGACCGGTCAGCTGACGCTGTCGGTGGAGGGCGAGGAGCCCGATACCGAGTCGAGCACCGAGGAGCACCTCACCAAGGAAGACGGCACCTGGAAGATCTGCTCGGCACCGGCCAACAAACACTGACCGAACACCCGGTGACGCCTCCCGGTATCGCCCGCAACCGCCGTTACCCTCGCCGGACAAGGGCTGCTGCGGAGCGTCGTGCCGGACAGTACTCGCCGCCGCGGCGGGCGTAGCGCTCGCCGCCGTGGTGCCGGGTTCTGTTGCAGCACAATCTGTTCCGCTGATCGCGCTCGATCTGGAAATCGTCACCGTGACCGAACGTGGCGTGGTACTGACCCCGCGGGAGCAGCCTGACCCGCGGTCAGTATTCCGGCACCGCGATCACGTCGTCGCACGGGATTTCTCCGGCCTCCGATTCGCCGTTCGTACACATCCCCGCACGTCAGGCGGGGTATCTTCCTTAGGTAAGCCTCATCATAGGATGGGCAACCTTGGTGGAAGGACGCCGATGACCTCGCGCAGTTGGAAACCTCTGGCCGGGCTGATGGCGGTCGCCGTGGCGACACTCGGCCTCAGCGCCTGCTCCTCCTCCTCTGGCAGTGCCGACGAGATCACCGTCTACAACGCCCAGCACGAGTCGCTCACCAAGGAGTGGGTCGCGGCGTTCACCGAGGAGACCGGCATCAAGGTCACCCTGCGGCAGGGTGGCGACACCGCGCTCGGCAACCAACTCGTCGCCGAAGGTGCCAACTCCCCCGCCGACGCCTTCCTCACCGAGAACTCCCCCGCGATGGCGCTGGTGGAGAACGCGGGCCTGTTCGCCGATGTCGACAAGGCCACCCTCGACCAGGTGCCTGCTCAGTACCGGCCGTCCACCGGCAAGTGGACCGGAGTCGCTGCTCGCGCAACGGTTTTCGTCTACAACAAGGACAAGCTCCAGCCCGCCGGGCTGCCCGCCTCGCTGCTGGATCTCGCGCAGCCGCAATGGCAGGGACGCTGGGCGGCGGGCACATCCGGCGCCGACTTCCAGGCGATCGTGGCGGGTTTGCTCGCGCTGAAGGGCGAGGACGTCACCCGCGCCTGGCTGCGTGGCATGAAGGCCAACGCGACCAGCCTGCAGAACAATGTCGCGACCATGAAGGCGGTCAACGCGGGCGATCCCGACGGTGGCGTGATCTACCACTACTACTGGTACCGCGACCAGGCCAAGACCAAGGAGGGCAGCGCGAACACCGCGCTGCACTACTTCAAGAACCAGGACCCCGGCGCCTTCGTCAGCGTGTCGGGCGCCGGCGTGCTGAAATCGAGCAAGAAGCAGGAGTCCGCGCAGAAGTTCCTGGCCTTCATCACCGCGAAGAAGGGCCAGGAGGTGCTGCGCGACGGCGATTCGATGGAGTACCCGGTGGCCAGCGATGTCGCCGCGAACCCCGCGCTGCCGCCGCTGGCCGACCTGCAGGCGCCCGCGATCGATCCGAGCAAGCTCGACGCGAAGAAGGTCACCCAGCTGATGACCGAGGCCGGGCTGCTGTAAGTGCGTGCCGCCCTGGCGAAGTCGACACCTCGGGTCGGTCGGCCCGGGGTGTTCGTCACGCTCGTCGCGCTGGTGCTGACGGCGGCGACGTTCGTGCCACTGGGCTACATCGTCTCGGTGCTGTTCGACACCGGGCCGGGTGAGGCCGCCGCGCTGGTGTTCCGGCCGCGGGTGGGTGAGCTGCTCTCGAACACCGCGCTGTTGGTGCTGTGCACGGTGCCGATCTGCGTGGTGCTCGGGATCGGGCTGGCCTGGCTGGTCGAGCGCGCCGACGTGCCGGGGCGGGCCTGGTGGGGGCCGGTGCTGGTCGCCCCGCTCGCGGTGCCCGCGTTCGTCAACAGTTATGGATGGGTGAGCGTTTTCCCGTCGATGCACGGGCTGTCTGCCGCCGTGATCGTGGCGACGATGTCGTATTTTCCGCTGGTGTACCTGCCGGTGGCGGCCACGCTGCGCAGGCTGGATCCGGCGATCGAGGAATCGGCGCGTGCGCTGGGCTCGGGTCCGGTGGCGGTCTTCTGGCGGATCACGTTGCCGCAGTTGCGATTAGCGATTCTCGGCGGCGGACTGCTGATCGGGCTGCATCTGCTCGCCGAATACGGCGCGTTCGTGATGCTGCGTTTCGACACGTTCACCACGGCGATCTTCGAGCAGTACCAGAGCAGTTTCGCCGGTCCGGCGGGCAGCATGCTCGCGGGGGTGCTCGTGCTGTGCTGCCTGGCGCTGCTCGGTGGGGAGTCGCTGCTGCGCGGCGACGCGCGGTACGCCCGGCTCGGCGGTGGTGCGGCGCGGTCCGGGCGGCCGATCGTGTTGGGTGGGTGGCGGGTGCCGCTGTTCGGGGTGCTCGTGGCGGTGGTCGTCGGCGCGCTCGGCGTGCCGCTGTGGACGATCGGGCGCTGGCTGTGGCTGGGCGGTTCAGCGGTGTGGGATTCCGTGGAAATCGGTGCGGCACTGGGCCAGACGATTGCCCTGGCGGCCGCGGCCGCGCTGGTCACGACGCTGTGCGCATTTCCCGTCGCCTGGATCGCGGTGCGCTCGACGAATGCGTTCGCCCGGCTGATCGAGGGTGCCAACTACATCACCAGTTCGCTGCCCGGCATCGTGATCGCGCTCGCCCTGGTGACCGTCACCATCCGCTGGACACCCCCGCTCTACCAAACCGTGTCGCTGGTGGTGATCGCCTACACGCTGATGTTCCTGCCCCGTGCGCTGGTGAGCGTGCGGGCCGGGCTGGCGCAGGTGCCGGTCGGCCTCGAAGAGGTGTCACGGTCGCTGGGCGAGTCGGCTTCGACCACCTTCTTCCGGGTGACCCTGCGGATGACGGCGCCTGCGGCTGCCTCGGCTGCCGCGCTCGTATTCGTTGCGGTGTCAACCGAACTCACCGCAACCTTGCTCCTCGCACCCACCGGCACCCGCACTTTGGCCATGCAGTTCTGGGCCAAATCGGGCGAACTCGATTACGCCGCCGCCGCGCCGTACGCCCTGATCATGATCATCGCCGCGGTACCGGTGACGTATCTGCTGTTCACCCAGTCACGCAAGGCGGCTGGGGTATGAGCTGTCAGCAACTGGGGGCAATCGCGCATGCCCGTACATTCCGAGGGGACACAGCATGAGTCAGCTTGTCGTCGAAGGGGTTTCGAAGAGTTTCGGTGCCACCAAGGTTCTCGATCACATCGACCTCGACGTCCCCAATGGCACGGCTGCGGCGGTGGTCGGCGCGTCCGGCTGTGGCAAGACCACGCTGCTGCGGGTGATCGCCGGATTCGAGGGGCCCGATACGGGTTCGGTGCAGCTCGGATCGGAAACTGTTGTCCGTCAGGATCTTTGCGTACCGCCACAGCGCAGGCGGATCGGTTACGTCGCCCAGGACGGCGCCCTGTTCCCGCACCTGAGTGTCGCCGACAATATCGCCTACGGCCTGCACACCGGCCTGCGCGGCGCCATCGACCGCCTTCGCCCTGGCCGCGATCGTCCTCGCGTCATCGAGCTCCTGGCCATGGTCTCCCTCGACCCGGACTACGCCGACCGCAAACCTCATCAACTCTCCGGCGGCCAGCAGCAGCGTGTCGCCCTGGCTCGCGCACTCGCCCGCAAACCCGACCTCATGCTGCTCGACGAACCGTTCAGCGCACTCGACACCGGCCTACGGGCGACCACCCGCCAGGCCGTCGCCGACACGCTGCGCGCCGCGGGCATGACCAGCATCCTGGTCACCCACGATCAGGAGGAAGCGCTCAGCTTCGCCGAACAGGTCGCCGTCATGCGCGCGGGCCGGTTCACGCACGTCGGGCCGCCGCAGCAGGTCTATCACCAGCCCGCCGACCTGTTCACCGCCCGCTTCCTCGGCGATTGCGTCCTGCTCGATGCCCTCTGCGAAGCCGACATCGCCAAGTCCGTGCTCGGCCCCGTTCCGGTCCAGCCAGGCGCCCCCACCGGCGAAGTGACCCTGATGATCCGCCCGGAACAGCTCGCCGCCCAGGTGATCGCCGCCGACGAACCGCACTCCGGCCACGTCACCGCTGTCGACTTCCGCGGCCCCGACGTCATCTTGACCATCGATCTCGCCGAGGGCGCAGGCACCGTGCGAGTCCGCCGCACCGGCATCGCCGCCCCCACCACCGCCGACCGCGTCCGCCTCACCATCCACGGCCCCGCCGTCGCCTACTGACCATTGTGATCATCCTGATCCCGAATCTCGTGGCCACGGCGCGGCTGAGTGGTTTCCAGCGTGTCTGGAAATCCGGATGGTTTCCAGACACCGCCCTTCTCGGGCGTCGTCGGTTTACGCCACCTGCGTGGCGTGAACGTCGGTTCCCGCGTCTACCGGGCCGGTTTCACCGACACCTACAAGGTGTCGGTCAGCGCCTTCCCGTCGGCGGACATTGGTTACCCGGCCTCCTGCTCGGGGGTCCGGGGATCGTGAAAAGTCCTGTTGCGCCGTCGGCCATTTGGCGAGGTTGACTGCCGCGTTGTGGTCACGATCTGCACGAAAACCACACCCGCAGAAGAACACTCGATCATCCAACGACAGGGCTGGGTTGATTGTGCCGCAGGCAGAGCACTTCTTGGTCGACGGGTACCAGCGGTCCGCTGTCGCGAGTGCGCCGCTGCGCCATGCCTGTTTGTAGGACAACAGGCGGGCGAAGTCGGCCCATCCGGCATCGCTGATCGCGCGTGCCAAGCAACGGTTGCCGAGCATCCCCGCCACATTCAAGTCTTCGATCACGAGCCGGTCGTGGGTTTTGACCAGCCTGTTAGCGACCTGATGGGCGAAATGACGGCGAATATCAGCGACTCGACGATGGTGGCGTCCCAGCCGGGCGGCCGCCTGCCGATGGTTGTGGGACCCCTTCCGTTTCCGCGATAACGACTTCGCCAGACGGCGTTGCCGATCCAGCTCGGTAACCAAGGGTTTGGGCGCGCTGTTGATGCGGGCGATTTCGACCCCGTCGGCGGTCGCGGCAACCGAGAAAACTCCCAACCCGCGGTCGATCCCGACCCAACCACCGTCATCGTTGTGTTCTCGCCGCTGGTGATGCTGAGCCGGGTGCAGATCGGATGCTTCGGTGGCCAGACTGATCCACCAGCGGCGCGCCCGGAAGGAGATGGTGGCGTAGAGAATCTTCGCCCGTCCCTTGGTGAGCATCCGCCGCAGTCGGCGGGTGTCATCGCGCACCCGGATCGCACCGATCCCAGGCAACATCACCGACCGCGCGATCTGGTCACCACCGATTCGGATCGCTGCCCATCCGGCCTTGGTGTGTTTGTTGCGGATCCGAAACGCCGGGACGGTTGCTGACTTCTTCTTGAATCGAGGAAACCCAACCCTCCTAGCTGCACGTTTGCCGGTCCGGGAGTCCGAGAAGGCGGCCAGGGCTCGACCACAGTCGACGGCAGCTTCCTCGAAGACTTGCTGGCTCACCTGGGTACGCCACGCCAACCCGGTCACCTGAATCTCGGCGACCCGGTCCGCGCCGACAGCGAAGACCCGTCCTGCGGCTTCGGACTTCTTCCAGGTGTTGAACGTGTTGATCAGGTCGAACCGGGTCCACGGGACCGGATGCTCTGGGCAGGTCTTGCGTTTGGTGAGGGCGGTTTTCACGAAGGCGAGGCTTTGGTTGAACGCGAACCGGGCCGCTCCGGCGTGCCGGGTGAGCATGACGGACTGCTCGACCGTGGGGTCGAGGCAGTACCGGAAAGTCGTGTGGCGGCTCATCGTGGGCAAGTGTGACACAGGACACCGACACAGTGGCGAGTCGTCCTTTGTAGTGGCCGTCGACTCCCCAACGGTCTCTGACCAGGCACCTGTCCGCCTACTGATCATTGCGATCACACTGATCCCAACCCTCGCCGTTGGCACCGGCACACGGCACTATCAATGGCGAGGCGGGCGTGGCTGAGTGGTAAGGCAACGGTCTGCAAAGCCGTCTACGCGGGTTCAATTCCCGCCGCTCGCTCTGTGGGGTAAAGCGGCTGGGTCGTGGAATGATCGTTTTCATGTCACGGCCCAGACCGCTCTCCCATGACCCCATTGCCGAGGCTTACCGGCAGTGGGTCGCCCACGGCTGGGAGTCGGTCGCCGATGGGATGGCGCTGGTGACCTCGCTGGTTCGGGCGCAGCAGATCGTGATGGCGCGCGTGGACGAGGCGCTCAAACCTTCCGGCCTGACGTTCTCCCGCTACGAACTCCTGCAACTGCTCAGTTTCAGCCGCACCGGCGCTCTGCCGATGGCCAAGGCGAGTGCGCGGCTACAAGTGCATCCGACGAGCGTGACAAATACCGTCGATCGACTCGAAGCCGCCGGGCTGGTTGTTCGCGTCCCGCACCCCAGTGATCGACGGGCAACTCTCATCGAAATCACCAGCGCGGGAAGGAAATCCGTGGCCGAAGCCACGGCTGCGCTGAACGCCGAGGTGTTCGCCGAACCCGGCCTGCCCGCCGACCAGGGCCGCGACCTGTTACGGCTGCTGGCACAATTCCGTCACGACGCGGGCGATTTCGACGTCGACGACCCGGAAAACCTCGCATTCCACGCGACCTGGCAATCGACTGGAGAATCTTCGGCCGACCCCCTTGGCAGCTAGCGCGAAAAGGTCCACGATGTAGCCCATGGTGCTGATCCTCGGGGTATCGGCGGGCGCGGGTGGAGCCCGCGCCGTGTTGACCCATTCCGATCAGCCCCACATGCCGCCCATCGACCGGATCCAGGTACCGCGCCGGGCCGGGGGCTCGGTGGAAGAATCGGTACTCACCGCGATCGACCGCATGCGCGCGGCGGCGGCAGCACGCGACGAGTACATCTCCGGCACCGCTGTTACCTGCCGCAGCGAACTACAAGCCGACGCGATCAGGGCGGCCGCCGGTCAGGCCGACTTCGCGATCGTCGACGAACCACTCGCCCAGTTGCGCTATCTGCGATTCACCGGCCTGCTGCCCGCCACCGACTCGGTGATGCTCTACGACCTCGGCAGCTCCGGCTTGACCATCACCCACGCCGACTGCCGCACCGAAACCATCCTCGCGGGCAAACGCAGCACCGTCCTCAGCGGCAACGGCTACGACGCGCTCCTGCGCCGGCAACTCGCCCGCAGTGGCGTCTGCGCCGACGCGCACGCCAGCCGCGAACACCGAGAATCGTTGAGCCGCACCAGAGTCGTCACCGCCGCCGATGCCGACACCGGTGGCCGCGCGGTGCTGACCCGCAGCGATCTGGCCGCGCTCTGCGAAGCGGGACTGCATCATTCGGCCTCGTTCGTGCGCCTGCTGATCGAGGAGACGGGGGTGCGGCCGGGAGCGCTGGCGCTGCTGGGCGGCTGCACCCGCAACCCGAGTCTGCGCGCGGATCTGGCCCAGCTGATCGGCCTGCCGATCGTGTACGACCCTGAGCCGGAATATGTTTCGGCGCGGGGCGCGGTGCTGCTGTGCGCCCGCCGTCCCTCGGCGCGCTTACGCATGCCGCGACGGGGTACGGGTGCGATCGCAGTCCCGCCGCGCGCGGACAGCCGCCGAAAACTTCTCGCCGCTGTCGCGGTGACCGCCACCCTCGGCGGCACGGTCGCCGGCCTGCTCAGCAACCACAACACCACGGCGCGGTCCCCTGAACAGGGCACCGCGCCGGCTACGGCGGAGTTCGTCGACGGCGCGCCGAGCTGGAAACCGAACTAGCGGTTGCTGAAGTTCGGCGGCCGCTTCTCGACGAAGGCGGCCATGCCCTCCTTCTGATCCTCGGTCGCGAACAGCGAATGGAACACCCGGCGTTCGAACAGCAGACCCTCGGCGAGGGTGGTCTCGAACGAGCGGTTCACCGCCTCCTTGGCGATCATCGCGACCGGCAGCGACATCGACGCGATGGTCTGCGCGGCCTCGAGCGCGGTGTCGAGCAGTTCGTCGGCGGGCACGACCCGAGAGACGAGCCCGGAGCGCTCGGCTTCCTCGGCACCGATCATCCGGCCGGTCAGGATCAGATCCATCGCCTTGGCCTTGCCGATCGCGCGGGTGAGACGCTGCGAACCGCCGATGCCGGGGATGACACCGAGCGTGATCTCGGGCTGACCGAACTTGGCGTTGTCGGCGGCGATCAGGATGTCGCACAGCATCGCCAGCTCACAGCCGCCACCGAGGGCGTAACCGGCGACGGCGGCGATGGTGGGCTTGCGGAAGTTGGCCAGGCGGTCCCAGCGGGCGAAGAAGTCGGCCAGGAACATGTCCATGTAGGACTTGGGGGCCATTTCCTTGATGTCGGCGCCCGCGGCGAATGCCTTCGCCGAGCCGGTGATCACGACGGCACCGATGGAATCGTCGCCGTCGAGTTCGTCGAGCGCGGCGATGACGTCGTCGAGGACCTGGGCGTTGAGGGCATTGAGCGCCTTGGGCCGGTTCAGGGTGATCCAGCCGACCCCGCCCTTCCCGTCGGTGCCGCCCTTGCGCTCCAGCAGAATCGTCTCGAATTCGGTCACGGCCACCCTCTTGTCAATCAACGGTCACGGATGGTGCTGACGATACCGAGGCGTACCGCCTTGCGGTGACGCGTACCTCCGGTCCTGCGCAACGGCCGACGAATGCGCTCTGCGCTGAAACTGTGGCACGCCGTCTGCGACGCATTCCACCGCGTCCGATTTGCGGCACAATCGTCGACATGGGCAGCGACCACTTCGTGCGGATCACCCGCCTGCGCGCACTGATCGACCACGAGAACACCGGCGAGGGCGAGCGCGCCACCGCGGAGCGCATGCTCGACAGGTTGCTCCGAAAATCGGTGGGTCACACCACTTCCGGTGCCCCGGACCGGGTCTACGGCTCGCGTCACCACCGTGCGGGCAGGCATGCGAGTACCGCGTCGATCGTCGAATCGGTCCGCGAGGACATCGCCTTCGCCCGCACGTTCGCCACCGCGGGCGCGCCCGGCGAGGTCACCGTCCACAGCCCCCTCGCCGCGGCTCCCGCCGAGCTCACCGTCGCCGTCACCACCCCGTTCGCCGACCAGATCGTCGTCACCATCACCGACATACCGCCGTCGTGGGGCTGGGAGCCCGACGAGTTCGACCGCATCACCGCCACCGAGGACCTACGCCGACTCGCCGACGAACTCGCCGAGATCATCGACAGCTACAACCACGACGGCTCCGACGTTGGCCCCAGATTCTTCCGCACGATCCGAGCCCAGGAAACAACACTGATCCGCTGATCAGACCCCGGGTCCTCGTTTCCTGCCGACCAGGACGACCACCCCGGCGGTGAGCACGAGGGCGCCGATCCCCAGCACCACACACGCGACGACCGGCCCACCAGCGGTGTAATCGGCCGCCACCTGCACCACCGCGACCGCGATCCCCGCCGCCCCACCGAGCACCAGCACGGCGTCGCGCCGAAGCGCGTACAGCACGAAGCAGAGCACCCCGATCAACGCGGTCAGGCCGGGCCGCCACAGCGATTCGCCGAACGTCACCGATTGCGCGCCGATCACCGCGATCACCCCGCCGAGTAGATATCCGGCCCATTCGGCCACCAGCAGGCGAGCCCATGCGAGTCCGAACCAC
The DNA here is from genome assembly GCF_042719655.1 of Nocardia sp. NPDC058518. NCBI lineage: Bacteria > Bacillati > Actinomycetota > Actinomycetes > Mycobacteriales > Nocardiaceae > Nocardia > Nocardia sp. NPDC058518. Next base: position 36,677 of record NZ_JBHXNJ010000035.1, read on the forward strand.
AGCGCGCCGAACACCATCAGCGCTATCCCCTCCCATGGCGATCGGACATCGAACAACTCCACGCTCAGGATGCTCGCGACACCGAAACCGGCCACGGCGACCATGCCGAACAAGCCCGGTACCAGCAGATACCCCAGCGCCGCGACGAGCAGTCCCGCGATCGATGCCGCGATCGCCGTTTCGTCGCCATCGTGCGCACCGAATGCCGTCGCCACCGCCCCCGCCGACGCTCCCGCCGCCAGCACGAGCAGCACAGAGGCCAACCGCACCCGCCCGGCTGACGCGATCGGCACCCGCCGGAACACCCCCGCGCACCCACCGGCCAACGCCACCGCTCCCCACATCGCACACCCGGCCACCACCACCAGCAACACCACCCGCCCCGACTGCGCCACCTGTGCCCACGCCTTGTCGACGAACAACCCCAGACCGGCGGCCACCAGCCCGGCCCCGACGTACGCCACGATCTCGGCGGCCACCCGTCCCCCGCTCGGGCGAGCGGCCCGCTCCTGCTCGTCGACCGCCCGCAGCACCGCTCCCCGCTGCTCCCCACTGATCACCCCTGACGCCACCAGCCGCTCCAGCGCCACGCCCACCCGATGCTCGCGAACCATCCGTCGAGTATGTCGACCCGCGGCGGCGATTCCGCCGAAACCTGGGTGGGCGTTTTCGCGGCGGAGTGACGCTGTTCACACTAGAATTACTTTGATGTCCTAGTATCGGGCGCTCTACTACATGGCGGAGGCAGTCATGAGCCTGCACGTTCCTGTGAATCCGGTGCGGTTCGTGACCTCGGCGGCCCTATTCGACGGACACGACGCGGCGATCAACATCATGCGGCGGATTCTGCAAGCCCAGGGCGCCGAGGTGATCCATCTCGGGCACAACCGATCGGTGCGCGAGATCGTCGACGCGGTGATCGAGGAGGACGTGCAGGGCGTCGCGGTCAGCTCGTATCAGGGCGGGCACATCGAGTTCTTCGAATACCTGGCGCAGGCACTTCGCGAGGCGGGGGCGGGTGATGTGCGGATCTTCGGCGGGGGCGGCGGGGTGATCGTCGCCGAGGAGATCTCGCGGCTCGCCGCGAGCGGCGTGCGGATCTTCTCCCCCGAGGACGGTCAGCGCCTCGGCCTGCCCGGCATGATCAACGAACTGATCCAGCTCTGCGATATCGACCCGGCGCGAACCGCCCCCGACCTCGACGCGCTCTACACCGGCGACCGAAACGCGCTGGCGCGCACCATCACCTGCTTGCAACAAGGTGCCATGCCTGCGGACGACCGGGCCGCGATCGTGGCGGCGGCGGCCAAGCGACGCGTCCCCGTGCTCGGCATCACCGGCACCGGCGGCTCCGGAAAGTCTTCCCTCACCGATGAATTGGTACGCAGACTCCGCACCGACCAGCAGGACAAGCTGCGCATCGCCGTACTCGCGGTCGACCCGACCCGCAGGCGAGCAGGCGGCGCCCTGCTCGGTGACCGCATCCGGATGAACGCCCTCGACGGCGATCACGTGTACTTCCGTTCGCTGGCCACCCGCGGCAATCACGAACTGCCCGACGATGTCGACACCATGATCGCCGCCTGCCGGGCCGCCGGCTACGACCTGGTCGTCCTCGAGACCCCCGGCATCGGCCAGGGTGACGCGGGCATCGTCGACCACGTCGATGTGGCGCTGTATGTGATGACGCCGGAGTTCGGCGCCGCCTCCCAGCTCGAGAAGATCGACATGCTCGACTACGCCGACGTCGTCGCGATCAACAAGTACGAACGCCGTGGCGCGGCCGACGCGGTCCGCGATGTGGCGCGCCAATTGATCCGCAACCGCGCGGAATTCGGCGCGAGCCCCGCTGACATGCCCGTCTTCGGTACCAGCGCCGCGACTTTCGACGACGACGGCGTCACGGCGCTGTACCAGCACCTCACCGGCCTGCTCACCGAACACGGCCTGACGCTCGAACCCGGCGCGCTGCCCCGCGTCGACACCTCGGTCTCCACCCGCTTCGCCCAGCTCGTGCCCCCGTCGCGGGTCCGCTACCTGGCAGACATCGCCGACACGGTGCGCGGCTACCACGCCGATACGCAGCGCGAAGCCGCTGCGGCCCAGCGGATTCAACGGCTGGCGCTGGTCCACGACGAACTCCCCGACGACGCGGCGGTCGCCGACCTGCTCACTCGGGCCCGCCCGACGCTGTCGGCGGACTCGACCACAGCGCTGGCCGAATGGCCGACGGTCGCCGAGAGCTATCGCGGCGACGAACAGGTGGTCCGCATCCGCGATCGCGAACTGCGCACGCCCCTGCGCCGCGAGTCCCTCTCCGGCACGAGCATTCCGCGCGTCTCGCTCCCCCGCTACACCGACGACGGCGAACTCCTGCGCTTCCTGCGCGCCGAGAACCTCCCCGGCCGATTCCCGTTCACCGCGGGCGTTTTCCCCTTCAAACGCGAGAACGAGGACCCCGCCAGAATGTTCGCGGGCGAGGGCGATCCGGCCCGTACCAATCGTCGTTTCAAGGTCCTCAGCGCCCACGCCGAGGCCACCCGCCTGTCCACCGCGTTCGACTCGGTCACCCTCTACGGCCACGATCCCGCCGAGCGTCCCGACATCTACGGCAAGGTGGGCACCTCGGGGGTCTCGGTGGCCACCATCGAGGACATGCGCACCCTGTTCGGCGGTTTCGACCTCGGCGCCCCGACCACCTCGGTCTCGATGACCATCAACGGCCCCGCCCCGACCATCCTCGCCTTCTTCCTCAACGCCGCGATCGACCAAGCGCTGCAACGCTTCTCCGAGAGCGAAGGTCGCGAGCCGACGTCCGTGGAAGCCGCCGGGATCCGGGCACGCACGCTGTCGACCGTGCGCGGCACCGTGCAGGCCGACATCCTCAAGGAGGATCAGGGCCAGAACACCTGCCTGTTCTCCACCGAGTTCAGCCTGCGAATGATGGCCGATGTGCAGGAATGGTTCGTGCGCAACGACGTCCGGAATTTCTATTCGGTCTCGATTTCGGGATATCACATCGCCGAGGCGGGCGCGAACCCCATCAGTCAGCTCGCCTTCACCCTCGCCAACGGATTCACCTATGTGGAGACCTATCTCGCGCGCGGGCTGGCGATCGACGACTTCGCCCCGAATCTGTCGTTCTTCTTCTCCAATGGCATGGACCCCGAATACACGGTGATCGGCCGGGTTGCCCGGCGGATCTGGGCGATCGCGATGCGCGACCGGTACGGCGCGGGTGAACGCGCCCAGAAACTCAAGTACCACGTGCAGACTTCGGGTCGCTCGCTGCACGCACAGGAAATGCAGTTCAACGACATTCGCACCACCCTGCAGGCGCTGATCGCCGTCTACGACAATTGCAACAGCCTGCACACCAATGCTTTCGACGAGGCGGTGACCACCCCCACCGAGGACTCGGTGCGCCGCGCGCTGGCGATTCAGCTCATCATCGCCAAAGAATGGGGGCTGGCCGTGAACGAGAATCCGCTCCAGGGCAGTTTCATCGTCGACGAACTCACCGATCTCGTCGAGGAAGCGGTGCTCGTCGAATTCGAGCGGATCAGCGAACGCGGCGGGGTGCTCGGCGCCATGGAGACCGGCTACCAGCGCGGTCGCATCCAGGACGAGTCCATGCGCTATGAGCAGCGCAAACATGACGGATCGCTGCCGATCGTCGGGGTGAACACCTTCCGTGGCCGCGACGACGACACCGCGCACGCACCGCTGGAATTGGCCCGCGGCACCGAGACCGAACGCCGCTCCCAACTGGACCGGCTGCACAGTTTCCAGACCGAACACAGCGAACAATCCCATCGCGCGCTGGCCCGGCTCACCGAGGTCGCCCACACCGACGGCAATATTTTCGATGTGCTCATGGACGCGGCGCGGGTATGCACGTTGCAGCAGGTCACCGATGCCTTCTTCGCGGTGGGAGGGCAGTATCGGCGCACAGTTTGAGCAGCGTAATCCGTCGCTCTCCGCCGCAGGCGTGTGACAATCGCCGTGAGCTCTGCCAGCGGCGGCGACGGGACGCACAGCATGGATCTGACCGACTTCGACATCATCGATGCCCATATTCACCAGTGGGATCCACATGCCACGCCACGCGCGTTCAGCAAGCTGGCGAAACTGATGCGCTATCTGCCTGTGCCGGTCGATATCGCGGCACGGCTGGCCCCGCGCCGTGACCGCGAATTCGTCGGCGCTCCCAGCGCCTACCTGAAGCCCTATCTGCCTGCCGACTATCGCGACGACCTGGGAAACACGCCGGTCGAATCGGTCGTGGAAATAGAGGCGCAATGGACGGGCTGGAAGCCCGACGAGACGCGGTGGGTGGCGAGCCTGCCCTTCGGCGTCGACACGCCCGCCTTGGCCACGATCATCGGCTCGGCCGGCCCCGCCGCCGGAGACTTCGGTGCGGTGCTCGACGCGCATCAATCCGCGTCGCCGCTGTTGCACGGCATCCGGGCGATGGTCGCCTACCACCCGGATCCCGCCGTGAAGTCGTACGTCGCGCACGACGGCGCGCTCACCTCCCCTGCCTTCCTGAACGGCTTCGGACAGCTCGCCGAGCGGGGGCTCTCGTTCGACGCGTGGGTGTATTCGGGGCAGCTCTCCGAGGTGACGGCGCTGGCCGAACGGTTTCCCGAGGTGCCGATCGTGCTCGATCACCTGGGGACGCCGGCGGGGATCTTCGGGCCGGTCGGCAAGAACACCGGGCACACCGCCAGGCAGCGCGAGGTCGTTTTCAATCGGTGGCGTGAAGACCTGACCGATCTGGCCGCGCAGCCGAACGTGGTGGCCAAGGTGAGCGGGCTGATGATGCCGGTGCTCGGGCATCCGATACCGCCACGCGACTCCCCGACGCCCGTGCCCGCGCTGCTCGGGCGGGTGGGTCCGCTGCTGGCGCACGCGCTGGCGGTCTTCGGTGCCGACCGGCTGATCTGGGGGTCCAACTTTCCGGTCGACAAGCCGATCACCAGCCTGGGTGGCGCAGCCGAGACGGTGGCCACCGGTCTGAGCGACGCGGGTGCGAGCACCGACGACCTGCGGAAGGTGTTCGGCGGCAATGCCATCCGGTTCTACCGGATCGAGCCGACCGCGTGAATCGCCACCCCGCTCGCCGGTTTCTGTCGGTGGGCGGGTTTAACATCGGCGCATGAAAGCCATCGGCACCTTCGAGGTCACCGCGTTCGATCCCACCGAGCTGACGCCGCAGCCGCCCATCGTCACCGGGATGCCGGTCGGCGTCTCGACCATGACGAAGGCTTACGCGGGCGAGATCGAAGGGCTCTCGGCCACGTTGTTCACCGCCGCCTTCGACATGAACACCGGTGCGGGCACCTACCTCGCGATGGAGTCGTTCGAGGGTGCGCTCAACGGTAAGACCGGTGCGTTCAACTTCGTCCACTCGGCCACCACCGGCGGCACCGACCGCACCGCCGAGTTCTTCCACATCGTCCCCGCCAGCGGCACCGGGGAGCTCACCGGCATCACCGGAACCGGCGCCTTGTACGTGGATACCGAAGGCGGACATCACATCTGGTTCGAGTACGAGCTGGACTGACTCAGCTGTCGAATTCGGTATAGAGCGAGCGTAATTCGCGTAGTCCGGTTGCCGCGGTCGGCTCGTCCTCGGTGGACATCCGAAGCGCACGACGCAGTGGTATCGCATCGAGGTCCTCGATGACGGCGTGGAATTCGATGCGGGGCAGCTCCGGTAGGACCAGTTCGTCGCCGTAGGGGTCATCGGAATCGGCGGTGCGCGCGGACTTCTCGACGCCGCCGATGAGGGTGTCGAGGTCGAGTCCGCGCAGGGTGAGGATCTCGCTCGGCTGTTCGTCGAGGCGCTCGGCGAGCAGGTAGCAGACCGCGGCGACGTGCTTGCACGGCCAGCCCATGTCCGGGCAGCTACAGGTGAAGTCCAGTTCCGAGGCGGTGGTCGGTAGCAGGTACGGACCGAGGGCCGGTGGGAGCGCGCCCGAGGCGATCTCGGCGAGCATGCCGGGCGCCTGCCTGATCTCGGCGAGCAACAGGTCGATTTCCTCTTCGCGCAGCGGCCGGATCGACAGCACCGAGGTGAACGGGCTGGGCTGGCTGCCCTGCACCTCCGCGGTCACCGCGCCGCGTTCGATCCGGTAGTTGACCACCTGCCCGACCCTGGCGTAGGTGCGTCCGCGCGAGAGCCTGCCCGCGTCGGCCACCTGCTCCACCGCGTCGAGCAGCGCCTTGCCCCACCAGGTCCGCCCGAAACCGCCGCGGGCCTGAGCGCCGCCGCGGACCGGTTTACGCGGACCGAACTGGCTGAAGTCGGCCATCAGTCACCCACCGCCTCGGCGCCGAGAGTGAACAGCTCGCGCAGTTCGTCGGTGCTCATCTCGGTGATCCAGTTCTCCCCCGCACCGACGGCCAGATCGGCCAATTGCTTCTTCCCGTTGATCATCTCGTCGATCCGCTCCTCGATCGTGTCGACGCACACCAGCTTGCGGACCTGCACCGCGCGCTGCTGGCCGATCCGGAACGCGCGGTCGGTGGCCTGGTTCTCCACCGCGGGATTCCACCAGCGGTCCAGGTGGATAACGTGATTGGCGGCGGTGAGGTTGAGGCCGGTGCCGCCCGCCTTGAGGGAGAGCAACATCAGCGGCGGGCCGTTCCCGCCCTGGAAACCGGTCACCATGTCGTCGCGTCGCTGCTTGGCCACACCGCCGTGCAGAAACGGGATCGGAGTGCCGAACCGTTCGGTGAGGTAGGGCAGGATCAGGTCGCCGAATTCGCGGAACTGGGTGAAGAGCAGCGCTTTCTCACCGTCGGCGAGCACCGCGTCGAGCACGTCCTCGACCAGGGCCAGCTTGCCGGAGCGATGCCCGCCGCGGCGCAGGATCGGCGAACCGTCGCCCAGATAGTGCGCGGGGTGGTTACAGACCTGCTTGAGCCTGGTCAGCGCGCCGAGCACAGCGCCCTTGCGCGCCATGCCCTTCGCGTCTTTGAGCTTCTCCAGCATGTCGTCGACAACGGCCTGGTAGAGGGCGGCCTGTTCGACGGTGAGGTTGGCCCGCACCGTCATCTCCAGCTTCTCTGGCAGGTCGCTGATCACCGTCGGATCGGTTTTCAGCCTGCGCAGGACGAACGGATCGGTGATCAAGCGCAGTCGGTCGATGGCTTGCTGGTCGCGTTCGCGTTCGATCGGCACCGCGAACTTGGCGCGGAACGATTGCGGGCTGCCGAGCAGTTTCGGCATGGCGAAGTCGAACAGGGCGCGCAGTTCTTCCAGACGGTTCTCCACCGGAGTTCCGGTGAGCGCCAATCGATGTCGAGCGGTGAGTGCCCTGGCCGCACGCGCCTGCCTGGTCACCGCGTTCTTGATGTGCTGCGCTTCGTCGAGCACGATCCGCTCCCACCGCTGTTCGCTGAGCAGGGTGACGTCGCGGGCGAGCAGTGCGTAGGTAGTGATCACCAGATCCGAATCAGCCACCGCCGCGGCGAATTCCGCACCGACCAGCCGTCCGCGGCCGTGGTGCACGAGCACGCGCAGGTCAGGCGCGAACCGCTGCGTTTCCCGCTGCCAGTTACCGACCACCGACATCGGACACACCAGCAGCGTCGGTCCGGTCCGTGGCTCGACCTCGCGCTCGTGGACCAGGAGCGCCAGCACCTGCACGGTCTTGCCCAGACCCATATCGTCGGCGAGGATCGCGCCGCAGTTCAACCGGCTCATCGTGGCCAGCCAGCTCAGACCGCGCTCCTGGTAGGGCCGGAGCTGGGCTTTCAGGCCGACCGGCACCGGAACCGGCTCGGGCTCGCTCTCCCTGGCGAACAATTCGGCGGCCCAGCCGTCGGCGGTGACCTCGGTGACCGGGACATTGTCGACCCGCTCTGCGGCGAGTTCACCGATCATGTCGGCCAAGGTGATCGGGCTGTCGTCGGCGTGCTGCGCCACATAGCGGGCGGCCGCGGCCAACGCGCGATGGTCGGCCTGCACCCACTCGCCGCGCAACTGGACCAGGTCCGATTTACTGCTGATCAGCCGCGCCATCTCGGCTGGGGTGAGCACCAGATCGCCGAGCGCCAATTCCCAGCGGTAGGAGAGCAGTCCGCTGAGGCCGACCGTGGATTCGGCGGCGGCGGGGCTGCTCACGCGCAACCGCATGCTCGGTTCGGCGATGTTCCAGGCGCGCGGCAGGAGCAGTCGAATTCCGGCTTCCTGCAGGGCATGCGCACCGTGGGCCACCAGGTCGGCGACCACCTCGGTGGGGAGCAGCAGGTCGAGGCCGCGCGGATCGGTGGGCAGGTCGCGCAGACGTGGGTAGGCCTTGCGCGCCTGGCCGAGTTTCTCCGCCGCCGTCCGCACGAGCACCGGATCATCGTCGAAGACAACAGGTTTGGGTGCGTCGTCGACCGGGCGCAGGCACACCTGTAGCCGCCACAGCGCCACCGATTCGTCGGTGGTGCCGAATTCGCCGTCGGGTTCGCACAGGCGAAGCACGAGTTCCGGTTCGTCGGCGGCGTAGCCTTCCCGCCACTGCGACAGGGTTTCGGACAGTCGGTAGGAGCCGACGTCCAGCGGGGTATCGGCGACGAGCGCGGCCAGCAGCGGGTGCGTCATCGTGCGATGCGCGAGGTATTCGCGGGCGATCGGGTCGGTGAGATGGGTGCACAGGTCGTCGAGCACGGCGGAGGGCGGACCGGCGACCCGCAGCGCCGGTGGCATCGCGGCGGCCAGCTCGGCCAGCCACGCCCGTTGACGTTGCCCGCCGACCAGCCGCCAGCGCACCCACCATTGACCGTCGGCCCGCTCGAGCTGGGGCACCACGCGCCCGGCCCGCACCCACCGTTCGATACCGCGCGCGACGTGGGCCAGGAACCGCAGATCGCCGGAGATGTTCTCGCGCGGCAGCCGGCTGCGCAGCACAACGGCCGCCGTCGGCGGCGCGAGCGCGTGCGCGCGCACCTCGGCGGTCCCGGACTGCCCCGCGGCATCGACGACGAACACCTGGGCACGGTGCCGGAACCTGGCGCGGTCCAAGATGTCGCCGAGCACCGACCCCACGGCGACCGGCTCCGCGTCGTGCCACAGCAGTAGGCCCGATTCGGGGGACCACAGACCGTGCAGCATGGGCTACATCAAAGCAGGCGGCACCGACACCGATCCCGGCCGCCATCCCCCTGGATTTCTCGCCGCAACGGGACCATAATTAAATAACCCCTGGTCACGGGCCGGAATACCCACCGGCGACAACTCCATACTCACCCAGGCGAACCGGACGGATCCGGTTCGGCCGATGACCCCCTTGTAATTCGTGCGGAGGGCAGCGATGACGATTCTGCTCCAGGTTCTCGAGCAGAGCTACACACCCAACACCCCATGGGAACGGCGCAAATTCACCTTCATCGACACCACGAAAATCCTCGGCATGCGACTGGACGGCCAAGCAGGCGTCTGGCTCGATCTGTCGCGGCCGGGCGAATCCCAGCGCCTGGCCCACACCATCGACCCCCGGGAATCCATCACCTTCCTGCTCACCGTCTTCGCCAAGATCGCCGAATGCGAAGACCGTGGCGGTTCCTGGCTGGTCGGCCACGACGGCAGCCGTGTCTCCTCGATCGCCGCGACGCGCTTCCCGCCGATCGCCAGCGAACTGGCCGCCGACGACCTGCTGGCCCGAGCCTGGTTATAGGCCGGTATCGCACGCAGTTCTGACCCATCGGCGGTTGTTGTCGGTACCACCGGCTACAACCTGCGGGTATGGGGAAACTGGCGTGCTTGCTGGTAGTGGTGCTCGCGATAGCCGGGTGCGGGGTGATCGGGCCGGATGAGCCGGTCGTTCCCGCACCGGGCAGTCCGGCGCGTGCCGAGGTCATCGCCCTGCTCGACACAGTGCGCGTCGTTGCCTCGCGCCCTCGGCCGGGCGGCTACGAACGTGGCTGCAAAGTGGGCCAGGCCTGTGTCTTCGGCCCGGCATGGACCGACGATTCCGACGCGCCAGGCAGCCACGACGGCTGCGACACCCGCAACAACGTCCTTGCCGTGCAGTTGCGCGAGGTCGTGCATCGCGGGCGCTGCGTGGTCGTGGCGGGAGTCCTCACCGACCCCTACACCGCTACCGACATCCACTTCAGCAAGTCCGACGGCGGCCGCATCCAGATCGACCATGTCTATCCGCTGGCTGCCGCCTGGGACATGGGTGCCGCCACCTGGCACCCCGACAAGCGCCGCCGCTTCGCCAACGACCTCGCGGTCAATCTCCTGGCCACCGGCGCGTCCACAAACCAGTCCAAAGGCGACGACACCCCGTCCGGATGGCTGCCACCCGCGCGGCCCAACCACTGCTTCTACGCGGCGAAGTACCTCACCGTCGCGGTCGACTACGACCTACCGATCACCGCCGCCGACAACGCCACCCTGCACGACATCGCCCGTAGCTGTCCGTGAGAACCGCGGACAGCGCTCACTCTCCGGTCGCAACGACCCGCTTCGGGTCGCTCGACCACTGCGAGTACGAGCCCGGGTAGAGGGCGGCGTCGATGCCCGCGACAGCGAGGGCCGCGATCTGGTGGGCGGCGGTGACGCCGGATCCGCAGTACACCGCGACCTGACCTTCGCCGAAGCCTGCGAAGCGCGCACGCAGGTCTTCGACGCTCCGGAAATGCCCCGTGCCATCGAGGTTCTCGGCAGTGGGTGCGCTCACCGCGCCGGGGATGTGCCCGGGACGCGGGTCGACCGGTTCGACCTCGCCGCGATACCGCTCGCCGGCTCGCGCGTCGAGCAGCACGCCCGGCCATTTCGCGGCGGCGTCGGCGTCGATCACCGGCAGCCCGCCGGGACGTACCACCAGGTCACCTGCGACCGGATCCGCTTCGGCGCCGGTCGCGAGTTCCCCACCGGCCGCGATCCAGGCGGGCAGCCCGCCGTCGAGGATGCGCACGTTGTCCACACCTGCCCACCGCAGCAGCCACCACGCCCGCGCGGCGGCCATGGCGCCGGTCGCGTCGTAGACCACCACCGGATCCCCGGTGCTCAATCCCCAACTGCGCGCGCATTTCTCGAAGGTGCCGGGGTCGGGTAGCGGATGCCTGCCGCGGGCGGGCGCGGGCGCGCCTGCCAGCTCGGTCTCCAGGTCGACGAACACCGCGCCCGGAATATGCCCGTCGAGATAGTGCTGCGGCCCATGGGGATCACCCAGCGCCCACCGCACATCGAGCAGATGAATCGCCTTGTCCGCCAGCTCTTCCCGAAGCTCCGCCGACGAGATCAACACCGCACCCACTACCACTCCTCCCAGCCTCCCCCCACCTGCGAAACCGTTCGGCGACACCCTACGCACCCGCCGCGAATCCCGGCACCCAACGGCGGGGACCGAGCTCGGCACATAGCACCTGCCGGGTCGGGACACACGCAGGCCGGTCGCCGAACTGGACCGGATATCAGCGCGTGTGAATCAGTCCACTTTCCCGGGACTGGCAGGCGACGACCACCGTTTCGTCGGGCAATATCTCCACAATGTCGCAGGTCTCCACCACTCCCCCCGATGTCGCCGGCAAACCGGCGGGCATCGCGCAGCCGCTCGGTGCTGGTGCGATCACCGCATTGGTCGGGTTCACCAGTTCGTTCGCGGTGGTGCTGAGTGGGTTGCGGGCAGTGGGGGCGAGTCCGGCGCAGGCCGCGTCGGGGTTGCTGGTGCTGTGCTTCACGCAGGGGATCGGCATTCTGCTGCTGAGTTTCCGGTATCGGATCCCGATCACACTGGCCTGGTCGACCCCCGGCGCCGCGCTGCTGGCGAGCACCGGACTGGTCGCCGGTGGCTGGCCGGGCGCTGTCGCGGCTTTCGCGATCACCGGCGTGCTGATCGTGATCACCGGCCTCTGGCAACGGCTCGGCTCGCTGGTCGCCGCGATCCCGGTACCGATCGCCCAGGCGATGCTGGCCGGGGTCCTCGTCCCGCTGTGTCTGGCCCCGGTGCAGGCGCTGCGCACCTCGCCCGCCGTGGTCGTCCCGGTCATCGTGGTGTGGCTGGTCCTGCAACGGTTCGCACCCAAATGGGCCGTGCTCGTCGCCTTCGCCACGGCGGCTGTCGGTACGGGCATCGACATCGTCGTGAACAACCGGCACCTGGAATTGTCCGCCATGGTTCCGACGGTGGAATGGACTGCGCCCCAATGGCATTGGCAGGCCATTGTCGGCATCGCGGTGCCGCTCTACATCGTCACCATGGCCTCCCAGAACATCCCCGGCGTCGCGGTGATGCGCTCGTTCGACTTCCAGGTCCCGTGGCGCCCGGCCATGCTCGTCACCGGGATCGGCACCGTCATCGGTGCCGCGGCGGGTGGCCACGCGATCAACCTCGCCGCCATCAGCGCCGCCTTGGCGGCAGCCCCCACCGCGAGCCCAGACCCCAAGCGACGCTGGATCGCCGCGGCCACCGCGGGCGCCGCCTATCTCGTCCTCGGCCTCGCCTCCGCCGCCTTGGTCACCCTCATCGCCGCCGCCCCCGCGGGCACCATCGAAACCGTCGCGGGCCTTGCCCTCCTCGCCACCCTCGCCGCCGCCCTGACCGGCGCCCTCAGCGACCCCGCCCACCGCATGGCGGCCCTGGTCACCTTCCTCGTAGCCGCCTCGGGCACCACCCTCTTCGGTATCGGCGGCGCCTTCTGGGCCCTCGTGGCCGGCCTCGTCGTCCGGCGCTTCCTGCCGTCTGACAGTCCAGCGGCTACGTCAGTTCGGGCCGGCCAGCCGGTCGAGTAGCGGGCCGGTGCGCGGGCCGACCAACTCGCGCATGACCAGGGCCATATTGGTGCGCTCCACACCGGGGATCTTCAGGATCGCGCCCGCGATGCGGTAGAGGTCGTCGGCGTCACGGGCGACTATGCGCACGGTGAGGTCGGTGGCGCCGGTCATGCCGCAGACCTCGGTGACCTCGGCGACATCGGCCAGTTCGTCCACCACGGCGTCGAGTCGGTGCTGGTCGACCACCACCGCGACGAAGGCTGCCAGCGGATAGCCGAGGGCGCGGGGTTCCACCCGGCGTTCGAAACTGCCGAGCACCCCACCGCTGTCCCACCGGGCCAGCCGCGCCTGCACAGTGTTGCGCGACAGGCCGAGGCGCGCCGCGAGCTCCACCCCCGTGGCGCGCGGGTTGGCGATCAGTTCGCGCAGTAGCCGCGCATCGGTGGCGTCGAGTGTCACGGCGTCGGGTTCGCGACTGGTCATACAACGCAGTATGACAGCGTTCGACTGGAGCAGACCATGCATTCTGCTCATCAGCGCGTGTAACGCTTGCGCACACCGCGTAATCGTGGATGCTGAGTGATACACATCGCACTCAGCGGAGTGGCGTACCTGCACCTGCTCACAAGGCACGGCGGCGAGGAGGCGATCACGATGTCGCAGAAGCAGACCTACCCGGTCCAGTTGATTCAGCCCGACGGCCGTCGGGTGTTCGACAAGGAGCACGGCGCGCTGGTCGCCGATGTCGATGCCGAGCGGTTGCGGCAGTTGTATCGGGACATGGTCCTCACCCGCCGTATCGATGTCGAAGCGACCGCGTTGCAGCGCCAAGGCCAGCTCGGATTGTGGCCGCCGCTGCTCGGTCAGGAGGCCGCGCAGGTCGGCTCGGCGCACGCACTGCACCCCGACGACTACGTGTTCTGCTCCTACCGCGAAACCGCCGTCGCCTTCTGCCGCGGCGTGCCGCCCGAGCAGCTCACCGCCCTGTGGCGCGGCGTCTCCCACCACTGCTGGGATCCCGGCGAGGTCAATATGACCAATGCCAATATCGTCGTCGGCTCCCAGGGCCTGCACGCCACCGGGTATGCCTTCGCCGCCCACCTCGACGGCGCCGATATCGCGACCATCACCTATTTCGGCGACGGCGCGACGAGCCAGGGCGATATCGCCGAGGCACTCGGATTCGCCGCGGCATGGAGCGCGCCGGTCGTGTTCTTCTGCCAGAACAATCAGTGGGCGATCAGCGAACCGGTCTCCGTGCAGAGCAAATTCCCGCTGGTACGCCGTGCCGACGGATACGGGATTCCTGGCGTGCAGGTCGACGGCAACGATGTGCTCGCCGTCCTGGCTGTCACCCGCCAAGCCGTCGAACGCGCCCGTACCGGCGGCGGCCCCACCTTCATCGAAGCGATGACCTACCGGATGGGCCCGCACACCACCGCCGACGACCCGGCCCGCTACCGGACCGCTGCCGACACCGAGTACTGGGGACAGCGCGACCCCATCGAACGCGTGCGCCTGCTCCTCGAGCACGAGGGCCACCTCTCGCCCGAGTTCGCCGAGCAGGTCGCCGACGAGGCCGACGATGTCGCCCGCCGCCTGCGCACCGCGACGATCGAGATGCCCGACCCCGATCCCGAGCGGATGTTCGACAACGTCTACGCGACCGAACACCCACTGATGACCGAAGAGCGCCAACAGTTCTCGGCCTACCTCGCCGAAGGAGCGCAGTCATGATCACCACCTTCGCCGCCGCCCTCAACACCGGCCTGCGCAATGCGATGGAAGACGACGCCAAGGTCGTCTTGCTCGGCGAGGACATCGGCAGGCTCGGTGGTGTGTTCCGCGTGACCGACACCCTGCAGAAGGATTTCGGCGACAACCGCGTGATCGATACGCCGCTGGCCGAATCCGGCATCGTCGGAACGGCTTTCGGGATGGCGTTGCGTGGATACCGGCCCGTGGTGGAGATCCAGTTCGACGGTTTCGTCTATCCGGCGTTCGACCAGATCGTTTCCCAGGTAGCCAAGATCCACAACCGTACCGGTGGAAAAGTGAAGGCCCCGTTGACGATCCGCATCCCGTTCGGCGGCGGCATCGGCGCGGTGGAACACCATTCGGAATCACCGGAGGTGTATTTCGCGCACACCGCGGGCCTTCGCGTTGTCTCACCGAGTACCCCCGCCGACGCGTATTCGATGATTCGCCAGGCCATCGCACTGGACGATCCGGTCATCTTCTTCGAGCCGAAACGTCGCTATTGGGACAAAGCCGACGTAGATTTCGAAGGCGAACCGGATCTGCCACTGCACAAGGCCAGGGTCTGCACCCGCGGCGTCGATGCCACCGTCGTCGCCTATGGCGGCACCGTCGCCACCGCGTTGACCGCGGCGAAAATCGCTGCCGAGGAAGGGCATTCGCTCGAGGTGATCGACCTGCGCAGTCTCTCGCCGATCGATGTCGACACGATCGCCGAATCGGTGGACAAGACCGGCAGGCTGATCGTCGTGCACGAGGCGCCCGTGTTCGCCGGGCTCGGCGCCGAGATCGCCGCCCGCGTCACCGAACGCTGCTTCTATCACCTGGAGGCGCCGGTGCTGCGCGTCGGTGGCTACGACATCCCCTACCCCCCGGCTAAGCTCGAAAAGCACCACCTGCCCGACCCCGACCGCATTCTGGCGGCGGTCGACCGCTGCCTTTCCGCCTGATCCCGCAGGGTCGGCGGCGGTAGCTTGCCAACAGAGCGATGAAAGGTGCCCTCGTGCCGGAACCAGCCGCCACCGACGACGGTCATGTTCTCGAATTCCGCCTCCCCGACCTGGGCGAAGGTCTGGCCGACGGCGACCTGGTGTCCTGGGCCGTCGCGGTCGGCGACACGGTGGAACTGAACCAGACCATCGCCGAGGTGGAGACCGCGAAGGCGGTGGTCGCGCTGCCGTCGCCGTTCTCCGGGATCGTGGTCGAACTGCTGGCTCAGCCCGGCGACACCGTGCCGGTCGGCGCGCCGCTGATCCGGGTGCGCAACGACCTCGAGGTAGCGGCACCGCCGGCCGCGGAGCCGCGCACGAACGTGCTGGTCGGCTACGGGCCCGAAGCCGAATCTACCTCGCGGAGAGGGAAATCCACGCCGTCGATGGCCGCCAGCACGCCGAGCACCCACCGCGCCGCCGCGACCCCCGCGGCACGCAAACTGGCCAAAGAACTCGGCATCGACCTGTGGTTCGTCGCGGGTTCGGGGCCCGAGGGCGCGGTCACCGTCGAAGACGTGCGCTCGGCCGTGCCGGTGACCCAGCCGCGCACCCCCGCCCGCGTCGGTGACATCGCGCCGACGCCGTCGAACGGCCACGTCACCGACGCCGACGGCCTCATCGAGCCGACCGCCCGCGAAGAACGCACCCCCATCGCGGGCATCCGCAAGCGCACGGCCGCCGCGATGCAGGCCAGTTCGCGCACGATCCCGCAGGCCAGCACCTTCGTCACCGTCGACTGCACGGCCTCGATGGAACTGCTCGACCACCTGCGCACCACCAAATCCTTCGAGGGTCTCACCCTCACCCCGCTGGCCCTGGTCGCCAAGGCGACGCTGGCGGCGATCGCGGAGTACCCGGGGATCAATACCGCCTGGGACGAGCAGAACCAGGAAATCGTCACCAAACACTACGTGAACCTGGGGATCGCGGTCGCCTCCGACCGCGGCCTGATGGTGCCCAATCTCAAGGAAGCGCAGTCGCTGAGCCTGCGCGACCTGTGCCGCGAGATCAGCTGGGCCGCCGATACGGCCCGCTCCGGCAACGCCACCCCCAACGACCTGCGCGGCGGCACCTTCACCCTCACCAATGTCGGGGTATTCGGCGTCGACTCCGGCGTCCCCCTGGTGAATCCGGGTGAGGCCGCGATCCTGTGCATCGGCGCGATTCGTAAGCGCCCGTGGGTATTCCGTGACGAACTGGCGGTCCGCTGGGTCACCACCCTCGGTCTCAGCTTCGACCACCGCATGATCGACGGCGAACTCGGCGCCCGCTTCCTCGCCACCACCGCCGGATTCCTGGAGGACCCCCTGACCCTGCTCAGCCGCATCTGAGCGCACGTCGGGACCCGGCCGTATAGTTCGGGCCGGTGTGCGTCCGACCGGACTGCGCACCGTGCGAACGAATGTCGGCAGGTGTATCCGAGGAAAATGGGGGCGTCGTGGGGTATCCGTATGGGCCGCAACAAGGTCAGGGCTATCCGCCCGGTGGGCAGCGGGGTTACCAGCCCGGCGGATATCCGGCTCCCGGGCCCGGTGGACCCGGCTACGGCACTCCCGGTCACGGCACTCCCGGTCACGGCACTCCCGGTCACGGCACTCCTGGCTACGGCGCTCCCGGTCACGGCACGCCTGGGTACGGCGCTCCCGGTCACGGCACGCCTGGGTACGGCGGACCTGGTTACGGCGCTCCCGGCCACGGCAATCCGCAGTACGGCATGCCCGGCTACGGCGCTCCGCAGGGTGCGGTCAGCGGTGCCACTGGGATCCTCGCCGCCGTTCTCGCCCTTGTGCTTTCGCTGATTTCCCTGGCCGGGGCGGTCGTCAGTTACAACTCGCCGCTCGCGACGGAATGCACCGGCAAGCTCGTCCAGCTACCGGACGGCACCTTCGCGTGTTCGAGCACCTCCCTCACTCCGTTGGTAACGACCTTCCTGGTGATCGGCGCCATCATCGGCGTGCTGCTGCTCACCGGCTCGATCCTGCTGTTCCTTCGTAAGACTGCGGGCCGGGTGATCGTCATCGTCGTGTCGACGCTCAGTGCGCTCGGCGGCGTCGCTTCCCTCGTGTCCATGGCCGATGCTCCCGTGACTTCGGACGCGGGTATGACTATCTCCGGAGTCCAAGCCGCCGTCGCGATCTTGATGTTGGTCTTGGCAGCGGCACCGTCGACCGGACGCTGGATTCGGGCAGCACAGCGGCGACCGAACTACCCGCAGGGCAATTACCAGCGGTATTGAACCGATCCGAGTGATATATCCGACCCGCAACGCTGACGAAACACGGCGCGCACTCACGGTAAAGAACGGGGACTACAACCTGTTACATGAGTGAGGCGCATCCCGTCGACACCAGGCTGCCGTTCGCCCGGCAACTGGCTTTCGGCATCCAGCACGTCCTGATCATGTACACCGGCTGTATCACCGTGCCGCTGGTGTTCGGCGCGGCCGCGGGGCTCGACCGGGCGACGATCGGACTGTTGATCAGTGCTGATCTGCTGGTCGCGGGCATCATCACGCTGGTGCAGAGCCTCGGTGTGGGCAAGCTGGCCGGTGCCCGGCTGCCGATCGTGTGCGGTGCCACCTTCGTCGGGCTCAACCCGATGATCCTGATCGCCGAGGAGTACGGGCTCGATGCCGTGTACGGGTCCATGCTGATCGGTGGCGTGGTCGGTGTCGCGCTGGCGTGGCCGTTCGCGCGGGTGGTGCGGTTCTTCCCGCCGCTGGTCACCGGGACCGTGCTGACCGTGGTCGGTGTGTCGCTGATCGGGGTCGCCGGGGGCCTGATCATCGGGACCGATCCGAAGTCGCCGAGCTTCGCCTCGCCGTCGAATATCGGACTCGCCGCCGTGGTGGTGCTGATCGCGGTCGGGTTCGTCTGCCTCGGCCGCGGTGTGTGGTCGCAGCTCGGTGTGCTGATCGCGCTGGTCGCGGGCATCATGATCGCGCTGCCGATGGGTCTGATCACCACCGCGGGGGTCGGTACCGCCGACTGGATCGGTATCCCGCAACCGTTCCACTTCGGGTCACCGCAGTTCCCGGTGACCGCGGTGGTGGCGATGAGCATCGTGATGGCCGTGGTGTTCGCCGAGTCGACCGCGAGCATGCTGGCGATCAGCGAGATCACCGGCAAGCCGCTCGGCAAGGGCGATCTCGCGCGCGGGCTGGTCGGCGACGGCCTGTCGGGCGTGCTCGGCGGCATCTTCACCGCGTTCGTCGACACGATCTTCAATCAGAACGTCGGCGCGGTCTCCACGACCAGGGTCTATAGCCGGTATGTGACCGCGGTCAGCGGCGCGATCCTGGTGGTGCTCGGGCTGGTGCCGCGGATCGGCGAGGTGGTCGCGGTCATTCCGAAGCCGGTGGTCGGCGGGGTCGGTCTGGTGCTGTTCGCGACCGTCGCGGTCGTCGGTGTCACCACGTTGCTCAAAGCCGATCTGACGGACCGGGTCAACGCGACCGTCGCCGCCACCGCGATCGGCATCGGACTGCTGCCGGTCTTCACCAAGGACATGTTCGACAAGTTCCCTACCTCGGCGCAGATCCTCCTCGACAGCGGTGTCACCCTCGGCGCGGCCACCGCGTTCCTGCTGAACCTGGTCTTCAACCACACCCGCCTTGGCACCGTCGCGCGCGGCTCCACACCACCGCCGGCTTCTCTGCCCACCACCCCGCAACCTGCCGCCGCGATCTGATCGAGCCGATAGAACCTCGCGGCCTGCGCCACATTCCCAGCCCCGCACATCCCGACCTCGAGGAGGGATCGCCGACGAAGTCGGCGGTTCGCGCCCGTCCCGTCGATCAGGTGCCGTTGCGTAGGCGACGAAGGAGCAAGCAACGGTGCCTGATCGACGGGACCACCGGGGGCGCGAACTCGAGCGCGCCAGCGCTCCAAAAATATAAGCTGCGGGGATGGAGATAGCAGGCAAGGTCGCGATCGTCACCGGTGCGGGTGCGGGTATCGGTGCCGCACTCGCTGATCGTCTCGTCGCCGGTGACGCGCGGGTTGTCGTCGCCGATCTCGATGCGGACAGCGTGGCGAAGGTGGCGGCCGACCTCGGCGACCATGCGATCGCGGTCGGTGGCGATGTGGCCGATGAGCAGGTCGTGGCGGAGTTGATCGCCACCGCCGAGCGCGAATTCGGCCCGGTAGACCTGTATTTCGCGAATGCGGGCATCGGCGGCGGCGCCGGTCTCGACAGCACCGAGGCACAGTGGGCGAGCACCATCGACGTCAACGTCATGGCTCACGTGCGGGCCGCGAAACTTCTCGTTCCCGGCTGGCTGGAGCGTGGCAGCGGCTATTTCGTCTCCACCGCGTCCGCCGCGGGCCTGCTCACCCAAATCGGTTCTGCCCCTTACTCGGTGACCAAACACGCGGCGGTCGGTTTCGCCGAATGGCTCTCGGTTACCTACGGCGACAAGGGTATTCGCGTGAGTTGCCTGTGTCCGATGGGTGTGGACACCCAGCTGCTCACCGAGGCGCTCATCCCCGACAACCCGGAAGCAGCCGCGCTGGCGATCAAAGCCGTGAAGACGGCGGGCGCGGTGCTCTCCCCCGAGGAAGTCGCCGACACCGTCGTCGAGGCGATGGCCGCCGAGCACTTCCTGATCCTGCCGCACCCGGAGGTACTGCAGATGTACCGCAACAAAGGTTCCGACTACGACCGGTGGATTTCCGGCATGCGCCGGTTCCAGACCATGCTGCGCGCGTGAACACCGGACGGTACGCACGAAAAAATTCGGCGAGGTAGCGGCGAGATCGCTCGATTCCTGCCACGATGGTCGGTAGCCGCCGGTCACGATCCGCTGACCGGCGGAGGTCTACGCGGAGATCCGGCGATGGCACACCTGATGTATTTCAAGAAGGTTCGCGACGAACTCACCGAGGTCGAGTACGTCTGGGGGCCGAGCCGGGACGAGCTCGACTCGTCGGTGGTGATCGACAAAACCACCTTCGCCGCCCTCCCCGGGCCACCGGGCTACTCGCCGGCGGGCCAGATCATTCTGCGCGCCCGCCGTGGCAGCGAATGGCCCGAGGTAGGGGTCATAGCCTCCTGAGCGCAATACCGCGACGGGCTCCACAGCAGCTGATGACCCGAGGTCGGCGTCATCAGCTCCTGAGCGCTACTCGGTGACGAGCTCTGCCGCCGCCGTGCGCACTACCTCGGGGATCGCCACCGGTTTGCGGGTGTCGGCGTCGACGTAGACGTGGACGAATTCGCCGGTCGCGGCGAGCTCGAGACCGGCGTCGCCCTCGCGGAAGATCGCCAGATCGTAGGTGATGCTGGAGTTTCCGAGGCGGGCGATGCGGAGCCCGACCTGCAGCTGGTCGGGGAAGCTGACCGATCCGTGGAACCGGCACGAGGTCTGCGCGACGACGCCGAGGGCGGGCAGGTCGGTGATATCGGTGCCGGTGGCGCGCATCAGCCAGGCGTTCACGGCGGTGTCGAAGAAGGAGTAGTAGGTCACGTTGTTCACGTGGCCGTACTGGTCGTTGTCGGCCCACCGGGTCGGCATCGGCCACAGGACGGGATAGCTCATCGGGCCATCATGCCGCGCTCCCCTGCCGGTGATCGCGCGGGCTCACCCCGAAGTGCCGTTTGAAGGCGGTGCTGAGCGCGAACGCGCTCCCGTATCCCACCTGATGAGCGATGGATTCCACCGTCGCATCGGATTCGGCGAGCAGATCGGCCGCGAGCGAGAGCCGCCATTCGGTCAGGAAACTCATCGGCGGTTCGCCCACCAGCTCGGTGAATCGGCGGGCCAGCGCGGCCCGCGACATGCCGACCGCCTCGGCCAACGCGACCACCGTCCACGGATGCGCCGGATTGTGCTGGAGCAGGCGAAGGGCCTTGCCGACCAGCGGGTCGCTGTAGGCGTGGTACCAGGCGGGGGCGTCGTCGCGGGCGAACCACGCGCGCAGCGCGGCGATGAGCAGCAGGTCGAGCAGGCGGTCGAGGACGGCGGTTTGCGCGGGCAGGTCCTTGGTCGCCTCGTCGACGAGCAGGTCGAGCAGCCGAGTATCGAGCTCGCCGCGCGGCAGCACCGCGACCCGCGGCAGCGCGCGCAGCAACCGTCTGCTCACCGCACCCGCCGATTCGTAGGTTCCGGTGACCATCAGTGTCTCACCGTCGGGATCGGTGCCCCACTGCCGCACACCGAGACTCAGTGTCTCGCAGAGAATTTCGCCATCGGGCGTCGTGGTGACCTGACCCGGCTGGATGACGATCTGGGGTTCGGTCGCCGGATCGTCGGCCACCGTATACGGCTGCGGCCCACGGAAAACCGCGACGTCGCCCGCGCCGAGTTGCCGCGGCGGCATCGAATCCGTACTGACCCAAGCCTTTCCGCGGATCATCGCGAGCACCGTGAGCGGGGCTTCATCCTGCACGCGCAGTGACCACGGCGGGTTCAGCAGCGAACACATGAGGAACGCACCGCGGGCGCGTGGACCTTCGAGCAGACCGGCTAACGCATCCACCCTTCCCACAGTAGACGACAACGCGTAGACGACAACGCATGTTCGTGAGCGGCACGACGATGTCGCCGCGTGCCGCGCGACGGTGTACTTATCTCATGACAAACACCGCTTCTCACCAGCAGCTTTCCCTCATCACCGGCGCTACGGGCAAGACCGGCAGCCGGGTAGCGGCCCTCCTCGAGGCCGCCGGACAACAGGTCCGCCACGGCTCGCGCACCGCCGCGATCCCCTTCGACTGGGCCGACCGCGAGACCTGGGCACCCGCGCTCGCCGGTGTCGACTCCGTCTATCTCGCCTTCCAGCCCGACCTCGCCGTCCCCGGCGCCCCGGATATCATCCGCGCGTTCACCGCCGCCGCCCGATCCGCCGGCGCGCGCTCGGTGGTGCTGCTGTCCGGTCGCGGCGAACCCGAGGCACTGGAATGCGAAGAGATCGTGCGGGATTCGGGCCTGAGCTGGACCATCGTGCGCTGCGCCTTCTTCGCCCACAACTTCAGCGAGGGCGCCTTCGTCGACGACGTACTCGCCGGTGCGGTGGCGCTGCCCAACGGCGATGTGCCGGAGCCGTTCGTGCACCTCGACGATATCGCCGAGGTGGCGGCGGCCGCGCTCACCGATCCGCGCCACGCGGGTCAGCTCTACGAGCTCACCGGCCCACGCGCCCTGACCTTCGCCGACGCGGTCGGCGAGATCGCCGCGGCCACCGGTCGCGAGATCGCCTTCATCCCCGTGTCCCGGCCGGAATTCGTTGCGGCCCTGAGTGAATACCAGGTTCCCGATGACGTGATCAGCCTGCTCGACTACCTCTTCGGCACGATCCTCGACGGCCGCAATTCCGCCACCGCCGATGGTGTCCGCCGCGCCCTCGGCCGCGAAGCCCGCGATTTCACCGACTACGCAAAAGAGACCGCCGCCACCGGAGCATGGACACCCACGCAGTAGCAGTCGGCCGGTCGATCACCAGGCAATGGCGCAAGCATCGCCCGAAAGGCGATCTGCACCATCGCCTGGTGATCTTGACATGCCAGGTGCACCGCGATCAGCGGCGAGGCCGGAGTCCTGCCCGGTACCGTCGAAGCGGTGAGTTCAGTGACGATCGACCGCGGACTTCGGCCGGCCAGGGCCGCGGTGTTCGCGGCTTTCACACTGAACGGGGTTCTGCTGGCCATGTGGGTGGTCCACATTCCGGCGATCACCGACCGGACCGGGGTGTCGCCCTCGACACTCAGTGTGCTCGTGCTGCTGATGGCGGGCGCCGCGCTCGTCGGTATGCGGCTCGCGGGCCCGGCCGCCGACCGGTTCGGCAGCCGCACGCTGGTCGCCTTGGCGGCATCGGCCATTTCTGTGACCGTCCTCGGCCCGGGACTGGCGACCGATCCGGTCACCTTGGCGATTGCCCTGGCCTGCTTCGGGTTCGGTATGGGCGCCCTCGACGTGTCGATGAACACCCAGGCGGTGCTCGTGGAACGCGCGTACCGCCGACCGATCATGTCCTCGTTCCATGCGATGTTCTCGGCGGGCGCGTTCGCCGGTTCGCTGGTGGGCGCGGCCGCCCAGCACGCGGGGTGGGCGACGCAGCTGACGCTGCTCTCCGCCGGGATCGGCGGACTCGGCATCACCGCAGTGCTGGTGCCGCACCTGCTCGGCCACATCCGACCCGAATCACCCTCGCATCCAGAGCATTACGACAGTGCCGGTGCGCAGCCCGTTGACAGCGCGAGCCAGGATGCGACAGCCGACTCGACTCGGCTCGGCTCCGCACCGACCAGCCCAGCGAACGACGCCGGCGAACACGAAAAGTGTTCTCACTCGGGTGCATCGCGTTCGTGCTCCTTCTCGCCGAGGGTGTGGCGGCCGACTGGAGTGCGCTGCAGGTACGCGAACACCTCGACACCTCCGAGGCGGCTGCCGCCCTCGCTTTCGGCGCCTTCTCCGCCACCATGACCCTCGGTCGATTCATCGCCGATCGGGTGAGCGCCGCCATCGGCCCGGTAGCGATCGTCCGCTACGGAAGTTTGCTCGCCGCAGCGGGATTCGCAGTAGTGATCGCCTCGCCTTGGCTCCCGCTCACCCTCCTCGGCTGGGCGATGTGCGGACTCGGCCTAGCGGGCGGTGTCCCCCAAATCTTCTCCACCGCAGGCAATCTCGGCGGCACCACAGCCGCAACAGACATGTCCCGCGTCTTCACCATCGGCTACCTCGGCCTACTAGCAGGCCCCGCGATGATCGGCTGGCTCACCGCCCTGATCCCCCTCACCGCCGCACTCACGATCCCCCTGATCCTCACCCTGACCTGCGCAGCCGCCGCCAACATCGTCACCCCAGCCCGCACCCTTACCGCACGACCAGCCACATCCAACACCCCAAATCCGCCATGACCGCACTCCCAACCCCCGCACTCCCGACCCCTAGGGAGGGACGGCCACGAAGTGGCCGGTCCGCGGCCTGGTCGCGCGGGGGGGACGCGCGGGCGCCGGGGCA
>NZ_JBHXNJ010000036.1:0-53052 GCF_042719655.1 Nocardia sp. NPDC058518
AAAACACCCCCCCCCGCCCCATTATAAAACCCCCGCCCCGCCGGGGGTTTATCGCCTAAACACAAAAAGCGGGGGCGTTGATTAGCAGCCCCCCCCCGCCTTTTTGCTGTCCTACACCGTGACGACGTCGAGCTCGCCCTCGGCGTACTGGGCGCGCAGGCGCTTCTTGTCGAACTTGCCGACGCTGGTCTTCGGGACCTCGGCGATGAAGGTCCAGCGCTCGGGCAGCTGCCACTTGGCGAACTTGTCGGCCAGGTAGTCGCGCAGCTCGGTGGCCTCGGCGGCGGCGCCTTCGGCCAGCACGATGGCGACCAGCGGGCGCTCGTCCCACTTCTCGTCGGGCACACCGATGACCGCGGCTTCGGCGACGGCCGGGTGGCCCATCACCGAGTTCTCCAGGTCCACCGAGGAGATCCACTCGCCACCGGACTTGATGACGTCCTTGGAGCGGTCGACCAGGGTGAGGTAGCCGTTGGGGCTGATCTTGCCGACATCGCCGGTGCGCAGCCAGCCGTCGTCGAACTTGTCCGGGTCGATCTCCGCGCCGGAGGGCGAGTAGTAGGAGCCGGTGATCCACGCGCCGCGGACCTCGAGCTCGCCGAGCGACTCACCGTCGTTCGGGACGACCTTGCCGTCGTCGCCGACCAGCCGGGCCTCGACGTTGGCCGGGAAACGACCCTGGGTGTAGCGGTACTCCCAGGCCTCGTCAGCACTGACGCCGGCGGGCGCGTGCGCGACGCTGCCCAGCGGGGAGGTCTCGGTCATGCCCCACGCGTGCAGGATGCGCACGCCGTGCTTCTCCTCGAACGCGCGCATCATCGCGGGCGGCACCGCGGAACCACCGACGACAGCGGTGCGCAGGTGCGAGATGTCCTGCGGTGCGGCGGAAAGCGCGGCCAGCACGCCACCCCAGATGGTGGGCACCGCGGCGGCGAAGGTCGGCTTCTCGGCGGCCATCATCTCCAGCAGCGGGGCGGGCTGCAGGAAGCGGTCCGGCATCAGGATGTTGGCGCCCGACATCAACGCCGCGTACGGCAGGCCCCACGCGTTGGCGTGGAACAGCGGCACGATCGCGAGCACATAGTCCGAGCCCTGGAAACCCATGCCGTTGGGCGAGTTCACCTGCATGGCGTGCAGCCAGTTGGAGCGGTGCGAGTAGACGACGCCCTTGGGGTCGCCGGTGGTGCCGGAGGTGTAACACATCGCGGCGGCCGAACGCTCGTCGATGACCGGGAAGTCGAAGTCGGCGGACTGGGCGTCGAGCAGCTCGCGGTAGGAGTGCACGGTGACGCCCTCTGGCGCGGTGAGCGCGGCGGCATCGCCGTTGACGACGATCACATGCTTGACGGTCTTCAGATTCGGCAGGTACTGCGCGAACAGCGGCAGCAGCGTGCCGTCGACGAGCACGACCTTGTCCTCGGCATGGTTGGCGACGAAGACCAGCTGCTCGGGGAACAGGCGGATGTTGAGCGCGTGCAGCACCGAGCCCATCGCGGGCACCGCGATGTAGGCGACCATGTGCTCGTTGTTGTTCCACATGAAGGTGCCGACGCGGTCGCCCTCTTCGATGCCGAGCCCACGCAGCGCGTTGGCCAGGCGGGCGGAATCCGCACCCAGCTCGCGGTAGGTCATGGTACGAACACCGTCTCCGGTCCATGTGGACACAGTGGAATCGCCCTGGAAAGTCGCGGCATAGTTGAGCAGTTTGGCCAGTGATAGCTGGTCGTCCTGCATGGTGCTCAGCATCGGTGCTCCTTCAGTCCCTGCCGTGGCATGAGCCACGTCACAACGGATGCTACCGAAAGGTTTGAGGCTCGCAATCGTTTCCTCCGACAACATTCCTGCAGGTCGGCTGGTCATCGCGAACCAGGTGGCTCCGCATGCGGGGGCTGACCATCGGGACCTCTATGGTGCGATGGCACACCGGGACCGGCATGTTCGGCGTTGTGCACGGCGTCGACGACCAGGCTGCGGACGTGGTCGTTGTCGAGGCTGTAGAAGATGGTTGTCCCCTCGCGGCGGGTGCGCACGAGCCGGGCCATGCGCAGTTTCGCCAGGTGCTGGGACACCGAGGGACCCGGCTTGCCGACCCGGCTCGCCAGTTCGTTCACCGAGAGTTCCCGATCGGCCAGCGCCCAGAGGACCTGGACCCTGGTCGGGTCGGCCAGCATCCGGAACACCTCGACCACCAGCCCCACCTGATCTTCCGCGAGGGGTGAATGAGCATCTGCATTCATGCGCAGATAATAGATCCACGGCGGCGGGTGGGCCCGAAGTACTGTGACGAGCATGGCTGTTGACCGGATGCTGCCCACCGACGAGGCGCGCGAACTGATCGAACTGACCCGCGACATCGCCGACAAGGTGCTGGAGCCGCGCGTCGCCGAGAGCGAGAAGACCGGCGTCTTCCCCGACGGCGTCTTCCCCGCACTCGGTGCGGCCGGGCTGCTCAGCCTGCCGTACCCGGAGGAATTCGGCGGCGGTGCGCAGCCGTACGAGGTGTACCTGCAGGTGCTCGAGGAAATCGCGAGCCGCTGGGCCGCCGTCGCCGTCGCGGTGAGCGTGCACGGCCTGTCCTGCCACCCACTGTTCACCTACGGCACCGACGAACAGAAGCAGCAGTGGCTCGAGCGCATGCTGTCGGGCGAAACCATCGGCGCCTACAGCCTTTCCGAGGCGCACGCCGGTTCCGATGCGGCCGCCCTGCGCTGCCGCGCCACCCCCGTCGACGGCGGCTACAACCTCAACGGCACCAAGGCCTGGATCACCAACGGCGGCCGCGCCGACTTCTACACCCTGTTCGCCCGCACCGGCGAGGGTTCGCGCGGCATCTCCTGTTTCCTGGTCCCCGCCGATACCGAGGGCCTGAGCTTCGGCAAGCCCGAGGAGAAGATGGGCCTGCGCGGCATCCCCACCACCACCGCCGCCTACGACGACGCGTTCCTGCCCACCGAGCGGCGCATCGGCGAAGAGGGACAAGGACTTTCGATCGCCTTCAGCGCACTCGACGCGGGCCGGCTCGGCATCGCCGCCGTCGCCACCGGTGTCGCCCAGCGCGCACTCGACGAAGCGGTCGCCTACGCCAAGGAACGAGAGGCCTTCGGCCGCAAGATCATCGACCACCAGGGCCTCGGCTTCGTCCTCGCCGACATGGCCGCCGCCGTCGACACCGCCCGCGCCACCTACCTCGACGCCGCCCGCCGCCGCGACGCGGGCCTGTCGTATTCGCGCCAGGCCTCGGTCGCCAAACTTGTCGCCACCGACGCGGCCATGAAGGTGACCACCGATGCGGTCCAGGTCTTCGGCGGCTACGGCTACACCCAGGACTTCCCCGTCGAGCGCTACATGCGCGAAGCGAAGGTCATGCAGATCTTCGAAGGAACCAACCAGATCCAGCGCCTGGTAATCGCCCGCCACCTCGCCGGATAGCTCTGCCATTTGGAGCGCTGGCGCGCTCGAGCGGGGCCCTTCGGGCCCTGATCTTCCCTCCCTCCGGGCACTCCTTCGTCGCACCCTCCACTCAGTCCAGATCAGGGCGGGCCCCTTTCGGGAAGAACACATCAGGATCACCGAGTGAGCAAATCAGCAACGCGCTGATCATCGAGGGTTGATGCGTTTGGGCAACCGTTCAGTAAACTGGACAGCATCTCGAGACCTCGACGAAATGAGGCACGTGATGCTGTGGTGGCTGGTTGTGATCGTGATCGTGTGCGTAGGTGCTCTGCTGTACCTGCGCGCCGAACAGAACAAGCGCAACGCGCGCGAACTCGAGGAGGCGCAGGCCGACGCGAGGGCGTCGATCGAGCGGCTTGGCGGGCAGGTCTACCAGCTGACCCCGCGCAACGAGGCCGCCCGGCAGGCGTTGGCCGACGCTTCCGAACGGTACAACGCCGCGGGCGGCCAGATCGACCGCGCGAGCTCGCCTGTCCACGCCCGGCTGGCCAAGCAGTCCGCCCTGGAAGGCCTCTACTACATCCGCGCCGCCCGCACCGCGATGGACATGGACCCCGGCCCCCCGATCCCGGCCATCGACGGCCAAGACATCGCCGGCCAGGTTGACGAGAAGCGCACCATCGCCCACAACGGCCGCCCCATCACCGCATCACCCTCCCCCTCCGCAGGCACCCCGAACTACTTCCCCGGCGGTCGCGTGGCAGGTCGCCCCGTCCCCGCCGGGTGGTATTCCGAGCCGTGGTGGAAGCCCGCGCTGATCGCCGGAGCCTGGGGCGCCGGGTCGGCATTGCTGTTCACGACGCTGTTCGCCGGAATGGGCGGAGTCGGCTACGACGCGCAGGCTTTCGAGGACGGCACCGGCGAAGCGGCCATCGACCAGGACCCCGGCTACGACCAGGGCGGATACGACCCCGGCAACCCCGATACCGGTTACGACAGCAACGACGGTTTCGACAGCGGCAGCGGTTTCGACAGCGGCGGCGGCGGTTTCGACGCCTTCTGATCTCCACCCAACGGGCCTACGCCACCGAACCCACCCCCACGCTATACTCAGCTCGGCCAGCCGAATCTGGCCACGCCTTCGTAGCTCAGGGGATAGAGCAACCCTCTCCTAAAGGGTAGGTCGCAGGTTCGAATCCTGCCGAGGGCACCAGAACTTCTCAGTCAGGCATCGCCGAGTAGGTCACCACGAGGGGCGCGTGATCGGAGAGCCGCTCGGCGGGTGACGGTTCCTTGTCGACGACGACAGCCGTCGCGAGGCGGGCGAGACCGGGCGTCGCGAGTTGGTGGTCCACTCGCCAACCCACATCCTTGGCGAACGATCGACCCGCCCAACTCCACCAGGTGAGCGGACCCGGGCGGTCGCCGTGCACCTGTCGCACCACGTCGACGAGTCGGCGCGTGCCGAGAACCGAACTGAACCACTCGCGGTCGGCAGGCAGGAAGCCGTCCATCGTGCGGGCGGAACGCCAGTTGGTGACATCGTGCCGGGTGTGCGCGATGTTCAGATCCCCGGTGAGGACGAACTCGCGTCCCGCACTCAGCGCAGCGAGCCGGTTCCGGTGCACTTCGCGGGCGAACGCCGCGAGGAACCTCTGCTTCCGTTCGTACTTGGCCCCACCGTCGGGCAGTTCGCGCATCGATCCCGGGCGCTGGAGATGCGCGGGCAGACCACCCTTGGGGAGATAAAGAGAGGCCACCGTCACCGGGCGGTCGGCCAGATCCACCTCGATATAGCGTCCCTGCGTGGCGAACTCACCGAGTCCGCGGGACCTGGGCGGGTGGGTCACCCACGTCCGCACGGCAGCGGCGGGAACCCTCGTCAGTACTGCCACGCCGTTACGACCGGCCACGGAACCGACGTCCACCGCCGCCGAGTAGCCCGGGAAGGTTCCCACATCGGCTGCGGGACAACGCAGCTCCTGCAACGCGACCACATCCGCCGACCTGGCCCGCAACCACTGATCGAATCCACGACGACGTGACGCGCGGATTCCGTTGACATTGAAAGTGGCGACAGTGAAAGAGTCAGCGACCGACGAACCCATGGCAACACTGTGCCGGAGCCCCATACCTCCCACCCGGGTAGCTCCGGTACGCGACCTGCAACCGGTCGTATTCCGCCCGAATCAGCACAGGCTATTCGTCGGTGCGCGACGACCCCGCCCCGGCGAGCAAGCGCTCTACGACCAGACGGTTCGCAGTTGGCGCACTCGCACAGCGTCGATCACCTACTCCGTCTTTGCGATCCAGGCCGCGACCTGAGCGCGGGAGGTGAATCCGAGTTTGGTGAGGATGTGCTCGACGTGGCCCGCGGCGGTGCGTTGGGAGATCACTAATTCGGCCGCGATCTGCTTGTTGGTAAGGCCTTGGGTGATGAGACCGGCGACCTGGCGTTCGCGCTTGGTCAACGCGACGCCCGGACCCCACGTGGGCTTGGTGTCGGTGGATTGTTCGCCGAGTCCGTAGGCGACTGCTTCGTCGATCGCCATCGCTCGACCCTTGGCGAGGGCCGCATCGAACCTGCGGGCGCCGAGGGCCGATCGCGTCAGCCGGACGCATTCGTCGTGATGCTGCGGCACTATCGGGACGATGCTCGCAACTTTGCCATGGGACTGGTCGAGTTCCTCGGCGGCTCCCATCAGTACGGCTGCGCGCTCGGCGTCACCGTCGGCGTGCGCGGTCCAGGCCAACGCCTCGAGAGCCACTGCGGCGACGAGCGGGCTGCCCATGTTCCCGTTGACCCGCAGTGCCTGCTGGAGCAGCTCGTTTGCCCGGGACCGTTCGTCTTCCTGCCAGGCGGCAATTGCCAGGACGCACAACGCAGACGAACGAAAGAGTGTTTCGCCGCATGCTTCGGTAATGGAGAGCATCTGCTGGTAGCGCGCGGTCGCCCGTTGGGTATCACCGGCCACTACATACGCAAAACCCAGACCGGCCACAGCAGCGAGGCACACGAATCCGGGTCGATCCGAATCGAGCAGCTCGACGGCGCGTTCGAGGTGGGAGGTCGCGAGGGCGAGCTCACCGCTGTAGAGCGCCACGGCACCGTCGAGGTGGGCGATCCGCCCCTGCGTCGCCGGCGTGCGGTCCTGTTCGACGAGCACACGCGCCTCCTCGACGAGCGCGGTCGCCGCCGGCACATCACTTTGCATCACCGCCATCACGGCGCCGGCATGGAGCGCTGTGAATCGATCAGGGATGGGTTGTAGGGCGGGGTGGTTCCGGAGAAGCCGGTCGATGAAGCGGCGGCCTTCGCCGTACAGGCCCCGGAAAACCCAGAACCCCAGCAGTCCGGCGGCGGTGCGCAGCCCGGTCGTGACCGCCTGCTCGGTGTCTTCGGCCAGGCAGTATTCCAGCGCACTACGTAGGTTGGGTTGTTCCCGGTCGAGCCGGGCCGTCCAGTAGGTCTGCCGGTCGCTGACCCACTCGTTGTCCGCGGCCAGTGCCATCTGCTCGTACCAGTCGCGGTGTCGCCGACACATCTGCGCGTATTCGCCGATTTCCTGCAGCTTCTGCCGACCGTATTCCCGCACCGTCTCGAGCATCCGAAACCGCACCACGCCATCCGACTCGATCCGGATCAGGATCGACTTGTCCACCAGCGAGGAGAGCACATCCAGCGGATCCGCCGGAGCCAGATCGGCACCGCATATCTGTTCGGCGGCATCGAACTCGAAGCCACCGGCGAACACCGACAATCGAGCCCACAACCGCTGCTCGGCCGGGTCGCACAGCTGGTAGCTCCAGTCGATACACCACCGCAGCGTCTGCTGCCGCATCGGCGCACTCCGGCTGGCACGGGTCAGCAGCCCGTACCGATCATCGAGCCGCGCCAGGATCTGCTCCGGCGACAACGTGCGCATCCGCGCCGCCGCCAGCTCGATCGCCAACGGCAGTCCATCCAACCGCGCGCAGATCCGAGCCACGGTTGCCCTGGTCGCCTCCGAGAGGTCAAGACCGGGCACCACCGCGGACGCGCGGTCGGCGAACAAGGTCACCGCGTCGTAGCGCGGCTGTGCCCGTCTCGACGGCGCCCGATCCGGATCCGGCACCAGTAGCGGCGGCACCGGCACCACCGTCTCGCCGGCGATATCCAGCGGTTCGCGACTGGTGGCCAGAATCCGCAGGTCCTGACAGGCAGACAACCAGGTCGCCACCAGTCGCGCCACCGCCTCAACCAACTGCTCGCAATTGTCCAACACCAGCAGCGACTTCCGCGCGGACAGAAACTCCACCACCACCTCCGGCAACGGCCGCGCCGGATCGTCCCGCAAACCCAGAGCGGCCGCCGCCACCTCGACCAGCAGCGCGGGATCGGACACATCCGCCAGCTCGACCAACCACACCCCGTCGCCGAACGCGCGGCCCGCAGTGGACGCGGCCCGCAGTGCCAACCGGGTCTTGCCCACCCCGCCGATCCCGGTCAACGTCACCAACCGCGCCGTCGACAGCAAGTTCTTCATCTCGGCCAACTCGGTGCGACGGCCGACGAAACTGGTCAACTCCGGCGGTAGATGGCCGGTACTCGGTGCAGGTGTCGACGTCACCGACCCCACCCCGACGCGGCGGGTTGGCGGTCGCACCGGCCGGAACTGTTCGTCCGCGCTCATCAGCTGCCACCATCCACTGGCATCCCAGCACCGAGTAACACCGTTGAATCCTCGCTGATACCCAGCGTATCCCCGCCGAACCTCGGTGACGCGTTGGTCGGCGTCGGCTTCCGCGTCGCCCAGAACAGGCCGGGACCCGGGCGCGTCCACCACTGCACACGGCTCCGCTGAACACCACGAGTTCGGGACCGTTCAGTAGTGATACCTGGCCTGCACGACCGTCACGCCGGGTCCGGTGAATCCGCTGACCTTGCCGCCGATCGCCTTCGAGTCACCCCGATAGGTGATCCGGTACGTGCCGGTCGGGGCGTCACCGGGCACGTCCCAGGTGATCCGCACGCCGGTGACCGGGCCGACGTTGTCGAAGAAGATCTTGGTCGACCAGTCGCTGTCGTCGGCCACCCGCGTCCAGGAACCACCGTCACGGCGATCCACCGTGAGGTAGGTGTCGTAGCGGCGCAGGTTGTTGTTCGGGTTGGCGCCGGAGAAGCCGGCCACCGCCTGCGCGCCCCGCGCCACAGTCGCGGCCACCGGGGCGGTGAGCTGGCCGAAGAATGTTCCGGGAGCGGGCAGGTCGATCACCGGCAGGCCCAGCGGTGAGGCCGGGATGACGCGACGAGGACACCGCGAATGACTTTGCGTCCGATGGTCTAAGGGAGCGGCAGGCAGGAGCTTCCGGTATTGACACCCCGCCCGCCGACCTCGACCGTCACATACTGCGCGGAGGTGACCTGCCCTGGCTTGAACTGCTGGGCAAAGACATTTTGGCGACCGGTGTACACAGGCGTCCATTCGAAGGTCGCGGTGCCGTTCTCCGGGTGGTAGACGGCGACCCCGAGCCGCTCACCGTTCCCCGGAACCTGACCGCCGCTGATGCCGATGGTCACCTCACCGGCCTCGGAAACCGGCGCGTCGACATCGACGGTCACCGTATAGGCGCACCCGGTACGCAGCCCTTCGGCCGGCTGTTCCACATGCACCGCGGTGACCGCGGCGGTCGCGTTCGGCGCGGCCACGATCATGGTCGGCACGGCACCGAGCATCACGGCAAGGCCGAATCGGCGAGTACGGACGTTCATTGGGCTTCCCCTCGTTCGACTACCGCGAAGCCTAGGGAGCGGCCGAGTTCACCCGGGTCAGTTTGGCGGGGTTGGTGACCGAGTAGACCCCGATGACGGTGTCGTCGGGGGCGATATCGAGGACGACGACCGCCAACGGGGCATCACCGTCGAAGATCACCGCGCACGGATCGCCGCTGACCGTCCGCCAACCCACCCGGTAACCATCGAGACCGGCCGCGGCGACGGACATGAAAACTGCGGCGACAGCGGTTCTCCCGTGGACCGGTTGCAAGGAGGTGGCGACGCCGACACCGCCGCTGTCGGTCCAGAGGGTGACCTCCGGCGCCAGGACCGCGAGTAGTTTTTCGAGGTCGCCACCCATCGCGGCCTCGACGAACCGTTCGGTCACCTCCCGGCGGATCCGCGGGTCCACCTGGGTGCGTGGTCTGCGCGCCTGCACGTGGGCTCTGGCGCGATGGGCGATCTGGCGAACCGCGACGGGTGAGCGGTCGACCATGTCGGCGATCTCGGTGTGCGGGTAGGCGAAGACCTCGTTGAGCACGAACACCGCGCGTTCGAGCGGGGTCAGCGACTCCAGGACCACCAGCATCGCCATCGACGACGATTCGGTCCGCACCACGCTCGCCTCGCCGTCGGCAAAGGGCTCGCTGTCGAGCAGTGGCTCCGGAAGCCATTGCCCTACATAGTCTTCGCGGCGCCGGGCCAGCGCGGACCGCCGGGCGAGCGCCTGGTTCACCGCCATCCGGGTGAGGTAGGCGCGGATGTTGTCGATCGCGGCGCCACGAGCGCGGGCCTGCCATGCCAACCACACCTCTTGCAGGACATCCTCGGTGTCGGCGACGCTGCCGAGCATGTTGTAGACCACCGAGAACAGGAGCTCGCGGTAGCCGAGGAATGTCTCGGTCGCGTGGTCGATGTCATCGGTCATGGCAGTCCTCCGGTCGGGCGGGAGATGGTCTCTCTACACAGAGGGCGGCGGCGACGCCCAGCGTGACAAGCGCGCCAGATTCTGTGATCCATTCCACAAAACCACCGCTTAACATCACATTCGGCCCGCAGGGTGGTGCTCCGGACTACCCGCCCGAACCGCGGTGAACCTCCGCTCCGACAACCGTCCAGGGTAGGACGGTGCTTCCTGCTCTGGTCGGATGACGCAGCGCACACGCGAGAGAAGAATGATT
This sequence comes from Nocardia sp. NPDC058518, assembly GCF_042719655.1. Classification (NCBI taxonomy): domain Bacteria; kingdom Bacillati; phylum Actinomycetota; class Actinomycetes; order Mycobacteriales; family Nocardiaceae; genus Nocardia; species Nocardia sp. NPDC058518. Next base: position 10,330 of record NZ_JBHXNJ010000036.1, read on the forward strand.
CTCACTCCGGAGGGGGGCTCCCTGTGACAACAACGCAAACTCGCGTATCGCGCTCAGAGACGTTCACGGCCGCACTACAAGCCCATGACTTGGCAGGAATCAGCGGCACGCTGGCGCCTGGCGTGGTATTCCACAGCCCGGTGCTCGGGAAGCTGAAGTTCATCGGTCCAGCTGAAGCAGTGCGGGTGTTCGGCGCATTCTTCGACGGCATCACCGATGACGAGTACACGTCGGGCTTCGAGGGCGCACAAGGTGCACGAGTAGTCCAGGGCAGGGCGATGGCCAAACGCAGGCCTATCGATCTCATGATGCTGCTCGACTTCGATGAGCAGAACCTCTTCCGCGACATCAAGGTGTTCGTTCGCCCGCTCGCCGGACTCGGTGCGGTCGCAGCCATCATGGCGCCGCGCCTTGCCGCGCCAAAGGGAAACGTTGCGGTTGCCACGGCACGAGTCCTCGCTGCCCCCGTCAAGGGGGTTACCGGAATGGTGGACGTCGTCGCGCCCTGGCTGGTCAGTCACAGGAGCTGACTTACCCGTGCACTCCGCCACCGCCGAATCCCGCGACCTCGCCAGCGGCGCATAGACCCTCGACCACCGTCGCGTCCAGCCACCTGTTTACGCGAATTCTGCGGTTCGATCAATTCTTCGCAGAGCGCGTGGTCCACCAATTCGTTGACCGCACGCAATTGCGCGAACCCCTCACTGTGCGTGACGTCTTCACCGACCGCGAGGGTGGCGGACAGCGAGACGACGGCGCTGCGGCTTCCGTCGTCGGTCACGCCGGCGTTGGTGAGGAACCCCGTCTGGCCGCCGTTGTGCATCCAATAGGTGCCGCCGCAGGACAGCGGTACCGAGAACAGGCCGAGTCCGTAGCTAGCCCCCGGCCAGACCGTGCCGGTCACGCCGTCGACCGGCACGGTGGTGCGCATCTGTGCCAGTTCCTCGGGTCGTAGCAATGCGCCACCGAGGAGGCTTCGATAGAAGGTGCCCACATCGGCGGTTGTGGAGAGGTAGCCCACGGAGGCGTCGGCGTCCACCAATTCGGTGACATCGACCAGCGGCCCGTCGACCTCGAATTGCTGATAACCCCTCGCGTGCGGGGTGGGGAGTGTGGGCGTGGCGCCGGGCCAGTGGGTATCACGGAGATCGAGCGGTTCGAGGATGCGCGCGCGGACCTCGTCGTACCAGGGACGGTTGGCCACCTGCTCGATGATCATGCCCAACAGGACATAGCCGATATTGGAGTAGGACCACCCGGTACCCGGCGCGAAATCGGGTGCGTGCCGCATGGCCGACGCCAAGGTGTCCCGCGGATCACGCACCTGATAGCGCAGCCGGTAATAGTCTTCGGCGGTTGCCATTTCGGGCGGGCTTTCATGAATACCGCTGGTGTGCTGGAGCAGCTGGCGCACAGTGATCGCGGCACCGTCATTTCCGTTGCCGTGCACCGTATCCGGAACCCACTGTTGCACGGTGTCATCGAGCGCGAGACGCCCTTCACCGACCAGCATGAGGACCACGGTCGCGACCATCGTCTTGGTCAGACTCCCGATTCGGAAATGCCCTTGTGGTGAAACCTGCACCGGGGCAGCGATATCCGACGTCCCAGCCACCCCGAACCTATCGGCACCAGTGACATCCACAACCCTGGCCTGCACTCCGGTGGTGCCGAGTGCCGCGATCGCATCGACGTCGCGTTGCAGGGTGTCGGGCTCGGCGCCACAGCCGCTGACCATCAAGGACAGAGCCAACGCTACCGCCACCATCATGGATCGCATCGGGCGGCCCCTTTCGCATCAGCGCGAACCTACCCACGGCCCACGCCGCACGACATCCCCCGGCAGTACTGCCTCGCACTCCCCCGATTCGACGTACCACCTCACCCCTGGGTATCAGGTCGTGGCAGCGATTAGGATCGCAGCGGTGGGATTGGTGTTCGAGACCCGGCTGTCGGATTCGCCGTGGGTGGATTCGGTCTGGACCTGCCGGAGTGAGCAGGTCGCGGAAATGACCTCCGTGGCGACCGAGACCTGGGGATTGGTGTTCTGGGAGCAGCAGGGTGCGCACTACGCGGCGGTCACCGGGCCCGAGATTCGCACCGGCACCGCGCCCGTTCCCGAGGAAGCGGACTTCGTCGGCATCCAGTTCGCGGTCGGCACATCGTTACGTGCGGTCACCGCGTCGACCCTGGTCGACAGCGGGATCGTCCTGCCCGATGTGACCGATCGAGGTTTCTGGCTGGACGGCGCCCGCTGGGAGAGCCCGCGCGCCGACGATGCGGAAGCGCTGGTCGAACGGCTTATCAACCAGGGCGTGGTGGTCCGCGACGCCATGGTCGCCGACACGCTGCGTGGCATGCCGCCCGCGATCACCGAGCGCACCCTCGAACGTCGCTTCCGGGCGGCGACCGGCCTCACCCAGGGCGCGGTACGCCAGATCGAGCGCGCGCGCACCGCGGCGGTGCTGCTGAGCACGGGTGAGGCGCCGGGCGATGTCGTCGACAAGCTCGGCTACTACGACGAGCCCCACCTCGCCCGCGCGCTGCGCCGGTTCGTCGGACGGACGGCGCGGCAGCTGCGCGAGGGCGGCAGCGGTGTGATCGCGCTGGATCTCACTCAGCGCACGACGTCGTAGACAAGCTTGGCGACGCCGTTGGAGTAGGTCGCCGAATCACGCAGGCGCAGTTGCTGCTTGGGTCGATCGGCCCGGCCGAACAGGCTCTTGCCCGCACCGAGCAGCACCGGGAACACGAGCAGGTTGTATCGATCGATCAGGCCCGCGTCCGAAAGCCGCTCTGCCAGTTCGGCACTGCCGTGAATGTAGATCGGGCCACCATCGGTCTGCTTCAGCTTTTCGATGTCCTCGGTCGAGCGCAGGATGGTGATCTCGCCCCATCCCTCGATCAGCGCGTCATCGGTAAGCGACGAGGAGACAACGTATTTGGGCAACTCCTTGTAGGCGGCGTGATCCTCGGAATCGCGCCAGATCGGGGCGAACGCCTCGTAGCTGCGACGGCCGAACATCAGCGCGGTGGTGTCGGCGAGTTCCTCACCCTTGAGCGAAAACGCCTCCGGCACGAACTCGGTCTCCATCACCCACCCACCACTGCGATGCCCCTCGACCTTCCCACCGGGCGAATCGACCACACCATCGAGCGACATGAATCCCGTGTAAACCAGTTCGCGTGCCATCACATTCCTCCTGAGTAGAGCGTCGTCAACTGCCTGCGGTCAGCCTAGGGAACACTCCCCAACCTTGTCTTGGACGAAACCGACAAGCACGTTCGACGCACGATCCTGCCCGGCCAATCGACGGGCGCCGACCTAATCCTTCACCTCGGCCCGGCGGATCAAGTACCGGCAGATCGACGCCGCGCCCTTTCGGCAGATCGACGGGAGACTCTTCGGACGCGAGTAGTCAGCCGTCGACGTCCGCAGCCGTTGCGTGCTTTGCGTGGATAGCGCTGCGACGTGCGGCGATGCGGGCCGAACGGCGATCGCGGCTCTCGGCAGTGCGACGGGTGTTCGACGATTTGCGTTCGCGGATCGGCTCCGCGGCCTCCGCTCGATCGCCTCCCCCGAACCGATCACGAACCCGGTTTACCGCGGCGGCGACCACGTCCCAGAGGAACGCTGCGACGACGAGCAGGATCAAACCCGCACCCGCGATCGCGAACACAGGCCCGAACGCACTCTCGATCAAAAACTTCCACACAGAAACCAGTACCCCCAACGCAAGTGCGGCCATGCCGCGCAGATCACAACTGGCGAATGCTACAGCCGCTGCTGCCCAACCGCGACCGTTCGTACCAGAGCAACGCGACCATCGGGGGGAGCGACGGCGATCGGTCTGGCGTTGGCTCGGTGAAGGTCACCGGCCGGGCCGGATCAGCGTTGACGCCAGCTCAGGGGGCCGGGGAGGTCGACGCTGTTCTTTCGGGTGCGGGAGTTCCAGGACCATGGGCCGATCTTGATGCCCCAGGATGACAGGCCCGATTGGGTGAAGTTGAACTTCAGCGGTCCGAAGGATTTGCGCTGGCGGAACTTGATGGGCATGAGTGGCCTCCCTGATCGCCGCCAGAATAGCCGATCCGGTTATGTCCCACCGGTTTCCGCGGGGGTCGCTAGGAGGAACCCCGCTGATCCGAACCGCTGCGACGGCGAGCGATGGCGAACATGGTGAGGCCGGCGGTGATGGCCAGGGTGACGGCGAGGGTCAGCAGGATCAGGGGGGCGGTGGCCATGGCGTCGGTTCGGCCCGCGCCGCTGCGGCGGATCAGCAGGGCGGCGATCAGTGGGCCGAGCATTCCCAGGGCGGCGGCTGTCAACAGCAATCCGCCGGTGATCAATTCGACGGGGCCGAGTCGGGCGTTGGCTAGCGACCGCAAGGGCCTGGAATGTACTGACATGACCTCCCCTTCCGTTGGTATCTGAAAAGGTACCGCACCGAATGGAACAAATCTGCGTGATGAGCACAGCCGCCACGAACTTGACATCAGCAAATAGATAGCGACCCGAACGCGCGGTGCTATTCGCCCGCGCGCCGCTCGGCTCGAGTGCGTGCCCGGTCGTGGGCCTCGCGCAACATCTCACGGACCGTCGCCTCGGTGGCCGCACCCGGATCGACCACCGCGAGCCAGTTCGCGGCAGCGTAGAGGGGGTGGGCGACGACGGTGTCATCGATGCTCGCGTCGGTCGGGGCCGCCGCTTCGGTGAAGGTCGCCTTGCTCACGGAGATGTTGACACGGAACCTGCCGGGACGGTTCAGGTCGGAGGTCTCGTCGCCGGGGTAGTCCTTGGTCACGATGGTGGCGAAGGGCTGACCGGCGGGAACGACACCGTCGGGGGCGTAGTAGAAGAAGGTGTCGCCCCAGGCGATCTCGGGAACATCACTGCCTTCGGTGGGCTGCTGCGCCAGCACTCCGCCGAGGCCGGTCACGTACTCGGTGATTTCCTCGATTGTCATGCTTCGAGCGTCTCATCCAGGCGCGACCCGATCCAACCCCCAGGTGAACCGATCAGTGAACGCCGACCAGTTCCCGCGCACACAGCGCACTGACAGCGTCGCTCGCGGTCGATTCCGGAGCCACCGTGTACACCACCAGCAGCTGATCCTGGTCGCCTGGCAGATTCAATGTCTCGTAACCGAACTCGATCCGGCCGACCATAGGATGCTGAATCAGCCTGTCGCCGTACGAATTACCCGCCGAAGGCTGGATCGACCAGATGCGGTGGAACACCGGGTTACCGGCGGTGAGTTCGTCGATGAGCGAGGTCAGCCGGCGATCACGCGGGCAGCGGGTCACCTGGCGGCGGAGGTAGGCAGCGGTCTCCGCGGCAACCGGTTCCCAGTCGGGATAGAAGACGCCCGCGGTGGGATGCAGGACCGTGAAGCGAGCCAGATTACGTTCGGATTCGGCGACGGAGTCGAACCCGAATACCTTGTCGCCCATGGCATTCCATGCCAGTACTTCCATGTGACGCCCGAGTACGAACGCGGGCGTGGTGATCGAGTGGAGCAGTAGTCGGGTGCCGGGGCGAATCGTCGGGGAGTAGTTGTAGTCGGGGTCGGCGGGGCGGACCAGCGTGTAGAAGTGGTCGCGCTCGGCAGCGTCCAGACGCAGGGCGCGGGCAACGGAGTCGAGCACCGAATCGGGGAATTCCTCACCGCGACCCCGCTCCAGCCGGGTGTAGTAATCCACGCTCATCCCGGCCAGCTGGGCGACTTCCTCGCGTCGCAATCCGACCATCCTGCGACGACCGTATTCGCTCAGTCCGACGGCGGCGGGTTGGATGCGGGCGCGCCGAGTGCGAAGGAATTCGCCGAGAGCGGGGGACGACATGGCAGCCAGCGTAGAAGGTAGATGCGGGCCCGTGCGCATCGCGTGGCCCGAAGGAAATTGTTCGGTCGGTTAACGAGGTGCGTCAGGGCGGCGAAATACCAGGTACACCTAGTCGAGGGAGGACGTCGAAGTGTTGATTCGATCCACATTCACCGTCATGTCCGGGGCCGCGCTGGCGGCCGGATTCCTGGCCGCCGGACCGGCCGCCGCCCAATCAGGACTCGGCGATTACACGCCGGTCGACCCTGTGGAGTATCAGGTCCCCGAACCGGAATACGCGGGCAGCGTCTTCTTCACCACGCCCGACGGACGGCACTGCGCCATCTACTGGAACAACGGCCCGGCCGGATGTGACGCGGTCCCGATCGACGCGCCCGCGGGCACCGACCAGCTCCGGGTCGGGATTCTCGAAGCGGCGCACTTCGTCGACGCCGACAGGCCGATCTTCACCCACCCGGCCGCGAAGGTGCTTCCCGAAGGTCACCGGATCACGCGCGAGAACACCACCTGCGGCATCGGTTACCAGGGGACGGTGAGCTGCGAGGTCGGCGAGCACGGCTTCACCCTGTCGGCCACCTACAGCGTGCTGCGCTGAGGCGTTCTCAACTGCTCGATCACCGCGGTGATGCTGCGCGCACCGTGCCCGGCGCCGACCGCACGGCTCAGCAGCTCGTGCATCGGCGCGTGCCAGGACAGGTCGACGCCCGTCTCGGCGCCGAGCTCCACCTCGTCGGCGACGGCGGTGTGGAACAGCTCGACCGACGAGCCGAGACGGGTGTAGTCCTTGTCGTCGATTTCGCCCGCGAGAACCGGCAGCAGCGACTCGATCATCTGCAGCCACTTCACCGAATGGGGCACCATCGTCGAAGCGGGCAGTCCACGCGAGGCCAATACCGCCGCGCCTTCGAGGAAGCCGAGTAGCGCCGGGAGCAGGGTCGCACCGACGGCGGATTCGTAGAGGGCGGCCAGATCCGGTTCGGCACCGAGGAATTCGAGATCACCACCCAGCACGCGCAGGGTGGCGGCGTGGGTGTCGAACACGTCGCGATCACCACCGAAATACAGCAGGGTGCTCGGATCGCCGACGGCCGCGGGCACATTCTTGATCGCGCCACCGAGGAAGCGAGCGCCCTCGCCTTGCGCGTACTCGGCGAATTCCCTGGCTTGGGCGGGTGTTCCGCTGTTCAGGGTGATGAGATCACGGCCCGCCAATCCGCCGATGCCGAGCAGACTCTCGCGCGTGGCGGCGAAGGTGGTGAGGCAGGAGATGATCACCGGGCTCGCGGCGACGGCATCGGCGATGCCGGGGTGCGCGGTCGCGCCCGCGTCCACCAGGGCCGCTGTTCGTTCGTGGCTGCGGTTCCAGACGTGCGTGCGGTGGCCCGCGGCGAGGTAGGCACCGGCCAGTGCACTGCCCATCGATCCGGTGCCGAGCACCGTCACCGATTCCTTGATCATTTCGACTCCTGTCTCGCGGGCGATCGTCCTGGACCGAGTGTCGGTTCGGGCCATCGCGGGAGACAAGTACGCACTTTTGCCGTCAGTTGCGCACCGGCAGGTAAGCGAGGAGGTCACAGCTACCAGGGGCGGCGGCGCTGTGCCAGGTGTCACCGGCGGGGAAGCGGCGCCCGGATTTATGAACGTTGCCAATGCGGGAACAAGGATGGCGCTCACTCGCGCGGCACAGTCGTACAGTTTGGGTATGTCGGAGCCCGAGATGACCGAGTTGGTGCAGCGCAGCGTCGAGGAAGCGCTGCTCGGTGGCCCGCGGCGATATACGCGCACGCAGGTGGCCGAGCAGTCGGGAGTGCCCGAGGCGGAGTCGCGGCGGTTGTGGACGGCGCTGGGTTTTCCGGCCAACGAGGACGACGAGGTCGACTTCACACAGATCGATATCACCGCGGTCACCAATTTCCGCGGCATGAAAGTTGTTGCCGCGTCCAATATTCGGCAACAGGCCGCGGCCGCGCGGACGATCGGCCAGGGCATGGCGCGGCTCGCGGAGTGGCAGGCCGATCTGGTGCTGGCCGAGATCAAGGTGCGCGCCGCCGCGGCCGATCCCGCGCTTCCCTTGGAGGAACGGATAAGGGCCGCAACGGAATCCACGATGGCCGGCATCGATCAGTTGCAGTCGTATGTCTGGCGCAGGCACTTGGCGGCCGCGGTCGCCAGGTCGAGCGTGGCGCAGGGCGACGGTTCGATGCGGACACTGGCGGTGGGATTCGCCGATATGGTCGGCTTCACCCGGCTCACCAGGCACCTACACCCCGACGAATTGTCCACGCTGCTCGAAGCTTTCGAGTCCACCACCACCTCGGCGATCACCGACAACGGTGGCTGGGTGATCAAGAACGTCGGCGACGAGGTGATGTTCGCCGCCGAGACCGCGGCCGACGCCGCCCGCATCGCGCTGGCCATCCAGGAGTCGACCATGCTCGTCGGCGGCACTCCGGAACTGCGCGTCGCCTTCGCCTACGGCGAGGTGCTGCAACGCTTCGGCGACCTCTACGGCTCGGTGGTCAATATCGCCGCACGCCTCACCGGCGTCGCCCGACCGGGCAACATCCTCGTCGACGATGCCGCGGCCGACGCGCTCGACGACAACCCCGATTTCGCCATCCGGCACCTGCGCAGCGTCCGCGTGCGCGGATTCAACCGCCTGCGCCCGCACCGCCTGCGGCAGGCATGATCGCGACGTGCGACGTTACCCCACGGCGGCCCACTGACCAGCCGTCGAGCGGAGTGGGCACACCGTTGCCTAGGGTGTCGTAGTGGACTTGGATTGGCGCAGCGTGCGCGAGGACTACACCGTGTTCGCCGATGACGCGGTGCTCGCGTTGAACAAGCCGTCGGGAATCTCGGTGACCGGCGAACGCCACGACACCGATCTGGTGGAACTGGCGCAGGCGGCGGGGACGCAGTTGTATCCGGTGCACCGGATCGACAAGGTGACATCCGGGCTGGTGCTGCTGGCTACCGATCTGGCCGCGCACGGACCGCTGACCAGGCAGTTCAACAATCAGACCGCCCGCAAGGCGTATCTGGCGATCGTGGCGGGCACCGACCTGCCCGATCGTGGCGAGATCGATCTGCCGCTGAGTGTGGGGCGCAAGAATCGGGTGCGTATCGCGGCGCCGCGGGAAGCGATCAAGCGCGAGGGTGATCGGTGGTTCATCGACGAGGCGGACCTGCTGCCCGCGAAGAACTATCCCTCGCGGACCTTGTTCAGCACCGTCGCCCGGCACGGTGAGCACGCGCTGCTCGCCCTGCGGCCGGTGACCGGGCGCCGTCATCAGATTCGCGTGCAACTGGCCTGGATCGGCCACCCGATCCTGGGCGACCCACTGTTCGACCGCACCGCCACGCTCCCCCGCACCCACCTGCACTCCTGGAAGCTCGGCCTCGACGCCGACTGGCTGACCCCACCGGTCCTCGACCTCGAAGCCACCCCAGGACCCGACTTCTGGGAGCCGTTCACCGGCGACCCCGACGAAGGCGCGCGACTTCTCCACACCGCCGCACAACTGATTTCCGACTGAAACACCACTACTCTCGGCTCGGCAGCCACTCGGGTGAGCGGCCGAGAATTCCCAAGATGCGGGCCAGGGTCGCTGTCGTGTCCGCGACCTCGAGTGCGGGGCCGAAAGCGGCGCCGGGGCGAAGGCGGGCCGTGCCGGTGGGAACCGCTTCGGCGATACGCAGGGCCGTGGGCGCCAGGTCGGAGTCCAGGTCGATGACATGGCCGACCGAGCGGGCGACATCCCAGGCGTGGACGACGCTGTCGATGAGATGGAAGCCGAGGGCGGTCGCGGCCGGGAAGTGACCCGGTGGGATCTCAGGGAGAAACAGGGTCTCGGCCTCACCTGCGGCGAAGGCATCGACGACCTCGTGCGCGGACCGGACATAGTCACCGATCGGATCGACGGCGTGGTGCACCACCCACACCGCCGGGTCGTTCGCACCGCGAGCGGCTGCGGCGAAACCGCGATTCTGGGTGCCCATGTGTTCCAGCAGAGCGCGCAGATCCCAACCAGCGCAGGGTGTTTCGATCGATAGCCGCGCCTCGGACGCCGCCTCGACCGCGTCGATACTCAGCCGCACAGCACGCTCGTGGCGGGCGAGCAGAAGCCGGTCTTCCTTCGAAATAGTACGCATACGCAGACCGTACGCTCATGCTTATCATCTGCCAAGGGTTATCGAACGATCCACCCGGCGGTAGATTTCGACCATGCCGAAAGCGACCCGCCCGGATCTCGCGGCCATGCTCGTACCACTCGGCCGTGCGCTGACCGAGGCGGAACTGCCCGTTCTCGACCGGCACGGGCTCACGATGTGGGCGTACGTGGTGCTGCTCGGGCTCGACGAGCGGCCCGTCCACACCCAGGCCGCGCTCGCCAAGGCGATCCGGGCGGACAAGACCCGGATCATTCCCGTCCTCGACGACCTCCAGCAGCGCGGCTTGATCCTGCGCGAGCCCGATCCGGCCGACCGGCGCGTCAACCTGATCCGGCTCACCGCCGAGGGCGCGGGCCTGCGCGAGCGCGCCCAGCACGACATCCAGGAGCAGGAGCGGCGGCTACTGGCCGAGCTCCCCGCCGACGATCGCCGCACCTTCCTCCGCGTACTACAACTGCTCGCCGACCGCACCGGAACCACGACATCGCGGCGGTGACGAGTGACACAGACCACCTCTTGGGTTTCGGCCCGTGGTACGACTCATGAAGACGGATAAACGCAGGTCATCTAGCCTGGAGAGGTGCCGATGAGTGATACCGGCACACTCTGACGCAACGGAGCGATCCCAGAGAAGAAAGCGACTGCCGATGATCCTGGCGGCTCAGCTCAGCGATACCCACTTCGACCTCAGCGCGCGCAACACCGAACGGGTAGAGGCGGTGATGGGCTATCTGGCGGACCTGCCGCGCAAGCCCGACGTCATCCTCGTGACCGGCGATATCACCGATTCCGGCAGGCCGGAGCAGTACGAGCAGGCACGGCTGGCCCTGCGAGCCGACATTCCCGTGCACCTGCTGCCCGGCAACCACGACGACCGCGCGAACTTCCGCACCGCACTGCTCGGCGAGCCCGCCTCGACCAGTCCCATCAACAGCGTCCACCGAGTCGGCGCGCTCACCATCGTCATGCTCGACTCGAGCATCCCCGGCGAATCGGCCGGTCTGCTGGGCGAGGACACCTTCGACTGGCTGCGCGCGACGCTCGCCGAGGCGCCCGACGGCCCGATCCTGATAGCCCTGCACCACCCACCCAAGCCGGTATTCAGTCCCGTGGTCGATGTCATCGCGCTCGCCGACCCAGGCCGGCTGGCCGCTGTCGTCGCGGGCGACCCGCGCATCGTCGGCATCCTCACCGGCCACGCCCACTCCCCCATCGCGACGACCTTCGCGGGCAAACCCATGATCACCTGCCCGAGCACCGCCTCCGTCCTCGGCGGCGAATGGGAAGTGACGCCACCCCATCGCGTCATGGACTATGCCCCCGACCCGGCCATCGCCCTGCACGTCATCGACGACAACTTCGGTCTCACAACACATTTCCGCACGGTGGCGATGGGCGGCTGGCTGGCCGAGCCGCCACCCGCCTGATCGGTCGCGGCTAGCCCGCCGCGGCCCGCAGTAACTCCATCGTCCGGATGACGACCGGGTTGCACGACTCGGAGTCCTTGATGTGGGCACAGATCGTGCGACGCGGAGTCGGGTTGGTGAGCTCCAGCGCGCGAGAACCGGGCGGCAGGTCCGTGGCGCCGAGCCGAGGGACAACGGTGATGCCGACACCGCGCGCCACGAATCGCAGCGCCGAGGGGTAGTCGGTGGTTTCCACCACGAACCGAGGGGTGAAACCCGCTGCGGCGCAGGCATTCAGCATGGCCTGCCTGCACGGCCCGTGGCTGGTGTCGTTGTCGATCCAGCGGTGCTGCTCGAGTTCGGCTACCTCGACGGTGGTGTGGGCCGCGAGTTCGTGGTCGGCGGGGACCACGGCTACATAGGGCTCGGTCACCAGGTCGTGATGGGTGTAGCCGACGATTTGGGTGGGTTTGCCGAGGCGCACCGTGAGGGCGATATCGGGTCGATTGTCCGAGACCGCGGCCAGCTCGTCGACGATCCTGAGCCGGACCCTGGTGTCGGGGAATTCGTGGGTGAGGGTGGCGACCACATCGGGCATCCAGTTGGTGCCCGCCGAGCTGAACGAGTTGATCGTGATCCGGGCGGCCTTGCCCGCCCGCAGATCCGACACCGTCGACCCGAGCGCGGTCAGCTCGTCGAGCACCTTCGCTGCCTCGCCCGCGATCACCCGCCCCGCCGGGGTCGGCTCCACGCCGCGACCCACCCGTTCCAGCAGCTGCAAGCCGGTTTCGCGCTGGAGCGCGGCGAGGTGCTGGGAGATCGCCGACGGTGAGTAGCCCAGCGTCGACGCGGCCGCGGCCACCGAGCCGGTCGCGACCACGGAGCGGAAGATCATCAAGCGGTGCGTGTCGATCATGCGGGACTCCTCACTTCAGTATTACTGAATAATAGATGGCAAATACCCGCTTGTGCTTACCTCTCAGGTGGTCCACCGTGGAGGCATGAAGTCGCGCCTGCCCGCTCTCGCCCTGGTCGCTGTGATGCTGGCCTGGGCATCGTCGTTCGTGATCATCCGCGGCATCGCGCCCTACGTCTCGCCCGCGGCGATGGCATCAGGGCGACTCCTCGTCGGCGCGATCGTGCTGGTGCTGGTGCTGGCGTTTCGCGGCGGCCGGATGCCGCGCGGCCTGGCGCTGTGGCTCACCATGGCCTACGGCGCGCTGTGGTTCGGGCTGTACACGGTCCTGGTGAACGCCGCCGAACAGCATCTCGACGCGGGCACCACCGCGCTGCTGGTGAATATCGCGCCCATCGTGGTCGCCGTGCTCGCTGGGTTGTTCCTGAACGAAGGCTTCCCGCCGCTGCTCGTCGTCGGTATCGCCGTCAGCTTCAGCGGCGCCGCGATCATCGCGTTCACCGGGCCCGGGCAGCGCGACCGCCTCGGCGTCGCACTCGCGGTGGCAGCGGCCCTGCTCTACGGGATCAGCGTGGTGGCGCAGAAGCTCGTGCTGCGGTCCACCGACCCGCTGACCGCGACGACCCTCGGTGCGGTGGCCGGCGCCGTCGTTCTGCTGCCGTGGGCACCGAAGATGGCACACGAACTGGCCGAAGCCCCTCTCTCCGCCACCGTCGGCGTCGTCTACCTCGGCCTGGTCTCGACCGCCCTCGCCTTCCTGCTCTGGGCCTACGCCCTCGCGCACACCCCCGCGGGAGTAACGGCTTCGTCGAGCTACGCCGTACCGGCGCTGGCCATCGTCATGTCCTGGATCTTCCTTTCCGAGGTCCCCACGCCCACCGCCCTTCTCGGCGGCGCACTGTGCCTGACCGGCGTCGCGATCGCACGCTTGCGGCCGAGCATGTTCCATCGGCGCCCACAGACCGCCCCCATGCCCCAGGACGGCGTGGCCACGGCCTTTCGTTAGCCGACCACCTGCCATCAACCCCACACAACATCCACATCAGCCCCACACCCGCAAACACAACCCCCTGGCAGACTGGACACGTGAGAGACAAGCCCGTGGGTCTGCCCAGCGGTCCCCTGCGCCCGATCGAACTGGCGAGCGGCGCGGTGATGGCCGGGCTCACCGTCGGCCTCATCACCGTCGGCTCACTGGTTCCCATGGCTGCCGCGCTACAGCTCGTCGCAGCAGTCCCCTTGGGCCTGCTCGCCCAGCGGTATCGATTGCGCGCGCTGGTCACAGCCACTATCGCGGCAACGCTGGTCACCTTCGTGGCGGCCGGGGTGATGCCCGCGCTCGGCGTCATGGGCGCGGCCACGCTGGCGGGAATCATCGGGACGGTGAAACGCCGGGGCGGCGGATTCCCCACGGTATTCGCGCTCGGAATCGTCGCAGGCGTGGGCTGGGGACTGTTCTCCGTCGGCAGTCTGCTGCTCTTCTCGCGAACCAGAGACCTGTTCTTCGAAGCGTTCCGGAATACCGCGAAGGGCATCGAGAATCTGGCGGGCCGGGTGCCCGCGCTGGAGCCGCTCGGCCGGACGGCCGCCGAGACCGTCGAGGTGGTGCTGCACTGGTGGTGGATCTACATCGGCGCCACGGTGGCGCTCGGCGTGCTGGTCAGCACGGTGATCTCCTGGTTCGTCCTCGGGGCGGTGCTCGATCGGCTCGCATGGTTGCCGGGCAGTGATCGGCTCGACGCGCCGGCAGATGATCGGCCGGTCGGACCGCTGCCGGTTTCCCTGCACGGGGTCGGCTATCGGTACGAGGGCACGAAGGTCGACGCGCTGGCCGACATCGATCTCACCATTCGTCCGGGCGAGTTCGTCGCCGTCGTCGGTCACAACGGCTCCGGCAAGTCGACCTTGACCAGAGTCCTGGCAGGCAGGCCGCCGACAACGGGTGCGGTGGATCGTCCTGGCTCGGCGGGGCTTGGCGCGATCGGTGGGACCGCGCTGGTCCTGCAACGTCCGGAGAGCCAAACCCTCGGCGTCTCGGTCGCCGACGATGTCGTGTGGGGCCTGTCGGCGGAGTCGGCCGCCGAGGTCGATGTCGACGCGCTCCTCGCCGAGGTCGGCCTCGCCGACATGGGCGCCCGCGAAACCGCCACCCTCTCCGGCGGCCAGCAGCAACGCCTCGCCGTGGCCGCCGCGCTCGCCCGCCGCCCCGCCCTGCTCATCGCCGACGAAGCCACCTCGATGATCGACCCCGACGGCCGCCGCGAACTCGTCGCCCTGCTGGCCGAACTCCCGCGCCGCCACGGCACCGCCGTAGTCCTGGTGACCCACCACGAAGCCGACGCGACCGCCGCCGACCGGGTGATCCACCTCGCCGGCGGCCGCATGGTCGACCACCTCGCGAGCTGGCCAAACCCCGCCCGCGACCAGCGCCGCAGGCCGATGGGTGCCCCGGTCCTCGAACTCACCGATGTGCGCCACACCTACAACCGCGGCACGCCGTGGGAGGCACCTGCCCTGCACGGTGTCGACCTGTCGGTCCGCAAAGGCGAGGCGCTGCTGATCGTCGGCGGCAACGGGTCGGGCAAGTCCACACTGGCCTGGATCATCGCCGGGCTGATCGCGCCGAGCTCGGGGCGCTGTGAACTGCGCGGCACCGCGGTCGACAAGCAGGTCGGCGGGGTGGCCCTGGCCTTCCAGCACTCCCGGTTGCAACTACAGAAGCAGACCGTCGGCGCCGAGATCGCCGACTGGGGTGGGCGGGCGACCGGTTCCGGCGCGGTCGGGCAGGCGCTGGACGCGGTGGGCCTGGATCGCCGCCTCGCCGCGCGCTCGATCGAGGAACTCAGCGGGGGGCAGGCCAAACGGGTGGTCCTCGCCGCGATGGTGGCGAGTCGCCCGCAGGTGGTCGTCCTCGACGAACCACTGGCCGGCCTGGATCCGCAGGGCCGCGCCGAGATCGTGGAACTGCTTGCCCGGCTGCGGGATTCGGGGCTGACATTGATCATCATCTCCCACGACGTCGCCGAGATGTCCATGGTCTGCGACCGCACCGTGCACCTGGACGGCGGCGTGGCGGTCTCGGCGGACGGCCACGCGATCTCGAGAACCGAACGCGCACTCGAGAAGTCGGCCTTCGTGGCCGGTCTGCCCTTGGGCCGCCGCGGTGACGACGGCGCGACGGCACACACCAGCGCACCGAAAGGCACGACCCCATGAGCACAGTGCTGCTGCGTGAAGTACCGGGCGACAGCGTCGTGCACCGCCTGTGGGCAGGCACGAAGATGATCGCCGTGTTCGGCATCAGCCTGCTGCTGATGTTCCTGCCGTCCTGGCCGGTCCTCGGCGTGGTCACGGCCTTCCTTGTGCTGATCTGGGTGCTCGCGCGGCTGCCGCTCGGTGCGATCCCCCGGCTGCCGTGGTGGTTCTGGGGACTCGTCGCGCTCAGCGTCGCGATCACCGCGCCGATCGGGACGAAGGCGATGCTCGGCAACCTGCAAGTCGTCGTGTTCGGGCTGGTGCTGCTGGCGGCCTCGTTCCTGATCGCGTTCACCACCCCGATGGGCGAGATCGCCCCCGCCCTCGCGAAACTCGGTGCGCCACTGCGCAAGTTGCGACTGCCGGTCGACGAATGGGCGGTCGTCGTCGCACTGACCCTGCGCGGTCTGCCACTGTTGTTCGACGAGATCCGGGTGCTGCGCGCAGCCCGCAAACTACGCCCCAAAGAGAACCTGCTGCACCGCACCACCGATCCGCTCATCGACATCCTCACCGCGTGCATGGCGGTGTCGTCGCGGCGCGCGGGCGAACTCGGTGAGGCGATCACCGCGCGTGGCGGGACCGGGATGCTGACGGCCCATCCGAGCGCACCACACCGCCGCGACGCGATCGCGCTGGTGGTCGTGGGTGTGGTCTGCGCGGGCGCCGTGGTGCTGAGCAACGCCATCGGCTGAACCAGGAGCGCTCGATCTCGCTGGTCATCGGCGCGCCGTCCATCGCGCGCACTATCAGCATTCCGCGGTAGTGAGCAATACCCCGAATTCACTGTCCCGAAACCCTATTGCACGATATGGTTCGTCACAGAAATCGAGCTAGGCAGCTTCACGCGCCGGTCACGAGCTTTCCGGGGGGAAGTCAGCACCACGGCGCTTGTTCGAGCAACTCACACCTGATGAAGTCCAGATGGGAAATGTTCATATGATCATCCGCAAAATCGCCGCGGCTGCCATTCCGGTGCTCGCGGTAGCGCTGGTGGGCACCGGAGTGGCCGGAGCCGACCCGGTGACGCCGAATGTCGAGTACCGCACCGAACTGGTCGGTAACACCGTCATCACCACTCTCACCCACGGCACCTTCGCGATCACCGGCGGTGCGGTCGACATCCGTGACGAGGCAGGTGCGACCCTGATCTCGCTGCCCCTCTCGGTCCGCGACGGCAGTTTCGAATACCCGCTGCCGCACACGGTTAGCGAGGACAGCCGGGTACTCGAGCTGACCGCGGTCAAGGACGTCGCCACGGCCAAGCCCAACCTGACTCCGGTCGCCTCGCCCGCGGAAAACTACGCGGCGCAGGCGAACTTCGCCTCCACCTTCGGCCTTGCCACCGCTGTCGGTAGCTTCGTCGGCATGGCCATCGGTGCTGTGATCGGCTTGGTGATCGGCGCGGCGGCCGGCGGAGTCGGCGCGCTTCCCGGCCTCATCACCGGCGCCTCCGTCGGCGGGATCATCGGCAGCCTCATTGTCGGCGGACCCACGCTGATCGTCGCCGGCATGGACCTGATCAACACCTGGACCGCCCCGCCCGGCACCACCCAGTGGGCAGCGAAATAGCCTGCACCACATACTGATCAACTGATCGCCCCGACGCCGGCACCGGCGTCGGGGCGACTCGGTTTCCGGGGCCGGGCATTCCGGTCACCTGGTCGCTCATGACAGGGGCCTGCGAGTCTCGACAGACCCGCGAAGGTCGACGATACTGGCGTCGGTGCGACAAGGAAACGGACTCGACATTCCCGAAACCCTCGGCGATCTGTGCGCGCCCGACCGGATGGCGCTGATCGTCTACGACATGCAGGTCGGCGTCCTCGGCCAGCTGCCCGACGGGCAGGAGATCACCGAACGCGTAGTGCGGGTCGTCGAAGCGGCCCGGCGCGGCGGTTATCCGGTGATCTTCCTGCGGCACTTCTTCCCGCCGCGGCGACTGACCGGCGTGTACGGGATGCGGCTGCTGATGAGCTGGCAGAACGCCGAATCCGTCGACGACGTGGCCTTCATTCTGCAACGCGATACGCCCGCGTTCGAGCTGGTACCGGAACTGGTGCCGCGCGAGGACGAGCTGGTCTTCGACAAGATGTCGATGTCGGCGTTCGAGGGCACGCCCCTGGCCACTCTGCTGCGCGATCTGCGGATCGGCTCCTACGCCATCGCCGGTGTCGCGCTCGAGATCGGGATCGCGCCCACCGTCACCCACTCCACCGACCTTGGCTTCGTGCCCGTGGTGATCGGTGACGCCTGCGGTGGTCGCGACAAGGAAGCGATCGCGCGGGCCTACGACGACTTCGCGTTCCAGGGCAACGCGCTGGTCACCGATGTCGACACGATCTCCGGCCTGATGGCCGGGAACTGACAGCGCGGCAAATAGTCAGCGCGCTGATTCGGCGGGCCGGTGGTGGTCGGCCCGCCGAGCCGATCAGGCCTTCTCGCGCAGGGCGTTCTTGGCCGCGTCCTGGGCGGAGTCGACCTGGCTGCTGAACTTGCCGCCGGTCTTCTCGTCGACCACGTCACCGGCCTTGTCGATGACGCTGTCGACCTTGTCCGCGTGCTGGGCAGCCATGTCCATCGCCTTGCCCGCCAGGTTCTTGAAATCCACCGCGTACTCCTCGTTGATTCGACACCGGGTACAACGCGATTACCCTAGCAACATCGCAGCTTTCGCGGATCAGCATCACCGTGGCGAACTCGTCACACCGTCCCACACCGGATGCCAGAGCCGTCCGGTGTCGGTCCACGCCTGGAAGCGGACCGTGCCGGTGAGCTCGGGGGTGACCCATTGCGCGTCATGGCGTTCGTCTGCGGTCATCTCGTTGGTGAACGGTGAAGCGTCGCATCGCAGCCCGGCCAATTCGGCGGCGATCCGGCGCGACTGCTCGTCACCGAATCCGGTACCCACCCGCCCGACGTAGATGAGGCCGTCCTCGTGCGGCATACCGAGCAGCAGCGACTTGAACGGGCGTTTGTCGCTACGCCGCCACCCGCCGACCACCACCTCGCGTGAGCGCCAGTTGCGCTGTTTGAGCCAGGTCTGGCTGCGCTTGCCCGGCTGATACACCGAATCCAGCCGCTTGGCGACGACCCCTTCCTGCCCCTCCTCGCGACTGGCCTTCATCGCCTCGGCACCCGAACCATCCAGCAGCGCACTGACATTCATCGACGGCGACAGCCTGCCCAGTGCCTCTAGCACGGTGCGGCGGTCGGTGTACTTCTTGCGCAGCAGGGAGGTGCCGTCGAGGTAGAGCACGTCGAAGGCGACGAATACCGCGCGGGCCGAATCCGCTTGCAGCGCCGAGATATCCGAGAGTCCGGCGTCATCGAGCACGACCGCTTCGCCATCCAGCACCACCTGGTGCCCGGCCAGTTCCGCGCCGAGAACGGCCAGACGCGGATACCGGGCGGTCACCGTGTTGCCCGCGCGGCTGCGGACCGTGACCGTGCCGTCGTCGATCTCGACGATCACCCGGAACCCGTCCCACTTGGTTTCGAAGGACCAGTTCGCGGGGGTCAGCGATTCGACATCGCCTGCGGTGGCCAGCATCGGCGACAAGCCGCGCGGGAAACCACTGTCGGCCACGGGTTCTCGACGGGATTGGTCGCGCATCAGGTGCATCAGCCACTGGTCGCCCTTGGTCTGGATGAACGCGTAGCGGCCGGACACCCGCTGTCCGTCGAGTTCGACGATCACCTCGTCGGAGCGCCACTTCTCGGTGACATAGGTGCCCGAATCCCAGATCGTCATCTCCCCAGCGCCGTATTCACCCTTGGGGATGGAGCCGTGGAAGTGCAGGTACTCGAGTGGGTGGTCCTCGGTGCGCACGGCGAGGCGATTGTGTTTCGGCTCGGTCGGCGGGCCCTTGGGCACCGCCCAGGAGGCGAGGACACCATCGCGCTCGAGGCGCACATCCCAGTGCAGGCGGCGGGCGTGATGCTCCTGGATGACGAAGCGATTGCCGGGGCCTGGTTCCGGCGTCGTCTCGGGGACGGGCTCGGGCGTGCGCTGCGGGTCGCGCATGCTGCGGTACTTGGCGAGCGAGTCGGGGCGGGTGGGTAGTGGCGGATCGAGGTCGGCCAGCAGGTCGCCGTCGGTTTTCCAACGGACGAGGACCTCGTCGAAACGTAACTGGCGCAATGCATCAGCGTCTTCGATCTCTGCCCAGGTGCGTGGGGCGGCGGCATTGGGTTCGGCGCGACCGCGCAGCGAGTAGGGGGCGATGGTGGTCTTGGCGGCGTTGTTCTGGCTCCAGTCCAGGAACACCTTGCCGGTGCGGGCCGTCTTCGCCATGGTCGCCGTTACCAGATCCGGGTGCAGCGCTTCGAGATTGGTGGCCACCTGCTTGGCGACGGTGGACGCGCCACGCGAACTCAGCTGCCGATCCAGCGGCACATAAACGTGAATACCCTTGCTACCGCTGGTCACCGGGAACGCCTGCATGCCGATATCGGCGACCATCGCACGCACTGCCAGCGCGACCCGCGCGCATTCGGCCAGCCCGGCACCGGGGCCGGGGTCCAGATCGAACACGATCCTGGTGGCCGGGCCGCGATCGCCTGCGTCGAAACGCCATTGCGGCACATGGATTTCCAGCGCCGCCTGCTGGGCGAGCCAGGCCATCCCGGCCTCGGAATCGATCAGTGGGTACACCACCCGGCGGCTGGAATGCTCGATCGCGGCGCGGTGGATCCACGCGGGCGCGTGCTCGGGGAGGTTCTTCTCGAAGAAATCGGAGTGGTCGACGCCGTTCGGCCACCGTTTCCTGGTAACCGGGCGACCGACGAGATGGGGCAGCGCAGCCTCGGTGATCGCCGAATAGTAGGCGATCACCTCGCCTTTGGTCGTACCGGTTCCCGGGTACAGCACCTTGTCGAGGTTGCTGAGCTCAACCTCGATGTCCGGTTCACCCGGAGCGCCCCGAAATTCCCGGCGGACCATCGACGCGATCGCCGGCGGCGGGGACCGTCTACCGGTCCCCGCGCACCGGAATCAGGCCTTGGGTCCGGGATCGGTCGGTGCGGGGCCACCGGCGGCTGTGCCGGGGCCTGCCTGCGGAGGCACGACCTTCTTGGCCGCTTCCTTACCCTTCTCGATCTTGTCGCTGTACTTGCCCTTGGTCTTGTCATCGATGAAGGTCCCGGCCTTGTCGACCGCCTCATTGATCTTGTCGGCGTTCTGTTCGACCGTTTCCTTGCCCTTACCGAGCAAGCCCTTCAACGTATCCACGAGACTCATCTGACCGTGTTCCTTTCAAGAGGATGGTTCTGAGCTGCTTGGTGTTTCATGAGCAAATCTGATCGAACGTAGGCATATATCAGTACTGTCGCGGCCCGACCGCTGGCGTGGATCGAAATATGTCTCACCGCTATGACATCGTAACCGCTATCGGCGACCGGCAACGAGACCCAGAGGGAAGGAGTTGATCACTGATGGCGAGGTTCGACATCCCTGACGGATGGACGATGCAGGCCTACCGATTCGCGCTCGACCCCACCCCGCACCAACAACCGGTACTCCGATCGCATTGCGGTGCATCCAGGTTCGCGTTCAACCACATGCTCGCCTTGGTCAAAGCGGTGATCGATCAACGCACCGCTGAACGGAGCTACGGGATCTCCGAGGCCGAACTGACCCCGATGATCGGCTGGTCACTACCCGGACTCCGCAAAATCTGGAACCAGCGTAAATACGAGCACGCGCCGTGGTGGGCGGAGAACTCGAAAGAGGCCTACAACACCGGACTCGACGCACTCGCCCGCGCCCTGGATAACTGGGCCACCTCCCGCGCTGGTGTGCGGGCAGGTAAACCAGTCGGATTCCCGAGATTCAAAAACGCGGCCCGGTCTCGGCGGTCCGTTCGATTCACCACGGGAACGATCCGGGTCGAGCCCGACCGCCATCACATCGTCCTACCCCGGGTCGGGCGGCTCAAAACACATGAGTCGACCCGCAAGCTCGCCCGCCGTGTCGAGGCGGGGACCGCACGCATCCTGTCAGCCACCCTCGCCCAGGATTCGCGTCGCCGCTGGTACGTATCGTTCCAAACCCTCGTCACGGCCAAATCCCGTCCCGGGCACGCCCGCCGGTCACCGCACCCGGTGGTCGGGGTCGATGTCGGGGTCAAAGCCGACGCGCTACTGGTGATCGCGACCCCTGACGGTCGCGAAGTAAGCCGCATTCCGGCGCCCAAACCCCTGACTGCCGCGCAAGCCCGGTTGAGAGTGTTGCAACGGCGGGCAGCCCGTCAGCAGGGTCCGCATGACCCCGTCACGAAAAACCGGCGGCAGCCATCGAGGCGGTGGCAGGCCACCACCGCTCGGATCGCCCGCACACACGGGCAGGCCGCCGCAGTCCGCCGCGACGTTCTCCACAAGACCACCACGACCTTGGCTCAGCAGCATCAGGTGATCGTGGTGGAAACTCTGAACGCGGCCGGGATGCGGTCCGCGGGCGGTGACCGGAAGAAGGGGTTGAACCGGGCACTCGCTGACGCGGCCCTCGCTCAGGTCCGACAGATGCTGGCCTATAAAACTCGCTGGTACGGGTCGGTTCTGGTAGAAGCTGATCGGTGGTTTCCGAGTTCGAAGACGTGTTCGGGGTGTGGTGGGCGAAAGCCAAGCCTGACCCTCGCCGACCGTGTCTATAGCTGTGAGTCTTGTGGTCTGTCGATTGATCGTGACCGTAATGCCGCGATCAACCTCGCCCGACTCGGCGAGACCCATCGATCTAGGGTGGGTGAACAGGGTTGCGCCGACAGTGGGTCGGTGCCAGGACGTGGAGCCATCCGCAAGTCCGAGTCTGCGAGAGCGGGCGAGGCAGGAGGCTGTGAAACGTCTACCCCGACGCAGCGTGAGCTGGGTTCGGCGGGGACCGCCTCACCGCAAGGTGCGGCTGCCTGATGGAGCTTCGCTCACCACAGGCAACAGTCACTCCACATCTTCCCACCACGAATCCCGTGGTGGGAGGTCATTCGGAACCACCCTCTGGCCCGGCTTGGGCACTACGACCGGGGTACCCGCGTCGGCGGCTGCCGACACCAGGCGCCGGACGGGTTCGGACCAGCCGTGGAAGGCCAGATTGAACGTGGCCCAGTGGATCGGGACCAGCAGTCCGTAGGCGGCGTCGCCCAGGCACAGGTCGGCGTGCGCGCGCACCGCCTCTTCGGGGTTCATGTGCACATCGGTCCAGCGTTCGTCGTAGGCGCCGATGGGCAGCAGTGTGAGATCGAAGGGGCCGAGCACCGCGCCTGCCTGGGAGAACGCCTTCGTGTAGCCGGTGTCGCCGCCGAAGTAGACCCGCTTGGTTGGCCCCGACAGCGCCCACGACGCCCACAGCGTGGTGTTGCGGACCAGGCCGCGGCCGGAGAAATGCCTGGCCTCGGCGCAGGTGATGGTGAGGCCGCGGTCGCCGGCGTCATGGCCGAGCGAGACCGAGCCACCCCAGTCGAGCTCGATGATCCGGTATTCGGGCACACCCCACTGCCGCAGGTGCGCGCCGATGCCGGTGGGCACCACGAACGGCGCGAGCTGGGTGCGGACGAGTTCGTCGACGGTGGCTTTGTCGAGGTGGTCGTAGTGATCGTGGGAGATGATCACCGCGTCGACGGTCGGCAGCTGCGACAGCTCGCCGGGGACCGGGTGCAGACGGGCGGGACCGACCACCGGCGACGGGGAGACCCGTTCGCTCCACACGGGGTCGGCCAGCACGCGGTAGCCGTCGAGTTCGACCAGCGCGCTCGCGTGCCCGTACCAGGTGACCGCGAGTTCGGCGGCCTGCTCGGGAGCGGCGGGGGTGACCAGCGGGACGGGCTTCGCCGGGCGGCCGATACGGCCCTTGGTTAGTCCCGACCAGATCAGCGACGGTGCGGCACCGGCGGCGAGCATGGAGCTCGGCTCGGTGTTGTGGAAACGGCCGTCGCGGTAGGAGGACTTGCCGATCGCGGTCGGCGCGATCGCCGACGGGCCCGCGCCGATCGAGGTGGGCAGGCCCCACACCGCGCGTGCCATCCAGGCGAGACCGAAGGTGCTCGCCACCGAACCCGCCAGCCGTGTGATCCGCATCAGCGGCCCACGAACTTCGCCGGACGCTTCTCTTGCCGGGCCAGGCGGCCCTCTTTGGCGTCGTCGCTGCTCCACGCGGCTTCCAGCGCGGCCTGCTGCTGCGCGCTGGCCGGATCGCCGGTGCCGTCGTCGTTGAGCATCAGTTTCATGGCTTGCAGCGACAGCGGCGCGAGTGCCGCGATGGACTTGGCCCAGTCCTTGGCGTCGGCGAGCGTGCCGAGCTTGTTGGCGAAGCCGTAGGCGTAAGCGTCTGCGGCGGAAACGGATTCGGCGCCAAGCAGGATCGTGCGGGCGGGGCCGCCACCGATCAGGGCGGCCAGCCGCGACACCGTCCAGCGGTCGACCGAGATGCCGAGCTTGGCCGCGGGCACCGCGATGTAGGCGTCGGGCTCGATCACCCGCAGGTCCGAGGCCAGTGCCAGCTGCACGCCCGCACCGAGCGCGCCGCCGTTGATCGCCGAGATCACCGGAACCGGAACCGATTCGATGGTGTGCAGCATGTCGAGCAGACCGCTCAGGAACGACTCGGAGTACACCCCCGACAGATCGGCACCCGCGCTGAAGATCGGCCCGCGGCCGGTGAGCACGATGGCACGCGCGCCATCGGCCACCGCGTCGAGTATCGCGGCGCGCAACTGCCCGACCAGGTCCTCGTTGAGCGCGTTGCGCCGTTCCTCGCGCTGTAGTTCGATGGTGATCACATCACCATCGCGAGTCACGCCGAGCATGCATCCTCCCCAGAATCAGCGGATTTCGTGGATATTCACACTCTGCCACAGCCCGCCGACAACGCCCGGTAAGGCGATGGCATCGACGCCTGTGGTTCACGACTATTCTCCCCGGATGACGGATTTCGACATCCTGGTGATCGGAGCCGGTCAAGCCGGGCTCTCGGCCGGGTACCACCTGCGCAAGCTCGGGCTGGTACCCGAACGCGATTTCCGCATAGTCGACCACGCACCCGGCCCCGGTGGCGCCTGGCAGTTCCGGTGGCCTTCGCTGACCCTGACAACGGTGAACCGAGTGCACGATCTGCCGGGGATGTCCTTCGCCGAGACCCTGCCCGCCGGGTCGGAGTCGGCGCGAGCGGCCACCGCGGTACCGCACTACTACGAGCTCTACGAAAAGCGCTTCGACCTGCGGGTTCAACGGCAGGTGACGGTGAAAGTGGTCTGCGATCGGACCGCCGACGGCCAGAGCTGCGCGGGCCGCGGCGAGGTACTACAGGTGGAAACCGAGGGTGCGGGCACCTTGCGCGCGCGGGGTCTGATCAACGGCACCGGCACCTGGGAGCATCCGTTCATCCCCCGATATCCGGGCGCCGACACCTTCGCCGGACGCCAGCTGCACACTCGCGACTACCACACGGCCGAGGAGTTCACGGACAAACATGTCGTCATCGTCGGTGGGGGAATCTCGGCGGTGCAGTTGCTCGACGAAATCTCGCTCGTGACCTCCACCACATGGGTCACCAGGTCGGAGCCGCGGTGGCGGGAGACGCCGTTCGCCGAGCAGGACGGGCGCGACGCGGTGGCACTGGTGGAGGACCGTGTGCGCGCGGGGCTGCCACCGGGATCGGTCGTCTCGGTGACGGGGCTGCCGCTCGATGAACGCTTGCTGGCCGCGCGTGCGCGGGGTGTGCTGCGGCGGCTGCCGATGTTCGAGCGGATCGAGCCCACCGGCGTGCGTTGGGCCGACGGCAGTTTCCAGGCGGCCGACGTCATCCTGTGGGCGACCGGTTTCCGCAGCGCACTGGACCATCTGGCACCGCTGCGGCTGCGCGGACCAGGCGGCGGGATCACGATGACCGGGCGATTGGCGACCCAGGTGGCCGTCGACCCGCGTATCCATCTCATCGGCTACGGACCGTCGGCCAGCACGATCGGCGCCAACCGGGCTGGCCGGGCCGCGGCCAGGGAACTGAGCGACTACCTGGGGATCAGGCCAGACCGGCGCTGAACGTCGACGGATCGGCGCCGACCCGCTTGCCCGCGTCGAGGCGGCCGATCAACTCCATCGCCGCGGGATCGAGTTCGAAGGTGAACACGTCGAAGTTCTCGGCGATCCGCGAGGGCGTGACCGATTTCGGGATGACGATATTGCCCAGCTGCAGGTGCCACCGGATGATGACCTGCGCGGGCGTGCGGTCGAGCTCCTTCGCGATGCCGACGATGGTCGAGTTGTCGAGCAGTGTGCCCTGCCCTAGTGGGCTCCACGCCTCGGTGGCGATCGCGTGATCGGCGTCGTATCGGCGCAGGTCACGCTGGGAAAGTGTGGGATGTAATTCGATCTGGTTCACCGTGGGGATCTCGCCCGCCTCGGCGATCAGGGTCTCCAGATCGACCACCCGGAAGTTGGAGACACCGATCGAACCGATCCGGCCCTGCGACTTGAGCGCCTGGAACGCGCGGAACGTGTCGACGAAGCGGCCTGCCGACGGTACCGGCCAGTGGATCAGGTACAGGTCGAGATAATCCAGGCCGAGGCGCTGCATGCTGGTATCGAAGGCGCGCAGGGTGCTGTCGTAGCCCTGGTCGGCGTTCCACAGCTTGGTGGTGATGAAGAGTTCGTCACGGGGAATCCCCGATTCACCGATGGCGCGGCCTACGCCTTCCTCGTTTCCGTAGACCGCGGCCGTGTCGATACTGCGGTAGCCGACCTTCAACGCCTCGGCCACCACCCCGGTGACGTCTTCCGCGGGCACCTGGAACACACCGAAGCCGAGCTGTGGGATCACGTTCCCGTCATTGAGCACGATGGTGGGGACAGGGCTGCTCTCGCTGCGGAAGGTCACCCTCTCGAAGGTAGAAGTGGTTCGGTGTGGCGTCAACGACGGCGCGTCGCGTGTTTCCCCCTGACACAAAGCGGGGCGCTGGTCAGGGGATTACCGGTGGGCTCAGTACACGGATCCGGACAATCCGATTCGCCGGTACCGGGTCTGCCGCATCGATCGCAATTCGGCGGGCTCGCAGGCGCGCAGCGCGGCCAGTTCGGCCGCGATCGCGAGGACCGTGCGACGGGCGAAGGCGACCGGTTCGTCGGCGGCGTCGGGGTACTCCTCGACGATTCGGTCCACCACACCGTCTTCGAGCAGGTCCGCTGACCTAATGCCTTGCGCCGCAGCCATTTCCGGAGCGTGCGCGGTATCGCGGAAGACGATGGCGCTCGCCCCTTCCGGCGGCAGCGGGGCGAGCCAGCCGTGTCTGGCGGCGAGCACCCGGTCGGCGGGCAACAGCGCGAGCGCGCCGCCGCCGGTGCCCTGGCCGAGCAGCACGGAGACGGTCGGGGTGTCGAGGGTGACGAGATCGGCCAGGCAGCGGGCGATTTCGGGGGCGAGCCCGCGTTCCTCGGCCTCCTTGGACAGGGCGGCACCGACGGTGTCGATGACGAGCACCAGCGGCAGCCGCAATTCACGCGCCAGGACCATCGCCCGCCGCGCCTCCCGCAGGGCGGCCGGGCCCATGGTGTGCTCGCCCTCCTGGCCGGATCGGTCGTGCCCGAACACGACGCACGGTTGACCGGCGAAGCGGGCGAGGGCGTGCACAACGGTGCGATCGGACTCACCGCGACCGGTGCCGCTCAGCGGAACCCGTTGCGTCGTATGGCGAAGCAGATCCCGAATGCCCGGCCTGCCCGGCTTGCGCGAGCTGAGCACCGAATCCCAAGCGCTCGCAGCCGGATTCGCCGGTGTCGCCGGACTGAGCACAGGCGCAGCCCAACCCGGCTCGGTCGTCACCGCGACGACGGCGCCGCTGGCGACACTCATCGCCCGGTGGGCGATCCGGCGAAAAATCTCCACCGTCACCACACCATCGATCACACCGTTGCGATAGAGGTTCTCCGCTGTCTGCACGCCCGGCGGAAAGGGCCTGCCGTACAGGGCTTCGTACACGCGCGGCCCGAGAAACCCGATCAGTGCGCCGGGCGCGGCAAAGGTGATGTGCCCCAACGACCCCCACGAAGCGAACACCCCACCCATCGTCGGATCGCGCAGGTACACCAGGTACGGATGCCCCGCCGCCTTGTGCACGGCCACCGCGCCCGCGATCTTCACCATCTGCACGAAAGCGACTGTCCCCTCCTGCATTCGCGTGCCGCCGGAGGTCGGCGAAGCGATCAACGGCAGCCCGAGTTCGGTAGCGCGCTCGACCGCGCGCACGATCCGCTCCGCCGCGGCCACGCCGATCGACCCGGCCAGAAACGCGAACTCACAGGCGATCACCGCGACACGGCGCCCCCGCAACAACCCCTCCCCTGTCAGCACCGACTCATCGGTACCCGCCCGATCGGCCGCGACGACGAGCTCGCGCCGATAACGCGGCGACATCGCGGGCTCTATCGGCGCCCGATCCCAGCTCACAAAAGAGCCCGCATCGAGCAACTGTCCGAGCAGGTCATCCGCCGACATATGCACGCTGTGAGCGTAGCGGGACCGGATTCTGGTCGATCACGGAATCGCGGCGGCGCGTTGGAACACCTTGACTTTCTGTTGTGTTTTTACAACACTCTGTTAGGTGAGCCCAGTCAGACGAGGGGAAACCCTACCGATCTTCAATCGCATCGCGGTGTTGCGCGCGGAGCATCGGATGAGCCGGGCGGCGCTTGCGGAGGCCGTCGATGTCAATGTCCAGACGATCGGCGCGCTCGAGCGTGGCGATCACTATCCGAGCCTCGATCTGGCGATGCGCATCTGCGATGTGTTCGCGCTGCCGGTCGAAGTCGTGTTCTCCCGCAAGGAATTCGGGCCGTTGTCGGCCGAGCTCTACCCACGCACGAAAGGCGAAATGCCATGACAACCACGCTCATCGACCGCTATCAGAACTATCGGATCCGGCGCTGGCTCGTGCAGGAGCAGCGCACTGCCGGGATGCTGAAGAGCTGGCGACCGCGTCGCAGGCGGCGGATTCTCGTGATCCTGGTGACGATCGCACTGCTCGGGATCGCGCTCGCGGGCGTGATGCGCGCGCTCGACCTGTTCGGGGCGCCTGTGGTCGCGCTCGTCTCGGCGGTGGTGTTCCTGCCGAGCTGGACAATGCTGCGGATCGCGTCGGGTGGACAGGACCACGCACCCGACCAGATGCTCGACGAACTGGAGATCGCCGAACGCAACAAGGCGCGCTCGGCGGGGCTCGCGCTCACTCAGTCGCTGACCATGCCGCCACTGGCGTACCTGATCTTCGGCAGCGCGTTCTCACCGCAAGCCGATGCCTATCGCATCGCCTACGCGGGCGGACTGATGATGCTGGCCACGATCCTGGCCGGTGGCTGTGCACCGGCGATGATCCTGGGCTGGACCAGGCCCGATCCCGAACCCGAGTCCTGAACGAGCACGGCCCGAACGCGGGCGGAGCTGCGGCCTTCATCGCGGCAGCCCCGTCCGTCGTGCGAAACCGGCTCAGTAACCCTGCATGACCTTGCGCAGTGCGTACTCGGTCAAGGCGACCAGGGCCTGCTTGGCCGGTTCCCGGCGACGGGCGTCGATCGACATGATCGGCACGTCGGCGGGAACCGCAAGGGCCTGGCGGATGTCCTCGAGCGGGTACTTCGGCGCGTCGTCGAACTCGTTGAGCGCCACCAGGAACGGCAGCCCGCGGGCCTCGAAGTAGTCGACAGCGGCGAAGCTGTCTTCGAGCCTGCGGGTGTCGACCAGCACCACGGCGCCGATGGCGCCGCGGATCAGGTCGTCCCACATGAACCAGAACCGGTACTGGCCCGGCGTACCGAACAAGTACAGGACCAGGTCGTCGGCGAGGCTGATGCGGCCGAAGTCCATCGCCACCGTGGTGGTCGATTTCTGCGGAATACCGGTCAGGTTGTCGATTCCGGTACTGGCGTTGGTGACCAACGCCTCGGTGCGCAGCGGAACGATCTCCGACACCGCGCCGACCATCGTGGTCTTACCCACGCCGAAGCCACCGGCGACCACGATCTTCGCCGAAGTCGGCTTGGCCGTGCGGGTGTCGACCTGCGCCGTCGAATCAAATACGCCGGAGTCCACTGAGAACCCTTTCGATCAGCTCGCGACGTTCATCGTCGCTGGAATCGTCTTTCAAAGTTGCCGAAACCCGGACGTGACCGGCCTCGATCAGATCGGCTACGAGTACCCGGGCCACCCCGATCGGGATGTACAGCTGGGCAGCTATCTCGGCAACGGACGGCGATTGCCTGCACAACTCCACGATGGACGTTTCGAGGTTGTTCAGTTCGTACTGCCGCTCCATGGCGACCGGATGCGATGCGACGAGTGCCTCCAGCGCCAACTCGACCGCCGGCCTGGTGCGGCCGGCAGTCAAGGAGTACGGGCGGACGAGGCTGGGCTCGGCGCTCCCCATGCGGTGATCGTCTATGTCCATCCCACCATCAGGAACCCATCGTGACGCGCGGCGTGGCTTGGACCGTCTGGCCAACGCGCTCGACCAGAAGTGCCATTTCGTAGCCGACCTGACCGATGTCACACGAGGTGTTGGTCAGGACTGCTAGATACGAGCCGTCGCCGACTGCCATGAGCAGCAGGTAACCGTGCTCCATCTCGACGACGGACTGGAGTACCGTACCGCCTTCGAACAGATTCGACACGCCGACGGAAAGGCTCGCCAGTCCGGCGGTCACCGCGGAGAGCTGCTCTGCGCGGTCGACCGGGAGCTGAGCGCTCGCGGCCATCAACAGTCCGTCAGCCGAGACCAGGACGGCATGGGCTACGCCAGGAACCTCGTTGGCGAAGTTCGAAACCAGCCAATCCAGCTGACGGTTCGTACCACCTAGATCGGGGTTCATCGGTCTCCTTTATCTCCGGTTAGGTTCATTGCCTTCATTGCGCGGCCATCCCGGACACCCTGCTGGTGACGACTCAGGCTGTTCCGGATCGTGGCGGGATCGCGTTGCTGCGGGGTGCGATCGGCGGTGCCGCTCACACCACCCGGCACAAGCCTTCCGCCCGGACTGCGCTGAGGCAAGCCGGCGGCGGTACGCACCTCGGACTGGGCTTCGCTCGCCGCGCGAGCAGCCTCCCAGCCGTCATCACCGGGTGATTCGAAGGACGCGGCCATCTGGTTCCGGTCGGAATTCTCGTCCGTGAGCCACGACGACATCATCTCGGCGAAGATCGGTGTTCCGCCCATCACGGAATCACCTTCCGGTGCCGGCTGCAACCTGGTCTGGAAGAACGACGCAGCCTTGACCGGATTGGACCGGAAGCTGTGCCGACCCGGATCACGCCCTGCCGACGCAGCGTTATCCGGCCCCGCAGGGTCCCGATCCCGTTGCGGCAGAGCCACTCCTGGCCCGGCGTTCGCCTGCGGTACAACACTAGCCCCGGGATCGCGCTGCGGCAGCCCATTCGGCGCAGCCGCACGTTGGGGCAGGCCGTTGGACGCGTCTCGCTGCGGTTGACCCGCGGCGGGGGCGCGCTGCGGCAGACCGTTGTCGGCCGGATTCTGCTGCGGCGCAGGGTTTGCGCGTTGCGGCAGGCCGTTGGCCGGACGGGCGGGCTGGGCCCGCTGCGGGAGTCCACCGGACGGATCACGTTGCGGCAGACCACCGGTCTGCTCACGCTGCGGCAGGCCGTTCGACGGATCACGCTGCGGGAGTCCGCCGGTCTGCTCACGCTGTGGGAGTCCGGTCGACGGATCACGCTGCGGCAGCCCGCCGGTCTGCTCACGCTGCGGGAGTCCGTTGGCCGGATCACGCTGTGGCAGGCCGCCGGCCTGCTCACGCTGCGGCGGGCCACCACTGGTCGGATCGAGCCTGGGCAACCCACCGGACTGATCCCGATGCGGCAGACGCGGCGCGGGATCGCGCTGCGGCAGGCCGCCGGAGGGGTTGCCTCGCTGCGGGAGTCCGGTCGAGGGATCACGCTGCACCGGCGCGGAATCACGCTGCGGCGCGGTGCTTCCCTGACCACGCTGCGGCAAACCGGTCGACTGCGCCGGATCACGCTGCGCGTTCGCGGCGTCACGCTGCGGCAGGCCCGTTACCGGATCACGCTGGGGCAGGCCACCGGTCTGCTCACGCTGCGGGAGTCCGGTCGACGGATCACGCTGCGGCAGACCACCGGTCTGCTCACGCTGCGGCAGCCGCTGCGACGGATCACGCTGTGGCAGGCCGACCGAAGGATCACGCTGCGGGGCACCGTTGGCGCCCGGCGAACGCTGCGGCAGACCACCGGGGGTGCTCCCCCGCTGGGTCTGTGCCGAATCGCGCTGGGGCGGTGTCGAGTCACGCGGCGGCTGAGCGGGCGGCTGAGCGGAATCCCGCGACGGCGCACCGTTGGCACCCGGCTGACGCTGCGGCAACCCACCACCGGCCTGCGGCGGTCCACCGGGCTTCTGCTCACCCGGACCCTGCTGACCCGGCCCGGCGGGCGGACGCTGCGGTCCACCCGGTGCCAGATTGCGCTTGGGCAGGTTGGCCGCGGCGAGCTTGCCACGCTGGGGCACATTCGTCTGTCCGGGCGCCGGCGGACGCAGCGACGGCGACGACTGCTCCGCCGCGTCCTGGGCCGCGCCGGAAGCCATCGAGTTACCCGGCTGACGCTGCGGCAACCCGCCACCGGCACCCGCCGGGGTCGGCCCGCTGACGCCGGGATCCACGGTGACCATCACGTTGCCACCCGGGGTGCGGGTGATCGCGCGGGTCTGCATGGTGCTCGGCGGCTGCTGCGGGTTCTGCTGCTGCGGCGGTGTCTGCGGGCTCGGCTGCTGCTTCTGCAACTGCTGCGGCGGGATCACGGTGCCGCCGGCACCCGAGACGATCAGGCCGACCGGCACGTGCACGGTGACGGTGACGCCGGGATCGCGGGCGGTGTCGAAGGTCGGGCGCAGCCGCACGGTGAGACCGTGACGCTCGGCTAGTCGGCCGACCACGAACAGACCCATGTGGCGGGCGGTGTCGGGGCCTGGCTCGGCGGTCTGCTCGAGCCGGTGGTTGATCTCCGACATCTCCGCGGGCGGCATACCGATACCGCGGTCGGCGACCTCGATCAGCAGACCCTGGTCGTGCGCCTGGGCGAAGGTGAACTTGACGTCGGTCTCCGGCGGGGAGGCCCGCAGCGCGTTGTCGAGCAGCTCGGCGAACAGGTGCGCCATGTCGGAGGCGGCCGGTTCGACCAGCGAGCCGCGCGGCGTGGCGCCGAGCTTGACCCGTTCGTAGTCCTCGACCTCGGAGATCGCGGCACGGAGCACGTCGGCGATCTCGACCGGGGCGGACTTGGTGCGGCGCTGCTTGGTACCCGCGAGGATCAGCAGGTTGTCACCGTTACGGCGCATGCGCGCGGCGAGGTGGTCGAGCCGGAAGAGGTTCTCGAGCAGGCGCGGGTCCTTCTCGTCGTACTCCATCGCCTCGATGAGGGTGAGCTGATGGTCGACGAGCGACTTGGACCGGCGGGCCAGCGTCTCGAACATGTCGTTGACCTGCGAACGCATCTGCGCCTGGTCACTGGCCAGGCGCAGCGCCTGACCGTGGATATCGTCGACGGCGCGGGCGAGCTGGCCGATCTCCTCGTCGGAGCGCACCGGCATCGGCTCCAGCGGCACGTCCTCGGGCGCGGCACCGTTGCGGAGCTGGGCGACCTCGTGCGGCAGATCGGACTCGGCGACGCGCAGCGCGGCCAGGCGAAGGCGGTGCAGCGGCACGATCATCGAGCGGGCGACGAACACGGCCAGCAAGAGCGCGGCCAGGATCGTCGCGATGACGACGGCGGTATAGGTCCAGGCACCGGTGGCAGCCGCGTCGGTGAGCTCGTCCATCGAGACTTCGATGGCCTTGGTGGCCTCGTTCACGACGCCTTCGTAGGCCTGCAAACTCGAGTAGAGCGAGGTGCGCAGGTCGCCGACGGGCAGCTTGCCCGCGGCCACCTCGGGACCGCCGATCAGGTTCGCCCGGATATCGGCCTGCGCCTTGAGGTCGGCGATCACCCGATCGCCGTCGGGGAAGCGGTTGGACAGCACGTCGAGCAGATGACGCTCGGTCGCGACACCGGTGAGGAAGATCTGCGCGCCTGTTTCCTGCCCACGCAGCATCCCGGCCAGACCGGCGAGCTCGTCGACGAGCACCGAACGCGTGTTGAGCGAGTCGACCAGACGCAGCTTGGCCGTGTCCATCACCGGATCGCTCACCTGAGCGATGGTGGATTCCACGATGCTGACGCTGTCCTTGGTCATCTGCTCGACCGAGGAGAGCACCGGCTCGGAAGACGACGACAGCGCCTTGCCCTGCGCACGCACGTTCTTGGCTTGTTTGATCATCCGCTCGAGCGCGACGTGCGCGGTCGGCAGATCGGTCAGCCGACCGAGCGATGTCTCGGCAGCGGCGACAGCGGCGTCGAGATCGGTGAGGTCCTTGTCGGTGACGAGGGTGACCCCCGGACCGGCGGGCACCAGCTGGCTGCCGGCCACCTTCGCGGAGCTGGCGCTCAGCGCGGTGACCGTCGGAATCGTGTCTACCTGCTCGTTGATACTGGAGAGCCGGTTGGCCTCCGAGAACTCGGAGGTAATTCTCGACACGCCGAGCCCGACCGCGACCGCGAGTGGCACGGCAAGTACGGCCGTAACCTTCCAACGCAGGTCCCAGTTGCCGAGCGCCCAGCGTTTGCTGCCGGACCTAGCGGCGTCACGCATCTCCCACTCACTTTCCAAACTGGCCTCGTACCGTACGCCTGAGGCGAACCTCCACAGGCGCGATGGTGGCTCGCCAGTGGCTGCTGGCCGAGAACTACGGCTGGCCGAGAAA
The DNA here is from genome assembly GCF_042719655.1 of Nocardia sp. NPDC058518. NCBI lineage: Bacteria > Bacillati > Actinomycetota > Actinomycetes > Mycobacteriales > Nocardiaceae > Nocardia > Nocardia sp. NPDC058518. Next base: position 44,719 of record NZ_JBHXNJ010000036.1, read on the forward strand.
TTGCGTCTACGACTGCCCGAATAAGTGACATCGGATTCTAACGGATCAATAACTTCTTGGCTGACTCCCGGTCGAGGTCCGCTCCATGACCAGCCTGTTGTAGGCAAAACCAAAGGTCGCGGCACCCCATCGGGTGTCGCGTGAAGTCTGCCACAATCATCTGGATCTATCGAGCGGGCATCGAAGCGAGGCTAGGGAGTCACGGGGTTGGACACCGAACACGAGTACCGGCCGGTCTATCAGACCAGCCTGGTCGACCCAGCCGACTTCTGGTCCGCCGCAGCTCAGAGCATCGAGTGGGATGTCGAACCGCAGCAGATCGTGGATGCCGCCGACAAGCGGTCGGCCAGGTGGTTCCCCGACGCCCGCCTCAATACCTGTGTGAATGCTCTCGATCGTCACGTTCGGGCGGGCACTGTCGACCAGGGTGGACACGCCGATCGACCGGCCCTCATATATGTCTCCGCTATGACGGACACCACCACGATTTACACCTACGCCGAATTGCTCGGCAAAGTGGCCGAGTTCGCCGGTGCCATGCGTGATCTCGGTGTGGTGGCCGGTGATCGAGTGGTGATCTATCTGCCGATGATCCCCGAAGCGGTGATCGCGATGCTGGCGTGTGCCCGCATCGGCGCGGTGCACTCGGTGGTGTTCGGCGGGTTCGCCGCACCCGAGCTGGCCGCCCGCATCGACGATGCCGAGCCGGTCCTGATCGTCACCGCCTCGGGCGGGCTCGAACCCAACCGCCGCATCGAGTACCCGCCGATCGTGATGGCCGCGCTCGATCTCGCCGAGACCGCGTCGGTGCGCACGGTGATCGTCAAGCAGCGCCCCGAGTTCACGACGATCGAGTTCCCCGCGGCCCTGCCCGCCACCGACGTGCTGCCGTCCTCGGAGCAGACCGTCGCCGCCCGCTGGGTCGATTGGGATGCCTGCGTCGACGGCGTGGCGCCCGCCGATCCGGTCTCGGTGGCCGCCACCGATCCGCTCTACATCCTCTACACCTCCGGCACCACCGGAAAGCCGAAGGGCGTGGTGCGCGACAACGGCGGGCACGCGGTGGCGCTGGCTTGGTCGATGCGCAATATCTACGACGTCGGCCCTGGTCAGGTGTTCTGGGCCGCCTCCGACGTGGGCTGGGTCGTCGGCCACTCCTACATCGTCTACGCGCCCTTGCTGGTCGGCGCGACGACGGTGCTCTACGAGGGCAAACCGGTCGGCACGCCCGACGCGGGCGCGTTCTGGCGGATCGTCGACGAGCACGACGTGCGGGTGCTGTTCACCGCCCCGACCGCGTTGCGCGCGATCCGCCGCGCCGACCCCGACGCCACCGCGGCCCACCGCTCCGACCTGTCCCGGCTGCGCGCGCTGTTCTGCGCGGGCGAGCGCCTCGATCCGGCCACCTTCGAGTGGGCGACGAACACCCTGCTCGCCGATCACCCCGACACCCCCGTGGTCGATCACTGGTGGCAGACCGAGACCGGCTGGCCGATCTGCGCCGACCCGCTCGGCCTGCAGCGACTGCCCGTCAAGTCCGGTTCGGCGAGTGTGCCGGTGCCCGGCTACCGGCTGCGCGTTCTCGACGCGAACGGCAACGCGGTGCCCACCGGAACCGAGGGCAACATCGTCATCGGGCTGCCGCTGCCCCCCGGCTGCCTGACCGGATTGTGGCGCGACCGGGAACGTTTCATCCGCTCGTACCTATCGGCCTTCCCCGGCCACTACCTCACCGGCGACTCCGGCTACTTCGACGAGGACGGCTACCTCTTCGTCCTCGGCCGCAGCGACGACGTGATCAACATCGCCGGGCACCGCCTGTCGGCGGGCAGCATCGAGGCCGCGATCGCCGGGCACGAGGCCGTCGCCGAATGCGCGGTGATCGGCATGCCCGACGAGCTCAAGGGCAGCCTCCCGCTGGCGTACGTGGTGCTCAAACAGGGCGTCGACATCGACCAGCAGCAGCTGCGCACCGAACTCGACGACCGGGTGCGCGCCCAGATCGGCGCGATCGCCACCCTGCACGACTCGATCATCGTCACCGGTCTGCCCAAGACCCGCTCCGGCAAGATCCTGCGCAAGACGATCCGCCAGCTCACCGCCGGTGAACACGTCGAACCGCCAGCCACCATCGAGGATCCCAACGTCCTGACGGCCCTCGCCGACCGCATCCTGGCCAACCCGCCGCTCGGCAGCATCACCACGGCCACCACCCCTGAACAGGACAACGACCCGGTCTCCCCGGCCCCGTGAGCACCTAAGATCACCAGGTGACTTCCTCTACGGTGCTTGTCGTCGACGACGACGAGGACGTTCTCGCCTCGGTCGAACGTGGCCTGCGACTGTCCGGGTTCCGGGTACTCGTCGCGCGCGACGGCGGTGCCGCGCTGCGGGCCGTCGCCGAGCAGGCACCCGACGCGGTGGTCCTCGACATGAACATGCCGGTTCTCGACGGTGCGGGCGTTGTCACAGCCTTGCGGGCGATGGGCAACGACGTGCCCATCTGCGTGCTCAGTGCCCGTGCCTCGGTGGACGACCGGATCGCGGGCCTCGAGTCGGGCGCCGACGACTATCTGGTGAAGCCGTTCGAGCTGGCCGAACTGGTGGCCAGGATCAAGGCCCTGCTGCGCCGTCGCACCGATACGCCGGAGCCGGTGACGCCCGGCGCGCTGACCGTCGGTCCGCTGCTGGTGGATGTCGCGGGTTATCGCGCACTACTGCACGGACGCGAAATCGAGCTCACCAAAAGGGAATTCGAATTGCTGTCCACACTTGCCCGGAATGCCGGTGTGGTGTTGACGCGCGAACGGCTGCTGGAATTGGTGTGGGGTTACGATTTCATAGCCGATACGAATGTGGTGGATGTGTTCGTCGGATACCTGCGCCGGAAACTCGAAATAGATGACACGCCAAGGATTTTGCACACGATTCGCGGGGTGGGTTTCGTACTCCGGGAATCGAAATGATCTCCGCACCCCCGCTGAAACATCGTCGCAGACAATCGTTTTCGCTCCGGACAAGAGTCGCCGGAGCGGCGGCGGCGGGTGCCGTCATCATCGTCACGATCGCCGCATTCGTGGGATTTCAGGCAATCGAACGCAATAATGTCACCCAAACCGATCAGCAACTGGAAATCGCCTCGCGCATCGTGCTGATCGAGCCGGTACTGGCCACCGGTTTCGTGAACCTGACCGGCTTGCAGAACACCATGGCGCTCACGGTGCGCGACGACGGCCAGGTGACCGCGTCGAGCTCGACCCAGCTGCCGGACCTGCCCCCCGGCTCGCAGACCGTCGAGCTGAACGACCAGCCCTACCGGGTGCTCACCACCACCGAGAACCAGCCAGCGGGCCGCACCGTCTCCCTGGCGATTCCGACCACCGAGGCGAGCAAGGCGACCGACGACCAGCAGCGCTGGGTACTCGCGGGCGCGGCGATCGCGGTGGCGGCCGCGGCGGCGCTCGGCTGGTTGCTCGCCGGGCGTGCGGTCGGCCCGATCGTGAAGCTGACCAGACAGGTATCGGCCCGCAGCGCCGTCGGCGCGCCGGACGAGCCGGCGCACCCGGTCGACGGTTCCGGTGTCGACGAGGCGGTGAAGCTGGCCGACGCGGTGAACACCATGCTGGCCCGCGTCGACCAGGCACAGGCCGAGACCGCCGCCGCACTGGAGACCGCCCGCGATTTCGCCGCCGTCTCCGCCCACGAACTGCGCACCCCGCTCACCGCGATCCGCACCGACCTCGAGGTCCTGCGCACCCTCGACCTCACCGACGAACAGCGCCACGAGATCCTCGCCGACCTCGCCCGCAACGAGACCAGGGTGGAAACCACCCTGTCCGCGCTGGAACGGCTCGCCCGCGGCGATCTCACCGCCGAAACCGACCACGTCCCCACCGATGTCGCCGATCTGTGCGATCAGGCCGCCCACGACGCCATGCGCCACAACCCCGGGCTGTCGGTGCGCATCGACACCGACGCCGAACTGGTGACCCGCGGCCTGCCCGCGGGCCTGCGCCTGGCGGTCGACAACGCACTCACCAATTCGGTGAAGCACGGCGGCGCCACCGCGGCCGTCGTCTCGGCGCACCGCACGCCGCACGGCCGGATCGTCATCGCCGTCGACGACAACGGCACCGGCGTCGTGCCCGGCGAACGCGAGGCGGTCTTCGCGCGGTTCGCCCGTGGCACCAACGCCACCAAGGGCGGTTCGGGCCTGGGCCTCGCGCTGGTGGCCCAGCAGGCCCAGCTGCACGGTGGGCTGGCGTACTTCGAGGACAGCCCGCTCGGCGGCGCCCGCCTCGTCATCGACCTGCCCGCCCGACCGGCCAGGTAGCCAACGCGAAAGCCCCGCACTCACGGTGATCGTGGGTGCGGGGCTGAGCTCGCTACTACTTGTCGCTCTTGAAGGCGTCCTTCACTCTGCCCGCCGCGCGCTCGGCTGCGTCCTTCACGTTGGCCGCTGCCTTCTTCGCTTCCGCCTCGATCTTTTCGGCCTCGGCTTTGGCCTTGGCTTTGACATCGTCGGTGTCGGACATCGAACCTCCACTCTCGTGAGTTCCGCGCCTGACCGGCACGGGGTGAAGACACTCGCGAGAATACCGCACAGTTAACGGCTGGCGACTGAAGCGATAATCAGGGGAGAACCTGCGGGATCGACTCCGGGATGACCAGGCCGATGACCGCGCCGAGCACCGCGCCGGTGAGCGCGTAGGTCAGACCCGAGCCGAGTGCGCAGACGAAGTAGCCGATGATGAACGCGGCCAGTGCGGGGATGCACAGGATCGCCGCGGTCAGGAAGCCGATGGTGGCACCGGCGGCCGCACCGTTCGCGACGGGGTCGTGGTTGCCGGCCTCGGGGTTGGTGGCGATGCTCTTCAGCTCGGCGGTGGTGGCGGCGGACAGCTGCGGGGCGATCTGCAGCGTGCGACCGTCCTCGGAGATCACCGAGGCCAGCGCGATGTTGTTGCCGCCGACGGTGGCCATCGTCAGCGGAAACTCGCTGACCTTGGCGCCGGTGGCGGAGACCACGTCGACCTTGGTGGAGTCCGGCGACAGCACGAAGGTGCCGTTGTCGACGGTCGCGGAGATGGTGCGCAGGTCCGGCGAGACGGCGGTCTTGTAGCCGACGCCCTCGGAGACGCCCTCGCTTGCGATCCCCGCGGCGATCTCGGCCTGGCGCGCGACGGTGACGTCAGCGACCGCGGTGCCCGTGGTGACGAGCGAGGCGGCGACGGCCAGCGGCAGTGCGGCGAAGACCGCGCGACGGCCCACGCGAGTGATGGTGTGGTTGAACATGTTCGATGTCTCCCTCCCGATGCTTCCGAAGAATCCCCGAACCCCCCGGACGAATCGAAAAAATCTCGATGTCGATTGACTCGAGAGTTGTACCGAACCACCACCGGGTTACGTAACCTGTTGTGACACAAGGCATAGTTTGAACAGGCAGCTATCGATCGGCGACCTCCGACGCGGCCGAGTCAGCATACCGGCAGTTACCCGCGACCTGCCCATCCTCAACGAACTCTCAGACATCTCCCACCTTCGGCACCGATGTCCGGGGATACCGTCGCCGGTGTGATCGACAAACGCGCTCGCCTGCTCTGCCTTGCCACTGCCCTCGCGCTGGCGGGCGGTGCCGTCGCCTGCACGGGCGGGGATGCGGCACCGACCGGAATCGCCCTCGTGAACGCCGATTCCGGCCCCACCGGCGAGCGCGTCGCCAAGGCGGTGCAGGACGCGGGCGGCTACGACTGGACCGTCGCCAAGCCAGGGGAGATCGACGAAAGCGACTACGCCGCCGTGATCACCCTGCCCGCCGACCTCACCGCGTCGATGGCCACCCTCGCCACCCCGGAACCCAAGCGCGCCAAGGTCACCGTCACCACCCACGACGACGCCGACCCGAACACGGTGAACGGCGCGGTCGACGCGGTGACCCATCGGATCGGCGCGTCCGGCGTCGACGCCGCCCTTGCCGCGGTCTCGCAGGCACGAAACCAGATGACCTCCGTGCAGTTCACCGCCCAGCTGCTCAGCGCGGGCGTGAACGCCGCCGCCGACGGCGCGAACCAGTTCAGCGGTGGTGCCGACCAGCTACTCGGCTTCCTCGACTACGCGAAAGAGGGTGCGGGCCAGCTCACTTCGGCCATCGAGCTGCTGAACCAAACCGTCGACGGCGCCGCGAAGCAGGCCGACCAGCTCGCCGATGCCCTCGGCGCTACCGGGGTCACCATCGCCGGCGTCCAAACCAGCGCGGCCGCCATGGGCTCGGGCCTCGACCAGATCCTGCCGCTGCTGCGGGCCCTCCCCTTCGCAGGCGACCCGCAACTCGCCGATATCATCACCAAACTCGAAGCGCTACGGGGCGTTTCGAACCAGGCAGGCACCCAGCTCGCCGGACTCAGCGAATTGACCGGCGCCGCAGTCGATCCCAACACCGACCTCGGCACCCTCCTGCGCACCGTCGTAGCCCGCCTCAACAGCGCCCGCGACCAGCTCACCCAGGGCGCCGAACTCGCCAAGGGCCTACCCACCCTCGCCGAACAGGGCGGCGCCCAACTGGTTTCCGCCATCGAACAGCTCACCGGCGGCGTCGGCGCCCTGCAGAACATCGTCGGCAATCTCAACAACCAGACCACCAAGGCCCTCGACGCCCTCCCCCCACGCGGCCAGTCCCAACAATCCGCCCTCGCCCTGGCCCTGACCGACCCCGTCGAGGTCGTCCGCGAGTGAGAGTCCCGCCACCGAGGTCGTCCACGAACAGTGTCGAGGTGCCGACATGGTCGGTAAGCTCGGCCCATGACGATCCAGGCCGTGGACTCGCTACCGCATCAGATGACGGAAGAGCAGTACCGTCAGCTCCCCGAGAACATCTCCCGGGAGATCGAGGTGGTGCACGGGCACGTCATCCTCTGCGAATCGCCGGCGCCTGAGCACAACCGCATCGCCCGCCGACTTGCCGGTGCGATGGAGGACCTGCCGAGCACCGAACCGTGCATCCGCGCCGAGACCGACATCGATGTGGTGCTCTGGCGGGTTCCGAAGTTCACCTTTCGGCGGCCCGATGTCACCGTGTACCGATGCCTGGACCAGCCGGGTGACAAGCCGGAGGAGGGCGACGCGCTGATCGTGGTCGAGGTGTCCTCGCCGTCGACCGCCGCCGAGGACTTGCTCGACAAGAAGGCGCAATACGCGCGAGTCGGCATCCCGCTCTACCTCGTCATCATGCTCGACACGAAGTTCTGGATCGCCGAGGTGCTCGAGTTCCGGCTCGACGCGCACGCACGCGAGTATCGGCTGCACCAGATCCACCGAGACGGGCTGCTCCGACTGGAGCATGTGGTCGTCGGCGATATCGCGTTCGCGGACCTCACCCGCTGAAACGAAACGGCCCGGTCGGTGGATCCGACCGGGCCGTAGCGGTTTTCATGATCAGGGCAGTACCTGCGGGATGATATCGGGGGCCGCGGCGCCGACGACCGCGCCGATGAGGGCGCCGACCAAGGCGTTGGGGAGGCCGACCAGGCCCAGGCACGGCAGGTAGACGATCAGGAACGCCATGATCGCGGGGATGCAGACGATGGCGGCGACGATCAGGCCGACTCCCGCTCCCGCTGCCGCGCCGTTCTGGACCGGATCGGGGAACTGTGCGGTGGGTGTTGTCGCGATGTTCTTCAGTTCGGTGCTCGCCGCGGCGGTGGGCTGCGGTGTCACCGTCAGACTGCGGCCGTCGGCGGCGATCTCGGACGCCAGGGTGACGGCATTGCCGCCGGCCGTGGTGAACGACGTGGGGATCTCCCCGATCGGGGTGCCGGTCGCCGACTCGACGATCACCCGGTCCCGATCGGGCGCCAGCACGAACCGGCCCTCGTCCACCGACGCGGAAACCGTGCGCAGGTCCGGCGCGACCACGGTGCGATAGCCCTCGCCCGTGCTCGCCAAACCGGCCGCGTACTGCGCCTGCTGATCGACCTCCGCCGACGAAACGCCGGCCAGGCTCACCGCCACCGCGACGGGCAGCGCTACCGCCAGCGCACGGCGAACAACCTTGTGTTGGAACATGATCGAGAATCTCCCTCCCGAAACTCCCGAAGAACCCGGCCCCGGGCGAATCGAACAAGTCACTGTCATGGACAACGCATTGGAAACGAATCACGCGGGAGCCATCGGGCTCCGTCATACGCGGGGCACATTACCCGGCGGGCCGAGGCCACCGCGCCCTTACCCCTGAAACAGCAACGGCCCGGGTGTGGAAGGTGTGACACCGGCCGCGTAGCCTGGGGGAAGTACGGTGTATTTTAAACAAAAAACGGCGGCGACCGAAATCTAGGGGTG
>NZ_JBHXNJ010000036.1:53062-58542 GCF_042719655.1 Nocardia sp. NPDC058518
ATCTCTCTCTGGCTCTAACCCCCCCCGCGCGGCCCCCCCCCCCCCCCCCCACCACCACCACCCCCCCCGCGCGGGCGACCCCGTCCCCACCCGCGCCCCGAGAAGCTGGGATCAGTTCGCGTTGAGCAGGTCGATCACGAAGACCAGGGTCTTGCCGGAGAGCGCATGGCCCCCACCGGCGGAGCCGTAGGCGAGCTCCGGCGGGATGACCAGCTGACGACGGCCGCCGACCTTCATGCCGGGGATGCCGTCCTGCCAGCCCTGGATCAGGCCGCGCAGCGGGAAGGTGATGGACTCGCCGCGGTCCCAGGAGGAGTCGAACTGCTCACCCGTGTCGAACTCGACGCCGACGTAGTGCACCTCGACGGTGCCACCGGGCACCGCTTCCTTGCCTTCGCCCTCGATGAGGTCGGTAATCACGAGCTCGGTGGGCGCGGGGCCCTCCTGGAATTCGATCTCCGGCTTGGTCATGCGGGCTATCCCCTTCGATAGATTGCTGTACCCAACAAAGTTTCCGACAACAGCTGGTTGAAACTAGCGGTTGTCGATTGCACGGTAGTCGCGTTCACCGTAGCCGGTGTAGATCTGGCGCGGACGGCCGATCTTGAGCGGCTCGGAGTGCATCTCACGCCAGTGCGCGATCCAGCCGGGCAGGCGGCCCATGGCGAACAGCACGGTGAACATGCGGGTCGGGAAGCCCATGGCCCGGTAGATGACGCCGGTGTAGAAGTCGACGTTCGGGTACAGGCGACGCGACACGAAGTAGTCGTCGGTGAGGGCGGCCTCTTCGAGCTGCTTGGCGATGTCGAGCAGCTGGTCGTCGCCGCCGATCTTCGACAGGATCTTGTCGGCGGCCTGCTTGACCAGCGTCGCGCGCGGGTCGTAGTTGCGGTAGACGCGGTGCCCGAAGCCCATGAGCTTCACGCCGTCTTCCTTGTTCTTGACCTTGCGGATGAATTCCTTGACGTCGCCGCCGTTGGCCTTGATCTCGTCGAGCATCTCGAGCACGGCCTGGTTGGCGCCACCGTGCAGCGGGCCCCACAGCGCGTTGATGCCACCGGACACCGAGGTGAACAGGTTGGCGTCCGACGAGCCGACGAGGCGCACGGTCGAGGTGGAGCAGTTCTGCTCGTGGTCGGCGTGCAGGATCAGCAGCATGTCGAGCGCGGCGGCGACCTCGGGGTCGACCTCGTAGGGCTCGGCAGGGAAGCCGAAGGTCATCCGCAGGAAGTTCTCGACCAGCGACAGCGAGTTGTCGGGGTAGAGGAACGGCTGACCGACCGACTTCTTGTACGAGTAGGCCGCGATGGTCGGCAGCTTCGCCAGCAGGCGGATGGTCGACAGCTCGACCTGCTCGGGATCGCGCGGATCCAGCGAGTCCTGGTAGTACGCCGACAGCGCGTTCACCGCGGACGACAGCACCGGCATGGGGTGCGCGTTGCGCGGGAAGCCGTCGAAGAACCGCTTCAGGTCCTCGTGCAGCAGGGTGTGGCGGCGGATGCGATCGGTGAAATCGTCGAGCTGGGCCTGGGTCGGCAGCTCACCGTAGATGAGCAGGTAGCTGACCTCGATGAAGGTCGAGCGGCCCGCCAGTTGGTCGATCGGGTAACCGCGGTAGCGCAGAATGCCCGCTTCACCGTCGATATAGGTGATGGCCGACTTGGTCGACGCGGTGTTCATGAAACCGGGGTCGTAAGTGACGTAACCGGTGCTGGCCAGCAGCTTGCCCAAGTCGAGCCCGTCGTTACCCTCCGCGGCCTTGGTGACCGAGATCGGGAACTCGCCACCGGGGTACTGGAGTACCGCCTTGGCGTCTTCGGTGACGTTGGTGATGTTCTCAGCGGGCACGGAAGGATCCCTCTCAGGCTAGAACCGTAGGCACCGATGCGGTCGGCACAGGTGCGCTTGCGCTAACGCTAGCTGTTGTTCGGTCAGGACAAGCAATCAGGGTTGTCCTGTCCCGTTCTCACACCGACCGCGTGCGGCGGTGAGGTCGGTGCGAGGCCGGGGACCTGCGCCGATCCCCTTTTCCGCACCTTCACTCCGGCGATGCCGAACAGTTGCGCGGTGCGAGGATTCGATACTCGAATCCGATTGCCACACAAGTTAATTCGCCAACACGGCGGAGTGGGCGCGAGTGACTCGGTAGCGCACGAAGGCGGGGAAGGCCAGCGCGGCGAGCGCCACTCCGATCACCACCAGTACGCCGCCACCGGCGGCAGCTACAGCAGTACCCATGCTCGCCGCGGCGAAACCGTGGGCAACGTCACCGATCCGCGGCCCACCTGCGACGACCACGATGAACACGCCCTGCAACCGCCCGCGCATCTCGTCGGTGGACACATTGAGCAACATCGCCGTGCGGAACGCCGCCGAGACCATGTCGACCGCGCCGCCGAGCGCCAGGAACACCACCGCGATCCACAGCCACACGCCCAGCCCGAACACGTGCCCGGCCAACCCCACCGCGAGCCCGAACCCGACCATCGCCACACCCCACAGCGCGATGCACACGATCACCGCCAGCCCCTGCCTGCGCACCCGCGGTATCCACCCGGAGAACACCCCACCGAGCACAGACCCCGCCGCGATGGCCCCGAACAGCAGACCGAGCGCCAGCCCGCCCTCGGCCGGATCGTGGAAGGTCTCGTGCGCGATCTGCGGGAACAGCGCGCGCGGCATGCCGAACACCATGGCGATGAGGTCGACGACGAACGAGGCGAGCAGGATGCGCTGCCGGGCGAGATAGCGGAAGCCGTCGAGCACGGCGCGCAGCCCGGCCCGACGGCTCTCACCGGTCGGCGGGAACGCGGGCAGCCGCCACACCGCCCACAGCGTCGCGAGCAGCGCGATCGAGTCGATGAGATACAGCATCGGCAGGCCGATCACCGGAATGAGCAGCCCGGCCAGCACCGGTCCCGCGATCATGCCCACGTTCTGCACGGTCATGCTCAGCGAACTGGCCGAGGCCATCTGCTCCGGCGGCAGCAACCGGGCGATCAGGGCGCTGCGGGTGGGCTGGTTGACCGCGAAGAACGCCTGCTGGGTGGCGAACAGCCCGAGCACCAGCCACACGTTGTTCACCCCGAGCGCGGCCTGCACCCAGAACGCGACCGCGGTCAGACCCGTGCCCGCGGTGGTGATGACGAGCAGCGTGCGCCGGTCCATCACGTCGGCGAGCGCGCCACCCCAGAGCCCGAACACCACCAGCGGAACCAGGCCGAACAGACCGGCCAGGCCGACGTAGCCGGAACTGCCGGTGATCTGGAAGATCTGCTGCGGTACCGCGACCACCGAGAGCTGCGCGCCGATGACGGTGACGATATTGGTCGTCCACAGCCTGCGATAGTCGCGGTTACGCAGGGGTTCGGTGTCGGCGAGCAGCTTCACTCAGCGCAGATTAGCCACTGCGGCGCGGTCATCCCATGTTTGGGCGCAGTGACATAGGCCACCGCCGTTACGGCTGCAGACGTTCGATTGTTGTGGCCTGCCCGTCGATCCGCACGACGATGCGGTTGTGCAGCCTGCCGTGCCTGCCCTGCCAGAACTCCACCTCGTCGGGACGCAGCAGGTAGCCGCCCCAGAACGGGGGCACGGGGATGTCGTCGACATCGGCGAAACGCGCCATGGTCTCGGCCAGCACGCGATCCAGTTCGGCCCGCGAGGACACCGGCCGCGACTGCTGCGAAGCCCACGCGCCCAGCCGCGACTCCCGTGGCCGCGCCGCCCAGTAGGCCGCGGTCACCTCGGCGGACACCCGCTCGGTCACACCGCGCACATGAACCTGCCTGGCGAGCGCGGGCCAGACGAAACTCGCCGCCGCGTACGGGTCGGCGGCGAGCTGGTTGCCCTTGGCCGAGTCGTAGTTCGTATAGAAGGTGACGCCCTCGGGCGAGAGCCCTTTGCACAGGACCGTGCGCGCCACCGGGCGCGGCGCCGGGCCCGTCAGCGAGACCGTGGCCAGCACCATCGCGTTCGGTTCGGCAACTCCGAGACCACGCGCCTGCTCGATCCAGCTGCGCAACAACGGTTCCCAACCGCCGGCCACCCAGCTCTCGTCGAGATCGGGTTGATCGGCGGGAACGAACAGGGGATTGCCGTAGTCGACGCGCATCGCGGCGAGGTCGGGCGCGGCGGCCGCCGAGGGCTCCAGGTCACGCATAGGGGCGAGATTACTCCGCGGTATGTCCGGGTCTAGGGTTCAGAAATATCGGCATGCCCCTGCAAGGAGAGTCACCATGACTACCAGCTCGGTACCACAGGATTTCGTCAGCGGATTGGAAGGCGTGGTGGCCTTCACCACCGACATCGCCGAGCCGGACAAGGACGGTGGCGCCCTGCGATATCGCGGCGTCGACATCCAGGATCTGGTCACCGACCAGGTGACTTTCGGCGACGTGTGGGCCCTGCTCGTCGACGGTGAGTTCGGTCGCGGCCTGCCCCCCGCCGAGCCGTTCCCGCTGCCGGTGCACACCGGTGATGTGCGCGTCGACGTGCAGGCGGGCCTGGCCATGCTCGCCCCGATCTGGGGCTACGAGCCGCTGCTCGATATCGACGACGAGACCGCCCGCGAGAACCTCGCCCGCGCCTCGGTGATGGCGCTGTCGTATGTGGCGCAGTCCGCGCGCGGCATCTATCAGCCCGCCGTTCCGCAGCGCAAGATCGACGAGTGCGACACCGTCACCGAGCGGTTCATGACCCGCTGGAAGGGTGACCCGGACCCGCGCCATACCGAGGCGATCGACGCCTACTGGGTGTCGGCGGCCGAGCACGGCATGAACGCCTCCACCTTCACCGCCCGCGTGATCGCCTCCACCGGCGCCGACGTCGCGGCGTCGCTGTCCGGCGCGATCGGCGCCATGTCCGGCCCGCTGCACGGCGGTGCCCCGGCTCGCGTGCTGCCGATGATCGAGGCCGTCGAGCAGTCCGGCGACGCGCGTGCGCTGGTCAAGGGCATCCTGGACCGCAAAGAGAAGCTGATGGGCTTCGGCCACCGCGTGTACCGCGCCGAAGACCCGCGCGCCCGCGTGCTGCGCGCCACGGCCAAGCGCCTCGACGCCCCGCGCTTCGAGGTGGCCGCCGCGTTGGAGCAGGCCGCGCTGACCGAGCTGCGTGAGCGTCGCCCGGACCGCGCCATCGAGACCAACGTCGAATTCTGGGCCGCGGTCATCCTCGACTTCGCCGAGGTCCCGGCCCACATGATGCCCGCGATGTTCACCTGTGGCCGGACCGCCGGTTGGTGTGCCCACATCCTCGAGCAGAAGCAGCTGGGCAAGCTCGTCCGCCCCGCCGCGATCTACACCGGCCCCGGCCCGCGCACGCCGGCCGAGGTTCCGGGCTGGTCCACCATCTCGCAGCACTGAGTCATCGGACCGGGGGGGGGGGCGCCGGCGCCCGCGGGGCGACGAGAGGGGCTGTGACGATCACTATATAAGAACGCACGCCCCCGCGCGCGCGCACCCCGGGCCGCGGGCGGGAGG
>NZ_JBHXNJ010000036.1:58552-60500 GCF_042719655.1 Nocardia sp. NPDC058518
AAACACCCCCCCCCCCGCCCCGCCCCCCCGGCCGGGGTTCGGGGTCTGAACCCAAACCCCCCACCACTCCCCCCGCGCCCGGGCCCCCCACCCCCCCCCCCCCCCTCAACTCTGGGCTACTTACCCTCACTCATGATCTACCTGCACGCCCGCATCCGACGCGCACACCGGCCCGATCGGCGATAACATCCCAGCGAACAAGTCGTTGAGGGGTGGATTGTGGGCAACAATGGTTTGTCGCGGCGACGGCTGTTCGGCGCCTGCGCCACTCTCACCGCCGGAATTGTCACGGGATGCGCTGTCGCACAAGGCGATTCGGTTGCCCCCGAGGCGACGAGCCGCATCGTTCCACAGCCCGTCGCACCGATCAGCGCGCAGCCGATCGCCACTCCGCAGGCTGCGCCGGCCCTGTCTCCCGCGCAGGTAGCCGCCCGGCACGCGGGCACCATCCCGCATCAGTGGGGCGTCGACCTCCCCGGGATCACCAGCGGTTTCCCCGCCGCAGGCAAACAGTTCGCGCTCACGTTCGATGCGTGCGGTGGGCCCGGCAACAGCGACATCGACCACGCGCTGATCGACCTGCTGATCGCCGAGCGGATCCCGGCCACCCTGTTCCTCAACAAGCGCTGGGTCGATGCCGACCCGGCTCGGGTGCAGCGGCTCGCGGCGAATCCGCTGTTCGAGCTGGCCAATCACGGCAGCGTGCACAAGCCGCTTTCGGTCTCCGGGCGCTCCGCCTACGGGATCGCGGGCACAGGTTCGGCCGAACAGGCCGCGTACGAGGTGTGGGACAACCATCAGCGGCTCACCGAGCTCACCGGCCGCGCGCCCCGCTTCTTCCGCACCGGTACCGCACACTACGACGAGGTGGCTGTCGCCATCGTCAACGAGTTGGGCGAGACCCCGCTGGGTTTCACCGTGAACGCCGATTTCGGCGCCACCGCCTCATCAGCCCAGGTCAAACGCGCCATGAGCGCAGCCGCTCCGGGTGGCATCGCCCTGGCCCACATGCACCGCCCGCGATCCGGCACCGCCGCGGGCATGGCCGCCGCACTCCCCGCCCTGCGCGCCGCGGGCTTCACCTTCGTCCACCTCTGACGAGCGCGGCGCTAGCGAGTCAGCGCCGCGAAGTCGATCGCGACCGAAGTCCCACGGTCGACGGTGAAGAACGCCGCCTCCAACCGCGTCCCGAGTTCGATCTGCCCGACCGCCGACAGCGGCACCGGCTGGATCAACCGCACCCGCCACGGCAACGGCTCGTCCCAGGCCCGCATCTCCAGATCGAGCCGGAGCACCGGATCATCGCGCCCGGTGTAGTCGGCGGCGATCGGCGCCACCGCGAGCACCGTCGCCTCGGCCCGCCGCCCGTTCGCCAGGATCTTGGCCGCCGCCTTGCGCCCCGACTCCGGCACCTCGGGTACGAACAACACCACCCGCTCCCGGTCCCCCGGATCGACCCGGCACCCGACCACGTCGCCCGTCTGCATCCACTCCAGATCCTGGCTACGCACCCGCTGCCGCACCCGCGCGTCATAGGCCAGCTCCCCCGGCACCGACACCCGCACGCTGAACCGATACCCGCCCTCGCCCCGCCGAGTCCGCACGGAAAGCACACTCGCCACGGCAGGCAACCCTCTGATCAGCAGTTCCCGCCGAGCCCCCTCGGACAACAACCCCGGCCGCCGCCCGAACAACCACACCCACCGGTCGAGCAGGGTCCGACCAGAGTCGACCGCGACAAGGCTCATAGCGAGAGCGTAATGCGAATACCGTTCCCGCAAGGGCAAATTCCCCGCACTCCCGACCCCGCAACCCGCAACCCGCAACCCTCCCGCCCTACCAGTCACCCGGCACACCCCAAATCCGCCATGACCGCACTCTCAACCCCGCACTCCCGACCCCGAGGGAGGGACGGCCCCGAAGTGGCCGGGGGGGGGGCGGGGCGCGC
>NZ_JBHXNJ010000037.1:0-39139 GCF_042719655.1 Nocardia sp. NPDC058518
TGTTTAATCTGGGCTTTCGCCCGCGGGGGCGCCCCGCCCCCCCCCGGCGGGGCCCCCCCCCCCGCGCGGCCCCCCCTCCACTCACGTCCCAGAGAGGTACGAACATGTCATTGTGGTCTCCGAAAGGATCGCCCCGCACGATCGATGTACTCGTGGTCGGCGGAACCTGGAATCCCGGCGGCGACGGTGTCACCGGTGCCTTCACCGACGCGCTGAACAAGGCGATGTTCACCCCCCGGATGGTCCCGTATCCCGCCGACTACGGGTCGCACGTGAGCTACGCCGAGAGCGTCGCCGAAGGTAAACGTGCTCTGCTTGCCGCGATCGATCGCTCACCGAATCCGGTTGTCTTGGCTGGATATTCGCAGGGTGCGGCGGTTGCGGGTGACCTGGCGGCGGAGATCGGCCGCGGTGAACATCCGGGTCGTGAGGTTATCGCCTGCGCGCTGATCGCCGATCCGCGTAGACCGGCGGGCAAGTACCTCGGCGACACCGACCCCGGCGGCTACGGCGTGGTCGGCGAGCGACCGATCGACGGCATTCCCGCCTATTGGGCCGCGGCACCCGGCGATCCCATCACCGCCCTGCCCGCGGGAAATCCTCTGCGGACCATCGCGGATCTGAGTGCCTTCTTCAGCTTCGCCAGCGCGAACTCGGCGATCCGATGGGCGCAGCGAATGCTGGACACGGCTACTCGAAAGCAATTGCAGCGCTGGTGGTCTCCGTCGAACTGGAGTCACTGGACCGGAGCTGTCGCCTACGCCCGCGGCTACCTGTTCGACGGAAGGCACACCAGTGACTACGTCCGCTACGGCCACGCCCGCGCACTCGCCCAGGCGCTGAACCGCGATGTCGCCGAAGGGCGCATCTGAGACCCGCGAAAACCTGTGGGAAGGAACACATCATGAGAATCAGCAATACCCCAGAACCCGCGCTGGTCAGGTCGGTACTCGTCGCTGTCACGGGTGTCCTCGCGTATCTGCTCGGTCGCGAGATCGATGCCGCGTGGATCGAAACATTGCTCACCCTTTACGGATTGGCGACGCCGCTGATCGCGGGCGCACTCATCAGACCCGCTGTTACCCCGGTGTCCGGATCGGTGGGTGAACCGGATGGCATCGTGGTTAAGCCCTGAATTCGTGCAAGCGACCGGCATGGCCCTGGCCACCGTGATCGGCGCGGTGACAGCGTGGCAGGCCCGCGAAGTCGCCAAGTTGCGCGAGCGGGTGGTGGCGCTCGAGGAGCAGGCCGCCGACGATCACCTCCGATTCCGCGACGCGATCCGTCTGATCCGCGCACTTCAGCGCCACATCGACGAACTGCTCGGCTTCCTGCGCCTGCACGTCCCAGGCATGGAGCCCCCGGTGGCGGATTACAAGATCCCCGCCACCCTCCAAGAAGAAATCTGACGGCGACCCCGCCGTTCCCGAACTGCATGCGGTCGGCCCCCGGAGAACACTCGACACGGTGCGGGATTCGAGCCCGCCGCATGCCGCGCTCCTGACGCGCCCGTCTCCCGCAGGTGGTCTGCGGTCGTAGACGTCGCCGCTGCGTCAGGAGCGAAGGTCCCGCCCTCGGCACTTCCCCTCGTCCACGAGGGCGGGACCCCGAACCTTCACTCACACAAGGAGAGACCATGGGCTGGACAGGAGACCCGGTATGGCTGGCCGACGTGCTGCGCGCTGCCGGGCTGGATGTCATCGAACACGAAGGCTGGCGCGACCGAGGCCACGGCGACTTCCGTGACCTGCGCGGCGTGCTGTGCCACCACACCGCGGGCGGCGGCAAGAACGACTGGCGCATCGTCCAGGATGGCCGCGCCGACCTCCCCGGCCCCCTCGCCCAGCTCGTCCTCGAACGCGACGGCACCTTCCGCGTGATCGCCGCAGGCGTCTGCTGGCACGCAGGCCGCGGCTCCTGGCCCGGCTGGCCCACCGACAACGCCAACTACCACGTGATCGGCATCGAAGCCGTCTCCCGCGGCGACGGAACCGACTGGACCCCAGCCCAACTCGACGCCTACAAGCGCGGCTGCGCGGCCATCCTGGCCCGCATCGGCCGCGACGCCGAGGACTGCGTGGCCCACCGCGAGTACTCGCACGAAGGAAAAATCGACCCGGCCGGTATCGACATGGACGAGTTCCGTTGCGAGGTACAGGCATTCATCGACGGAGAGGACGCTCCGATGAGCGCAGCCGAAGTAACCCAGATCCAGGATTTCATCACCGCGTTCTGCGGTCCGATCGGCACCGACGTGAAGGACATCCGCGAGCAGCTGTGCGGTAGCCAGCAGCGAGATGCGGGCATGTTCGCCGGCTGGGAACAGCTCGACGGCATGACCGTGGTCGATGCCTTGGCCGACATCCTGGACCGCCTGAAGGCCCTCGAAGCGCCCGCACCTGAGAGGAGGTGAATTCCATGCTTCCTGTCCTCCTCGAACTGCTCGAGCTGGCCATGCTGCTCGCTCCGGTGATCCTGCCGCTGCTCGGCCTCTGACGAACTATCCGACACGAATTTTGGAGACGATGATGGCGCCTTCCGACGCCGGAGAAGATGCGGACGACATCGTCGGCGCCGGCATCTTGGCCGTTGAAATCGAGGTGAAGCAGTGACTTCGCCTTATCCCAGACCTGGGGAATTCCCCGACTTCGAGAGGTTTCTGGTCGACCTGCTCGCACCGATCGCGACAACATTGACGACCTTGCCCGCCTCGGGCGACCTAGTCGTAGCGCAGTACCCGTTCTTCTGGGTCCGTCAGATCGGTGGCAGCACCGACATCAACGAGATCACCTACACCGCGAAGGTGAGGGTAACCGCCGTCGCGTCCGACCGCGCCGGTGCTCAGACGGCTGCTGGTCAAGCACGCGTGTCGCTCCTGTCTTCGCCAGGCAAGTCGGTCAACGGGGTCCTGGTCGACTGGGCAGAAGAGATGACACCTGCCGAAGTCAAATACTTCCCGCCGACGCTAACTCGGAGCCAAGGCGCGGCTGACCTGCCGAACCTCGACCCCGTCAGCCAACTCGTAGAGCTCGGATTCACAGTCCAAGCCCGGCGCCAGAGCTAGCGAAACACGAAGAAATCAACGAAATGGAGAGAAAATGCCCGCAACCAATCTGACCGCGATCAAAGATGCTCAGCATGAGCTGCTCATCAAGCCGCTCGATGCCGCGGTCTTCCTGGCGCCCTGGTACACCCCCGTGCCGACTGCGTTCACCGACGCGTCCAGCGTGCTGCAGACGCTGCCTACCGCATACAAGTCGGTCGGTCTGATCGACAAGAAGACCGGCATCGCGTTCGCCCGTGGCATCACCGCGTCCCCGATCGAGTCCTACGGTGAACTGCAGCCGTCGCGCAACGACATCACCAGCGACATCAGCACCATCGAGTTCGAACCGCAGCAGACCAACGCGCTGACGCTCGCTCTGACCACCAACGCCAACCTCGACCAGGCCAGGGCGAACGCCCAGTCCGGCGAGGTGTTCTTCGCGCAGCCGACCGCGGAGCAGATCACCTACTACTCGGCAATCGTCATCGCCAAGGACGGCAACGACGCCGCCCCGGTCTACGTGTTCAAGGTGATGCCGAAGGTCGCGGTCAGCAAGTACGGCGGCGAGCAGTGGACTTCGGCCAACCTGATGTCCCAGAAGGTCACCCTCACCGCTTTCAAGGACGACACCGCCGGCTACGCCGTCGCGCACGGCTTCGGTGGTCTGGGCTGGAAGCGCCTGCTGACCAAGGCGGGCATCGCCACCGCGACAGCCTGATCGGCCCAGCGGAACCCACGATGGGCGTGCGCAGCGATCCTCCGGCCTGCGTGCAAGCCCAGTACAGCACTGGTACCGGAGGAGATATGCGAGGAAGCAAATGACCCCCACCGAGTACCCGGTCTTCATGACGGATGGAACCAATGAGTACGTCGTCAATGACGCGACCCAGTACATCAACGCGGTCTTCAGCCTGGGCCACCGCCTGGCGGAGCCTGCCGACCAGTCCCTGAAGTCCGACCAGTAATTGCCCACCTGGGCGGGATCGTTCCCGTCCGATAGTTGACCGGAGAGCCCATATGGCAGCCACCACCGAGAACAATGACCAGCGCAACCAGTCCGCCCGAGATGCGGGCCGCTTCTTCGAGATCCAGCAGGAGCTCAGTAGTAAGCGCCGTGGTCCGTATCGGCTCACCGAGGACATCCTCATCCAGCCGATCACGCGTCGACAGATGCGTGCGATCCGCGCCGAGCAGGACGAGGACAAACAGCTGGCGATCGTTCTCGGCGAGGACTACGAAGCCGTGGAGGAACTATTCGCCGATCGTCCGGTCGACGAGTGGCTTGCCTTCCAGGAAGACCTGAACGCCTTCTTCTTCGGCGAAGGTGCCACGGAGCTGCCGGGGGGATCTCAGGGCTCGTAGAGTTCTGGGACCGATTCGGTGCCGCGCTCGAGTTCGACCTGTTCGAGCGCGGCATCGATGTCCGAGACTGCTTCGGGCCCAGTGAAATCCGTACCCGTGATTGGCGCACGATCTGGCGTCTCAAAGATCGACTCCCGCTCGGTTCTCACTACAAGACAGCGTTGTCAACCGATCGCCCACTAGCCGAGCTGTTCCTCCGCGACGAAAGCACAGACACGCAACCTGACGAAGTCAACGGGGACGCCCGAGGATTCACAGTCGACACCTATCTGCTGATGACGATCGTGGACAACCTGCAAGCCGTTCAAGCAGCCGTCATTGCCGCAGCCGGCGTCGATCCGCCGCCCGTCGTGCCCTTGACGCGACCGACGACAGCGTTGGAAGAATTGCGCGAGGAACGCCGACGTCGCGGCCTCGAATTGTTGATCGCGCAATTCTGTCCGTTGACTCTCAATTGACGGTGTAATTAGAAATCATCGTCGGGCTCTGGCATAATCGGGAAATTCAAATACCAGCCATTCGTCAAACTCTCTCGCGCGCTCCGGAGAGTCTATCCCGGTATTGAACCCTATGGGCTTGCGTAGATACCATCGCATCAATTTTCTCGTTAGTTTGTATTCTCCAATAGTGGCCAGATGTAAGGCAACGCCGCGCACAGTGGTCGGACTGATGTTGAGCCAAAAACGATCGACCCGTTCTCGATGTTTTGCGACCCTGAGAAGTTTCGCGCTGCTGTCACGTTCGGCCGCCCATTTTATGGCGCGCGTTACGAAGGTCTCGGAAAATTCATTGCAGACAGATTCTACGTCCACGCTTCGTGCAACAATAGATCTATTCCGTTTCTCCTCTGGCGTCCACAGGTGTATAGCCGAATCGATCGAGAATCGCTTGATTGGAAGTGAATCCGCGAACTCTACGGGCATCGATTGAAATTTGGCCACTACCAGTTCCGAGACGAGATGGATAATCCCATCTAGTTGGATAGCGCTGCCGCGACCAATGCCCGATGAAATCACCTCGATAGCAATACTGAGGTTGTGCGGGAGCTGGCGGTCCCATACGAACCATCCTGTATCCGGACCCCGAGGGTTCGGTTTCAACGAAAAACCACGCGCATCCATACTGGACATCAGATGTTTGTCGATCGCTCGATCCAGCCGCGATCCCCCTGAGGAACTCATGAGCTCATGATACCGGGCGAAGATAAAAGCAAACCGCGCTACTATGACTCCATGACTCAAGAGTTTTTGACGCGACTGATAGCTGATATCGAATCAGAGTTCTCCCAGATCGGATATGTGAGAAATCATAGACCAGATTGGCCGAGCGATGCCATCAACATGGCCGACGACCTAGTCGCAACAGTTGTGCTGGTCGGCGGCGAGTCAGACATCGCCAACCTACATCGGGCTTTTTGGTTCGATATCGGAAAGCGGTCGTTGAATCGATACGAGATTTCGGGTCGGATCAGCTTGATTTCATGTGACGTTGCAGATCTCTGGAACCGGTTGCCGGGGCCGGCTCAGCTCGAGTGGAATTTCAAAGCTCGCATCGCCGGCACTGTCGATGAAGTGAGCTTTAATGATCCAGGATTCCTAGGTGTTATGGGTGTTGTCGTTTCTTCCGATGAAACGTATCCCGCGCACATCGCCGGTAAGCTACGCGACGTGGTTTCTGTGCGGAGCGAGGAGTGGTTCGATGAACGAGCCGACTTCAATAGCCTTCTCGCTGTTGTGTCCCGGCGTGAGAAGGTAAAAGGAAAATTCGCGCGATGGAATATCAGCCCGGTGCCAATTCGTACAGCGCTGATGCTGGGCGTAGTTAATGGAGAGTATCGATCTGTATCGAGGACGATCCGTTGGTACAGTGGCCGACCGGTGGGTATGAACACTCTTGATTCGGTCAGGCGCGTCATGGCATTGAATGAATTCTTCATAGAAGAGTCCTCTGGCTATAAGGACTATTGCATTCGTAACCCTTTTCGTAGAAGGCTATTCGCAAGGAGTTGAGTAATGGCGCCTATTGAGCGTGAGGACGGTATTGCCGCAGGCGTGTCCGGTCTTGTCGGGGCAGTCTATGGGCGCGACGCGGTCGCTGATCGACTGGGTCGACAGGTTTGGGAACGGATTCCAAAGTTCGATCCACGGTTCGTCAAGAAGGCCGGTCCTGAGTTTCAGGGCATGCCCGCGTTTCCCAAGTATGACAGCAGAGTTGGAAAACTGTACGGAGAAACCCTCCAACGAGAATTGTACAGTAGTTGGAATAATCATTTGTTGCCGGGCGATCGCCCAGTAAGTATGCCTGATCCTGAATCCGGGAAAGCGTACAGGCCGGACGTCCCCGCATTACGTAACACGGGACTTTTTGGACGTAAAACTTCACTTGTTGTTGGGGAATCCAAGACTTCATGGACGCCATATCCGCAACAGGTGGCGCTATCGAAAATTCCAGGCATACCGGCCTGGCTTAAAGGCCGGCCAGAGACAAAAGGCTACACTCCCAATCAATTATCGGCCTTTTCGGAAATTCGGCGGGGCGGCGTCAAGCTAGGACCGTCTCGGAGCACAGCACTCGATAACGCATTGGATGATGCGCGCAAGGGCGGTGTATTGCAGGCAAAACCGTCACCACCTCTATATTTTGCTCATGGACCTAGTGCGGGTAAGGATAATCGTTGGCGAAATTTGAATGTCGATCGAACTGAGACGGCTCGCTGGGGTACACATTTTTTGCCCACCCCGCGGCTGGCGGCCCAGGCTGTATCCAGGCTTCGCGCGGAAGGCATGAATTCTTCCGCAACTGGCAAGGTAGTGGCAAATCAGTTGGACACCGTTGCGGAGAAGAATACACCCTTCCGTCGGGCTGGCGGTACCGCTCAGTGGGCAGCGTCAAAGGTGACCGGGATACCCTCCCGTGCAGGTGCAAATTTTGGGTCCTGGGTCGCTAATACAAGGCCCGGACAGGCGACAGTCGGAAGAATCTCGACGAAGGTCGAAGATTTTGGCCTAAAGGCCGGGAAGTCTGCGCCCGTCAGCACCGTAGCGAAGTTCGCTGGATCGCCTGTCGGTAAGGCTGGTGGCAAGTTGCTGGGGCCAGTTGGTACTGCTCTGGCGATCAATTCTGATGTGAAGAATGGCGAGTCGGTCAAGAAGGCGGTGGTGACGAACGGGATTGGGTTGGGTGCTTCGATTGCTGCGGGTGCGGCGGTTGGCACGATGATTCCGGTTCCGGTTGTGGGTACTGTCGCCGGTGCGGTTGTGGGTGCGGGTGTGGGGATCGTTGCAACTGGTGCTGCCAAGAAGGGTTGGGACTGGACGGCCAAAAAGGCGAAGAATTTGTTCGGAAAGAAGAAGATGGCTGATGGTGGGCCGGTGTTCGGCGCCGGTTCGTCTATCGGGGATATGATTCCGGCGATGCTTTCGCATGGTGAGTATGTGGTTAATGCGGCTTCGGCGGGGCGGTTCAAGCCATTGTTGGAGTCGATTAACAAAGGGCTTCCAGGGTTTGCTCCGACGGGGATGAATCCGGCGATGTCGTCGGTTTTAGAGAAGGCTTCGAGTGGATTTGGGGACGCAGCTAACGCGTTTGTGTCCGGACAATCTGGTGACGTGATGAAGACGTTCGGATTGAAGGGCACGCCAGCTGCGATGAGGGCGGGAACTCAGGCGACTGAGTTGTTGAATTCGGTCGGGCCACAGGTAGGTTCGTTGGTGGGGTCCGCTGCTAAGCAGATAATTCCGGCGAAGGCGCTGGTTGCTTCGGGGATGGCCAAGGGCGGAGCCGTGGACCAGTCGATGACAATCAACTTGCAGACTCCGGATCTTGATACTGCCTTCCAGAAGTCGAAGACGTTGGAGGCGCAGCGGGCGTTGACTTACGCCGGCCGCTGGTAGTCCACTCGAGCCACGGTTCCGTCTAGCCAGGAATGGCTATCTGACATTAGCGTCCGGTGGGACCCGTTACTGCTCGCGTGGTCACTGAATCAGGTAAAAGATTATGAGCGAGACGACCATAATCAAGATCGCCCAGAATGCCTGCGTCAACGTAGCGGAGGCCCAACCTACGGTGCTGCGGCCGGGTGTCCAGCCCGACTCCGCCAGTTCAGCCGCGATCAGGTCCCGCACCGGTTGTTCTCGGTCTCGATCGCGTGGCCAAGGGGCACCTCCCTCTGTCGGCCACCAGTGCTCGATGGTTCGGGCGAACCGGCGCTTCTCCTCGAGGATCAAGGTGAAGGAGTAAGGCGTTCGCTCATGATTGTGGTCGTACGGCCGCGCGACGTGTAGCTCGTGACGGCCGACTGACCGGACCTCGAAGGCTGGGTGGCTGGTGAGCGCGAGCCGGAGCCGTTGCTCCAACTCGCTTCTCGCGGAGGCTATTTCGTCGCTCATGCCCATAGCGTACTGCGGTGCCTTATGCGTGGGAAGCGGAAGGTTGGACGAGCACGCACGGTGTCGAGAACATCTTCGGGTCACTGAAATATGAAGCGCTGAGGGGACACCACTGTATAAGTGGATAACAAGGAGTCGAGATAGATGTGGGAAGAAATCCCTGGCGAGCCATGGAGCTTTGAGAAGCCGAAATGGGGTGTGCATGGAAAGGCGGAAGGGAAGAGTTACAAGCCGGGATACGAGCGAACTGATGCTGACACAGGTAAAGCTCTCAAATCCGGCCCTAAGGTCGGCAAGGAGGGACTTGAAAAATGGGGCGGCCACGACTTCTTCAATCGGACGTTCTATTCCAAATCGGGTGGTCGTGAGAATGCGCCGTGGACCAACAAGGCCGGATTGGCGGTCGGAGCTGGAATTGAAACTACGGAGGGCCTGGAAAAGGGAAAACCTGGCATTGATTGGGGGTTGAAGGCGACGGCCGGAGCACGGATCGGAGGTCAGATCCATCAGACGGATAAGTTCGATATGCTCGTAAATGGGCAAGCGGGCGTGCTCGCTGAAGCTGGCGGAAAACTGCGAATGAAGCATTGGCAGGGAGAAGCAGGGCTAGAAGCATTCGCTGGTGCAAAGGCTGGTGGCGACCTTACCTTGGGGAAATGGGGTCTCGGCGGTACTGTCGGAGCTGAAGCATGGGCGGGAGCAGGTGCCGGAGCTAAGGCAAAATTTGGTTGGGATAGCGATACTCGAAAATTCGAGATCGGTGGAAGTCTCGGCGTCGCGTGGGGCCTCGGCGGGAAGGTCACCGGTGGTATTTCTATCGACCCTACGAAGGTTTATCAATCGGGCAAGAACCTGATGGGATCTGGCACGGCCGTTGCGAAGCAGATAGGGAACGTCTCACCTGCAGGTGTGGCCAAAGCTGTGACCGCAATGCCCAGTACGAAGGTTGTTGCGACGGGTGTCGGTAAGGCAGCGAAGGTGGTTGCCGCAATGCCCAGTGCGAAGGCTGTTGCGACAGGTGTTGGCAAGGCGGCGAAGGTGGTTACCGCGATTCCCAGCGCGAAGACTGTAGCGGCCGGTATCGGCAGTGGAGCGAAGGCGGTTGCCAAGGGCGGCATTGGTTCCGCCGCTTCCAGTGTTGCCGGAGCTGCTGTGAGCAAAGCTGCCCCGGCGGTCAGCAGCGTTGCTGGTGCGGGAGTGAAGAAGGTTGGGCAGGCGAAGAAGTGGCTTGCGAGTAAGTTCGCGGCGGGTGGTCCTGTTGCTGGGAGTGGGTCGTCGATCGGTGACATGATTCCGGCGTTTTTGTCGAATGGTGAGTTTGTTGTCAATGCGGCTTCGGCGGGGCGGTTCAAGCCGTTGTTGGAGGCGATCAACAAGGGTGTTCCTGGTTTCGCGCAGGGGGTGATGGGTGCGACGTCGATGTCGGGGTGGGCTGGTGATCAGGCCAAGAAGGCTTTGGAGCAGTTGCAGGGTGGTTCTGGTGTGAAGGTCGGGAATCCTGCGTTGTCGTCGGTGTTGGATAAGGCTGCTGGTGGGCTCGGTGACGCGGCGAGTGCGTTCGTTTCGGGTCAGTCCGGCGATTTCATGAAGACGTTCGGTGTGAAGGACGGGGTGCCTGCTGCGGCGCGGGCTGGTGCGCAGGCTGTTGATTTGTTGCGGTCGGGTATGGATCCGTCGATGGTTAAGTCTGTAGCGCAGCAGTCGGGTTCGATGGCGCGTTTGGTGGCTAAGCAGGTGATGCCGGCGAAGGCGTTGGTGGGTGCTGGTGTTGCTGGTGGTGGTCCGGTTGATCAGTCGATGACGATCAATTTGCAGACTCCGGATCTTGATACTGCGTTCCAGAAGTCGAAGACGTTGGAGGCGCAGCGGGCGTTGACCTACGCCGGCCGCTGGTAGGAGTTCGAAACAACTCTCTGGTCTAACTGTTCGCCCGCATCCAATCAGGATGTGGGCGATTTGCTTTCACTATGAAATGAGGTGTATCAGCGTTGTCTACTGCTGCGTTGATTGAAGTCGAAGGGGTCGACGGTTCGCTGTGGACCCTCTCTGGTGCAGGTCAAGGGCGTGAGGGTGTTGAACTCGGCACGTCGCCTACCGGGCTGTACGACGCCCCTGTCAAGACGATCTGGAATTCATCCGCGTTCCAGATCGGTGCCACATTCGGCGGTGCGACCTGGCAGAAGCGCGACGTCGTATTCGGTGTGAATGTGTTCGGTACGCAATCCTCGAACTGGGAGAGCACCGACTCTGCATGGCGAAAGGCGTGGGCGTACGACCGGGACTCGAAGCTGATCGTCACAACCGAATACGGTT
Source organism: Nocardia sp. NPDC058518 (assembly GCF_042719655.1). Classification (NCBI taxonomy): domain Bacteria; kingdom Bacillati; phylum Actinomycetota; class Actinomycetes; order Mycobacteriales; family Nocardiaceae; genus Nocardia; species Nocardia sp. NPDC058518. The sequence continues at coordinate 11,110 of NZ_JBHXNJ010000037.1, forward strand.
CGCGAACACTGCGTCTTCGCCTGTCCGAGCAGCCTGAGTTCAAGCCTAAGCGTGACCCGCACTCGAAGGGTTGGAGCCAGGTCACCATGACCTGTACCGCAGGTGTCCCCTGGTGGATCGAAGAGGATGTCACTGCGACCGCGGCATCCACGATAGATACTCGTCCAGACGGCGCGTCCGAAACCTTGTGGGTGCCCGTCTCGAACCCTACTGACCAGCCGATGTGGTTGCGGTGGGTAGCTTCCGCGCCGGGAATGTGGACGTTGCCGGACTTCTCGTGGAAGGTAGACAACGCCGCCAACCGTGTGATCACTATGCCCACCCTGACTAATGGTCAGGACATCACTGTCGACACCGACCCGATGCAGGAGATGGTGGTCGCGGCGGACAACAGTTCGGTGTGGGCTCGCATGAACGGCCGAATGTTTATGCATTCGGTCCCGCCGTGGACCCCGGAAGTGCAGGTCCCGGTTACCGTCAAGGGCGCACCGGCCGGCGCTATCGTGCAGGTTCGCTGTCCCCGCAACTGGTCGCGCCCGTGGGGGCTTCAGTGACTGATCCATCAGCCAGCAGTCGCATCGACGATATCTATGAGAAGGCGCTCGCGGTCCGCACGCAACGCCGCGACCTGCGCGTATCTGCGCCGCTGATCCGTCTTTGGGACGGTGACTGGAATCTGCGAGGCATTTCCCACGCCGAAGTATCCGGTGATTTCAAGTGGTTGTTGAACGAGTCGGGAACGGGGCAGCTGGTTCTCCCGGCCGACCACTACCTGGCGAAGTGGATCATGGATGCGCGCGGCCGGAGCACCCAGAACGTCCACGTGACCGTGGACAAGGACGGCGCGCGATGGGGCGGCCGGATGAAGACCGCGACGTTGAAGAAGACCGAGACCGGCTTGAAAACCGTAGTCGTTCAGTTCATGCACGACTACGAGGAACTGAAGTACATCCAGGTATGGAGCAATCCGCTGCTACCTGCTGTGTTTCAGTTCCCGAAGGTCTTCATGCTGGCAGGCCCCTCTGTGTGGTGTCTGAAGCTGTCACTGTTCCTCAACATCCTCCGTAAAGAGGCGAGCCTATGGGCCCTGCCCGACGATCCGCTGGACCCGGAGCAATGGTTCAACTTGGATCAATCGCGGTGGTCGATGGTGGTTGCCCCGAGTGACTTCTTCTCCGATACATCGATCTGGACGATCATTTCCTCTCGGTGGAAGACGTGGCACGACATGGCGGCGCCCACCCTCGACGACGCGCATCTGATGGTCACTTGCCGTCGACATCTCGCAGGTGATCCGCCGCCGTGGCCGGGCGCGAACCTCCGGCACGGTTGCCTGATCTTCGACATCGTCGACAAGTCCGGCTACTACACGGGGACCTCCGAGGGCGGCACTGTGCTCGACGGCCTTGTGCACACGGTGCAGGAATTCGTCAACGACATGGCAGAGCAGGAGCCGAACTACCTGCCCGATCCCAACGCGCCCGAGGAATACCGGCGCACGGATTGGCTCGGCACACTCCCTTCGAACCCGTGGGTGGTGTACCGAGAGAACCAGTACACCGGGATCCAGACCTCCGAGTTCACGATCTCCCCGGCCACCGCGGTGCAGATCAACTGTGGCGGCAACAGCATGCCGGGTGTGAACGAAGCCATCTCGGCGATGGTGCAGATGGTTGGAAACCTGACATCGACTGTGACAGTGAGTATTCCGATCATCGGCGGCGCCGGCGTAAGCCTGCCTCCGATGGGTGGCCCACTGGACACATTTCTCAAGCCGCTGTACAGCGACACGATTCTGGCCTGGATGTCCTTCAAATCCCCACTACGACCACCCCGGATGGGCTGGTCGCACTATTTCGAGCGGTTCCAGACCGGTGCTGACAAGGCATACACGCTGTCATCATTGCTTTCGATCCGAGCAGGACTGTGGGCCACGCGGGCATTCTCGTCCCACAAGATCACGATTGCCGATGGCGCGCCGTACTTGATCGGTGAAGGCGGACGTGGCCACTTTTTCCTGGGAGATCGCATCGGTGCCACGGTCGAGGGAATGCCGGCCGGGGAGATCTTCGTCGAGCAGGTGACCGCGCTGGACTTGACCTGGTCCCGCGGTGCCACCCCATCTTGGCGCATCACCATCGGCACCGACAAAGCCCTCGAAGATCCAGTGGTCAAGTCCTTGCGCCACGTGCAAACCATTATGGGCGACCTGCAAATGCTCGGCGTTATGTAGCTCGTTATCCAGATCCGGAGATATAAATGGCGCTGCCATCACAAGAAGAATGTAACCAAAACGATCCCGAAGACGCCTACGTGTGGGCGTTTGTCGGTCTTCCTGGACCTCGTAACGGGCCAATGCTGGTCCCGCAGCAGGTGCTCGGTAAATGGTCTAAACATCTGTGGGAACTAGGGTTTCGGCACCACCCGGAACAGCAGCAGCTCGAGTACCACCCAGCGACACAGGGTTCGGAGCACTGGATCTCGCAGGCGGGCAACTGGGTGCCTATCGGTACCCCGCGTCCCCCGGAGGTCACGATGGGATCGGTCGCCGATCTGAGCGTCGACGAACGCCGCGAACTCGTCCGGCAGCTGCATGAATCCGGCGAGTTGGCACATCTGGTCGACGCACGATCTCTGGAACCGGATGTAGCGCAGGACGGTACATTCGATGGGCCTCGGCCGTGACGAGCCCTGACCGCGCTATGCCATCGGGGGCGCTGACCGGGCCCGGTGGCAGGACAGTCGGCACGATCGGCACGATCTCCCAGGATTCGATGAAGTCGGTAGTGGCCGGCGACATCGTCAAGTCCTTCAGCGGCATCTCGGTGAATCTGGGTTCCGCTGTCGACGCCGGCGTAAAACGGTTCGCGGCTGATCTGTGTGATGCGGTGACCGGCGCCACCGGAGGTTTGATCAATCTCGGGGGCTGGGCCCGGGATCTGCGCGCGGAAGCCGATCAGGCGCTACAGGATTCGGCCCGGGCGCAGCAAACTGCTCAGGGTGCGCAGGTTGCTGCGGACGGCCAGACGACGATCATCAAAGCGACGAACTCGCGCGTGCAGGTCGTGATCGACGGGCTTCCGGTCAAGCCCTACTGGGAGTCGATGAACCTCACCGAGGAGACCTCGTTTCCGCGCAACTTCCTGCAGCGTGCCGCTTGGGAGCTTTCGGCGAGCAACGGTGCTGTGGTCTCCAACTACGTGCCGAGCTACACGCCGGCGGCAAACTCGCTGGAGGGGGCGTTCATTCGCTGTCTGTACAGCGGCGGGCGGAAGGTGGTCAGCTACATTCCGGACGCTGTTTCCTCCCCGTGCGAGTTGTATGTCGTCGTCGGTCGAATGCTGGACAACGGTGACATCAAGATCGAGTGGGTGTCGCCGAACCAGACGCCCCTCATCACCGGCGCTCGCGGAGAGCAGAGCGTCGAGATACCGGCCGAATTGATGTTCGAGCAGGGTGAGACGGCATTCGTCGGAATTCATCAGCGCGGCGGCGGAAATCGCAGGCCGCTGCTGGGGATCGAGGCGGTCGACATCCCGCGGCCGGCGACGGTGTGGCCGCCCCAGGTGAACGCGCAGTTCAGCACCGCGTCGCTGCTGTCGGCGGGAGTGACACTCGCTGCGGGAACGCTGTCGTTCGCGTCACGGAGGACGCCCTACATTTCGATCGGAAAGTCCTCTGTCACAGGCGATCCGATCAAGTTGTCGTTCTTCGAGGACTTCGAAAACGGAATGCCGACCGCATTGGTTCGGATGTCGGCGCGGATTGCCACCACCGCCGACGGTGTCTTTCAGGTCGATGGCATGGACGACGGTTTGCGTCGGTATCTGTATGGGCAAAGACTCAATTACGACAACCAAATGGTGACCGGGCGAATTCGATTCCCTACGGATTTCCATGCCCGACTGTTCCTCCGTTCCGATGCGGCCAACAGCAGTTATGTGTCGTTGGCGGTGACGAGTTCGGCGATTGTGATCGTTCGCTGGACCAACGGCTCCAACAGCACGACACTGGCCGCGCTGCAGACGTCGGTCGGTGACAACGTCGAACTTCGCCTCAAGGCTGTCGGCAATGTCTACACCGCCGAACGCAAGATCGGCGGTGTGTGGACTGCTGTGCTGGTGCATACCGATACGGCGAACACGTTGCCGTCGGGACCCGCTTACCGCTATACCGGCCTCGGCACCGAACGTCAGTCGTGGACCGACGGCGGTGGCTGGGGAGACTGGCAGGCGGAAGACCTGTGACCAGCCCCGACAGCAAGTTTCCCGAGGACGCGTACTCCGGAGCCGCGGGTTCGCGCAGCATCGCCAGACTTGGCGGGACTACGCAGCAGTCGATGCAGACAGCGATGCGCGCGCAGGTGATGCGCGCTTACGCCGATATCCCGTTCAACTTCGCCAAGGGGGTACAAGCGGGACTGCACGAACTGGCTGCCGCGCTTTGCGACGCGATCACCGGCTTTACCGGCGGGCTGATCAACCTCGGAGACTGGGCCCGCGCGTCACGCGCACGTGCTCAGGAGGCGCGGGAGCAGGCGGCGACCGCGCGTGATTCGGCAGATGTTGCCGAGGAAGCTGTGGTGCAGACCGTCGAAGTGGTCCAGGCGACGAATTCGCAGGTGCAGATGATCATCGACGGCCTGCCGGTGAAGCCGTACTGGGACTCGATGAATCTCACCGAGGAAGCGTCGTTTCCGCGCTGCATGCTGCACCGACGGGTGTGGGATCACGCCACGGTCTCGAAACCTGGATACGTCCCGTACACCTACACATACGTCGCCGGCTACGACGCCAACGGCTATCCGATCTATGCCGACCACACGGTCTATGCCCGGTACGAGCCGTCATATACGCCGCCGGCGAACACCCTCGACGGTGCGTTCATCCGATGCCGGTACAGCGGTGGTCGCAAGGTCGTCACGTTCATCGTGGATGCGGTGAGCAATCCGTGTGAGCTGTATGTGGTGGTCGGCCGGATGTCGGCGAACGGTGACATCCGGATCGAATGGGTGTCGCCGAATCAGACGCTGAGCATCGCCAACTCACGACTCGAGCGTTCCGTCGAACTGCCGAACGAGCTCGTTTTCGACGTGGGAGAGACCGCCTTCGTCGGTATTCACCAACGGGGAGGCGGCAATCCGCGTCCGCTGCTCGGCGCCAATTCCACTGATCTGCCGCGAGCACCCGGTGCCTGGCCACCCCGGCCGAGTGCTCGATTCGCGGCATCAGGAGCGCTGGTGGCCGGCGCGACTGTGGCGGCGGGGTCGATGAGCTTCACCTCGAACTCGGTGCCGTATGTGGCACTCAGCAAGAGTCTGGTCGCCGGTCCGCCGTCGAAGCTGGTCTTCTACGAGAACTTCGACTCGGGATCGCTACCAGTGGCTTTGGGTCAGGTATCGAGCTTGCCCGCGACGGTGTCCGGCGGGGTATTCGTGGTGGCCGGTGGTACCGACGGTATTCGGCGCTATCTCTACGGCCAGACACTCAATTACGACGATGTGATGGTGACGGGCAGGATCATCAGCCCCTCGGTGCGTCACGCCTGGCTGATGTTGCGGTCGACGCCGGACAACAAGAGTTTCGTTTCACTCAATGTGACCCAGTCCAGTGTCTCGATCTTCAAATACGAAAATGGCGTCTGGACAGCACTTTCCAGCGTCGAGACGGCGATCGTGGGCGGCGATGTGGTGCGACTACGCGCGACGAACAACCTGTTCACGGCTCAGCGCAAGACCACTTCGGGGTGGGAAGACGTACTCACCTACACCGACACCACCGGCACCCTTCCCAGCGGCCCGCGCACTCGCTACACCGGCCTGGGCAACGAGCGCGCCGACTGGGTGAACGGCGGCGGCTGGGACTACTGGAAAGCAGAGGATCTATGACAACCACCGTGACGGTCGACGGCCAGGAACTGGCTCTCGCCGTGGAGAACAACATGCTCGTCGTGTCGATCGTCGCCGACGGCATCGCGAGCAGGCGCGGCAGCATCTTCATCGGCGCGCTGGAACCCGAGCCGGGTCCGGTCTATATCGAGCCGGATCCTGTTGCCCCACAACCGGAACCATCGTCTTGAAATGGAACCCCATGTCTGAACAGAAGCAATTCGGCTATGACCCGACGAACCTCACCCTCGTGCTCTCCAAGGGGGCCGACTTCGTGCACACCGTGGCACTGGAATCGGGCGCGGTCTTTCCGGCCGAAACCAAGGTCCGGATCGTGCTGGTGAATGGGTCGGAAACGGTGCTCGACACCTGGCAAGCGGTAGTCAGCGCGACCGAGGCGAAATTCGTCATCGGGTCGGAGCTGGCCGACGCCATTGCCGCAGGCGCGAAATATCGCCTGTACGTGTCGTACCCGACCACGCCGACCACTGAATACCTCTGGTTCTACGGAGCCGTTCGCCGCAAGCAGTAATCAACTCACATTTCACCATCTCTCCAGGAGGAATCCCATGGCTATCGCAGTTGCTACCACTCGCCAGGCTCTCGCCGACGCTTACAAGAACGTCGCGGGTTCGAACACCGTCTACATCAGCGTGCACACCGCCGACCCGGGCACTACCGGTGCCAATGAAGCGAGCGGCGGTTCGCCCGCCTACGCCCGCAAGCAGTCGACCTGGACCTCCGGCACCGGCGGTGTGGTCACCGGTTCGCAGGTCACCCTCGATCTGTCGGCGGGCTCCTATACCTACGTCGGTCTGTGGAAGACGCTCGCCGGTGGTGCCGCTGACTTCATCGACAAGGTTGCGATCAGTGCCACCACTCTGGGTGCTCAGGGTCAGTTGCTGATCACCCCCACCTTCACTCAGAGCTGACGAAGGGCGCCGCATGGCTACGCAACAATCGACGGTGCGGGCCACACTGCCGGCGCCGTCCACAGCTGTCGTGACACCGCCCGGTACGTCGGTCACCATCTCGAGGTCGCCGGCGGTGCCGATGGTTGTTCTTCGCGCCGATGTACCGATTATCGAGCCGTACATCGTCGCCGGGTACCTCGGCAACGGAGCCGTCGCCGCGCGACTCGACACTGTGCGAGCGCAGGTTTCGGCACAGCCGGCAGCGAGCGGCCAGGCTACAGCGGCAGCCTCGCCGCGCGCCGGTGCGTCCAGCACCGCAGGCGGGCTGGGGCGGCTGGTCGCGAAGGTCGTCGTCAAGTCAGGGAAGGTTCTGCTCGACGCGGGTCTCACTGCGGTCGGTGATTCGACTGCGATGCTGAACACCCACCTGCCCAGGGCCTTCGTCGCTGAAGGAATCGCGAGCGCTGAGATGGTCGTGATCAGCAGCGCCGAAGCATTGTTCGGCGGCGACGGACGGTTCTCCGGTCTGAAACCGTTGGATCTTGCGTTCGCCGGTGATGGCAGTCTCGCGGTCGCCGCGGCGGCCGCTGGGCCAGTTGTCGTCGCGGGTGGTGGGGCGGGAGAGGGCTCGTTGTCTGCTCGAACGGGACAGCCGGTCGCTCTTGGTGGCGGCGGGGTGCTCGCGGTAGCGCAGGGTGCGCCTGCTGGCGCCGTCGGCTCGGGTGGGCTTGTCGTGGGAAGTAGCACGAAGGCGGGAGTCGACATGGCACACGCTGGGATCGGGCAGTTGTCGATGGTCACGGTGCCCAGTTTTTCGCCTGCCGGCATGACCAAGTCCTCGGCATGGACCCAGATGACAGACCAGCAGACCAACGTGACTGGTTGGGCTGCCGATACCGCCACTTATCCCGGGTCGGCGGTCCAGTCCGACGGTGTTGTCGCTCAGTCTGCGAAAGCCGCAGCAACACTGAGTGCTTCGATCGTCTTCACGGCGGCCGCGGCGGTGAATGTCAACGTCACGCTGCAGTTGACGGTCAACAACGCCGTCGTCGCGACGGGTACTGCCACGCTGGTCCCCTCCAGCGCGTCGGCCACCGTGAGCGTGTCGACAGTCCGCGCCGTCGCGGTCGGCGATGTGGTCCGGGTAAAGGCGATGGGCAATCAATTCCTGACGCAGTACAACCCGACAGCACAAGCGAATCCGGCGTCGTATGTGCGAATCACCTGACGTGTGATCCGAAGTCGAGCTATCGGCCCGCACTCCTGACCGGAGTGCGGGCCGTTTGGTGGTCAGCGTCATCGTTCGGCTGCCACGCCACGCCGACTGATCTGGCATGCGGAGTGTCCTCGTCCAGGAGGAGATTTATCCGAAGGTGGCTTGTGTTGCTCGTTGTTCGTCGCTAAGGCGGCGTTAACTATTTGGAGTTTGTGTGATTTCTCGTCATCGCCTCGGTGAATTTCATTCGCTTGGCATATTTAATCTCTGTGTTCGCGTCGTTGTGACCGTGATGTCGCTTGTGATGATCACGACACTGGCGCAGGCCATTGTTTCGCCGCCCGGCACCGCCGACTCGCTACCGACCCGGGAGGGGCCCCTGCTGGCGGCTATCGGCAGCGAACAATCAGAAAGAAATCCAGATCTGCGTGTTGATCCGTCGACGGATCCTCCAGCGGCCGACTTCGCGCCACTGGCACCCGCGGGCACTACGGCTGTGGCAGGCACCGCCTCGCTGGAACAGAACCCGAGCTACACCTTCGGATTCGATGGTCAATCTTCCGTAGCTGCGTTCAAAAAGGGCGGTGCACCGTGCGCGGAGACGTGTGACATTCGTACCGGCACAATGAAGCCGTATTTCGGGGCATCGGAGTTGTGGCGTTCTGCCCTGCGGTTCGATTTCACGCAATTGGCTGGTCGAGCAGTTACCGATGCACGCTTGGATCTGAGAATCACCGGCCAAGATCTGCAGATGAAGCAGTCGTCACAGGTAACGGCACGGTTGGCTGGTAACCCGCCTGGCTATGACGTGGTCGGGGCCGAGCTCGGCTCGAGTGCGGTGACTGACGTGGGATCGATCCAGTCGGCGGCATTCACAGCGTTCGTCGCCGATCGAGTGGCCGCCGGTGATACCGAAGCATGGTTCATGCTCACCGGTGAGGAAGCCGGCGCCTACTCCTACAAGATCATGCAGGCCAACCTGGTCGTCGAGTTCGAGGGCGGAGCCGCCGGGGAACCTGTCGTGGCTCTTGTAGCTCCCGGCGATGACGCGATCATCTCGACCCAGACCACGACGTTGAAGGTCGCCGCCGAAGGCGCAGTTCCCGACGGTACGACATACTGCTTCAAGGTGTCCACCGGGTTCGATGGCCGCACGGGCAGCGTCGCGCAATCAGGCTGCCTGCCGCAACCGCAGTGGACAGTTCCGCGGCATGTATTGCAAGACGGAACGCGGTACACCTGGACGGTGGAGACCTCTCATGAGGGCTCCACGACGACAAACCCCGTCACCTGGGTGGGCCATTTCACCGTCGACCGACGGATGGGAAATCCAGGCCCGACGCCGACCGATTCACTCGGGGGTGTCACGGTCAACCTGTTCAACGGCAACGTCCGAACCGATGTGTCGGGCCCGATCTTCGACACTCTCGGTGGCCCCGCCGGCGTGACATTCGCCTACAACTCGCGGACTCAGGGTGAGCCGCACGGGGTCCGGGCATCGTATTTCAACGATTCTGGCCACGACGGCACCCCTGATGAAACTCCGGTGATGGTGCGTACCGAAACCCAGGTCGACCTGAACTGGGGAAATAGATTCAATGATGAAACCGATCGAGATCCCCTGCCGCCAGGGCTGACCGACGACTGGTACGTCGTGCGTTGGGAAGGCCAGTTCCGAGCTCCCGCCAACGGTGATTACCGCTTCGCCGGTGCGCATGTCGATGGTGCGAAGATCTGGGTCGGCGACCAGGTCGTCTACGACAACCCTGATCGTGGCGACATCTTCGACGACAACTTCACGACCGCCGGGCAGAAACGCGCTGACGAGGTCACCTTGGTCGCCGGGCAGCGCGTCCCGATCAAGGTCGAGCTCTACCACCAGACCGCTGATCCGCCCGCGATGGTGTTGTGGGTCAAGAGCACCCAGGGCAGCGCCGGCCTCCGCATGCACAACGTGGTCCCGCGAATCGTTCCCGCTGACTGGCTCTACGCAGCCGATCCGACTCCGGTACCGGCGGGCTGGACCATGTCGATTCCCGCCAGCGGCTACAGCCACGCCGAACTGCGCGACGGATCAGTTGTCCTGACTGACAGCGTCGGCGGAAAGCACACCTGGGCCCAAACCGACGGCGGCTTCACCCCACCACCCGGCCGCGACGGCGTCGTCGCCTTCGCCGCCGGCGGCGAGCTGTCGGTCACCGAGAACGGCATGATCACACTATTCAACCCCGACGGCACCCTCGCCGAGGTGGCGACGGTCCTTGACAGCAAAAAGCCCGCCTCGCTGCAATACCGCTACAGCGGAACACCGTCACGGTTGACCGAAATCACCGACCCGGTCTCGGGGCGGTCCCACACCTTGCATTACAACACTGACAATTCCAACAGTTGCTACGGCGGCGCCGCTTTTCCTCCGGGTGCCGACCGCGCCCCTGCACAGATGCTGTGCCGTATTACTTACTGGGACGGCACCGAAACCCGCCTGTGGTATGTGCTCAACGTCTTGGCACGGATCGAGAATCCGGGCGCAGCGATGCGTGACTTCAACTACCTCAACCTCGCCGACGTAAAAACCGAATACAACAAGACTTCCAACCCCATCACCCGCCAGGAACTCCTCGCCGGCATCGGACCGATGACCAGCCGACGTGAACCCCTGGCATACGACTGGGTTCTGTCCCAGTCGGCGCCCGGACTCGCGCACCGGACCGTGATCGACTATCAGAAATACGTCGAAGAACCGGGAATGCCGGAAGTCCTGCGCGCGGTCGCCGTCAGCGCACCTTCATCCAACGGCGGCTCGACGGGCCGACGACCCGTGCACTACTACGGCTACGACATCGGTGCGAAAACCGCAATCGTCAACGTGAAGGGCACCGGTGAGGTCGGTGGCGCACCAGACCGTACCGTCACCTGGGACGATGCGGGCCGACTCCATACCGACACCGACATTTTCGGGGATGTCAGCCGGATCGAGTGGAACGGAAAAGACCAGGTTATAGCTGTCGTTGACCCCACAGGGCGACGTCAGACCCTCATCTATGACCACGCGGACCGGCCAACTGATGAATATGGTCCGGCACCGGAATCCTGCTTTGACGGCCAGCTTCCCGCAACTGTGTGCTCCGAGACGATGCCGCACACAGTCCGCAGGTACGACCAGAATCTCGTCGGACTCGAAGCCGCCGTCTACGACAACCCATCGCTGTCCGGAGTTCCGGTGCAATGGGCGACCGGGGTCGGCTCCACCGACGGCACCCTGTCCAGAACATGGGGATCGACTCCGCCCGTCGGCAACGACAACGGATGGTCAGGCCGATTCACCGGCGAGATTCAGTTCCCCGACACCGGCGACTACCAACTCGGGTTCACCGTCGTCGATGGTGTCCGGCTTTGGATAGACGAAGTCCTGATCATCGACAGCTGGACGGACAAGGCAGCTAGTACCGTCACCGGCACATACTCCAACACCGATCCCGGTAGTTGGCATCGCATCCGTGTCGACTACTACAACCGCAGCGGCTCAACCGGCGCGCTCGACTTCACCTGGACACCTCCAGGCACCGTCGCAACGACGGTGCCCGGCCACAACCTGGCGCCCCGCTACGGCCTCGAGACCGGCAAGATCACTGCCAATACCTCCGGCGGTGAGACCGAACGCGCTCCGGCCAGGGTTCTGGCAACAGGCTTTGCCGATCCCGCCAACGGGATCGATCCGGCGTTCGGATTGCCCGTGTCGCTCACTGGTGACCCGGATGGGCTCGCATTGTCCAGCCGCAGGGTGTTCGAGCAGCCCGGAACTGGATTCTTGCGCCAACTCACCGCCGCACTCCCTGCAGGAGACATCGCAGACTCCGACAATCGAGGCACCTCGAACTATTACGGAGAAGACGAAACCCGTGCTAATCCGTGCGAGTCGGGATCTGCCGCGGTCCATCAAGGCGGTCGAGTCAGGACCGTCACCGCGGTCAAGAACTCGGACGGCATCGCGAACGTCCTCGAAACGGTGTACAACGCCGCTGGACAGGTCGTTGCTGCCCGCACCAACGAAGAACCGTGGTCGTGTATGACCTTCGACGCGCGGGGTCGCATTAAAACAAAGTCGTTTCCCGCGATGGGCGAGGAGCCCGCCCGCAACATCACCTACGACTACGCCGTCAGCGGCAACCCTTTGATGGCGAAGGTCGGCGACGAGAGCGGTTCCAGCACATCGGTGTTCGACCTGCTCGGCAAGATCGTGAGCCACACCGACGCCAGCGGCGCCACCACCACGGCCACCTACGACGATGTCGGCCGTAGGACCAGCGAGAAGACCACGATCAAGGGCGTCACCTCGACCCTGAACTACTACTGGAACGACGCATCCCGGCTGGAACGATTGGATCTGGACGGAACCACGGTCGCCACACCGGGATACACAGTGGGCGTACTCGACCGAGTGATCTACGGAAACGGGTCCGAACTCGCGATCACCCACAACGACGCTGGCGTCCCCATCGCGAACGCATGGGAAGTAGCAGGCTCCTCGATCACGAGCGGCGTGACTCGCTCGCGGGATCAACGGGTCATCGACGAGACAATTGCAGACACCGCCAACCCTGACAGCAGCTACGACTTCTCGTACACCTACGACGGCGTCGGGCGACTGACCGCGGCGACCATACCTTTCCACAAACTCACCTACGCATTCGACGGAGACAACGGATGCGGACCCGCTGCGAACGCCGGCCGCAACACCAACCGAACCGCCTTCACCGACAGCTACAACGGCGCACCCGCGGCCACGACAACTTACTGTTACGACAACGCCGACCGGTTGCTGACGACCTCAGGTGAGCTCGACCTGACGCTGACCTACGACAACTACGGCAACGCGATCAAGGTCGGTACCGACACCCTTGGTTACGACTCGACCCGCCGCCACATGTCCACCACCACCGAAGACGGCCGATCGGTTCGCTATACCCGCGACGTCTACGACCGCATAACCACACGAACAGTGAAAACCGGTGCCGCAGCCGAGCAGGTAACCCGATACGGGTTCACCACCGACTCCGGAGGCCCGGACTTCATCCTCGACAACGCAGGCAACCTCCGGCAACGGATCGTGAAACTGTCCGGTGGTGTAGTTCTCACCAAGAACTACAGCCAGGCAAACACAAACAACTGGTCCTACCCCAACATCCACGGCGACATCCTCTTCACTGCTGACGACACCGCCACACGGACCGGCGAACTGCGTTTGTACAGCCCCTACGGTCGAAATATCGACCCGGAAACCGGCGCCTTCGCAGACATCCCACTGCCGGCGTCCGCCGAAGGCGGTATGGATTTCGGCTACCTCGGTAGCAACACCGTCCCGATCGAACATCTCGCCACCCAGCAAACCCTCGAAATGGGCGCCCGCACCTACCTGCCGATTCTCGGCAGATTCCTACAAACTGACCCCATTCTCGGCGGATCAGCAAACAATTACGACTATGCCAACGCCGACCCCGTCAACTCCTTTGACCTTTCTGGCGAAATGGCTGGAGCGCTCATTCCGATCATTGCTGGAGGTGCGCTCGCGGCGGGTTTGGCCACCCTGGGGGCGATGTACTACAGCGAAGTTGAACCGCCCGACGTTTCCTTGCCGGATATCGACTTTCCGGATGTATCTCCGCCAGCGACGTCGGCGCAACCCGTGCCGAGTTCGGATGATGCGGACGACGGCTGGGCTTCACACACCGAAGCTGCTGGTGATATCGCAAATAACTATTCGCGAGTTCAAGAAAGTCGCGATCCTGCATCCGCGTGGTATCACGAAGAACTGTCGAATGAGGAACTTGTTGATTCGATCAATAATGCTGAGCCTGGAGATGCGATCGCTGTCACGCCAGAAGGTAAGATCGTGGGAGGAAACCATCGACTAGATGAGCTTCAAAGGAGAATCGAGGCTGGTCTCATCGATCCAAACACCCCTATTCGCATTGATGTTATGACAGGCTAGAATTCGAGTCAGGAGTGGTCGAGACGCCATGGCGATCAGAACAAGTGATGCAGATTTCTGTATCTGTCAGATAAGCTTCGAAACTCTGCTTGATATTCAGATCGAAGCGGAAACGCAAGGGTTTTCCACTAGGTGGAGTTCCGTCGATGCCCTTCGTTGTCAGGTTCAAATGGGTACTAGCTTTCTAATTCCATTGTTGCGAGAGAAGCGCCACGGTGTATTGAGGGCGTACAGGTGCCTGATTCTGTTCACTTCGGTGCGCGAAAAGGGCACTTACGCGGTCACTACACTCGATGTCCTTCCGGCTAGGATGGATGAACTCAAGCGTCTCGGTCTGGGCTTGGATACTCAAGCAGATGATACGTGGGCGATCTATCGCACGGCACGCAAAACCCCTATGAGCTCGAAAGGGTAAGGCCGCGGCGAAATTCCTCGCAAGTTGGGGCACCCGGGCTTGCGTCGTTGGGTCATCGAGTGCACCACCGCGTGGCTGGGCGGATACACCGCGAACCGCCACTGAGGCAAATTCTTAGTCGCGAAGCAGGGCTGCCACGGCTTCGATGACCATGCGGCCGTTCGGGGTGAGACGGGCTTCGGGTGGTAGTGCCTATTCGATTAGGAATGTCTGAACGAAATTTCAAGGGCGACTGACCGGCCTGGTCGACATCGATGATGTGAACGCTGAACAACGGGCCCAGCAATCCAGAAGTTCCTCAGATTCCGGTCGACCTCGGGTAAGGCGAAGGAAATTGCCCAAGAACATTTTGCCTTAGCCGGTCTGCCTGTTCGCGGTGCATTATCGGCCCAAACGATCCCGAGCTCCCCAAGATCACGGTCATCGACGACCGCGCCGGATCTTGAGCTGCCTGCCAATGTCATCGGCTCGGCGTCATCTGGCAGTGCGACATGGCGCGCTATGCCCGCTACACCGACGAGATCGTCACTCCTACGCCGTAATCGGCGCTGTCTCAACGTCTGACTCCTGATCGGCGGCGGGGCTACGGCGATTGATGTTGGATGACCGTTCCCCCGCGGAATGTCAATCGGTAGCCGAATCAGGCTGCCTCATTCGAAAGAAAGGAATCGAACAATGTCGAAACTTGTTCGTATCGCAGTGAATTCCAATCCTGAATGGACGACCATTCGGGTGCCTCGGCAGGCTCGGCCGGTTCGGGCGCGCCATGCGCCCGGCGGCGTCGTTATCGGCTTGCCGCCAGGCACTGGACCTACCTCTGATCCTGTTGTCTACAGCACGTACTGGGAGGTTCCGAGTAACGCGCTGGCGGGCGAGGAGACCTATCTGATTCGCCGCGGTGTTCTGCCCGACCGCGCGGCCGGCCACCCCAGTGAGCCGCCGAGCGACGAGGTCAGTGAGTCCGGGATGTCCGGTGCCACTACGTTTTTCGCTGAAGACTCCGAATTCTTCTGGATCTATCGCGACTTGTTCCAGTCCGGTAGCGGCTACCCGCCGAACCGGGTCTGACAGACCGGCATCGCGACAGTTTCTCGACGGAACTGGTGCGCACTGGAACCCCAGTGCTCGGCCCGCACTCCTGAAAAAGGGGGTGCGGGCCGTTTTGTCGCTTCTGCGGCTCTCGTCCATGGCCGGACCGGCGAGGTTGATATCTTCCGATATGATCGGTGCATGGAAACCGTGCGTGAGCTGCGTCTGGCTGCTGGCCTCACCCAGGCCGAGTTGGCTCAGCGCTCCGGTGTGGCGCAGCCCAATATCGCCGCCTACGAGAGTGGTAACCGCCGACCTTCGGCCGCGATGATGGCGCGGCTGCGCGAGGTTGCCAAGCCCCGCCCGTCCGGGGTTGTTGCCGCGCATCGAGATCAGATCATCGCGCTCGCGTTGCGGCACAAGGCAAATCGCGTGCGTGTGTTCGGTTCTGTGTCTCGGGGCGACGATGTCTCGGGTAGTGATATCGATCTGCTGGTGCGGTTCGACGACGATGCCGATCTGCTCGATATGGCGGAGTTGATGCTCGACTTGGAGGAGCTCACCGGTCTTCACGTCGACCTGGTGTCCGAAGGTGGGCTGCCGCCCGGGCCGCACCCCATTCGGGACGAGGCCAAGCCGCTGTGAGCGGCCGCGATGCCAGTGAGCGGACAGTCAAGAGCCTGCAGGACTTCCTTGCCTTCAGTGACATGGCGGCACGCATCGTCAGTGGTGGCAAGGCCGCCTACGACTCCGATGAGATCACCAGACTTGCCGCCGAGGCGGTGCTGCATCGACTCGGCGAGTCCGTAGCCCGCTTACCTGCAGAATTTGTCGCGTCGCACCCTGCGGTTTCCTGGCGTGGTGTGAAGGCGACACGGAACTTGGTCGTCGCACACAACTACGACGCTGTCGACCACACGATCCTCTGGAACCTCCTCGCGAATCGGTTGCCCCGCGAAGCAGCACTCGTCCGACAGATACTCGTTGACCTGGAGTCAGCTGAGGGCTAGTCGCTGAGGTCGGCGGGGGTGGGGACGACGATGCCGTAGAGGTCGGTGATGGTGGCCAGGGCGCTGGTGTGGAGTTGAGCTGCGGGGATGTCGCCCAGCGGGCGGGTGGCGCAGGCGTTGGCGACGATGGTGGGGGTGTTGCCTCGGAGGAAGGCTCCTTCGGTGGTGAAGGTGACGCACATGTGGGTCATGAAGCCGGCGATGATGAGGTTGGTGTTGCCTGCGGCGTCGATCAATTCGGCGAGCTCGGTGTTCACGAAGGCGTTGGGGACGGATTTGACGACGGTGGGTTCGTCGGGGGTTGGGGATAGCTGGGGATGGATTCGGCCGATGTCGGTGGTGATGTCGTAGGGGGTGTCTTTGCCGCCGTCGTTGATGACGTGGATGACGGGGGTTCCCGCCGCCCTGGCCGCGGTGAGGAGTTCGGCGGCCGCATCGAGGGCGGGTTCCCAACCGGTCAGTTCCATGACGCCCTGGGTGTAGGTGTTCTGGTAGTCGATCAGGACGAGGGTGGAATTGGTCGGTGATGCGGGGGTTTCGTCGAAGCCGTTGAGTTCGCGCAGGGTCGTGGAGGTCATGGGATCCACGTTATGGACGGCGCTTTGTGTCGGCAATGTCATGTAACCTGCAGATTCGGACATGGAGGTTGTGGGTGACTGAGCGGCTCATTGTGATCGTGTTGTTCGATCGGGTGGATCTGCTGGATGTCACGGGGCCGCCCGAAGTCTTCTCGCTGTTGCAGCGGGAGATGGATGAGCCGACGGGGTATCAGGTGGTATTGGCCGCCGAGTCGATGGCGGCGGTGACCACCGCGGCGGGGGTGCGGATTCTGCCCGATGTGACGTTCGCCGAGTTGGGGCGGGTGGACACGGTGGTGGTGCCGGGAGCTGTGGAGATCGACAGTCGTCGGCGGGTCAGCGCGGTGGTCGATCCGGGTGTGGTCGCGGAAGTGGCGCGGTTGGCCGAGGGGGCTCGGCGGGTGGCCTCGGTGTGCGTTGGCGCGCATATTCTGGCCGCGGCGGGGCTGCTCGATGGGAAGCGGGCGACCACGCATTGGTCGACCGCCAAGCAGTTGGCGGACGAGCATCCGAAGGTCGTCGTCGATGCCGATCCGATCTATATTCGCGACGAAAACGTATGGACGGGTGCGGGACTCACGGCTTGTCTGGATCTCACGCTGGCGCTCGTAGCCGATGATTTCGGGGACGAACTGGCGTTGCGGGTTGCTCGCCAGCTGGTGATGTATCTGAAACGACCGAGTGGGCAGAGCCAGTTCAGTGTGTCGCTCGAGCCGGTGTCCACCACCCGGCGGATCGAGGATCTGCGGCACTACATCACCCGCAATATCGCGAGTCCGCTCACCGTCGCCGATCTGGCCGAGCAGGTTCATGTCAGCGATCGCCAGCTCACGCGGATCTTTCGCACCGAACTAGGGATGACGCCCGCGGCCTACATCGAGTCGGCGCGGGTGGAGGTGGCGCGGCATCGGCTCGAGACGAGCGATGAAACGCTCCAGCGAATCGCTGCCGCTTGCGGTTTCAACACCATCGATACGCTCGCGCGTGCTTTCCGTCGCCGGCTCGATACCACCCCGAACGAGTACCGCCGCAGGTTTCGGATCGGGTGACTCATTATGATGTCGGTCGGGACATTGTCGGTGTTGGTATGAGCAACAAGGGGTTTCGAGCATGGGAACGGGTATCGCCGAGGAATGGTCGACGGGTTCGGCGACGCCGGTGTTGTGGGGGCTGACGTCTTTGATACAGCTGGTAGCGGGCCTGTTGGCCTCCTGAGGATTTGTCCTGCTGTGTTCACCGCACGGGGATCAGGCGGTAGAGCCACCACGGGCGGCTGGGGAACGCGGGGTCGTAGATGCGCAGCATCATGCGGCGCTCCAGGCCGGTGCTGCGTTCGCGCAGGCGCAGGTGGCGCCGGGCGATGTCTTGTGGGCGGACTTCGCTGGTCCACACCGGATCCCAGTCGGGGGAATCGCTGCACACCGCGGTAATGGCGGTGATGCGCTGGGTGGGGGCGAGCGGGGCGAGCATGCGGAAGGCGTGAACCAGGAGCTGGGCTTCGGTGTGCCAGTCGAGATAGACCTTCTTGGCCACGGGATTGAGGAACATCCACTCGAGCATGTTCACGCCGGCGCCGAGACCGGGAAAAAGGCGCTGGTAGTCGGAATTCGCGGCGAGCATGTCCATGGTGGGGAAACGGGCGAGGCAGGCGGGGTGAGTGAGGCTGGCCAGGTCGGCGAGGTCTTCGGCCGACGGGGCGGTCGCGACGGCGCCGGATTCGACGGCGGGCAGGCCGAGGACCAGAATGTGCTTGCGATACCACAGCGGCACGTCGAGGCTGTCGAAAAGTCGTTGCAGCATAGCGGGATTCGGTACGAGTGCCCCGGACTCGATCTGGCTGATCAGCAGGGGCGCGAGCTGTGTGCGGGTGGCGAGCTCGGCCCGCGCGAGCCCGGCGGCCAGCCTCCGTTCGCGCAGATACACACTGAGCGCAGTGCTGTCAGCCATCCCAACCCCCGAGCCTCACCCCGACCGACGGTAGATCCCAGGGTACGCCGGGTGGGTAGCCGGACGGCGGGGAACCGGCGTCTGAAGAAGCTGCCCGGCGGCACGACCGCCGAGCGCGTCAACGCGCTGGGTTCAGGTGCTCACCGCGCCGAGTGTCGACTGAGCGGGCATGTTCGCTCGGCGTTCATCTCGTCAACGTTGTACGTAACCATTCGGTGATAAGAATGGCCGACCCACTTCGAAGGAGATTTTCATGGATGGCCTGATGTACTTCCTCACCACGCTCGCGGCACTCGGTAGCGGCTCCGCCGGCTAGGGATCGCGCGACAAACCTCCCTCGCGGGAGACAAAACGGGCCGGAGCTGAATGCTCCGGCCCGTTTTTGCGTGGATCAGGTGAGAAACCTCAGAACGCGGCTTCGTCCAGGTCCATGATGTCGTTGTCCAGGTTGGCGAGGATCGCGCGGGTGGCGGTCAGCTCGGGCAGGACGTTGCGGGCGAAGAACTGCGCCGAGGCGACCTTGCCGGTGTAGAAGGCGACGTCGGAGCCGGTGGCGCCGTTGTCGAGGGCGGCGAGGGCGATCTCGGCCTGGTTCAGCAGCATCCAGCCGATGAACAGGTCGCCGACCGACATCAGGAAGCGCACCGAACCCAGGCCGACCTTGTACAGCTCGGTCGGCTGCTCCTGGGCGCCCATCAGGTGGCCGGTCAGGGTGGCGGCCATGGTCTGCACGTCCTCGAGCGCGGTGGCGAGCAGCTTGCGCTCGCCCTTGAGGCGCTCGTTGGCCGAGTCGGACTCCAGGAACTTCTGGATCTGGCCTGCCACGTGGGCCAGGGCCACACCGCGGTCACGCGCGATCTTGCGGAAGAAGAAGTCCTGCGCCTGGATGGCGGTGGTGCCCTCGTAGAGCGAGTCGATCTTCGCGTCGCGGATGTACTGCTCGATCGGGTAGTCCTGCAGGAAGCCCGAGCCGCCGAAGGTCTGCAGCGAATCGGTCAGGTACTGGTAGGCGCGCTCGGAGCCGACACCCTTGACGATCGGGAGCAGCAGGTCGTTCACGCGGAACGCGACGTCCTTGTCAGCACCCGAGACGACCTCGGCGATTTCCGGGTTCTGGTGCGCGGCGGTGTAGAGGTAGATCGCGCGCAGGCCCTCGGCGTACGCCTTCTGGGTGGCCAGCGAACGACGCACGTCCGGGTGGTGGGTGATGGTCACGCGGGGCGCGGCCTTGTCGGTCATCTGGGTCAGGTCGGCACCCTGGACGCGGGTCTTGGCGTACTCCAGCGCGTTCAGGTAACCGGTCGACAGGGTCGCGATGGCCTTGGTGCCCACCATCATGCGAGCGTTCTCGATGACGTCGAACATCTGCGCGATGCCGTTGTGCACCTCGCCGACCAGCCAGCCCTTGGCGGGCACGCCGTGGCCGCCGAAGGTGACCTCACAGGTGGCCGAGGCCTTGATGCCCATCTTGTGCTCGACGTTGGTGACGAACACGCCGTTGCGGTCGCCGTAGGTCTCGGTCTCGAAGTCGAAGTGGGTCTTCGGGACGTAGAACAGCGACAGGCCCTTGGTGCCCGGTCCGGCACCCTCGGGGCGAGCCAGCACCAGGTGCATGATGTTCTCGAACATGTCGTCGGAGTCGCCCGAGGTGATGAAGCGCTTGACACCCTCGATGTGCCAGGTGCCGTCTTCCTGCTTGATCGCCTTGGCGCGGCCCGCGCCCACGTCGGAACCGGCGTCGGGCTCGGTCAGCACCATGGTGGCGCCCCAGTTGCGGTCGGCGATCTTGGCCGCCCACTTCTTCTGCTCTTCGGTGCCGTTGTTGAAGAACACCTGCGCGAAGCCGGCGCCCGCGGCGTACATCTGGATGGGCGGGTTGGCGCCGAGCACCATCTCCGACAGGGCCCACGCGACGGCGGACGGGGCGCCGAGGCCACCGAGCTCCTCGTTCAGCGGGACCTTGGCCCACTCGCCGTCTTCGAGCGCCTTGTAGGACTTCTTGAAGGACTCGGGGATGGCGACGGTGTGGGTGTTCGGGTCGAACACGGGCGGGTTGCGGTCCGCGTCGGCGAACGACTCGGCCAGCGGGCCCTCGGCCAGGCGGCGGACCTCGGAGAGCATTTCCTTGACGGTGTCGGTGTCCAGGTCGCCGAAGGCGCCTGCGTCGAGCACCTTGTCGATGCCGAGGACCTCGAAGAGGTTGAACTCGAGGTCGCGAACGTTTGCCTTGTAGTGGCCCATGTGAGTACTCACTCTCCATTGAGTTCTGGTGCGGTCGGTGGTGTGCCGTTCCCGCCCGTCGCCGGTTTTCCGCATGCTACTCGCGGGTAACTTATAGACCATATTACCGGTGGGTAATCCTCTCGGCAAAGGGGTGGGCGGCAATGTGATGTGAAAAACACGCGCGGGTGCCGCAACGTTGCTCGCCGCGACCGCGGGGCTACCGTGAGATGTGCGCATCGAGACGACTGCTGGACCGGCCGAGATCGAGCTCGACGACGTGCGTGATCCGGCATTCCTGCTGGTGATCACGCATGGGGCCGGTGGTGGCGTCGATGCGAAAGACATTCTGGCCGTGCGTGATTCGGCCGTCGAAGCGGGTGGTGCGGTAGCTCGGGTGGTGCAGCCCTATCGGGTTGCCGGTCGGCGGGCGCCGGGGAACGCGGACAAGCAGGACGAGGCCTGGCTCGAGATCGTGGCGGCGTTGCGGGCGAGATTCCCTGGGGTGCCGATTGTTCAGGGGGGTCGAAGCAACGGGGCGCGGGTTGCCTGCCGCACGGCCGTGGAAGTTGGCGCGAGGGGCGTGATCGCGCTCTCGTTCCCGTTGCATCCGCCGGGCAAGCCCGATAAGAGCAGGCGCGATGAGCTGCTGGCCCCCGGAGACATCGAGGTCGTGGTGATCAATGGGGGTAGCGACCCGTTCGGGGTGCCCGATGCCGCCGATGCCGCCGAAGTGCGCGTGATCCCCAAGCAGGCGCACTCGTTCCGCACCGGATTCGACGTCATCGAGGCAACCGTGGCGCCCTGGTTCGGGCGCTGGAAGCTGGACGGCTGATCAGTCGGTGGGCTCGGGGAGGGGGCGTTCGGCGATGAGCAGGGAATCGATGGCGTCGGGGCCTTCGGTAGGGCGGAAGACCTCGTGGGCGAGGGTGATGGTGACATCGTCGCGGGCCAGGTCGGCACGTAGGTCTTCGGGAGAGAAGAGGATCTCGGGTTCCTGGGGACCGCCGTAGCCGTCGCTGACGTTGCGGGTGGCGTGACCGAGGACCAGCAGCATGCCGCCGGGGGCGAGCATGTCGGACAGCTGATGCAGCAGAGCACGGCGCTCGTCGGCGGCGAGATGGACGAAGACCATCAGGATCAGCTCGAAGGGGCCGGTGATTTCAGCGGCTTCGAGTTCGGTGATATCGGCTGTTTGCCAGTGCACGCGGGAACGAACCGATCGCGACAGGCGGGCGGCGACAGTTCTGCCCTTATCGATCCCCACCTGCGAGAAGTCGACGGCCGTCACCTGCCAGCCGTGGGTAGCGAGCCAGAGAGCATGGCGGCCTTCACCGCAGGCCAGGTCCAGTGCCCGTGGGAGCGACGGCGCGACCCCCGACTCATCGGGGAGCAGGGGGATTCTGCGGTCCAGACCGTAGACGTGCTCGACAACGGTGCTGTTCGGCGGTGCGCCCCACACCAATTCGCTGCGGGCATACCGTGCGTCCCAATCCGCCGCGCGCATTCCGCCTCCCCGATTCATGGCCGGACTCAGGCGTGTTCGCAGCGCCGCGGCCGCCGGTCGGCCTGGAGTCATGTTAGCCCGTTCGCCCCCGCCCACCCCTTTTCGGGGGTAGTTGATACGTGAGACAGATCACTATTTTGCTCTTACCCAGCGAGCCGATCGGGCACCGCAACGGGCAGAGAAGAGGAACACAGCTGTGAAAGTGTCTCCAGTGACGGCGGCGGTAACCCCGACGACGTCGGGTACGAGTATGCGCAAGGTGGCCATTGCGAGTTGCATCGGCACCACGATCGAGTTCTACGACTTCTTCATCTACGGCACCGCCGCGGCCCTCGTGTTCCCGAAGGTGTTCTTCCCTGCCCTCGGGTCGACGGCAGCCACCTTCGCCTCCTTCGCGACCTTCGCTGTCGCCTTCATCGCGCGGCCGGTCGGCGCCGTGCTGTTCGGGCACTACGGCGACCGCATCGGCCGCAAGAAGACGCTCGTCTCGACTCTGCTGCTGATGGGTCTGTGCACGGTGCTCATCGGGATGCTCCCTGGCGCGGACACCATCGGTGTGGCCGCACCGATCATCCTGGTGCTGCTGCGATTCGGCCAAGGGTTCGCGGTGGGTGGTGAATGGGCGGGCGCGACCCTGTTGACCGCCGAGTACGCCCCGCCGGGCAAACGCGGCCTCTACGCCATGTTCCCGCAGATCGGACCGGCCTTCGCCTTCATCCTGTCCAGCAGTACCTTCCTCATCACCGGCGCGGTCCTCGGCGACGCGAACGACGCCTTCCTCACCTGGGGCTGGCGCATCCCGTTCCTGTTCTCCATCGTCTTGGTCGCCATCGGCCTGTACATGCGATTGGCGATCGAGGAGACGCCGGTGTTCCGCGCGAACCAGGCGCGGCGTGCACTCGACACGGGCAAACCGAACACCCTGCCGTTCCTCGACGCCTGGCGGTTCCAAGCGAAGGAGATCCTGCTCTCGGCCGGTTCGCTGGCTCTGCTGTTCGCGTTCTTCTATATGGGCACCGCGTACCTCACCAGCTACGGGACCAAGACCCTCGGCTTCAGCAGGCCGTTCGTACTGACAGTTGGTATCGGCGCCGCGCTGATCTTCGGCGCGGCGATCGTTGTCTCGGCGCTGTACTCGGATCGCCTCGGTCGCCGTCGGGTGATCATGGTGTCGTCCGGGCTGGCCGTCGTCTGGTCGCTGGTGTTGTTCCCGCTACTCGACACCAAATCTCCGGCGGCCTTCGTGATCGGCGTCGGGGTCACCCTGGCGATCTTCGGTATCGCCTACGGGCCGTGTGGCGCGCTCCTGCCGGAAATGTTCCAGACCCGCTTCCGGTACACCGGCGCCGGACTCGGCTACAACCTGGCCGGCGTGCTCGGTGGGGCGATTCCCCCGCTGATCGCCGCACCGCTGTCCGCGTCCTTCGGCAGTATCGCGATCGGCGTCATGCTGTCAGGGCTCGCCGTGCTCAGCCTGGTCTGCACCAAGGCGCTGGTCGAGACCAAGGACCAGGCCATGTAGGACCCGGAAATGACGTGATGCGCCCCGTTCGTCATCGAACGGGGCGCATGCGTGGGCGCCGCGGGCCACCGAAAATTACAGCCTGGTGCGCATGAGGACGACGTTGTACTGCGTGTGGATCGTGGTCATGAAGTACAGGTCGCTGCCGGTTTGGTACGGGAAGATCGATGGCGCGTAGGCGGTCGGCAGATCGCGGGACTCGATCAGTACCTCCGGTCCGCTCCACGGGCCGACGGGGGAGGCCGCGCGGCGCATCACCACGGAGTTGAACGGGTCGGTGGTGAGGGAGACGAACTGGCCGAGGTGCTCGTTGTACATCACCGAGAGCTCTCCGACGCCGCCCATGATGGGGGCTGCCGCGTTCACCTCGTTGAGCTTCCACTCGTGGCCGTCCCAGTACTCGTAGGCGCCGAGGTTCTCGATCTGGGCTTCGGGGACGCGGGCGATGAAGGCGTCGTTGTTGCGGCCGGCGCGGGTGCCGTACTCGTAGACGAAGCCGCCGTCCTTCACGAAGCTGTTCATCTGGAAGTTGGCGTTGCCACCCTCGTCGGGACGGCGGGTGTGGCCGAGATCGGCCCAGGTCTCGCCGTTGTCGGCCGAGGCGGCAAGGCCGGAGAAGCTGGTGGTCCACTCGCCGGGCGCGTCCCAGGTCTTCACCGACATCAGCGACATGTACTGCACGCCGTTGGCCGAGATGCCCGCGGTGGGGATGCGGCTGATCTCGAGGAAGGGGATCTTGGGGCTGGGGATCAGGTCGCGCGCCTGGCCGATGACATCGCGCACGACGCTGTCGAACATGATCCCGTCGGACGGGTTCTGGTCATGGCTGCGGACCAGGATGTTGGAGCGCCACGCCCAGGTACTGCCCGCGAGCAGGTTGGGGAAGCCGAGGCCCGCGGTGTCGCCGAAGGCGGTGAGCATCTCGCCGCGCCCGTTGTCCCACATGATGCCCAGGTCGGTGCCCAGGACGTTGTAGTTCTGGGTGTTGTTGGGGCTGGCCATGCCGGTGACCTGGAACACCGCCTGGGTGCGTCCGTGCAGGACGGGCAGGCCATGGGTGCCGTTGAGAACGGGAATCGGGTTGATGGCGTTCGGGTTCGCCACGGCGGGCGGCGCCGCGCTCACCAGCAAGGCCGTAATACCTGTGAGTGCGGACAACAGGGCAGAGCCGGTCTTGTTCACAGGTGTTCGAGCCTCCGGGTCAGGCCGAAATCCAGGCACGTTCCAGACTTGCCGTCACGTACCACTCTTCGACTGGTCAGCGAATCGAAGCGATGCTAACAGCCGCTAACAGTGATGTGCGGTACATACCTTCGGTAGTCGGCATGAATTCCCGGTGGATTGCTTGTCAGTCGCTACTACTCATGGCCTTACGCAGGAGCAATGGCAGTTGAGCCATTCGCTCGGCGGCGAAGGTGGCGCGGGAACCGCGCTGCCACGAGCGGTCGAACAGGTGTTTGGCGGCTGCCACGGCGTCGCGGTCGCGGGCGGTGACGCGGTCGGCGAGCGCCTGCGCGGCCTTCACCGGGTCGTCGGCGACGTCGGTGATCAGGCCGATCCGGAGCGCGTAGTCGGCGTCGATCGAGTCGGCGGTCATCGCCAGCAGCTTGGCCTGGTCGATGCCGATGAGCTGTGACAATGTGGCAGGGCCTGTCATATCGGGAATCAGGCCGTGGGCGGTTTCCATCACCGAGAATTCGGCTGTGGGGGCGGCGATCCGGAAGTCGGCGGCCAGTGCGATCTGGAGGCCGCCGCCGAAGCAGCGTCCGTGGACGGCGGCGATCACCGGGACGTCGAGGCGGCGCCAGGCCCAGCAGGCTTCCTGGAAGGTATTGGTGCCGCGCAATGGTCGCGGGAGGAATTCTTTGACGATAGCCACCGGATTGCGGGTGGCGGCGGCGATATCGAGTCCGCTACTGAAACTCGGGCCGTTTCCGGTAATGATGACGGCGCGGGTTGTCTTGTGGTCGGCCACTTTTCGGGCCGTGTCGACAAGATCGCGGAGCATTTCCAGGGTGAGCCCGTTGTGTTTGCCGGGCCTGTTCAGTTCGACATAGGCGCGATTGTCGTCGAATCGGACGGTGATGTTGTCTCCCATGTGCCTATCTTACTCGTGAGTCAGTTCGAGTGGGTGGCCACACGGGCGATGGTGCGGCATGATCCGAACGCATCGCGCGTCGCTCGATGCGTGACGATCGAGAGGACTCACCGAATGCGGATCTGTCTGATGGCTGCGGCACTGCTCGCGCTGCCGGTGCTGTCGGCCTGCGGCAGTGGCGACGAAGCACCTGCGGTGACTCAGGCCGAGCTGTCGAAGTCGTTGCAGGACAAGGGGTTGAAGAATCCCGCGCTGGCCGATTGCGCGGCGAAGGTGTTCTTCGACTCCGGGATGTCGCAGGACGGGTTGCGGGTGATGGTGTCGAACGCGCAGTCCGACGATCCGGCCAAGCTGCTCGGCGAGGGCGACGCGGCCAAGGTGAGCGCGGCGCAGTCGAAGATCGCGGCGGATTGCGTGCGCGTGGGGAGCTGACCCGAGCGCGTATCGATCGCGCCGATTCAAACCCTCGTCGGGGTCGGCTGCCGGTGTTGCACTGGAACAGCCGACGACGAGGAGGAACTGCCGTGACCACGGAGAGAATCGCCGACGAGGTCTCGTTCGCCTACTGGGTACCCAACGTCAGTGGTGGGCTGGTGACCAGCGATATCGAGCAGCGCACCAGCTGGGATTTCGACTACAACAAGAAGCTCGCCCAGACCGCGGAGCGCAACGGTTTCGACTACGCGCTCACCCAGGTGCGCTACACCGCCTCCTACGGCGCGGAGTTCCAGCACGAGTCGACCTCGTTCAGCCTCGCGCTGCTCGCCGCGACCGAGCGGCTCAAGGTGATCGCCGCCATCCATCCCGGGCTGTGGCATCCGGCGGTGCTGGCCAAGTTCGGTGCCACGGCCGACCACCTGTCCGGCGGCCGGTTCGCGATCAACGTGGTGTCGGGGTGGTTCGCCGGTGAGTTCAAGGCGCTGGGCGAGCCGTGGCTCGAACACGATGAGCGGTACCGGCGCAGCGCCGAGTTCCTCGAGGTGATCCGCAAGATCTGGACCGAGGACGCGGTGAACTACGGCGGCGACTTCTACCGCATCCGTGACTTCACGTTGAAGCCGAAGCCGCTCAATACTCCCGAACGTCCCAATCCTGAACTGTTCCAAGGTGGTAACTCGACGGCGGCCCGGCGCAACGGTGGTCGACATGCGGACTGGTACTTCTCCAACGGCAAGGACTTCGACGGCGTCACAGAGCAATTGGGCGATCTGCGCGAGGTCGCCAGGGCCAACGACCGTGAGGTGAAGTTCGGGCTCAACGGGTTCATCATCGCCCGCGATACCGAGAAGGAAGCGCGCGACACCTTGCGCGAGATCGTCGAGAAGGCGAACAAGCCTGCGGTGCAAGGGTTCCGCGACGCGGTGCAGCAGGCGGGCGCGTCCACCGGTGACCGCAAGGGCATGTGGGCCGACTCCACGTTCGAGGATCTGGTCCAGTACAACGACGGGTTCCGGACCGGGCTGATCGGCACGCCCGAGCAGATCGCCGAGCGGATCGTGGCCTACCGGGCGCTCGGCGTCGACCTGATCCTGGCCGGGTTCCTGCACTTCCAGGAAGAGGTCGAGTACTTCGGTGCCAAGGTGCTGCCGCTGGTGCGTGAACTGGAGGCCCGCGCGGCCCCCGCGGCCGGGGGGGCGCGATGAGCGGGGGGGCGCCCGCGCGGGTCGGCACCCCGCGCCCCGGCGGGGCGGTCGGCGC
>NZ_JBHXNJ010000037.1:39149-56090 GCF_042719655.1 Nocardia sp. NPDC058518
ACTCACCTTCTCTTGTTCTGTTCTGCTGTGGGGGTCCCTGGGGGGGGGGGGTGTGTGGCTCTGGGGGGCCCGCGGCCCCGCGGGCCGCCCCGGGACGCTGATGACGGTGGTGACCGCTGAGCGGATCGCCACGGCGGGCCAGGCGGTGCGTATCGCGGCTGAGCTGGCCGAGGTGTTCGCCGCGGGTGCCGCCGAACGTGATTTCTCGCGTCGGCTGCCGCATGAGGAGCTGGATCAGCTCTCGGCCAGTGGGTTGCTCGCGATCACGGTGCCTGCCGAGTTCGGTGGGGCCGATCTGCCGCCGAGCGTGGTCGCCGAGGTGGTGCGGATCCTGGCCGCGGCCGATCCGAATATCGCGCAGGTGCCGCACAGTCACTTCGTGTATCTGAACCTGTTGCGGCTGGCGGGAACTCGGGCTCAGCGACGGGACTACTTCGGCAAGGTGCTCGCGGGGGCGCGGATCGCCAACGCACAATCCGAACGTGGTGGGGCGACGGTTGCCGACATCTCGACGGTACTGCGGCTGGTCGACGATACGAGCGCGGGCAACGGCGAGCGCGAGCACGTCGTGCCGTCGCAGACCGATGCCGGTTCAGCGGGTATCGGGGCTCGGCGGTTTGTGGTCGAGGGGACGAAGTACTACTGCACGGGGTCGCTGTTCGCCGACGTGCTTGCGGTATTGACCAGACTCGATGACCCGCAGGCTATTTCGGGGCTGAAGCCCGGCGAGTATGTGGCTTTCGTGCCCGCGCTCGAGCCGGGAGTGCGGATTGTCGACGACTGGGATGCGCTGGGGCAGCGGACAACCGGGAGCGGGACGGTCGAGTTCGCCGGGGTTGTTGTCGGGCCCGAGCAGCTGGTCTCGCGGGCGTCCGCGGTGAACGCACCGACCGGGTACGGGGCGTTCGCGCAGCTCCTGCACGCCGCGATCGACGCGGGTATCGCGCGCGGTGCGCTGGCGGCGGCGGCCGAGTTCGTGCGCACGCGCAGTCGGCCGTGGTTCGAGGCCGAGGTCGCGCATGCGGCTGACGATCCGCTGGTCGCGCAACGGTTCGGGGAATTGGCTGTCGCCGTCGCGGCTGCCGAATCGACGCTGATCGTCGCGGGTGCGGCGGTGGACGCGGCGGTTCGGCCGGGGGCGGTGGCTGCCCAGGCGGTAGCGGAGAACGCGCATTCGGTGGCCTCTCTCGAAGGCGACGGCGCGCAGGCGTCGATCGCGGTCGCGACGGCCAAGATCCTTGCCGACCGTGCTGCGAACGAGGTATCCGCGGCGATATTCGAAGTGGGCGGCACCCGCAGCGCCGCGGCCGAACATCGACTCGACCACTTCTGGCGCAACGCGCGCACCCACACGCTGCACGACCCCGTTCGCTGGAAATACCAGCACATCGGGCGGGCCGTTCTGCACAACCGGCCGCCGCCGCTGCACGGCGTCATCTAGAACCACCACGCGAGACAAGGACATCCCATGACAGTGACGGTCGTCGTCGGTAACCCGAAACCCGCATCGCGCACCCTCGCCGCGGCCGTGCGGGTCGCGCGGGCACTGCGCCCCGACACCGAGCCCGCGGTGATCGACCTGGTCACCCTCGGGCCCGGCCTGCTCGGCTGGGGCGACCCGGCGGTGACGGCGGCCGCGCGCACCGTCGCGTCCTCCGAGCTCGTCGTGTTCGCCAGCCCGACCTTCAAGGCCACCTACACCGGACTGCTGAAACTGTTCCTCGAACAGTTCGACGGCGGTACCGGGCTGGCCGATGTGGTGACGGTGCCGGTGATGCTCGGCGCGGGTCCGGCGCACGCGCTGGCACCCGACCTGCTGCTCAAGCCCGTCCTGGTGGAGATCGGCGGCACCGCCGCGCTGCCAGGGCTCTACCTTTCCGACCGGACCTTCGGCGAGGACGGCGTCATCGAGGAATACGCGCGGCGATGGGGACCCGTCGTCGCGGCACTGACAGACCCGGCCGTCCGGCCGGTGGAGGCAACGAATCATGCATGAGCTCTTGGACTTTCCCGCCGACGGCAACGGCCTGCGCTGCGCCTTCGCCAACTTCCCCAGCGGCGTGGTCGCCGTGTGCGCCGAGATCGACGGCACCCCACACGGTTTGGCGGTGAGCACCTTCGTACCCGTCTCCCTCGACCCACCGCTCGTCTCGTTCTGCGTACAGAACTCCTCGTCGACCTGGCCCAAACTGGCAAGCGCGGGCCACCTCGGCCTGAGCCTGCTCGGCACCGACCAGCAAGCCGCGGCCAAAGCCCTCGGCGCCCGCAACGGCGACCGCTTCCGCGAAACCGCCCTCCACCGCGGCACCGGCGAGGCGGTATTCATCGACGGCGCCACAGCCTGGATCGAAGGAGTCCCGGAAACCCAGGTCACCGCAGGCGACCACCTAGTAGTAATCCTGCGCGTAAACCGCGTAGCCGCCCGCGAGGACATCGACCCACTGGTATTCCACGGCAGCAAGTTCCGCACCCTGCACGCGGGCTGACCCGCCGCGACGACGAAGGCCCCGGATCGGCTGATCCGGGGCCTTCGTCGTAAGAGCCGATGACGGGAATCGAACCCGCGCCATCTGCTTGGGAAGCAGAAGTTCTACCATTGAACTACATCGGCAAACTACACCAGCGGGGTACCACCAGTGCCAATCGCGACTGTAGCAGACGTTGCGTCGGGCTTGCCAGGAAACACTGCTCGATCGGGATGGGCGCCGAGCCCGGTTCGACTGCGGGTGTGGTGCCGGTCAGCCTGCCGAACCGGAGGGCAGCAGTGCCGAACCGGTGCCGGAGGATGGCTCGGTGATGTTGATGACGAGTGTCGATGTCGAGGTGCCCTGTTCGGCGATGACGGTGTAGGTGCCGAGGGCGGGTGCGCGCCACTCGATGAAAGCCGCGGAGCGGTTGGTGTAGCGGGCGTAGCGTGGGGCGCCGAGGTCGGTTCCGTTGATCGTGATGACCACTGGATCCTGATTGTCGGCGCCGATGAGGCGCGCGACGATCTCGCACTGCGCGCCTACGTAGTTGCAGGCTCGGGAGTACGGCTGTCCGGGGGTGGACGGACCGGTGACGTAGATGTCTTCGACGGTCGCGGATGCGGAAGCCGCGAACAGGCCCGGCCCCGTCAACGCGCACAGAACGGCAAGGCCCGATCCGATCTTTTTCATTCTCTGCGGGCATCCTTTCGGTCCCACCGTGGCACCTAGTGAAACTCTAGTGGTTCAGAGTTTCGTTGGTGGGACCGAATTCCCAGATCAGAGCCCTTTCGATGCCCCAAATGTTCGGGTCTTGCTGGGTCGCGCGCACGGCGTTGTGCGGATTCGGCAGCGTCTACACTGGGCCGGTGCTGCTCTCCGATCGTGACATCAGGGCCGAGATCGCCGCTGGGCGTCTCGGCGTCGAACCGATGCTCGAGTCGATGGTTCAGCCGTCGAGCATCGACGTGCGCCTCGACGGGCTGTTCCGGGTGTTCGACAACAGTCGCTACACCCATATCGATCCGGCGCAGCAGCAGGACGAGCTGACCAGCCTGGTGGAGCCGAAGCCGGGGGAGCCGTTCGTGCTGCACCCGGGGGAGTTCGTGCTCGGGTCCACGCTCGAGGTGTGCTCGCTGCCCGACGATCTGGCGGGGCGGCTGGAGGGCAAGTCGAGTCTCGGGCGGCTCGGGCTGCTCACGCATTCGACGGCGGGATTCATCGATCCGGGGTTCAGCGGGCACATCACCCTGGAGCTGTCGAACGTGGCGAATCTGCCGATCACGCTGTGGCCGGGGATGAAGATCGGGCAGCTGTGCCTGATCCGGCTGTCCAGCCCGGCCGAGCATCCGTACGGCAGCGCCAAAGCGGGGTCGAAGTATCAGGGTCAGCGGGGGCCGACGCCGTCGCGGTCGTACCTCAACTTTCCCCTCTCGCCCGATTCTCTGAGCGCGGTCGAGACCCGCTGAGGGCCTGACGCCACGGCGAGACTCAGCACCAGCGACAGCGCGGGCAGGGTGTCGCCGCCGCCGGTGGGCGGGCGCACCCAGTGACAGCCCTCGCGGCTCCAGCGGCCCAGATTGGTCGGCAGCATCACGGCGCTGCCGGTGCCGGGGATATCGATATCGAGCCCCGCGAGCTCGGCGGCCTCTTCCTCGGAGGGCCTGGCGTCGGGTACGGCGAGCACGCTCCAGCGGATCTGGCGTGCCAGCACCGGACCCTCGCAACGTTGCTCGCGTAGCGCCGTGAGCACCTTCTCGGCGCGCGTGGTCGGGAGATGCACCACGCAGAGCCGGTCGGTGATCGGCAGCATCACAAAGCCGCCGCGCTCGCGGACGGGTAGCCGGAATTCACGCTGGTAACAACGCACCCAGTCGTCGACAGTTCTGGCTTCCACGCTTCCAGAATCGCGCATGCGGGCGCGCGTGACCACTGCCCCGCACCGCCCTTTCACTGCCTCTGGCAACCGATTCCGCGAACTTGTGGTGTGTCTCACTGTCACGCTCGTACTCTGGAGGGAGTTGTCCGTCGGATGAGGTGACGCCGTGGTCGGGGAGTGGACAGGGAGAGAGGCCAGAGCTCTTCGCGATGCCAAACGAATGAGCATCCGGGAGTTCGCGGCTCATCTCGGTGTGCACGAACGGCTGGTGTCGAAATGGGAAGCCGGCGGGGTGCGGGTGCGCCCACGTCCGGTGAATCAGGCCGCGCTCGATACGTCACTGGCCCGGTCCGATGATGTTGTGCGCGCGCGATTCTCGACCCTGCTGGCGCCCGCGGGTGATGCTGACCTGCTCGCGTTCGTCGATGCGGGAACTGTCAAAGGTGCTGTGCCCGAGGTGTTGTCGGAGAGGGAGTTGATCATGGCGGCTGCGCACGAGGCCAGCGAACACGCGGCCGCCGCGGAGGGCACCAACGTGGGGGCAACGACGTTGGCCCAGCTCGACGCCGACGTCCGGCGCATCGCCAACGAATACGTCCATGCCGCACCCGCACCGATGATGGTGGAGATGCTGCGGGTGCGCAGGCGGGTGTATCGACTACTCGACGGGCAGCAGAAGCCGGTCGACACCAGCCACCTCTACCTGCTGGCCGGGACGTTGTCGGGGCTGCTGGCCAACGCGAGTACCGACCTGGGCTATCTCGACGCCGCGGGCGAACAGATCAGGGCCGCTTGGGCTTACGCGGAGCTGAGCGGGCACAACGGATTGCGCGCGTGGACGCGCGGCATGCACGCGCTGATCGAGAACTGGTCCGACCGGCCGCGCAACGCCGTCCAATTAGCGCGCAGCGGACAGGAATTCGCGGGGCCGGGACTCGGCCGGGTGCGGCTGCTCAATATCGAGGCAAGAGTGTGGGCGCGGCTCGGCAGCGACGCCGAGACCGACCGGTGCCTGCGCGCGGCCGAGGTGGCGGCCGGCGACCGCCGCGACGAACTGCACGACGAGATCGGCGGGGTGTTCGGTTTCGGCCCGCCCAAGGCCGCCTACTACGCGGGCGCCACCTGCATCCAGCTCGGCCGCGCCGAACAGGCACTGGCCGCCACCGAACGCGCCATCACCCTCTACTCGAGCGGTCCACCGTTACAACGCTCCTACGGCGCCGAATCGCTGGCCCGCGTCGACAACGCGGCCGCGCACCTCATCAACGGCAGCATCGACGGCGCCGCCGACGCCCTGCGTCCGGTCCTCGACCTCCCCGAGGACAAGCGCATCGCCCAGCTGAGCGAACGCCTCGTTGGCCTGCGCCGCCGCATCGCCGCCCCGACCTATCGGGACGCGGTGGAAGCGCGCGGCCTCGACGAACGCATCGAAGAATTCTGTGTCGCGACCGCGGCCTTGGCCACCCACCCGCGACCGTAGAGGGCTGTCACCAGGGCACAAGGCGACCGCGCGCCCAAATAAGGTTGCACAGGATGGCAACATGGGACCGGTGAGTCCTCAATTGCCGCATGTGCCCCCGCGCGTTCTCGAGCAGTCGACCAAACTGCAGAACGTGGTCTACGAGATCCGTGGGCCGGTTCACGCACAGGCAGCACGCCTGGAGGCCGAGGGCCACCGCATTCTCAAGCTCAATATCGGCAACCCGGCGCCCTTCGGCTTCGAGGCGCCCGATGTGATCATGCGCGACATCATCGCCGCCCTGCCGTATGCCCAGGGGTACTCCGAGTCCAAGGGCATCCTGTCGGCGCGGCGCGCGATCGTGACCAGGTACGAGCTGGTGCCGGGCTTCCCCGAGCTCGATGTGGACGATGTCTACCTCGGCAACGGAGTGTCCGAGCTGATCACCGTCACCATGCAGGCCCTGCTCGACAACGGCGACGAGGTGCTGATCCCGGCGCCCGACTACCCGCTGTGGACGGCCATGACCAGCCTGGCCGGCGGTACTCCGGTGCACTACCTGTGCGACGAGGAGAACGGCTGGCAGCCCGATATCGCCGATATCGAATCCAAGATCACCGACAAGACCAAGGCCCTGCTGGTGATCAACCCGAACAATCCGACGGGTGCGGTGTACTCGGCGGAGGTGTTGCAGCAGATCGTCGACCTGGCGCGCAAGCATCGGTTGCTGCTGCTGGCCGACGAGATCTACGACAAGATCCTCTACGACGACGCCAAGCACATCTCGCTGGCCTCGCTCGCCCCCGACCTGCTGTGCCTGACGTTCAACGGGCTGTCGAAGGCGTATCGGGTGGCCGGTTACCGCTCGGGCTGGCTCGCGATCACCGGGCCGAAGGAGCACGCGGCCGGTTTCCTCGAGGGCATCGATCTGCTCGCGTCCTCGCGACTGTGCCCGAACGTGCCCGCTCAGCACGCCATTCAGGTGGCGCTCGGCGGACATCAGAGCATCGAGGACCTGATCCTGCCCGGTGGGCGGCTGCTCGAGCAGCGCGATGTGGCGTGGGAGCGGCTCAACATGATCCCCGGTGTGTCGTGCGTGAAGCCGCGTGGCGCGCTGTACGCGTTCCCGCGGCTGGACCCGAATGTGCACGAGATCCACGACGACGGAAAGCTCGTGCTGGATCTGCTGCTGCAGGAGAAGATCTTGATGGTGCAGGGGACCGGCTTCAACTGGCCGGCGAACGACCATCTGCGGATCGTGACCCTGCCGTGGGCGCGCGATCTGGCCGTGGCGATCGAGCGGTTCGGCAACTTCCTCGCCAGCTACCGACAGTAGAGCTACAGTCGGAGCTCACTTGTCAGGGCTTTGACCAGTGAGTTTAGGGACTCTCGTCAGGATGCCCATCTTGGTATGGCAGGTAAAACAGACTGAGAGTTCGGAATGTTGGATGTTTTGAAGATCTACTAGTGCAAAAGTCCATCTTTTGTGTACAGTAGACCTCGGCGCTTCGGCGCCCTGGCCCGGTTGTCTACCCCCCCTGGACAACCGAGAGCCTTAGGTACGCGCGCCTACCCCCCTGGGCGCCTGCCTCCGGCGGCGGAGACACCCCCCTGCTCTCCGCCGCCCACAAACCCGCCTCCCCGGGTCTAGGCCAGACCTAGACCCGGGGAGGTTTTTGTATGCGGCGGGGGTTCTGATGTGGGCCCAGTTTGCTCGTTCCCGGGGAGTTACCCATGTTCTTGCGAGATCTGGTGTTGCGGGGGTGTTATTGAAAACGAAGTCCTTTAAGCTTCGGGCCGTGAGCGAGCATCATCATCACCATCACGACCATTCCGGGCCGATTGCCATCAGTGACACCGCAGCCAAGGTTGTTGTCGGGTTGTTGGCGATCATCGGGGCGGTGGTGCTGGTCGCGACGGTGATCTTGTGGCCGAGTGCGCAGCACGTCGAGATTCCGTTGCCGATGCAGACCATGACCGGTGAGGCGGTGCAGACCGAGGCCGGAACCGTTGTCATGCAGGACATCGGTCCCTGCGGGAGTCCGTCGAACGGGAAGGTGTTCGCGGACACGCCGCAACCGCCGCGGACCGCCTCCTACACGTGTCAGCGCAGCATCATCGAGCTCAGGTCGGGGCCCGACGAGGGTAAGAAGACGCTGTTCGAGATCGCGCCGGGGCCGGGGCAGCCCGATCTGCGGGCGGGCGACAACATTCGGGTGGTGCGGGCCGCTGATCCGGCGGGGGTCACCATGTACGCGTTCGAGGACTACTCGCGCGGGCTGCCGTTGGCCTTGATCGTGCTCGCGTTCGTCGTGGTGATCTGTGTGGTCGCGCGGTGGCGAGGGTTCCGGGCACTCGTCGGGTTGTGCTTCGCGTTCGGTGTGGTGGTGATGTTCCTGCTGCCCGCGCTGCTCGACGGGAAGTCGGCGATTCCGGTCGCGCTGGTGTCGGGGGCGCTGATTCTCTACGTGGTGCTGTACCTCGCGCACGGGGTGAATCTGCGGACCAGTTCGGCGTTGCTCGGGACGCTCGCGTCGATGGTGGTGGCCGCGGTGCTGTCGTGGCTGGCTATCGAGGCCACCCATCTCACGGGGTTGTCCGAGGAACAGAACACCAACGTGGCGACCTACATCCAGCACGTGAGCATCACCGGGTTGCTGCTGGCGGGGTTCATCATCGGCTCGCTCGGTGTGCTCAACGACGTGACCATCACCCAGGCTTCGGCGGCCTTCGAACTCGCCGCGCTCGACGAAGGCGCGACGCGGCGGGAGATCTTCACCGCGGCCATGCGGGTCGGGCGCGACCACATCGCCAGCACCGTCTACACGCTCGTGCTCGCCTATGCCGGTGGGGCGCTGCCGTTGCTGCTGCTGTTCAGCGTGGCGGGGCGCTCGATCACCGATGTGCTGACGGGTGACGCGGTGGCCATCGAGATCACGCGATCGGCGGTGGGTGGCATCGCGCTGGCGTTGTCGGTGCCGTTGACGACGGCGATCGCGGTGATGCTGGCACGGCCCTTCGGGTCGAAGCAGGCAGCGGTGGCGCCCGCGCGCGCCAGACACGCCCGGAACTGAACCGGGCAGGTCTTCGAATCGAGCGGTTACTGACCGGCGGGTGGGAAGCCGGGCAGGACAACCGGGGGCAGGGTCGGCAGGACGACCGGGGGGAGCCCAGGGACCACGGTGAAGGTGTTGGGGCCCTGGGCGGGCGGCGCGGTGGTGGTTACCTCCGCTTGCCGCGGATTCACCGGTGGCGCGGCCACGGTTTCGTGCTGGGCCTCGGTGGTCGCGACCGGAGCCGTCGACGGGCCGACGACGCTGGGGCGTGGCGGGGTCGACGCGGGGACGGCTTGCGAACCGTCACTCGACGAACCGCGCTCGAGCACTTCGGGGCCGTAGCCGAGGCCGAGGCCGATCGCGGCGACGACCACCAGCGAACTCACCGTCAGCACCGCCACATTCAGTTCCCGGCGGGAATGAGCGCGATTGGTGAGCGCGCTGAGCGGACGGCGGCCGCGGGTGGGTGCGGTGAGCCAGGCGGGGGTCGTGTCGTCGTGTTCGCCCATCGGGATCGGCGCCGGGGCGACCGGCGCCTGCTGGACCTGGGCGGGCCGGGCGAGCAACGCGGCACCGCGGGCCAGCGCGGTCTCCGGCTCGGCGGGCACGATCACCGGCACGCCGATCGTGCGCTCGAGCACGCGCGCGATCAACGGAATCCGGGCGCCACCACCGAGAACCATCACCGCCTGCACCGGATGTTGCGCGCGGATGATGACATCGCGGGTCATCCGGGCCGACGACTCGATCGCCAGCATCATCAGCGCTTCGAAATTCTCCTGCGTGAGCAGCACCAGGCCCTGTTCGCTGGGTAGCGCCACCGCATTGCTGTTGGACAGCTGCTCCTTGGCAGCCCGGCACAGCGCGTCGAGTGCGGCCAGGCCCGCCGGGTCGGCCGGATGCGCGATCCGGCCCGAGGCGATCTGCTGCTCCCTGATCAGCGAATCCAGGTAGTCGCCGCTGATGTCGCTGATCCGCTCGCACTGGTACACATCGCTGGTGCGGGCGTTGATCACGCTCACCGTGAGACCCGAACTGCCCAGGTCGTACACGGCCAGCGTGGACACTTCGCGCATATCGCTGGTGGCGTGGGCGAAGTGCACGGCGGCAACGGCTTCGGGAACGAGCTGGTAGTTGGTGAGCTGGCGCCTGGCCATCGCGGCGCGGACCGCCCTGGCCTGCGGATCGCTGCGGAAGGTGATGGTGGTGGCGACGACCTCCGGCGTGGCGGCCAGCGTGGCGGCGATCGCGTCGGCGGCGAACTCCTCGGCCCGCTGTTCGGGCATCGAGATGGATTGCAGCTCGAATGAATACGCCGGGACAGAACCGTGCGGGCCGCCGTGCTGCGGACGCGCGAGGCGCACCGTCCCGGCCCCCACCGATACTCCCAGAACCGAACTCATCCGCTGCCCATCTCGTCCGTGCTGCACGAAATTCGCCCAGCCCCCGCTTGGCTCGCTACTCTACGGGGTCCCGAGTCCGGCGTACACCCACCCGGCTTGACGCCAGGCGGTGCTGTCCAAGCAGTTGCGACCGTCGATGATCGAACGGGAACGTACCACCGGGTCCAGGTCGGCCGGAGTCAAAGCGGTGAATTCGTTCCATTCGGTAAGTACCAGCACCACATCGGCGCGATCACAGGCCTCCGAGACCGAGGTGGCGTAGTTCAGCGTGGGGAACACGCGGCGCGAATTCTCCACTGCTTTGGGGTCGTACACGGTGACGACGGCGCCGTGCAGCTGGATCATGCCCGCCACATTCAGGGCGGGCGAATCGCGCACATCGTCGGATTCGGGCTTGAAGGCCGCGCCGAGGACCGCCACATTCGCGCCGAGCAGGGAACCACCGCAGGCGCGGGCGGCCATGTCGACGACCTTGGTGCGGCGGCGCATATTGATGTTGTCGACCTCGCGCAGGAACGCGACGGCGTGATCGGCGCCGAGTTCGCCCGAGCGGGCCATGAAGGCGCGGATGTCCTTGGGTAAGCAGCCGCCACCGAAACCCAGTCCGGCATTGAGGAAGCGGCGGCCGATGCGGGCGTCGTAGCCGAGTGCGTCGGCCAGCATGGTGACGTCAGCGCCGGTGGCCTCACAGACCTCCGAGACGGCGTTGATGAACGAGATCTTGGTCGCCAGAAAGGCATTCGCCGAGACCTTCACCAACTCGGCGGTGGCCAGATCGGTGAGCAGGAAGGGGATCTCGGCGGCGATGAGGTCGGCGTAGATCTCGCGGATGTGCTGCTCGACCCAGGACGAACGTTCGCGGGCATGGTCGAGACCGAGGACGAGGCGGTCGGGGCGCAGGGTGTCCTGCACCGCGAAACCCTCGCGCAGGAACTCGGGGTTCCAGGCGACCTCCACCTCGACATTCGCCTGCTCGCGGGCCCGAATGCCGAGCGCGGCGGCGGTTCCCACCGGCACCGTGGACTTGCCGACGATCATCGCCGGGCGTTCCAGCATCGGGGCGAGCGTGTCGACCACCGCGTGAACGTATTTCAGATCGGCGCCGTACTCGCCCTTCTTCTGCGGTGTTCCGACGCCGAGGAAGTGGACGTCGGCGTGGGCCGCGGCGTCGGAGTAGTCGGTGGTGAACCGCAGGCGGCCGGCGGCGAGGTTGCGCTGCAGCACTTCCTCTAGCCCCGGCTCGTAGAACGGCACCACACCATCGGCCAGCTTGGCCACCTTGCCGGGATCGACGTCCACCCCGACCACGTCGTGTCCCAACTCGGCCATACACGCTGCATGCGTGGCTCCGAGGTACCCCGTTCCGAAGACTGTGCATCGCATACTTCTGTTGGTAAGCGGCGCGCGTGGCTACGCCGCGTCAGCGAGGCAAGAGGGGGCGCAACATCTGGTGTACAGGGGGAAACGCTGGCTGAGGTGAGCGGCGCGCGGGGCTCTCACCTGCGGGAATACGATAGCTGGTCGGTGCACGGTTCGGATCGTCGGCCTGCACCGGCGAGAATCGCACGAATATCGCGGATGGAGCATTGACTGTGCGTCGGGTCCTGGTCGCCACGGGTGGATTGCTGGTCGTGGTGTTGATCGCGGTGGTCGCGCTGTGGCCGGTGTACGTGCGGCCGCGCACGGATACCCCGCAGACCGCCGACGCGATTCTCGTCCTCGGTGGGGCGCACGACGGCCGCGAACAACTCGGTCTGCGGCTGGCCGCGCAGGGGTACGCGCCCCGCGTCCTGATCTCCAACCCCTACGACCACAGCCCGATGGTGAATCGAATCTGCCACGGGGGCTACAGCTTCGAGGTCATCTGTTTCGACCCCGACCCCCGCACCACTCTCGGCGAAGGCCGCGAACTGGCGCGCCTCGGTGCCGGTTGGGACCGGGTCATCGTGGTCACCTTCACCCCGCACATCTCCCGCGCCCGCTACATCCTCGGACAATGCTGGGACGGCGACTTGCTGTTCGCCGACCCCGAACCACATCTCTCGCCGGCCCGCTGGGCGTGGGACTACACCTATCAGTCGGCGGGGTTCGTGAAGGCTTGGTTCGCCGATTGCTGAAGGGGCCGTAGTCGCCGAACGCGTAAGGCCCCGCTCCGAAGAGGAGCGGGGCCTTAGCGGAGAAACCGTTGGGGCGTAAGCCCTATCAGTTGGCCGGAGCGAGCTCAGGAGCCGGGGCCGCGACGGCCTTCGGCTTGTCGGCCCACACAGTGGTGCCGTCCGCAGCCTGCAAGACGTTGAGCAGCTCGAAGCCGGCAACCATCATGGTCGGACCACCAATGGCGATCATGCCGAGCACTCCACCGACTGCGGCACCCGTGCCGAAGCCAGGGACGCAACCAACAACCGGAAGAACGAAGAAGCCGATGGCGCAGCCCGCGATGGCGCCGATAGCCGTACCGACGAACGTACCGATGGCGGTGCCGATGCTGAACTTGCCGGCGAAGTCATTGATCGCCTTCTGGTTCTCCTGAGCCGAGGCGATCTCCTGCCCCTTCAGGACGGGCTTGACCGCGACCGGATTGGCCGCCACATCGACACCCTTAGGCTTCTCCGGGGTCAGCGAGAGGACCGTGGAGTCCTCGGCAACCTTGACAGCCGTCGGGATCTCCGCGCCGTTGATCGCGAAGGCGATTGGCAGCGCCACGACGACGCCACCCCGGGAGTCCTTGATCTCGGCGATCTTGGTCTTGGGCGCCTCGGGTGTCGCGCCATCCTGCTCGACGATCGAGAAGGTGCCGTTCTTCACGGTGGCGACGACAGTCTTGTCGACCAGCTTGACCGAGTACTTGATGTCCTGCGGTGCCTCTTCGGCATGAGCA
Source organism: Nocardia sp. NPDC058518 (assembly GCF_042719655.1). NCBI lineage: Bacteria > Bacillati > Actinomycetota > Actinomycetes > Mycobacteriales > Nocardiaceae > Nocardia > Nocardia sp. NPDC058518. The sequence goes on from NZ_JBHXNJ010000037.1 coordinate 52,290, forward strand.
GTGCCCATGGCAACGGTCATCGCCCCGATAACCAGCGCGGCAGCCGCAGTGGTCTTACGGAAGTTCATTCAGGTTCCAATCCATCAGGTGTGGTGCGGCGTGCGATCGAGCAACACGCGAGATCTCGTCAAGCAGGGCATCCCTATGAGATGTCCCCTACTTCTCCCCGAGCAGTGTGAAGACCGGCACAGCATGCAGAACAGCTGGAGCCTAATGGACCGAATCCCCTGAGACCAGAAGGAATTTCGGTGGGGTTAGTAAGCCTGACCTTAGCTTCACCGCAGTTCACGCACGGTTTACGGTGTTCAACAGGCGTTACGGGAACCCCGTAGCAAACAATTTTGTGATATTGCTCACAGGCAAACCACAGGTCAAGTCCCAGTAAACAAGGTCAGAGCACAAAAGCCGATCCTACGGTGGACGGCTGTAGTTACTGGCCGGTAACTTAGTGGCAGTTACGATACGAGCAATCGGGTGAGGTCTCCTCGCTCAGACCCTCGTGTTGCCTCGAAAGAAAGGTCGCGACATGAATGCCCTGACTATCACGTTGGGCACGATTGGAGCTGTGCTCAGCCTGTTCTGTTGGGCGTCGTTTATCGGCGGCGCATGGAACATCGGCAAGGCCATCACCATCGGCCAGACGGCCCCCGATCGTTGGCGACCGTTCTTCCCACGGTTCAAGAACATGTTCATCGAGGTCGCGGCCCATACGCGGATGAACAAGTTCCGCACCGTCGGCTGGGCGCACTGGCTGGTCATGACCGGCTTCATCCTCGGCGCGATCCTGTGGTTCGAGGCCTACGGCCAGACCTTCGACGGCTCGTTCCACTGGCCGATCATCGGCAACTGGGCGATCTACCACCTGACCGACGAGATCCTCGGCATCGGCACCGTGATCGGTATCGGCGCGCTGATCATCATCCGTCAGCTGAACCACCCGCGGATTCCCGCGCGCCTGTCGCGTTTCACCGGCTCCAAGATGGCGCCCGCCTATGTCATCGAGACGATCGTCTTGATGGAGGGCCTCGGCATGATCTTCGTCAAGGCGGGCAAGATCGCCACCTACGGGCACGGGCACGCCTCCACCGACTTCTTCACCATGCAGATCGCCAAGCTGCTGCCCGCGAGCCCGACCATGGTGTCGATCTTCGCGTTCGTCAAGCTGATGTCGGGCATGGCCTTCCTCTACCTGGTCGGCCGAAACATCACGTGGGGCGTGGCCTGGCACCGCTTCTCGGCCTTCTTCAACATCTACTTCAAGCGCGAGGCCGACGGCAGCGTCGCCCTCGGTGCGGCCGCGCCGATGATCTCCAACGGCAAGGTTCTCGACATGGAGAACGTCGACCCCGAGGTCGACACCCTGGGTGCGGGCCGCATGGAGGACTTCTCCTGGAAGGGCTGGCTCGACTTCACCACCTGCACCGAGTGCGGTCGCTGCCAGTCGCAGTGCCCCGCCTGGAACACCGGTAAGCCGCTCTCGCCGAAGCTGCTGATCATGTCGCTGCGCGACCACGGTTACGCCGCCGCCCCGTACCTGCTGGCCGGTGGCCGCAAGGACGCCGGTGGTGACGAGGTCGGCCTGGTCGACGCCGATGGCAAGCCCGATGAGGCCGCGCTGGCCAAGATCCCCGCGGCCGCTCGTGCCGAAGCCGATCGTCCGCTGGTCGGCGGCGAGGACATCGGCGGGATCATCGATCCCGAGGTGTTGTGGTCGTGCACGACCTGTGGTGCGTGTGTCGAGCAGTGCCCGGTCGATATCGAGCATGTCGACCACATCATCGATATGCGCCGCTACCAGGTGCTGATCGAGTCGGAGTTCCCCTCCGAGCTGGCGGGTCTGTTCAAGAACCTCGAGAACAAGGGCAACCCGTGGGGTCAGAACTCCAAAGACCGGTTGAACTGGATCAAGGAAGTCGATTTCGACATCCCGGTCTTCGGTAAGGACGCCGACAGCTTCGACGGGTACGAGTACCTGTTCTGGGTCGGTTGCGCCGGCGCCTACGAAGACCGCGCGAAGAAGACCACCAAGGCAGTCGCCGAGCTCCTCGCGACCGCGGGGACCAAGTTCATGGTCTTGGGTGCGGAAGAGACCTGTACCGGTGACTCGGCGCGGCGTGCGGGTAACGAGTTCTTGTTCCAGCAGTTGGCGTTGCAGAACATCGAGGTCATCAACTCGGTGTTCGAGGGTGTCGAGCAGTCCAAGAAGAAGATCGTCGTCACCTGCGCGCATTGCTTCAACACGCTCAACAACGAGTACCCGCAGGTCGGTGGCACCTATGAGGTGGTCCACCACACCCAGTTGCTGAACCGGCTCGTGCGCCAGAAGCAGCTGGTCCCGGTCGCGACGGTGTCGCAGAACATCACCTACCACGACCCCTGCTATCTGGGTCGGCACAACAAGGTCTACGACGCACCGCGTGAGCTGATGGAAGCGTCGGGTTCGAATCTGATCGAGATGCCGCGCCACGGCGAACGTTCCATGTGCTGTGGTGCCGGTGGTGCTCGGATGTGGATGGAAGAGCAGCTCGGCAAGCGCATCAACGTCGACCGGGTCGATGAAGCTCTGTCGACGAATCCGACCAAGATCGCGACGGGTTGCCCGTTCTGTCGGGTCATGCTCAACGATGGTGTGACCGCTCGTCAGGAGCAGGGTCAGGGCGAGGGTGTCGAGGTCGTCGATGTCTCGCAGTTGATGTTGGACTCGATCACTCGTATCGATGCTGCTGAGTTGTCGGCGAATCTGGTTGTCGTCCAGGAGCCCAAGGCTGAGCCCGAACCCGAGGTGGAACCGGAGCCGGTGGCCGAGGTCGCCGCTGCGGCCGCGCCGAAGGCTGCTCCTACAGGTGGCGGCCTGGGCATGAAGGGCGCTGCCAAGGCTCCCGGTGGTGGTCTGGGTATGAAGGGTGCCGTGAAGGCTCCCGGTGGTGGGCTCGGCATGAAGGGCGCTGCCAAGGCGCCGGGTGCGAAGGCCTCCGCTGAAGCTGCCCCCGCTGCCGAAACCACCGCGGCCGCTCCGGCCAAGGGTCTCGGTATGAAGGGTGGAGCGAAAGCTCCCGGTGGCGGGCTCGGTATGAAGGGTGCTGCCAAGGCTCCTGCGGCTGAAGCGGCCCCCGCCGCCGAAGCCGCGGCTCCCGCGGTCAAGGGCCTTGGTATGAAGGGTGGGGCGAAGGCTCCCGGTGGTGGCCTCGGCATGAAGGGTGGGGCGAAGGCGCCCGGCGCGAAGGCTCCGGCCGCTCCCGCCGCGGAAACCCCTGCCGCCGAAGCCGCTCCCGCACCGGCCGCCGCGCCGGTCAAGGGCCTCGGTATGAAGGGCAAGGCGAAGGCGCCGGGCGCCAAGGCAGCTCCGACCGCAGCGGCCCCCGACGCACCGGCAGCTCCGGCAGCTCCGGCAGCAGAGGCGGCTCCTGTGGAAGCTCCTGTCGCCCCCGAGGTCTCGGCCCCCGCCGAGTCCAAGCCCTCGGTGCCCGCCAAGGGGCTGGCCATGAAGTCGGGCCTGAAGCGCCCCGGCCCGAAGGCTCCCGGCACCGCTGCGGCACCTGCTGCGACCCCGGCACCTGCCGCGGAACCTGCACCCGCAGCCCCGGCCGAATCCGCGACGGCGGAACCGGAAGCCCCCGCGGCGGAGTCGGCCACCCAGGCCGAGCCGACCAACGGCAACGGCACCTCGGTAGCTCCGCCGACCGCCAAGCCCGGCGGCCTCGGCTTCAAGTCCGGTGCGAAGTCCCCAGGTCGCAAGAACTAGCAACTGAACACGAACACCCAGTGAGGCGGGGGGGGGGTGGGGGGGGGCTCGTCGGGGTG
>NZ_JBHXNJ010000037.1:56100-57007 GCF_042719655.1 Nocardia sp. NPDC058518
GCGCGCGCGCGCTCCCCCGCGCGGGGAGAGACCCCGCGCGTCTTTGGGGGGGCGGCGCCGCGCGCGCGCGGCGGCGCCCCCGCCCCCCCCCGCGCCTCACTGTTTTCCGCGCATGTTTGCGCGCGAGCTGAATAGCTATGACCTCGAAGGACAAGCTCGCGTAGGTCGGCCAGCCGGTCTCACCTCAGCACTGACTGGGTTCTTCGTTCTTCACCACCGACAGCACCGCTTCCCCCTCGCCGATCGGAACTCCCGCTGCGGGTTCCTGGGCGACAACGGTCCAGTTGCGGTCCATTACCTGTGCGCGGCCGCGGCCGCTGGCATCCGTGGACCGGGAGAAGAACACTCCCGCCGCCTGGATGGTGTTCTGCGCTTCCTGCAGGTTCATGCAGAGCACCGCGGGCATTATCGCGGTCGGCGCCGGCGCTGCGGCGGAGGTAGTCGGAGCTACAGCTGCGGTGGTCGCCGGCGGTGGTGCGATCGCGGGCGTGCTGGTCGGTGTTGCGGCAAGCACCGTCGTCGGTGTCGGCGACTCCGCACTTGACCTGCTCTCTGCTGCACAACCGGTGACGGCCGCCAGCATCGCCACCGCGATCGCCACTGTCCGGCCATGACGCACTGACGAAACTGCTTTCCCCGCTGACTGATTCATTTCGAATGTCCCCTGCTCACAGTTGCACAGACGGCCTGATGGTCGACGTGCACGACTCCCCCCGACAGGAGCGCTGGGCGAGCGTACATTCGCGGCGGGATCTGTTGGGCCGGTACTGGCAAGTAGCTGGCAATCTCGGTTGGTTGTGGGCTAACTGGGGCTGTGTTTGTTGGCGCGCTGGCGCGCGCGTGTCCGCGGCCCCAAGGGGCCGCCGGTCAGGCACCGTTGCTTGCTCCTTCGTCGCCTACGCAACGG
>NZ_JBHXNJ010000038.1:0-9239 GCF_042719655.1 Nocardia sp. NPDC058518
TGTTTTGTTTTTTCCCTTGCGCCTCTTGTGTTGTTCTCTCCCTCCCCCTTTCCCCCTGTCCCGCCCCTGGCCGCGCGGCGCGCTCTCTTTTTCGTCCCCCCCCCTCCCCCCCCCCCCGCCCCCGAACTGCTGCGTGCCGAATCCTTCGACGGCGTCCTGCATTTCGCGGCACAGTCGCTGGTCGGCGAGTCGGTGGAGCAGCCGGAGAAGTACTGGCACGGCAATGTCGTGAAGACGCTGACGCTGCTCGAGGCGATCCGGGAGACCGGCACGCCGCGCCTGGTGTTCTCCTCCACGGCCGCGGTGTACGGCGAGCCCGAGCAGGTCCCGATCACCGAGGACTCGCCCACTCGCCCCACCAATCCCTACGGTGCGAGCAAGCTGGCCATCGATCACGCCATCACCTCCTATGCGGCGGCGCACGATCTGGCCGCGACCAGCCTGCGTTACTTCAACGTGGCAGGCGCGTATGCCGGGCTCGGCGAGAACCGGGTCGTGGAAACACATCTGATCCCCCTCGTGTTGCAGGTGGCACTGGGTCACCGCAAGGCCATTTCGGTGTACGGCACCGACTGGCCGACGCCGGACGGTACGTGTGTGCGCGACTACATCCACATCCGCGATCTGGCGCAGGCACACCTGCTCGCGCTGTCGTCGTCGCAGCCGGGCACACACCGGATCTGCAACCTCGGTTCGGGCACCGGTTTCTCGGTGCGCGAAGTGATCTCGGCGTGCGAGCGGGTCACCGGCCTGCCGATCGAGACGATCGACGCACCGCGGCGCGCGGGCGATCCGGCCGTATTGATCGCCTCCAGTGACCGCGCGGTGGCCGAACTGGGCTGGCAACCAGAGCACAATGACCTCGACGAGATCGTCTCCGACGCTTGGGATTTCCTGCGCTCCCTCGGCACGAAAGCCCACAGCGCTCGCTGAAACGCCCGCCTCACGGTGCGATCGGGCCGATGTCGACCCCGAGATCGGCGGCGATCTGGTGACCGCAATGCGCGAGTCTGCGTAGCCGTTCGGGCCGCAATCCGGTCTGCAGCGACGTCTCCAGCAGCGCCGCCATCGCGTGCTCGGCGTCGGCCTCGACGGCGGCGGCGATAGCGACACCGGCGAACGGTCCGTCGCCGCGCAGGTAGGCGCTGAAACCCAGCAGGGCCGCTGCTTCGGCGCGGTCGGTACCTGGAGTCGCCCGAGCCAGCTGCGCCCACAGCAGCTCGGCGGCTTCGGCGTGATCGCCCAGTGCCAGCCCGTACATGGCGTCGCGGATCGGCCGGTCACGCAGGGTCGCGGCCAGTCGCGCGAGTTCGCGATCGGCCCGCGGTGCGCCGGAGGCGGTGTCGGCGATCTGCCACAGCACCCATTCCAGTGCCCGCCGCTGGTAGGCGGCCGTGTTCCCGGCGCGCGTCGCCGCGGCCAGCCCACCCCGGTACCGCGCGTCCGCCGCCCCGAGCTGTGCACGCACTCGCGCGCTCAGCAGGTCGTCGGGAATCATCAGCGCGGTCATCTCGTGGCGGGAACCGCGAATCTGCTTGCCTTCCAGCACATGTGACAGCGCCACGATCGATGATGACGGATCGGCGACCAGGCCGGTCCCGACCGTGCCGAACACGCTGCTGTAGCGCTCGCCCACCGCGATCGCGGGCACCGACCAGGCACCGCGCACCGCGATACCGTCCTCGGCGAGCACGTCGATCAATTCGGCCGCACGCAAGACTTCCTCGCCCTCGAACTCGGCGCGGTCCTCGACGAAGACGGCGAGCACCCCGGTTGCCTCTTCGCGCAAGCAGATCGATGCCAGGCAGGCGGTGAACTGGTCGAGCAGTCGCATATCGGTGGCCACGTCGAGGTCGAAGCGCACCACTGCCTCGATTGCCTCGGCCGCGCCACCCGCCACCTCGTGCAGAACGGCGACAACGAGGGATCGCTCGGGAACGAAGCCGAGCATCGCGGGCAGGGCGGCGATCAGTTCACCGGGTTCGTCGACCCGCAGTGGTGGGCGTGGCAGTCCGCCGGGATAGCGGGGGGTGGATTCGGCGCAGCCGAGTGCGCGGGGAAACGGCCCGGTGCGCTCGGCCCGGCGGGTGGGGTTCGTCGAAGGCGTCATGGCTCCACCGTGCCCGCCGTCTACCGCACACCGGGTGCGCCGACCTGGGCTTTTATCCGCCCTGTGAGTAGCGCCGACACTGTGGAGTAACCCCGGTCCCGGCGATGCGCCGTCGGCGAATCTGTCACCGCCTCGTGGTAGATCCGTCAGCTGCCTCGTACGGAGGCAACGGTTGTCGCGAACATCTCGTCCACAGCGGCCGTATCCGGTTGTCCCGCACCGAAAGTCATCGACGTCAACGTGATTCGCACGTCGCCGATCTGCCCGATCGAGGTCTGCATCGTCTGCGTGAGCCCCACACCACCGACCTCGGGAACCACGGTGCGCCGCAACGCTATCGCATCATCGGTACCGTCAGGCACAGCCTGGTCGAGCACGGTTGTGACGGTGGAGCCGGCACCGGCCCGCCGAACCTGGATCTGCCCGCATTCGTGGAGTCGATCGCGCAGCCGGGCCACCGGTTCGGCGCTCCGCGACAATTCGACGGTGAGGGTGGCCCGGCTCGCATCGTCGGTCCCGACCGCCACCGCCGCGGGTTCCCCACCGGGCTCTGCCTCGATCGGCGTGCACTGCGCCGGGCTGACCGATGCGCCCGCCCCCACGCCGTCGAGATCGGCCGCCGCCGCCGTCGCCGCCTGTGCAGGCAGCACCACCGCCGGGTATCGGGCCGGAAACCGCGAAGGTGGCGGCAGTAGTTCGGCCAGCGAACCCTCGACCTGCCGCACCGACACCGCACTCTCGGCGACCGGCGTCCCACTGACACTCTGCGCGCACCCGGTGAGTGCCAACGACACTGCCGCCAACCCCAGCCACCAGCGGCGCAAGGCCGGATCACCCACGCGGATCGGTGTCGTCTGCGCCACGTTCACACCGTTCACTGTGCCCCACCGCGCCGATCGGCCCGGTCGCGCCACGCCGGGCGGGAATGCGCGGCGTGTCCGTGCTGTTGCCTACCAGGACGAGCCGTCCCCGGCCGTGTGCGATGGCACTAGCTCGCGTGGGGGACAATGGAGATCCGCTTCCCCACCCCCGCGAGCGATGGTGGACCGCGCAGGAAGGAGAAACGCGATGGATGACCAGTCGCATATGTACGAACTGGAGTTCCCGGCGCCGCAGTTGTCCTCGGACGACGGTGCGGGCCCCGTACTCGTGCACGGCCTGGAAGGTTTCACCGACGCCGGACACGCCGTGCGCCTGGCGACGACCCATCTGCGCGAGAGCCTCGAATCGGAACTGGTCGCGTCCTTCGATGTCGACGAGCTGCTCGACTACCGCTCACGCCGTCCGCTGATGACGTTCCAGACCGATCATTTCGCCGATTACGCCGAGCCGGAACTGAACCTGTGGGCGCTGCGCGACACCGCGGGCACCCCGTTCCTGCTGCTCTCGGGCCTGGAACCAGATCTGCGCTGGGAGAAGTTCACCACCGCGGTGCGGCTGCTTGCCGAACAGCTCGGCGTGCGCCGCACGATCGGCCTGTCGGCGATTCCGATGGCCATCCCGCACACCCGTCCGCTCGGTGTCACCGCGCACTCCTCGGATCGTTCGCTGATCGGCGAGCACCAGCGCTGGCCGGGCGAGTTGCAGGTGCCGGGCAGCGCGTCCTCGCTGCTCGAGTACCGGATGGCGCAGCACGGCCACGAATCGCTCGGATTCTCGGTGCACGTGCCGCATTACCTGGCCCAGACCGATTACCCTGAGGCCGCGCAGACGCTGCTGGAGAATTTCGCCGACAACGCGGGCCTCGACCTGCCGCTCTCGGCGCTGGGCGAGGCGGCCGCGCGCGTGCGCGAGCAGGTCGCCGAGCACATCGCCGGCAACGAGGAGGTGGAGACGGTCGTCACAGCGCTGGAACGCCAGTACGACAGCTTCGTCACCGCCCAGGAACGCCAGTCGAGCCTGCTGGCCGCCGACGGCGAACTGCCCAGTGGTGAGGAGCTCGGCGCGGAGTTCGAGCGCTTCCTGGCCGAGCAAGGTGGTTACGACGACACCTCCGGCGACGGTAAGGACTGACCCACAACACCCACTAGGCGTACCTCCGCCTTCGCTCCGGCCGTGCGCAGGTCTGACGAGGGCTTCGCCCGCTGCGCAGACTAGGGTGGTCGGAGTGGATCTGACCGACCTGCTGGAAATTCCCGGGACCGACGCCGACGCGCTCTACGAGTCGTTCGCGGCGTGGGCCGCCGAGCAGGGCACATCCCTGTATCCAGCGCAGGACGAGGCGCTGATGGAGTTGGCGTCGGGGTCCAATGTCATTCTGGCGACGCCGACCGGCTCCGGAAAGTCTCTGGTGGCGGTCGGCGCGCACCTGTTCGCGATGGCCAACGGGCAGCGCAGCTATTACACCGCGCCGATCAAGGCCCTGGTCAGTGAGAAGTTCTTCGCGCTGTGTGAGGTGTTCGGCGCGGAGAACGTCGGCATGGTGACCGGTGACGCGGCGGTCAACGCCGACGCCCCGATCATCTGCGCCACCGCGGAGATCCTGGCCAACCTGGCGTTGCGCGAGGGCGCGGCGGCCGAGGTCGGCCAGATCGTGATGGACGAGTTCCACTTCTACGCCGACCCCGACCGCGGCTGGGCGTGGCAGGTGCCGATCATCGAACTCCCCCGTGCCCAATTCCTGCTGATGTCGGCGACGTTGGGCGAGGTGGACTTCTTCGCCGCCGATCTCGAGACGCGCACCGGCCGCTCGACCACGGTGGTCGCGGGCACCGAACGTCCTGTCCCACTGACGTTCTCGTACGTGCGTACCCCCATCACCGAAACCCTCGAAGAGCTGGTGACCACCCACCAGGCACCGGTCTACGTCGTGCACTTCACCCAGGCCGCCGCCCTCGAACGCGCGCAGGCACTGACGAGCGTGAACTTCGCCTCCCGTGCCGAGAAGGACGCGATCGCCACCGCCATCGGCGATTTCCGGTTCGCGTCGGGCTTCGGTAAGACGCTCTCGCGCCTGATCCGCCACGGCATCGGCGTGCACCACGCGGGAATGCTGCCCAAATATCGCCGCCTGGTGGAGAAACTCGCCCAGGACGGCCTGCTGAAAGTGGTGTGCGGCACCGATACCCTCGGCGTCGGCATCAACGTCCCGATCCGCACCGTGCTGCTCACCGGGCTCACCAAATACGACGGTGTGCGCACCCGCAGGCTCAAAGCCCGTGAGTTCCACCAGATCGCCGGACGCGCGGGCCGTGCGGGCTACGACACCATGGGCACGGTGGTGGTGCAGGCACCCGAGCACGAGGTGGAGAACACCCGCCTGATCGCCAAGGCGGGCGACGACCCGAAGAAGCAGCGCAAAGTGGTGCGCCGCAAGCCTCCCGAGGGTTTCGTGTCGTGGAGCGAGGAGACCTTCGACCGGCTCATCGCCGCCCCACCCGAGCCGATGGTCTCGCGCTTCGCGGTGACGAACTCGATGCTGCTCAACGTGATCGCGCGCCCCGGCAACTGCTTCTACGCGATGCGTCACCTGCTCGAGGACAACCACGAGCCGCGGCCCGCGCAGCGCAAGCACATCCTGCGCGCCATCCGCCTCTACCGTTCGCTGCGCGATGCCGGTGTGGTGCAACAACTTTCCGAACCCGACGCGAAGGGCCGGATGGCGCGGCTCACCGTCGACCTGCAACGCGACTTCGCCCTCGATCAGCCGCTGTCGCCGTTCGCGCTGGCCGCGTTCGAACTCCTGGATCGCGAAAGCCCCACCTACACCCTCGATGTGGTCTCCCTGATCGAGGCGACCCTCGAGGACCCGCGCCAACTGCTGATGGCCCAGCAGCACAAGGCCCGTGGCGCCGCCGTCGCCGAGATGAAGGCCGACGGCATCGAATACGAAGAGCGGATGGAGCTGCTCGAAGAGGTCACCTGGCCCAAGCCCCTGTCCGAGCTGATCGACCCCGCGTTCGAGACCTACCGGGCCGGTCATCCCTGGGTGTCGGAATTCGCGCCGTCGCCGAAGTCGGTGGTGCGCGACATGATCGAGCGCGCGATGACCTTCGCCGAACTGATCTCGCACTACGAACTGACCCGATCCGAGGGCGTCGTGCTTCGCTACCTCGCCGACGCCTACCGTGCCCTGCGCCGCACCGTGCCCGATGCCGCGCGCACCGAGGATCTCGACGATCTCACGGAATGGCTCGGCGAACTGATCCGCCAGGTCGACTCGAGCCTGCTCGACGAGTGGGAACAACTCACCAACCCGGGCGCCGAGAACGACGCCCAGCAGATCGCCTTCGGCGCCGAAACGGTGCGCCCGATCACCGCCAACGAACGCGCCTTCCGGATCATGGTCCGCAACGCCATGTTCCGCCGCGTGGAGCTGGCGTCGCGTCGCCGCTGGTACGAACTCGACGAGCTGGGCACCGGCCCCGACTGGGCCGAGGACTTCGCCCCCTATTTCGACGAGTACGACACGATCGGTACCGGTCCCGACGCGCGCGGCCCGCAGCTGTTCGCAGTGGAGCAGCGGCCCGGTTTCTGGCATGTGCGCCAGGTGATCGACGACCCGGCCGGCGATCACGGCTGGGCGCTGACGGCGATCGTGGATCTCGAGGAGTCCGACGCCGCGGGCGAGGTCGTGTTCGACGAGGTCACAGTCATAGCAGGCTGAGTAATACCAGCTGCCTATGACCAATATGACGAATGTTTGACGGATTCGTTGTTGGGTAGGCGCCGCTGATAGTCTCTCCCGGCCGCCGAGGAGAAAGTTCACCGTTGCCCGAATCCCCGTACCTTGTCATCGACCCTGAGCGGGTACGTGCCAATTACCGAACCCTCGACGCCGCCGTCTCCGCGGGCACCCGGATCAGGTACGCGGTCAAGGCGGCACCGGTGGCCGAACTGATCGCCCTGCTCGACGACGAGGGCGCCGAATTCGACGTCGCCAGCATCGGCGAGATCGACCAGTGCCTCGAGCTCGGCGTCGCCCCCGAGCGGCTCTGCTACGGCAACCCGATCAAGAAGAGCGCCCACATCGCGCGCGCCTTCGCCCTCGGCGTGCGCCGCTACGCCTTCGACACCGAAGACGACCTCGACCGCATCGCCGAGCACGCGCCCGGCTCCGAGGTCGAGTGCCGCTTCCTGTCCTCGGCCCCCGAATCACGGACACCGTTCGGCACCAAGTTCGGGTGCTCGCCCGCCGAAGCCCTGCGACTGCTGGTGCGCGCCCACGATCTGGGCCTGACGGTCGGCGGCCCCTATTTCCACGTCGGCTCCCAGCAGCTCGACCCCGCCGCCTGGCGGATCGGCATCGAGCAGGCCGGTGAGATCGTCAAGGCGCTGGCGGACAAGAACATTCACGTCACGGCGGTCAATGTGGGCGGCGGTCTGCCGATCTCCTACGCCGAGCAAGCCCCCGAACTCGACGCGATCGCGGCCGCCATTTCGAGCGCCGCCGCCGAGTTCCTGCCCGCGGCCACCGGCCTGATCGTGGAACCCGGCCGTGCGCTGGTGGGTAACGCGGGCACCATTCACGCCGAGGTCGTCGGCGTGCGTTTCGCGCCGGACGGCCGGCGCTGGGTGTATCTCGACATCGGCCGATACAACGGTATGGCCGAGACTGAGAACGAGTACATCGCCTACCGTTTCGTCACCGATCGCGACGGCGATCCGGTCGAGGAGGCGGTGGTCGCGGGTCCGACCTGCGACGGCGACGATGTACTGTATCAACGCACGAAGGTCCTTCTGCCGACCACGTTGCGAGCCGGTGACCGGATTCAGATCCTGCACACCGGCGCCTATACCGCGAGTTACTCGTCGGTGTCCTTCAATGGTTTTCCGCCCTTGACCGTTCATGTCTCGGGCGCTGAGCGAGAGTGAGTTTGCCCATGACGGCGGAATTCACCGGTTGGCACGTGCTGGCCGAGTTCGGTGGCGTCGACACAGACCTGTGTGACGATCTCGAACGACTCGAATCGGCGTTGCGTGAGTCTTTGATCGCGGCGGGCGTCACCATCTGCGAAGTCGTACATAAAAAGTTCGATCCGCAGGGGGTGACCGTCCTCGCGCTGTTGTCGGAGTCTCACGCCTCGATTCACACTTATCCGGAGTCCGGCGACATCTTCGTCGACGTCTTCACCTGCGGCAGCATCGGTGCGGGCGCGACGAAAGCAGTCGAACTGCTCCGAGACAAGTTGTCCCCCACCACTGTTCGGATGCAGGTGGTCCAGCGTGGCCACGGCGCCGAGAAGATCTACGAACCGGTGGGCGACGGCCTGACCCGGATCTGGGATCTGCACGAGGTGATCGTCGATACCAACACCCCGTTCCAGCACATGGTGATCGCGCGGACCGATCAGGGGATCTCCCTGTTCTCCGACGACGATCGCCAGTCCACCGAGTTCTCCCAGGTCACCTACCACGAGGCCATGATGGTCCCGGCGTTCGTGCTGGCGGAGAAGCTCGATCGGGTGCTGATCATCGGTTCCGGTGAGGGTGTGGCCTCGCAGATGTCGGTGGCGGCCGGGGCGACCCTGGTCGACCATGTCGATATCGATCAGCGCGAAGTGGAGCTGTGCGCCGAGCACCTGCCCTACGGCTACACCACCGCCGAGCTCACCGCCGCCGTGGCGCACGAGGGCCCGATCCACGTGCACTACGCCGACGGCTGGGATTTCCTGGCCAAGGCTCAGGAAGCCGGCACCCGCTACGACGTGATCGTCATCGATCTGCCCGACGAGCGCGTCGAGGATGCCCAGCACAACCGCCTCTACGAGGCGGAGTTCCTGTCCCGATGTAAGGCATTGCTCGCCCCCGGCGGCGTGCTGTCGGCCCAGGCCGGTTGCGCGACCATGTGGCGCAACGAAACGCTGAAGCGTTCGTGGGGCCGTTTCCACGAGCAGTTCGCCACCGTGGTCCCCTACGGCAGCGACGAGCACGAGTGGACCTTCCTGTTCGGCCTGAACGAGAAGATCGACGACCCGGTCCGCGGCATGCGCGACCGCCTCGCCCTGCTCCCCTACCGCGCCGAAACCATCGACGCGCGGGCACTGGAGCGCGGCGCGATCGAGCCGTACGCCCTGCGCGACCGGTAGGAATCTGCACCGACAGCGGGCGGGCGCCTGCGAGGTGCGCGCCGCCCCGCCCGACGGGGGTCGGGGCCCCGCACCCCCCGCGCGCGCGCCCACGCGGGCCC
>NZ_JBHXNJ010000038.1:9249-18389 GCF_042719655.1 Nocardia sp. NPDC058518
CCCACCGCGTGGGGGGGTGCGGGGCCCCTGACGAGGGGTGCGGGCGGGGGGGGCGGGATGGGCTGTCGCCCCCTCCCGTGTCGTGGGGGGGGGGGGTGCGCGCCCCCCCCCCCCCCCCCGCTGTCATGGGTCCGGCGAAACCGGCACCGGGGCGCGCCGCGACTTGGCACCATGCGAAGACCGAGTTGCGACAGAATCGAGTCCGCCCATGAAGCCGACACCGTTGTCCGGGAACGGTCTGATGCCGGTCCACCGACCATCCGACCAACGTCCCCGCCTCGATGCCCTGTCCACGACGGGGATCGCCGCGTTCACGGAGTTGTTCACCGAGGCGGCGGAGACGACAGCATCCGATTTCGGCCGACTGACCGGCGACCTGGTGATGCGGTCCTTCCCCGCGACCGGCACCCGGTTGCTCGGACCGCTGATGGACCGTCCCGCCTACTTCTGGGTCGGTAAGTCCTTTCGTCACGTGGACGGCGGGATGGCATTCGGGCACAACATCTTCCGCCTGCTCGGCGGTATGCGGGCGCTGAACTTCGTGGCAACGGTCGGCGCATCCTCGGTCGACGGCCGCGCGGCCGTGCGATTGGACTACGACGATCTCCGAGCCGGAAAGCCCGGTCCAGCCCACCGGATCTACGACGAGTTGCGCGAGATAGAGCCGGGTCTGTGGCTGGGACCCAGCTACTTCAAGCGCGGTGCGAAACTGACATCCATGGGCTGGTTCGCCCTGGACGCCTCGATCGAGTTCGACGGTCCACTGTGAGTCGGCCCCTCGCTCTCGCCCGGTGACAGCGCCGACCACTCACTCCGTGGCGGCTCGACGGGCGCGATACTCGGCGACGTTCACTCCACCGACGCCCCAATCCGTCAGCGGCACTTCGTCGATCACGACGTAGGTACTGTCGGGGTTCTTGCCGAGTACCTCGAAGAGCACATCGGTGACGCCCTCGATGAGCCGCGACTTCTGTTCCGTGGTGACGTTTTCGTCGGTGACCTTGATGTTCACGTACGGCATGAGCGTGTCCTTTCGATGGGTACAGCTTTCACAGGATGACCGGCGGTCGGGCAGCTGCGCACCCGACTCCGTTGGGTAGGAGCGGTTTTCGTCGACTCAGGCGGATCGACCGGAAATGAACCCACCGTCGACGGGCAGGATGTGGCCGGTGACGAACTCGGCGTCGGTGAGATACAGCACGGCCGCGGTGGTGTCGGCGACCTCGCCGATCCGGTTCAGCAGCGCCAGCGCACCCGAGGCGCGCTCGTCGCCGTCACCGAAGAGCGGGGTGCGGATGATGCCGGGAGCCACCGCGTTCACCCGGATTCCGGCGGAGGCGAATTCAGCGGCCAAGCTGGTGGTGAGCGCGTGCACGCCACCCTTGCTGATGAGCGCGGCCGAGGCGGGCAGACCGGCCAGCGCGTGGTCGATCAGAACCGTGCCGATATTGACGATGCTGCCGCCCGCACCCTGGGCGAGCAGCTGTCGAACGACGGCCTGGGTGGTGAAGTAGGTGCCCTTGAGGTTGCCGCCGAGGTAGCGATCGAGTTCGTCCTCGGTGACGTCGACGAACGGCGTGGCACCGAAGACGCCCGCGCTGTTGATCAGCGCGTCGACCCGGCCGAACCGATCGAGCGCGGTACGCACGTACGCCGAACCCGTTGCGGGCGAGGCGATGTCACCGACCACGGTGGCCACCTGTTCGGGCGCGGCCAGTTCGGCGGCGACCTCGGCGAGCTTGTCGGCGTCGCGCCCGCCAAGGACGACATTGTCACCTCGGGCGACGAGCGCACGAGCGACATCACGCCCGATGCCGCTGGAACCACCGGTCACGACGACCGTCTTCGCTGTGGACATGAACTGATCCTTTCGAATGATATACGACCGGTCGTCTTGAAATGGCGACCGAAAGGAGACCGACCCGTAGGCCGACAATGCTGGTCGAATCGGCACCGGACCGGCGCCGACGGGGGTTACGGCCGGAAGTAGTCGTCGAGCAGTCGGCGCAGACACTTGTCGAGCGGCTCGACGGTGCGGTCGATCTTCATCCGGATCACCGCGCCCTCCCAGGATTCGAGAAGTAGATCCGCCAGATCCACGGCGTCGATATCGGCGCGGACAGTACCCTGCGCCTGCGCCTCACCCAGCGCGGTGGCCACGCCGTCACGCCACGCCGCCCAGGCAGTCGACAGCGAATTCCGCAGCAGCTCACTGCCTTCCAGTTCCGCGCCGAGGTTGGCGATCAGACAGCCGCCGGTGTATTCGGCGGTGACGAAATCCTCGGTCATGGTCGCGAAGAAGGCGCGGATGCCACTGAGCGGGTCCGGCGCCGTATCGAAGGCGGCGGCGAGGTTGCGCTGCACGCACAGCGAGTGATGCTCGATGATCGCCTGCGCGAAGCTCTCTTTGCTGTCGAAGTAGTTGTAGAACGAACCTTTCGGCACGCCGACTTTGTCGAGCACTTGCTTGATGCCGGTGCCGTGGTAGCCCTGCGACAGCAGGCCGACGGCGCCCTCCTCGATGAGGAGAGCTCGCGTGTCGTCGCTGCGCCGTGGTCGTGCCATGCGAGAAACTATACGACCGGTCGTCTAGGAATGGCAAGAGCCGATTCCCACACGTGCTCAGTCGTCGTCGACCCCACGAGCCGCAAGGGCCTCCCCCATCGCGTCGGCGGTCCGCAACGCCCGCACCAATACCGGCGTGACCAGTGCGGTCGCCGACCATGACACCCCGCGCGCTCGCCGCGCCTCGCCGACATCGTGGACGATCTGTGCCAGCAAGGGAACGCACCGAATCGCCAGGGCGAGCAGCAGACCCACCCGCTCCGGGTTCACCCCGACGCGACGCAGCGGTCCGAGCGCGCGGGTCAGGGCGTCGAGCATGTCGGTCACGCGCGTGGTCACCGTGACCAGGGCGGCGAGAGCGACCGAAACGAGCAACACCCCGCACACCACAACGGCCCGCATCGGCGAAGTGGTGAGTAGCTGGAACACTCCGATGATCGCGGTCATCCACAGCACCGGGCGCACCTGAGCGAAGGCCACCCGCCAGGAGATACGGGCCAGCGCGAACAGGCCGACCACCAGCGCCACCGCGACCAGCACTCCGAGCGGGCCGCGGACGAACACCGTCATCGCCAGGATCGAGACCAGCAACAGCGCCAGCTTCACTCCAGCCGGCATCCGGTGAAGCAGCGAGTCGCCGGGGCAGTACAGGCCGATCATTCGATCAGTTGCCGATACGCGTCGATCGCCGCCACCGGGGGGCCGTCGAACACGACGCAACCGTTGTCCAGCACCACGACTCGATCGAATCCGTCGAGCAGTCCGAGCTGGTGGGTCACCACGATCACCTGCTGGTCGAGGGAGTTCAGCGCCTGCGAAACCCGCCGCGCGTTGCGCAGATCGAGCAGCGTGGTCGGTTCGTCGGCCACGATCACCTCGGGCTCGCGGATCAGCGCGGAACCGATGGCCAGTAGCTGTTTCTGGCCGCCGGAGAGCAGGTGTGCCGGATGGTCGGTGTGGGCGGCGAGGCCGAAGCGGTCGAGCATTCGCCGCACCCGTGCCGCGATCTCGGCCTTGCTCAGGCCGCTGCGGCGCAGCGAGAACGCGAGGTCCTCGGCGACCGTCGGCATCACGATCTGGGTGTCGGGATCGGTGAACACGAAGCCGACCTTGCGCCGCACCTGCGCGCCCTTGCGGGCGACGTCGAGTCCGTCGACGGTGACGGTGCCGGTGGAGGGCTTGAGCAGTCCGTTGAGCATGCGGGCCAGCGTCGATTTGCCCGACCCGTTGGCGCCGATGAATCCGACCCGGCGTTCGGTGATCCGCAGGTCGATATCGCGCAGCACGCTCCGATCGCCGAAACGGTGTCCCACCGCGTCGACGACGATTTCGCTCACGACGCCCGGCGATCAGCCACGGATCAGCCCGGGATAGGCGCGATGCACACCCTTCGCCACGACCGTGGCGATCACGACCTTGGCCAGGTCACCCGGCACGAACGCGAAGTTGGTCGACACCGCCGCCCACGGGCTGAGATCGGTGCGCACCAGCAGTCCCGCGGTGCCGAACAGGTAGATGATCACGATGCCGCCGAGGGCATTGATCAGCAGGCCGAGCACGATCGGATACTTCGGCAGGATCATCGCGGTCAGCAGCCCGATGACCAGCGTCGCCGGAATCCAGCCGATCAGGTAGCCGGCCGTCGGCGACGCCAGCGCGGTGAGTCCGGTGCGGCCACCGGACAGCAGCGGCAGCCCGATCATGGTCAGCGCGATGAACACCGCCACCGCGGCAGTGCCCTTGCGGGCGCCCAGGATCGCGCCGGTGAGGATTACCCCGAGCGTCTGCAGCGTGATCGGTACCCCGCTGAACCCGACGGTGATCGCACCCGGCAGGCCGAGGGCGGCGATCAGCGCCGCGAACACCGCGATCTGCGCCATGTCCCGTGCGGCGAACCCGGTCACCGGCTTCGCGTTCTTCTCGACTTCAGACACGGCAAACATCCTTCACAACAGAATTGAACAACGTTCAAAATAGCAGGTGATCAGGCCGCTGCCGCAACCGGAACGAGACTGTGGACCGATGTTGTGCCCGCCGTCGATCGACTACGATGGGAGGGTTGGTGCAACTCGGAAGGCCCCGCCGTACGGAAACATCGTGCGCGCGATCAGTGCCCGAGGAAGGCCAGTCATGTCGATTGCGCTACAACGCTTTTCGAACTTGATCGCCGAAATACATACCGCAGGCACCGAACCGGACCGCTGGGATGGAGTGGTTCGCGAGATCACCGATACCTTCGACGCGATGCACGGTTTTCTCGTGATCGCCGACCCTGCCCACGGCGGCGTCGAGGTCAATTCCGCGGGCGCGATCACCGCCGCCGAGGTGCGCAAGCAACTCGACGCGGGCGCCGTACGCGTGAATCGGCTGCCGGTCGGTGCCACCGCGACCGGCGAGGAACTGTTCGGGTGCGGAAACGGCGGCGGCACCGCGGCGGTGCGGGCGAACGGCCTGGCCAACAGTTTCGTCGCTCGGCTCACCGGCGATCTGCCGTCGTCGTGGCTGTGTCTGACGATGCCCGACCACGGCGCGATCATCGACCAGCCCGGCGGTCCGGTCCTGCTGCGAGTGCTCGTCCCGCACCTGCGCGCCGCGCTACACACTCGCGCGAAGCTGGTCGGCATGGCGCGGGAACGGGCGTTCGCGCTCGCGGCCCTGACGAAGGCCCACCACGGCATCATGATCGTCACCGCCGACACCGCACTGGTGTTCGCCAACGCCGCGGCCGAGCGCATCGCGCGGGAGTCCGACGGGTTGACGGTGGACTCGTTCGGACATCTACGGGCCCACTCCGCACAGGTGCAGGACCGGCTGCGCCAGCTGATCGACGAGGCCACCGACTCGGAGTTCGGCGGCGGGAACGTGGCCGTGGCCCGTCCTTCGGGCAAGCGGTCGCTGATCCTGCGGATCTCCGCGCTGGACACGCCATCCGGCAACGGGCTGTGGCCGAGAGCCGCGCTCGTGGCGATCACCGATCCGGATCATGAACCGACACCGGATCCGGCTGTGCTGCACGAGCTCTACGGTTTGACCGACGCGGAGGTATCGGTCGCACTGTGCGTCCTGCGCGGCGACGGACTCCCCGCCGTCGCCGGTGAACTCTCCGTGTCGGTATATACCGCCCGGACTCATTTACAGCACATTTTCGCCAAGACGAAAACACACCGGCAGGCCGAATTGGTCCGGTTATTATCGACCACCGCGATTTCGGCGCAGTGATATTCGATATTAAATCGGGTGGAATCCCACCCCAGCGCCGCCGCGGGAATTCACATCGTCGAGAATTCTGGTGAAATTCGCGCCCACTTGCGGGCCGATACACGGCACCGCGACGTAGCCGTTGACAATGGCGACGAGGGTAGATCCGACCACCACGGGCGCGCCGGAATCACCGACGATCACGCAGATCTGTGTCAGCGTCCAATTGGCCCCGCCGAAAACATCGCCGTAGACCAAACCACAGGTCTGCCCGGTGGTTCGTCCTTCCTTGCAGGCGACGGCCGGGAACTGCGCGGGCAGTCCGACACCGGTGATCGAGGTCGAGCCGACGTAGTTCACCGGGTTGACCAGACCGGCGTCGAAGCGGATGACCGCGTAGTCGAGGTCGGTACTGGTGAACGCGACGGTGCCGACGGACCCGGCCTCTTGATCAGCTTCCGCGGATACTCCGGCTCCGGCCACCGCGCAGTGTCCCGCGGTGAAGCCGACCAGCTGACCCGATCCGTCGAAGCCGATGGTGGTGAGTGTGCAGGTCGACCCGTCATCGAAGATGATGCCGGATCCGCCACCGAGGGTCACCGGGGCAGCCGCCTGCGCTGTCCCGACTGTCGCCCACATCAGCAGCAATGCGGCGGCGACCTGCCACCATCGACCCCATGCCATAGGGACACTCCCGCACTGTGGTGCGGGAGTGACTCGATTACTCCTCTTGGTTGCTGGCATCGGCGTGTCAGACCACGCATACCGGGTAGAGGAACGGCACTGTCACCAGGACCGGAAGACACGCCAGGAAAGCGCCGGGGATGGTGATGAACGGCGACAACACGACGGGCTCGACCTGAACAGGAACCGGTGCGACGGGGGCTGGGGCAGGATCCGCCGCGGGTGCTGCGCCGGCTACACCGGCACCTAATGCGATCAGCGGCGCACAAGCGAGCACCGCGATGGTTGAACGAATCTTGTACATGACCATTCCTTCGACTGTCTGACTACGAGTCGTGTCGGTCCCGAGTCGGGATCGTCACCGCTTTCAAGAACAGCACCGGCGGTCGGGAATTTCGTCGTTCGAACAGATGAGATCAGAAAGGGCGCTTGGATCGGATGACCGCTGCGAGGTATTCGTAGTCCGCGGCCCGCGCGGATGACCCTCGATATGCGAGCCCGATCGTGCGGCCGGGGGCGGGGTCGGCGAAGCGCGCGGTGTCCAGACTCGCGCGCGCGGTCTCGGCGGCCACGGCCATCTCCGGGATGAGTGTCACGCCGAGCCCGCCCGCCACACATTGCACCACCGTGGTCAGCGACGCGGCGCGCGTGTCACCGACCGTCCCGGGCTGCACGTCGACCGAGCGGCACAGGTCAAGGGTCTGATCACGCAGACAGTGCCCCTCGTCGAGCAGCAGCAGTGGCAGATCGGCGAGTGCGGGCGCGGCCAGGTCGGTGCGCCCGGCCAGGTCGTGCCCGCGCGGGGTGACCAGGACGAACTCCTCGCTGTAGAGCGGGATCTCGACCAGGCCGCTCGCTTCGCTCGGCAGCGCGAGCACCGCCACATCGAGCACACCGGTGCGCAGGCCGTCGAGCAGGCGCGAGGTCTGGTCCTCGATCACCTGGGGCACCACCCCGGGCAGTTTGCGGCGTAATTCGGGCAGCAGCTCGGGCAGCACATACGGCGCGACGGTCGGGATGATGCCGAGGCGCAGCGTGCCGCCGAGGGTGTCGCCGGTCGCCGAGGCGACGAATCGATCGGCGGCTTCCAGCGTCGCCCTGGCTTGCGGCAGCAGCCGCATCCCGGCGGCGGTGACCAGCACGCGGCGGGTGCTGCGCTCGATCAATTGGAGCCCGAGTCCGTTTTCCAGTGATGCCAGTGCCTGCGATAACGTGGGTTGACTCACAGTCAAACGCGCTGCGGCGGTGCCGAAATGCCGGTATTCGGCGACGGCCACGAACGCACGCAGCTGCGACAGGGTTGGCTGATAAGTCTGATCACTCACACCTATCAGTGTACGACCAGCAATCGGCTTTACCTTTCAGTAGGCTGACATCAACCACCCACGAATGAGGAGACGAAGCATGGCTCTGCTGACCATCGGCGACCAGTTCCCGGCATACAACCTCAAGGCCGTCATCGGAGGCGATCTCTCCAAGGTCGACGCGCAGCAGCCCGACGATTACTTCACCCAGATCACCAGCGACGACCACGCGGGCAAGTGGCGCATCGTGTTCTTCTGGCCCAAGGATTTCACCTTCGTGTGCCCGACCGAGATCGCCGCGTTCGGCAAGCTGAACGAGGAGTTCGCCGATCGTGACGCGCAGGTGCTCGGCGCCTCGGTCGACAACGAGTTCGTGCACTTCCAGTGGCGTGCCCAGCACGAGGATCTCAAGACCCTCCCCTTCCCGATCCTGTCGGACCTCAAGCGTGAACTTGCCGCTGCCACCGGCGTTCTCAACGCCGACGGGGTCGCCGATCGCGCCACCTTCATCGTCGACCCGAACAACGAGGTGCAGTTCGTCTCGGTGACCGCCGGTTCGGTCGGCCGCAATGTCGACGAGGTGCTGCGCGTGCTCGACGCCCTGCAGTCCGACGAGCTGTGCGCCTGCAACTGGAAGAAGGGCGACCCGACCATCGACGCGGGCGAACTCCTTTCGGCCAGCGTCTGATTCACCCTTCCCTACCGAAACACCCCAGAGGAGCCCCACTGTCATGAGCATCGAGAACCTGAAGAACTCTCTTCCCGAGTACGCCAAGGACCTCAAGCTCAATCTGTCCTCGCTGGCCCGCACCACGGTGCTCAACGAGCAGCAGCTGTGGGGCACCCTGCTCGCTTCGGCCGCGGCCACCCGGTCGGCGACCACCCTGCGCGAGATCGCTGAAGAGGCCGCCGACGTGCTCTCGGCCGAGGCGTACGACGCCGCGCTCGGTGCCGCGTCGATCATGGGCATGAACAACGTGTTCTACCGCGGTAAGGCGTTCCTGGACGGTCGCTACGACGACCTGCGGGCGGGTCTGCGGATGAACATCATCGGCAACCCCGGTGTCGACAAGGCCGATTTCGAGCTGTGGTCGTTCGCGGTCTCCTCGATCAACGGCTGCGCGCACTGCCTCGAGGCGCACGAGAAGACGCTGCGCGAGGCGGGTGTCTCGCGCGAGGTGATCTTCGAGTCGCTGCGGGCCGCGGCGATCGTCGCCGGTGTCGGCCAGGCGGTGGCGTCGACCGAGGCGCTGGCCTCGGCTGCCGTCTGATTCGAGACATCGGCTTCGCGCCTGCTTTCGAGGCGTTCGTGCCGGCCCCCCACCCCAATCGCCGGGGGGCCCCCGGCCCGGGGGCGGGGCCCCACCCCGGGCCGACAGGTACCGCGGC
>NZ_JBHXNJ010000038.1:18399-32267 GCF_042719655.1 Nocardia sp. NPDC058518
GCGCGTTCTTGGACACGTAGTTGCGGAACCCGTCGGGGGGCCGCGCGGGCGCGGCGCCCCCCGCGCCGACCGGGTGGGGCGGGGGGGGCGGCGGGGGGGCGGGCGGGGGGCGCCCCCCCCCCCCGCTGCCGTGGGGAGGGGACACGTCCGGGGGCTCACGGTTCGGTCGGCGCCGCTCAGCGTCCCGGTAGGCTCGCGATCATGAACGCACATGATGTGCCCGATGCCCCGGACATCCAGGTCGAGGTCGTCCGAGTGTTCACCGATCCGGCCGGAAATCTCGGCAACGCGCTCGGCATCGCCCGGGCGGGCGATGTTGTCGCCCTCGACAAGCAGGAGCTGGCGGCGCGGCTGGGATTCAGCGAGACCACGGTGGTCTCCGATCCCGTCGACGGCGTCGCCGACGTCCGCATCTACACACCCGCCGTCGAGTTGCCCTTCGCCGGGCATCCCACCGTCGGCACCGCGTGGTGGCTGGATGTCCAGCGCACGCCGGTGCACACTTTGCAGGTGCCCGCGGGCCCGGTGGCCGTCACCCGGACCGACGGCCTGACCTGGATCACCGCGCGCGCCGAGTGGGCACCGAAATTCGCCTTCCAGCAACTGGAGTCGGCCGAGGCGCTGGCGGCATTGTCGCCCGGCGACTTCACCGAGGGCCAGCATTTCTTCTGGGCGTGGACCGACGAGTCGCGCGGCGCGCTGCGGGCCAGGATGTTCGCTCCCGCGATGGGCATCGCCGAGGACGAGGCGACCGGCGCAGCGGCGGTCGCGCTCACCGGGCAGTTGCGTCGCGGGCTGATCATCACGCAGGGGCAGGGCTCGCAGCTCTACACCGAGTGGGACTCCGACGGGTGGGTTCGCCTCGGCGGGCGGGTCGCCGAAGATCACGTGGTGGTGCTCTGATCGGCGCAGCCGCGTGATGGGCGCAGACGCGACAGCGTTCCTCAACTGCGCACGGCCGGAGCGAAGGCGGAGGTACGCCTAGTTGTCCGGTTGACCGCCGAACCGGCGCAGCCAGGGTGGTCTGGCCGTCCACTGGCCGCGCCGCTGTGGTGCGGCGGTGCCAAGGTCGGCGAGGATGCGGGTTTCGAGCGCGCGGGGCGGGGTGTGCTGGTCGTCGGCGGCCAGCAGTGCGAGCACTTCGTGCACACCGCGGACGCGGGTGGCGAACTGCGACAGGCTGTTCGCGGTGGTGGCGGTGAGTTTGTTCTCGATGTGGTGATGTTCGAGTTCGGCGACCGCGTCGAGCGCGTAGGCGTCGGCCAGGGACAGCACCGAGCCGGGCGGGCACCACGACTGGCCGGCCGTCCACTGGTCGATCCGCTGCTCGGCGAGCCGTTCGATGCTCTCGGCCAGCAGTCTCGTGACCATCGGCACGCGCAGGCCCAGTTCGCGGCCGATGGCGCGGTAGGTGCGGCCGCCGTAGTAGGCGAGGACGAAGATCTCGCAGTGGCTGTCGAGTGGGTCGTCGAAGCCGAGCCTGGCCGCGGCCGCGAGCCAAGGCATGTCGTCGCCGCCGCGGCGATCCAGGCGCAGGCGCTGGACCGCGAGGCGATGGATCTGGGCCAGCAGCCAGGACTGGTCGGGGGTGAACGCCGGGCTGCCGAGGTCGATCTGGGTAGGGGCTGCGCCGGGGTGGTTTGCACCCGGACGTTCGGTGTCGATGCCGGGATGTCCCGCGCCCGGTCGATCCGTGCCGAAGCCCCATCGGTCCGTGCCGAGCCGGTCTGTACCGGCATTGCCGGGGCTGGGGTGACCACGGCCGGCTTCTGCGTGGTCCGCGGCGGGAAGACGGAGGCCGGGGCCTGCGCCATCGGTGCCCTCATGGTCCGGGTAGTCGGCGCCGAGGTGGTCGAGTCCGGCACGCGAGCCGACATCGGCGTGGTCGGTGCCCTCGTGATCGGACCGGCGGGAACCGTCGTTGGTATAGACGACCCCGCGACCGAACGCTACGTCCATCGAACCGTAGGTGTGCGGGGCCAGATCGGATCGCTGTTCGGTCGCGACGAATGCCGAACGACCCCACGGCGTCCCGAGGTCCGGACCGGGACGCGACGGCGGGCCCATCACCGTGTCGTCGGCGGATTCGGCCGGGCGGGCAGCGGATTCCCGGTCGGTGTCGTCCTCGTCGACGATCCATTGCGCCGCTCTCGCGCGCCGATATCCCTCGCGGACAACATCTTCGGCCGCGCCGCGACGGTGCAGCACCCGCAGGGCCAACCCGAACGCGGCGGCGCCGGTGGCGCGGTAGAGCGCGCGCATCTCCTCGCGATCGTCGGCGCCGGAGACGATCGCGGGGATCCGCGTACCGCCGCCGCGGACCCCCGGCGGCGGTTGGGGACCGCGCTGCCCGCTCATCGTCGAATTCCTGCCCGCACTAAGGCAATTCGCAGCGCAAGCGGTTGTGGATCGGTATTCACCGGCCGATCGCGGCGATCAGCATGAACGCGGTCCCGAAATCCATCGCCACGTGGGGCACCAGCGCCGAGGTCAGCGGGTGGGAACCGGCGGGATGGACGAAGCTGTGCCAGCGTGACCGGTGACCGACGGTGCCGAGCGCGACCAGCGCGTCGAGGCCGAACAACACCGCCAGCACGACGGCGGGCCAACTCGCCCCACCGGCGCCGTGCACCGCCCCGTGCCCGGCCATCGCGTAGAGCATCGCCGCCGCGGCGACGGTGTGATAGCCCAGCGCCAGCACACCGTCGGGTGCCGGGCCGGTGCGCCGCCCCATGACGCGTTCGGCGAGCAGGATCGCGAACGCCACGGTGAGGGCGGTGAGCAGCCCGCGCATCGCGTGCGGGTCGGTGGCGGCGGGGAACACCAGCATGGCCAGCATCACCAGGCACATGAGCAGGTGCGCGCTGTCGGATGCGGTATCGACCCGGTGCGCGGGCGGCGTTCGCCTGGTCAACCGGGCCGCCACGATCACCGACGCCAGCACGAACGCGGCGACCACCGGCCACCGCACGAACGCATACTGCTCCACGAAATCGGCCACACCCCACCACTTTCGAGTCGACACCCGCGCCACCATGCTCGCACCCACAGTGGTGCTCCGGGGCGTTTTCCGCGGTCAGGACGCACCTCATCGCGACGCCTCACGCCGGCGGACACCACGGCGAGACCATGCGCTGCGCCCTCAGCACCGCTCGTTCCGCACGGCGAGGTCACGCCCATAGTGGCCGACCCGGATCGATGGGCATCGGCATCGATCTGCAAACTGGACTGATGACCGATAACCCAACTGCCGCGGTCGACCGGCTTCGCGTGGTGGCCGATGACCTCACCGGCGCGGAAATCCGGGCCCTGCTGGCCGCTCACCACGCGGAGATGGCGGACACCACCCCCGCCTGCAGCATGCACGCCCTCGACCTCACCGCCCTGCGTGATCCCGCGGTCACGGTGTGGAGCGCGTGGTCCGGCGACGACCTCGCCGGGTGCGGTGCGCTGAAGGAACTCGACACCGAGCACGCCGAGATCAAGTCCATGCGCACCGCCGACGGGCACACCGGCCGCGGTGTCGCCGCCGCTCTGCTCGCCCACCTGGTCGCGGTAGCCCGAGAACGCGGGTACCGGCAGCTGAGCTTGGAAACCGGCGCGGAAGACTTCTTCGCCCCGGCCCGCCGCCTCTACCTGCGCCACGGGTTCACCGAGTGCGGCCCGTTCGGCAGCTACTCCCCCGACCCACTGAGCCGATTCTTCACCCTGGGGCTCGAACCTTCCTGATTCCGCCGACCCACCGCCTGCCAGGGGATCAGGGCACGCTGAGGTCGCCCGCCTCGAGCCCGGTTCCGCCGGCGAGTTCGGCAGACGGAACCGGTGTACGAATCAGCCCAGGGCGCGCGCGAATCCGTCGGCGAGCTCGGCTACCTGTGCGTCGGTCATGACGAACGACGGCGAGATCTGCATGGCGCCCGCACCGGCGGCGCGGCCCGAGATGCCGTGTTCGCGCAAGGTTTTCACCAGGGCGGGACCTTCGGCGGGGTCGGCGAGCTGGACGGCGGCTACGGCGCCGAGGCCGCTGCGGACTTCGGCGACGCGGGGGTGGTCGGCCAACGGGGCCAACGCGGTGTGCAGGGTGGATTCGAGGCGGGCGGCTTCCTCGATGAGGCCCTCGCGTTCGACGATGGCGAGGTTGGCCAGGGCCGCGGCGGCGGCACCGGCGTGGCCGCCGTAGGTGTAGCCGTGGCGGAACCAGGTGCCGCCTGCGAAGAAGGGCTCGGCCAGGTGGGGGGCGATGAAGACCGCGCCCATCGGGACGTAGCCGGAGGTGAGGCCCTTGGCCGTCGTCATCAGGTCGGGCTGCAGGTCGAAGCGGGTGGAGGCGAACCAGGACCCGCCGATGCGGCCGAAACCGGTGACGACCTCGTCTGCGACGAACAGGATGTCGTGGTCACGGCAGATCTGGCGGACCTCGGCCAGGTAGCCCTCGGGCGGCAGGTACACCCCACCGGCACCGATGATCGGTTCGCAGAAGAACGCGGCGATCTGCTCGGCACCGACGTCTTCGATCAGGGCGAGCAGCGATTTGGCGTCGTCCCATTCGACGGTGCGGGTGTCGTCGACCAGCACGCCGTAGCCCTCCTTGTTCGGCGTCAGACCGCCGAGCGAGGTGCTCGCGTAATGCATGCCGTGGTAAGCCAACCGGCGCCCGACCAGGATCTTCTTGTCGGTGCGGCCCTGTTCGTGCCAGTAGCGGCGGGCCAGTTTGGCCGCGGTCTCCACCGAATCGGAGCCACCGGAGGTGAAGAAGATCTTGCTGCCGGGAACGGGGGCGATCGAGGAGAGTTTCTCGGCGAGTTCCTGGGTGGGGGCTTCGGTGAGGTCGCCGAAGTTGGAGTAGTGCGCGATGGTGCGCAACTGGTCGGCGACCGCGTCGGCGATCTCACCGCGACCGTGGCCGACGTTGGCGAACCACAGCCCAGCGGTGGCGTCGAGGTAGCGCTTGCCCGCGGTGTCGAAGACGTAAGCGCCCTCGCCGCGAGCGATAACGAACGCACCGTCACGATTGACGGCACCCATATCGGCGAATCCATGCCAGAGCGCATTCATGGGTCCACATTTACCCCACTCCGCCGCGACGCGCGCACCGGGGCCATCGCGGGTCAGCCTTCGGCCTTGCGTTCACGCCACCACGCGGGCAGATCACCCAGCGAAGCCATGGCTACCGCCAGGACCGCGAAGACCAGCGTGAGTACGACCAGCCCGCTCGCCATCGACACATAGCCCTGGTCGGTGGGATTGATGAACGGGTAGGGATACCAGTCGACGATCGGACCACGGATCAGGCTGTAGATGCCGTAGATCAGCGGAAAGAGCAACCACTGCCCGATCAGGGCCGGACTCGGCCGCAGCCGTTGCGCCATCGCGACGAACATCCAGTCCAGCACCAGGATCAAGGGCAGGTAGCGGTGCATGAGGTCGTTGATCCACTTGTCGTTGAGCATCACATCGATCCGCGACAGCAGCACCGCGTACACGACCATGGTGATGAGCATGTAGAGGGTGACGGCGCCACGGAACAGCTGCCAGCCGCGACCCTGGGGTGCGACCAGGCCGCCGATGAGCAGCACGATCACGCCCAGAATGTTGGACTCGATGGTGAAGTAGCTCAGATAGTTGGTGAGCGAGAAGGTCGCCGAGTCGATATTGCGCACGGGGATCCACAGCAGGACGACAACCCCGAGCAGGCCGAAACCGAGCCGATAGGCCCTGATCCACCACGCCGTTCGCTCCGTTGCGCTCATGCCCGGATCCTCGCACGACGGACCCCAGCTGACCGGGAGCTCGTGTGCGCACGGGCGTTCGCGTCGCGCGCTGTCAGCCAGACGCGCGGGCCGTGACGGGCGGGCGTCGTGGTGTGTCGTTGGTCTCCGCAAGCCTGCGAGCGGGTGACTCGGGGGAAAACCGGTGGCGGGCTTCGCTACGCTGGTAAGCGCAATGACCAGGACAGCTAGCACCGGAACCCGCGCGCTGCGCACCCGCCTGGCGGAGGTCTCGCTGCGCGATGAACATCGGCTCCGGCGCAAGCTCGACCGTGTGCGGCCCGACGATCTGCCCGCCATCGAGGCCGAGATCGCCACCGCCGAGACCCGCGTGGCCAATCGCCGCGCGGCGCTTCCGCAGATCACCTACCCGGAACAACTTCCCGTTTCCGCGCGCCGCGACGACATCGCCGCCGCCATCGCCGCCAACCAGGTCGTGATCGTGGCCGGTGAGACCGGTTCCGGCAAGACCACCCAGATCCCGAAGATCTGCCTCGAACTCGGTCGCGGGATCCGCGGCACCATCGGCCACACCCAGCCGCGCAGGCTGGCCGCGCGCACCGTGGCCGAGCGCATCGCCGAGGAACTGCGCACCGAACTGGGTGACGTGGTCGGCTACACGGTCCGGTTCACCGATCAGGCGTCGGATCGCACGCTGGTCAAACTGATGACCGACGGCATTCTGCTCGCCGAGATCCAGCGCGACCGGATGCTGCGCCGTTACGACACGATCATCATCGACGAGGCCCACGAACGCAGCCTCAATATCGACTTCCTGCTCGGATATCTGAAGCAGTTGCTGCCGCGGCGGCCCGATCTCAAGGTGATCATCACCTCGGCGACGATCGATCCCGAACTGTTCGCCCGCCATTTCGCCGATGCGCAGGGCACTCCCGCGCCGATCGTCGAAGTGTCGGGCCGGTCATATCCCGTGGAGTTGCGGTACCGTCCGCTGTCGCTGGAACTGCCCGGCGCGGACGACGACGAGGACACCCGCGTCGTCGACCGCGACCCCACCGACGCCATCGCCGACGGGGTTGTCGAGCTGTTCGCCGAGGGCGACGGTGACGTGCTGGTGTTCCTGTCGGGCGAACGCGAGATCCGCGACACTGCCGACGCCCTGAGAGACCTGAAACTCCCCCGCACCGAGATCGTCCCGCTGTACGCACGGCTCTCGGCCGCTGAACAGCACAAGGTCTTCGCCCCGCATACCGGTCGCCGGGTGGTGCTGGCCACCAACGTCGCCGAGACCTCGCTGACGGTGCCGGGCATCCGCTACGTCATCGACCCCGGTACGGCGCGCATCTCGCGCTACTCGATGCGCACGAAGGTGCAGCGGCTGCCGATCGAAGAGGTCTCGCAGGCCTCGGCGCGGCAGCGATCGGGTCGCTGCGGCCGCGTCGCCGACGGTATCTGTATCCGGCTGTATTCCGAGGACGATTTCGAGGCGCGCCCCGCGTTCACCGAGCCGGAGATCCTGCGCACCAACCTCGCGGCGGTCATCCTGCAGATGACGGCGCTGGGGCTGGGCGATATCGAGAGCTTCCCGTTCGTCGAGGCACCCGACCGTCGCGCCATCCGCGACGGCATCGCCCTGCTCGAAGAACTGGGCGCGCTCGCGCACGGCAGCACGAAATCCGTTGACGGCGAACCTGATTCGGGTGGACACCTCACGCTCACGCCGATCGGGCGGGAGATGGCGCAGCTGCCGGTGGATCCGCGGATGGCGCGCATGCTCGTCGAAGCGCAGCGCAACGGGTGTCTCGACGAGGTACTGATCATTGTCGCGGCGCTGTCGATTCAGGATGTGCGCGAACGTCCCGTGGAGCACCAGCAGGCCGCCGACGCCCAGCACGCGCGCTTCGTCGTCGAGGGCTCGGACTTCCTGGCCTATCTGCGGCTGTGGGATTACCTCACCGAGCAGCGGAAGTCGCTGTCGTCCAACCAGTTCCGCCGGATGTGTCGCGACGAGTTCCTGCACTACCTGCGCATCAGGGAGTGGCAGGACCTGCACGGCCAATTGCGTACGATCGCCCGCGGGATGGGCTGGACCGACGCGGGTTCGGTTCGGGGACAGGCGAACTCCGACACCACAACGATCGGCGAATCGGCCGGGAACCGGCGCACCGGGGCCGCCGGTGGTAGCTCGGCCGAGGGCGCCGGAGGCAATCGTGGACGCCGTGGCCGTGGGAATTCCCGATCCGGACGTGGCGGCGACGGAGCGCAACGTGGGCAGACCACTGTGCCCGCGAAAGCGGCAAGCGGGTCGGCGGATTCGTCCGACGAAGACGCGATGCCGTGGCCGAGTACCCAGATCCACCAGTCACTGCTGGCGGGCATGCTGTCGCATATCGGTGTGCGCGAGGCGGAGTCGCGGGAGTTCCTCGGGGCGCGCAATGCGAAGTTCATGATCTTCCCCGGGTCTTCGCTGGCCAAGAAGGCGCCGCGCTGGGTGATGGCGGCCGAGCTGGTGGAGACCTCGCGGCTGTGGGGCCGGATCGCGGCCAAGGTGGAGCCGGAGTGGGCCGAACGGCTGGCCGGCGATCTGGTGAAACGTACCTACTCCGAACCACATTGGTCGGCCAAGCGCGGTTCGGCGCGGGCCTACGAGCGGGCGACGCTGTACGGCGTGCCGCTGGTGACCGGGCGGCCGGTGGACTTCGGGCGCATCGACCCGGAGCTCTCGCGCGAGCTGTTCATCCGCCACGCGCTGGTACAGGGCGAATGGCAGACCCGCCACGGATTCTTCGCCCGCAATCGGGCCCTGATCGACGATGTCGCCGACCTCGAACATCGGGCCCGGCGGCGCGACATCCTCGTCGACGACGAAGTGCTGTTCGAGTTCTACGACAAGCGCATCCCCGCCGATATCGTGTCGGTGCGCCATTTCGACAGCTGGTGGCGCAAGACCGAGCGCAACGATCCCGCGCTGCTGGACTTCTCGACCGACACCGTGGTCAACGCCGGTGTCGCCACGCTCGACCCGACCGACTTCCCCGACGCCTGGCGCCAGGGCGAACTCAGCTTCCCGCTGACCTACCAGTTCGAGCCGGGGCAGGACGACGACGGCGTCACCGCGCGGATCCCGGTGGAGCAGCTCGCGCACGTGCGGGCGGTCGGCTTCGACTGGCTGGTGCCCGGCATGCGCGAAGAACTCGCCGCCACGTTCATCAAGACTCTCCCGAAAGCGTTGCGGCGCGCGATCGTTCCCGCGCCCGACTTCGCGTCGGCGGCGTTGCGCGCGCTGACTCCGCGCGCCGAGCCGCTGCGCACGGGGCTGTCGCGGGAGTTGTCGCGGCTGGGTTCGGTCACCATCACCGCCGACGACCTCTCCCCCACCGCGCTGCCCGACCATCTGCGCATGACCTTCGCCGCCGTCGATCAGCACGGCAAGGTGCTCGCCAAGAACAAGAGCCTCCAGCAGCTGAAAGCACAACTGGCCGAACAGGTTTCAGCATCGGTCGCGCGTGCCACCGCCGGTGCCGAGCGGGCGCCTGCGACAGTGTGGACCTCGGAATCCCTCGGTTCGGTCGCGTCGACCGTGAGCCGCGAAGTCGCGGGCCAGACCGTGACCGGGTACCCGGCACTCGTCCCCGAGGGCGAGGGCGTCGCGGTGCGCGTGCTGAGCTCGCCCGGCGAGCAGGCGGCCGCGATGCGAGCGGGTGTGCGCACCCTGCTGCTCGCCGCGATCCCGACCTCGACTCGTGCGGTCACCGCCGGACTGCCCGCCCGCGATCGGCTGGCGCTGAGCCAGAACCCCGACGGGTCGCTCGACAAGCTGGTCGAGGACTGCCGGGTCGCCGCCGCCGACGAGCTCATCGCCAAGGCGGGCGGCCCGGTTCGCACGCCCGAGGAGTTCGACAAGCTGGTCGCGATCGTCCGGCCGCAACTGTCCACGGCGGTCGTCGCCCTGATCCGCACCGTCGTGCCGGTACTGGCTGCCGCCCAGCAGGCGCGAGCGGCGCTGGCCGACACCCTCGAAACCGATATCGCCGATGACGTCGGCCAGCAACTCGACGACCTGCTGTTCCCCGGTTTCGTTGCCGAATGGGGACGGGTGCGGCTGCGTGAACTCCCGCGCTACCTCCTCGCCGCGGCACAGCGCCTGGAATCGCTACCGGGCTCGGCGGTGCGCGACCGTCAGGCCATGGTCGAGGTAGACCGCATGCTCGCCGCCTACGACAAGCTCGTCGGCGCCCTGCCCCCCGGACGCAAGAACGCCCGTGAGGTCACCGAAATCTGGTGGATGATCGAGGAACTGCGAGTCAGTCTCTTCGCCCAGAAGCTGGGCACGCCGTACCCGGTGTCGGCGAAGCGCATCGACAAGGCCATCAGCTCGATTCGACGCTGAAGTCGATGCGGGCGTTGAGGATTCGTCACCCGTTCCCGCCCCGGACGGGTTACTAGGACTCGGTCGCGGCGACCGCGGCAGCCGCGCGGGCCGCACGCATCTCGGTGATCTCGCGTTCGAAATCGGCTGCGCTGGTGAAGGATCGGTACACCGAGGCGAAGCGCAGATACGCCACTTCGTCGAGATCGCGCAGCGGGCCGAGGATGGCGAGGCCGACCTCGTGGCTGGGTACCTCGGGAGAACCCGTGGCGCGCACCGCGTCTTCGACCTGCTGGGCGAGCAGGTTCAGGGCGTCGTCATCGACTTCACGACCCTGGCAGGCCCGGCGCACACCGACGATCACCTTCTCGCGACTGAACGGCTCGGTCACGCCACTGCGCTTGACCACCGACAAGATCGCCGTCTCCACGGTGGTGAATCGGCGCCCACAGCTCGGGCAGGAACGACGGCGACGGATCGCGGTGCCCTCCTCTGCTTCCCGCGAGTCGACGACGCGCGAGTCGGGGTGTCGGCAATACGGGCAATGCATCCGAGGGTTCCTTCGTCGATGCGCATTTCTATTCCATGGCTCTTGACAGGATACCGGTCAGGATGGCACAACCTGCCACTGCGTGGTCAGGTCCGCGATGATGTCGGGTAGCCGCGCGAGCATCCGGCCCCGGTCGAGCTTGACAGTGAACGGTTCGCGATACACCGTCACCGCGCGCGCCGGGTCGGTCGCGAGGTCGAGATGGCGGGGCAGCAGGTCGGCGGAGATGTAGTCCCAGCGGGTCTCACGATCGGCCCAGTTGAACGCGGGCAGCGGCATCCGCAGACCCAGCGGCGCGCCAGCGGCGATCGGCGACCACACCGTGACCGGCGCGTACACGCCCGGAGCGCGGGTGCCGGGGACGGCGGGCTTGCCCGCCACGGTGGTGACGTAGGTGAGTACTCGACCCATACCGTCGCGGCCGCGCGAGGTCACATCCCACTGGTCGGCGACGATCTGGTTCTGTTCCCGATCGGCCATGGCGGCCAGCGCGTCGGCGCGGCCCGCTTCGGTGCCGCCGTCGATCCCGTTCCAGGCCACCCGCATGCCGTCGCCGAGCAGGCCGGCCGCGAACATCTCGTCGATGCCCGCCAGTCCGTCGGCGAGGTAGGCCTCGTGCATCGGGACCAGGTCGATGAAGATGTGTTTCTGCATGATCATCAGCCGGGTCTGGTACCAGGCGAGGTCGCCGGCGGTCAGCCGGGGACCGAGGGCGGCCAGGCCGGTGACATCGGACGGGACCCCGGTGAGCAGCTCCGGCGGGGTGGCACGGAGCAGGTCGGCGACCGCGTTGCCGAGTTCGTGGATACCGGCGACCGAGACAGCCCCGGCGATGTCGCCGACGTCGAAGAAGCCCGCGGCGAAGGAGGCGCCGGCGATGCCTGCCATGCCTGCCCAGTAGAGATCGGACCGGGCGGCGGCGAGGCGGAAGTAGTTCACGTACACCTGGCTGAAGGTGGCCGAATTGGCCGCGACGCCGCGCTCGGGCGCCCAGGCTTCGAGGTCGATCGCGGCATTGTCGGTGGCTACGACGAGCCAATACTGGTGCAGCAGCGTCGCATACCGTGTCGGGTCGATGCCGTCGGCCCGTGCCTGCGTCAGCGCTTCCCGCAGGGGTGGTTGTGTGGTCGGAAGCTGCGGGTGCAGCCCGCCACCGTATTCGCCGTCACCGTTGAGAGCGGGCAGATCGAGGTACTCGGTATAGGCGGGAACCGCGTGCGCGGCGGGTGCGAGCAACGCAGCGAGCATCGCACCGAGCAGTAGAGCGATCGAGCAGCGGCGCACCGAGACCTCGCATCCGGGTTCGACCGGGGCCCCGCCCCGATTCAGGATGCCCGTCACCGTAGCAACGTGTTCTAGTTTCAGGGTGTGATTCGTCGATACCGACGATCTCGCACACTGCCGGAAACTCCCCGAAAGCGTTTCCGCGCAGCTATTTTCGACTCATCGACCCGGCTCGAACCGTGCGCCGGACCCGAGCCCCGCCTGCTCCGAGATTCCGGGGATCGTCGAGTCGACGTGGTCGACGAAACTGCCCGCGCGCACATGCGCCAGCCCGAGGAAAGCCACGACGATCAGCGCGGTCACCAGCGCGGTCACGGCCAGCGCGGCGAACCCGACCTTGGCCTGTTCGACTCGGTGCAGCGGATGTAAGCCCTTCGCCCGGCCGGCGCGCACGGGACCGCGGGCATACAGGGAGAGTTCGCTGCGCGGTGCGCGATGGTGTGGGCCGCGATCCGCCGACGGGCGAGCGACCTCGCGGGTTCGGCGCGCGGGTTCACTGCGGGGCACGGTGGCGAAGGCGAGATCGAGCTCGGCGTCGGTGAGTTCGATGCGCCGGGCGACGCGGACGATATCGGCGGCGGGTAGGGCGTCCACCGGCGGGCTCAACACGCCGGACCGGACGATACTGCGCGTGACTTCCGCGGGCGCCGTCGCGGCCGGGCGGGTCGAGACAGCAGTTGCGGTCGGCGCTTCGACCGTCTGATCTTCGGTGCCTGCCGACTGCGGCATCGCGGGCCGGACCAAGGCGAAAGGCCGTGGAGCGCGGGCGGTCCGGTGCCGACGGAGAATCGACTCCGAGGCCGGGATGGGGTCTGAGGAACGCAGGGCGCTGGTTGCTGTGCTCATCGGAAGAACCTCCGGGGTGGTGTGCTCCGCTGCTGCGAGAAAGTACTGGTGAGGCGGTGATGCCTCCCCTTGTTCGAACACCTGTGCGACGAACTGATGTTCGATTTCTACCAGATTCCAGCGCGGCTGTCAGCACGAAACGCCCGACATGCTCGAACAGATGTTTGATTGTTCGGCGTGGCCCGACTAGCCTCGAGATGGCGAATTCGACAACTCAGAAGGGCGGGACACGGTGACCCACACAGACGACACGGGTGACGAAAGCGGCACCGGCACCGTCACATCGGGATCCGGGACGGATCTCACCGTGCGTCAGCGCACGGTCCTCGATGTCATCCGTGCCTCGGTGACCGAACGGGGCTATCCGCCCAGCATCCGCGAGATCGGCGACGCGGTCGGTCTCACCTCCACCTCCTCGGTGGCCCATCAGCTGCGCGCCCTCGAACGCAAGGGCTATCTACGCCGCGACCCGAATCGACCGCGCGCGGTGAACGTCCGCGGGCTCGACGAGGCGGTCCGCTCGGTGACCACGCTGCCCCAGCAGACCGACGAGGTCGACCCGAGCCGCCCGACTCCGACGTTCGTCCCGGTCCTGGGACGAATCGCCGCCGGTGGCCCGATTCTGGCCGAACAGGCCGTGGAAGATGTTTTCCCGCTGCCGCGCGAACTCGTCGGTGAGGGTTCGCTGTTCCTGCTCAAGGTGGTCGGCCAGTCGATGATCGACGCGGCGATCTGCGACGGCGACTTCGTCGTGGTGCGTCAGCAGAATGTCGCCGAGGGTGGCGATATCGTCGCCGCGATGATCGACGGTGAGGCCACCGTGAAGACCTTCAAGCGCAGCGGCAAGGACGTGTGGCTGATGCCGCACAACCCGCACTTCGAGCCGATCCCCGGCAACGACGCGCAAATCCTGGGCAAGGTCGTCACCGTCATCCGCAAGGTCTAGCGGCGCGCGGTCGCGGTCATCTCCCAGATCAGCAGCTCGGCGGGGGGCCACGCGGGGTCGCGGGGGGCGCCCCGGGCGGGGCGGGGCACCGGGGCGCCCGGGGGCATGGTGGCGGAACCCCCCGAGGAGAAGCAGTATATTATA
>NZ_JBHXNJ010000038.1:32277-54753 GCF_042719655.1 Nocardia sp. NPDC058518
CACACACCCCCGCCCCCCCCCCCGCCCGCGCGCCGCGGCGCGCGGGCGCGGGCCGCCCCACCCCCCCGCCCCCGCGCCCCCCCCCCCCCCCCCCCCCCCCCCCCCCCCCCCCCGTCGCGGTCAGGCGAACGGCGTCGCCCTGTGTCAGGGTGCCGTAACCCTCGTAGTCGACGGTGCCACGAGCGAGGAAGACGTGACCGTAGGGTGCGTCGGGGACGATGATCGCCTGACCGGGGTCGAGTCGCGCGACGTGGAAGGCGGCATGGCGGTTGCCGATGCCGATCGCCGCCGCACCGCGATGGCGCGGCATCCCGGACGCCACCGGCACCAGCACGTTGCGGGCGAGCTCACCCTCGATGTCGAGTTCCTGGTAGCTCGGGGCGACGCCGGTGGTGTCCGGCGGGATCCACATCTGCACGACGTGCAGACGCTCCTTCTCCCGGTAGCCCGCCCCATTCCGCTCCGAATGCAGGATGCCCGCACCCGCGCTCATCCGCTGCGCGAGCCCGGGTCGGATCATCCCCGAATGTCCGGTCGAATCCTGGTGCACCACGGTGCCTTCCAGCACCCAGGTGAGGATCTCGGTATCGCGGTGCTGATGGGTGTCGAACCCCTCACCCGGGTCGACGATGTCCTCGTTGTGCACCAGCAGCAGCCCGTGCGCGTAGTCCTCCAGCACGAAGTTGCCGGTAGCCGGGAACGACTGCCGCGAGTCGAGCCATTCGTTGCGCCAGCGCCTGCGGTCGGCGCCGGGCACGACCTGGACCTGTTCCGTCACGATCATCGTCACCCTCTCGCTATGCGGACCCTAGTCCGTATAACTGGGTAACGAGATCGGCGCCGCGGGCATTCCGCACATGTGTGCGTCTGCTCCGCGACGCCGATCCAGCCGATCAGGCGGTTCCGGTCACCAGGGCAGCGCGTTGCGCAGGCGGCCGACCAGGGTGCGGCCGTTATCGCGTTCGCGCTCGTTGAACAGGAACTGCAGTTCTTCTTCGAGACCCTTGCGCACCACATCGCGCAGATCGGTGGCCGCGCCGTCGAGGTCGTCGGCCTCCATCCACGGTGTGGGGTCGATGGGGGCACCCACGGAGAAGTAGAACCGCTCCGGGCGGGGCAGCACCGTCGGGCCGACACCCTTGACCAGCGGCGGATTCAGCTCGGGATTGATGCCGAGCAGACGGCAGGTCCAGCGCAGCGGAGCCATCACCGGATGCTGACCGTCGAAGACGATGTCGTAGGCGTCGTCGATGCCGATCATCGCCAGCGGCACGATCGGCACCCCCGCCTGAATCGCCATCCGCGCGAAACCGGTGCGGCCCTCCCACTTGAGCACGTACTTCTCGCCCTTGCGGCGGATCGCCTCACGGCCACCACCGGGGAACACCACCACCGCTTCCCCGCGCTCGAGCAGCGCCAGGCAGTTCGCGCGGGTACCGCGGACAGCGCCGAAATGATGCAGGAAGTCCCGCACGCCGGGCACCATCAGCACATGCTCGGCCAGGCCGCGCACCAGCCTGCCGCGCACCCGCAGGATCTCCGGCATGATCAGCGGCGCGTCGATCCCGCCGAGCAGATTGTGGTTGGCCACGATCAGCACCGGGCCCTCGGCCGGGATGTTCTCCAGACCGTAGAACTTCGGGCTGGTCCACAACCGCACCGGCGCGAACAGCGCTTCGAAGGCGCGCATGTCCCATTCGCTCGGCGCCGGATTCAGCGGCGCCCCGTCCGACAAGACCCCGCCGGACCGAACAGGATCGCCCTCCGCGACCCTGTTCTCCTTCAGATTTTTCGTACCATCATGGTCGTTCGACATAACACCCTCCTGCAGTCGATATTCGACCATAGCGTCCGAAAATGCCTGTGTCGCATCGACATTTGTCCGCAACCGGCGGGCAAATCAGCGAAAAAGATCAGCTGAGTGCCGGCGCGGAAGGCCCGGAGTGGGCGTACTCGGACAGTGCCGCGGCCAAGGCGTGCGGCACACGCGCGCGAACCCGGGTGCCGCCTTCCTCGTGGTCGGCGGTGACGATCCGGCCGTCGGCGTGGATGCGGGCGAGCAGGTCGCCGCGGCTGTAGGGCAGCAGCACACTGATGTCGACGTCGAGTCCGCCGAGCACCTCGGAGAGCCGCTCGCGCAACTCCTCCACACCCGCGCCGGTCTGCGCGGAGACGAAGGCCGCCTGCGGCAGCATGCCGCGCAACCGGGTGAGCTCGTTCGGATCGGCGGCGTCGATCTTGTTGACCACCAGCAGTTCCGGCGGGGCAGGCGTGCCCTGCTCCCTGATCACCTCGGTGATCACCTCGCGCACGGCCCTGATCTGCTCGAGCGGCAGCGGGTCGGCGCCGTCGACGACGTGCAGCAGCAGGTCGGCACCGGTGACCTCCTCGAGCGTCGAGCGGAAGGCTTCGACCAGCTGGGTCGGCAGGTGGCGGACGAAGCCGACGGTGTCGGTGAACACCATCTCGCGGCCGTCGTCGAGCGCGGCCCGGCGGGTGGTCGGGTCGAGGGTGGCGAACAGCGCGTCCTGCACGAGCAGACCCGCGCCGGTGAGCGAGTTCATCAGGCTGGACTTGCCCGCGTTGGTGTAGCCGACGATCGCGATCGAGGGCACGCCACTCCCGCTGCGGCGCGCGCGCATGGTGTCGCGGGCGGTCTTCATCTCACGGATCTCGCGGCGCAGTTTGGCCATCCGCTCCCGGATGCGGCGACGATCGGTTTCGATCTTGGTCTCACCGGGCCCACGCAGACCGACGCCACCGCCGTTGCCGCCGGCCCGGCCACCGGCCTGGCGCGACATCGACTCACCCCAGCCGCGCAGGCGGGGCAGCATGTACTCCATCTGCGCCAGCGCGACCTGGGCCTTGCCCTCGCGAGAGGTGGCGTGCTGGGCGAAGATGTCGAGGATCAGCGCGGTGCGGTCGATGACCTTCACCTTCACGACCTTCTCCAGCGCGGTGAGCTGCGCGGGCGTGAGCTCACCGTCGCAGATCACCGTGTCGGCACCGGTGTCGAGGACAACGGTGCGCAACTCCTCGGCCTTGCCGGAGCCGATGTAGGTGGCCGGGTCGGGCTTGTCGCGGCGCTGGATCAGCGCCTCGAGGACCTCCGAGCCCGCCGTCTCGGCGAGCGCGGCCAGCTCGACCATGCTCGCGTCGGCCTGGGCGACGCTGCCGGTGGTCCAGACACCGACCAGCACGACGCGCTCGAGGCGCAGCTGGCGGTATTCGACCTCGGTGATGTCGGTGAGTTCGGTGGACAGCCCGGCGACGCGGCGCAGCGAGCTGCGCTCGTCGAGCTGCATCTCACCGACCGTCGGGTCGGCCGCCCAACCGGGCTGTTTCATGCGGGCCGCGTGGCGGGCCAGCGCATCATCGACGTCACCGCGATCGGCGGCCACGTCGGGATCGGCCGCGGTGGTGTGCTCGGCCGATGTGGATTCTGTGGGTTCTACTGGTTTCGTCATACGTCCTCTATGCTGCCACGTCCAGGTGACAGCGTGCACGCGGTTATCGCTGCTACTGCGCGTCCCACCAGTCCTGCGACAACGCGCCCGAGGCCAGCAGCACCGAGGGCCCGCGCAACCAGGCACGTCGGTCGGCGATGCCGACGCGGACCTGTCCGCCGGGTACACGGACGGTGACCTCGCCGGATCCGGTGCCGATCGACACCCCGGCGGCCGTCAGCGCGGCGGCGGCCGCGGCCACGGTTCCGGTGCCACAGGAACGGGTCTCGCCGACCCCGCGTTCGTACACGCGCATGTCGACGGCGTTGTCGGCGTCGAGCGCGGTGAGGATTTCGACGTTCACGCCGTGCGGGAACAGGTCGGGGTCGAAACCGGGCGACACGCTCAAGTCGAGTTTGGCGAGCGCGTCTACGGTCAGGCCGTCATCGACGCAGGCCAGGTGCGGATTGCCGACATCGATGCCGATTCCGGCCAACGCCCAACCGGCCAGGGTGGCGGTGGAGGGGCCGAGTTCGCGAACGACACCCATGTCCACGGTGACCTCACCATCGGTCGGCCCCGCGGCGTGCACGACGACCGGACGGGCGCCCGCGCGGCTGCCGACGACGTACTCGGTGCGCTCTTCGAGCCCGGTGGCGTTGAGGTAGTGCGCGAAGACCCGCACCCCGTTGCCGCACATCTCGGCGATCGAACCGTCGCCGTTGCGGTAGTCCATGAACCAGTCGTCGGCGTCGACACCCTCGGGCAGCGCTTCCAGGACACCGGCCGCGAGCAGCGCACCGGCCTTCGCCACGCGCAACACACCATCGGCGCCGAGGCCGCGCTGCCGGTCGCACAGCGCGGCGACGCGGTCGACGGTCAGGTCGAGGCGCACCTCGAGGTCGGGCAGCACCACGAAATCGTTCTGGGTGCCGTGGCCCTTGCTGAATTCGATGTCGGACACGTCCGTCATTCTCCTCTGCGCCGCAGTCGGGGGTACTACCGGGCGAACGTGCGCCGCTGCCTGGCGATCTCGTAGAGGCTGATCGCCCCCGCCGACGGCGCGCCGAGCGAGCTGGCGGTGCCGCCCATCGGGATGGTGACCAGGTCGTCGCACGCCTCGGCCCAGGCCGAGCTCATGCCGGTGGTCTCGTTGCCGACGACCAGGATGGTGGCCTCGGTGAAGTCGTGGTCGTAGATGGTGCCCGGCGCGTCCTCATCGGTGCCGACGATGCGGGTGGGGATGCCGCGGGCCTGCTGGCGGTCACGGAATTCGAGCACCTGACCGGGGCCCGCCGCGCGCAGCACCGGCATCGCGAACAGCGAACCGGTCGAGGCGCGCACGGCCTGCGGGTCGAACTGGTCGGCGCCGTGGCCGGTGACGATCACCCCGGACGCGCCGAAAGCGTCCGCCGAGCGGATCAGGGTGCCGAGGTTGCCGGGCGAGTTCGGGCGATCGAACACGACCACGACCGGGGCGTCCTCCCCCGGTTCACCGGGTGCGTAATCGGCCAGGTCGGGGTGCTGCGACATCGCGACCGCCACGATCTCCGGCACGCTCGCCGCCTTCTCCCCCAGCTCGGCCATGAGTTCGGGGACCAGGCCGACCTGCGGCACGTCGGCGGTGTCGAGAACTTCGCGCGCCCAGCTCGACAGCTCGGGCCCACCGAGCCGGTAGAGCAGCGTTTCCAGCGGCCAGTCGTTGGCCAGTGCCTGGGTGATCGGGCGCACGCCTTGCACGAGGAACCGGCCGTCGCGATGACGTTTGGTCCGGTTGTTGAGGTAGGCCTGCCACACCTGCACCGAGGCGTTGCGGGTACTCACTCGTCGCGTCACTGCGCTGTCCGTCCTATCGGGTCGGTGTTCGATTGTCGGAGCAGCGCCAGCGCGGTCGTGGCGAGCTCGGGATCGGCGCCGTCGACCCAGCGGACCCTGGGGTCGCGGCGGAACCACGACCGCTGCCTGCGCACGTAGCGCCGGGTGCCGATCAGGGTGCGCTCGCGCGCGTGGTCGAGATCGTATTCGTCGTCGAGGTAGGCCAGTACCTGGGCGTAGCCGATGGCGCGGCGCGCGGTCTGGCCCTCGCGCAGGCCCACATCGAGCAGTCCGCGGACCTCGTCGACCAGACCCGAGTCGAACATCAGTGCGGTGCGGGTCTCGATGCGGGCGTCGAGAGCGGCGGTCTCGCGGTCGACGCCGAGAATCGCGGTGTTCCAGCGTGGGGTGCCGATGGTCGGGGCCGAGGCGGCGAACGGGCGGCCGGTCAGTTCCACGACCTCGAGCGCGCGCACCATGCGCCTGCCGTCGGTGGGCAGGATGGTGGCCGCGGCGACCGGGTCGGCCTGCCGCAGCGCCTCGTGCAGTGCCTGCACGCCACGCTCATCCAGGAGTACTTCCCAGCGAGCGCGGACCTCGGGGTCGGTGGCCGGGAAATCCCACTCGTCGAGCAGGGCCTGCACGTACATCATCGAGCCGCCGACGATGACCGGGGTCTTTCCGCGCGCCATGATGTCTTCGACGATGGCGCAGGCCGAGCTCTGGTAGGCGGCGACGGTCGCGGTCTCGGTGACATCGAGAACGTCGAGCAGATGGTGCGGGATATCGCGGCGCTGGTCGGGCGGCAGTTTCGCGGTGCCGACATCCATCCCACGGTAGAGCTGCATCGCGTCGATGTTGACGATCTCGCCGTCGAGTTCGGTGGCGAGATCGAGTGCGAGGTCGGACTTGCCGGTGGCAGTGGGGCCGACCACCGCGATCGGTCTACGCGTCACTCGCCGCTACCTTCCTGTCCACCCGGTTCCCACACGCTCACGTCGTAGCCGACGCCGAAGGGCGCGCCTTGGTACAGCGTACGTACCCGCGGATCAGCCGAATCCGCGGCGAACAGCCCACCGAGTACCTGGTAGGCGGCCCGTCCGTCGACGAGCAGCGCCGCGCACAGCTCCGGCTCCAGCCCGGCCAACCCCACCCGCGAACCCGTACGCAAGGCGGCGTCGAGGTCGTGCTGAACCTCGTGGGCCCGCTCGTCGAGATAGCCGGGCGCCTTGACCGTCAAGGTCGCGGCACCATCGGCGACGACGAGCACCGCGTACGGGTCCTGCTCGCTGTCGAGCTCGGCTCGGAGCGCGGCTCCTGCCTCGGCACACGCAGCGGGCGAAGCGTCGGCGGCGAACAGCCGGGCCCGCACCGAAATCCGCGGTGCGGCCTGCTCCCGCAACCATCCGGCGATCAGTAGCGGAAGGGGAAGCTGGGCGTCTGCTGGACCGGGCTCGGCGCCCGCCGGACCGAGCCCGACGACGACATCGGCGCCGAACCCACGAAACGTTCCCCGCGTCGCCGAACCGTAGATCCGGTCATGGCTGTCGACGCCGACGACGAACCACCGGTCGGCGGTCGCGGCGAGGGTGGCCGCGGCGGCCAGGGCGGCCGCGCGCAGCACGACGGTCGGATCGTCGGGATCGCTGCCGGACACCGGGACTCGCCCACACAGTTCGGGCACCAGCATCGGCGGCGACGGGACCAGGGCCGCTATCGAGAACACGCGGTAACCGTAGCCGCAGCGCGCACCTGGGCCCGCATCCGGCGCCGCGCGGGCGTGCGGCCGTCTGCGAGTGTCCGGCGTAGTGATGCTCGTCGAGATTGCTAGTGTTTTCAGGTGCGACTACCCACGTCGTCCGGGACGAAATCCCAGGAAATCCGCTATCCGATCCTCCGGATCGATGGTTTCCGCGGCTCGAACCGGGTTCAATGGGATGTGCTAGGGCGTAACCAGGCAGCCGTGACGCGCGGCAGGGACGGAGAGCAATGACCGACAGCAACGGAACCGCGAAGCCCACCCCAGGTCCGGCCCCGCGACCGTCCGGTACCCCCAAGCCCGGCGGGAATACTCCGCGTCCGCCGAAACCGCATGCCGTGAAACCGGCGCCGGGCCCCGATCAACCGCATCCGCACGCCGTGATCGTGCCGAGCGCCACCGACCCGGGCAAGTGGGGTCGCGTCGATGAGGACGGCACCGCCTGGGTGCGGACCGCCGAGGGCGAACGAGTCGTCGGTTCCTGGCAGGCGGGCGACGTCACCGAGGGCCTTGCCCACTTCGGCCGCCGCTTC
The DNA here is from genome assembly GCF_042719655.1 of Nocardia sp. NPDC058518. Taxonomy (NCBI): domain Bacteria; kingdom Bacillati; phylum Actinomycetota; class Actinomycetes; order Mycobacteriales; family Nocardiaceae; genus Nocardia; species Nocardia sp. NPDC058518. The sequence continues at coordinate 39,831 of NZ_JBHXNJ010000038.1, forward strand.
GACGATCTCGCGACCGAGGTCGCGCTGCTCGAGGCCAGGCTGGCCGCGGGCGCGGATGCCCGCAAGACCAAGGCCGCCGCGCTGGCACTGGCCGAGACGCTGCCGACCGCGGCCGTCATCGGCGACATCGACGGCCTGACGGCCCGTCTGCAGGCCATCACCGAGCACTCCGAGGAAGCCGCCGCGCACGCCAAGGAGGAGAAGGACCGCGCCCGCCACGAGCACACCGAGCGCAAGGAAGCCCTCGCCGCCGAGGCCGAGCAGATCGCCGCCGAATCCACGCAGTGGAAGGCCGCCGGCGACCGGCTGCGCGAGATCCTCGATGAGTGGAAGTCGATCCGCGGTGTCGACCGCAAGGTCGACGACGCGCTGTGGAAGCGCTACTCCAAGGCCCGTGAGGCGTTCAACCGCCGTCGCGGCGCCCACTTCGCCGACCTCGACCGCGAACGCGCCACCGCCAAGACGCGCAAGGAAGAGCTGTGCGTGCGCGCCGAGGAACTGGCCGACTCCACCGACTGGACCGGCACCGCCGCGGTGTTCCGCGACCTGCTCTCGGAGTGGAAGGCCGCGGGCCGGGCACCGCGCGAGGCCGACGAGTCGCTGTGGCGGCGGTTCAAGAGCGCCCAGGACGTGTTCTTCGCCGCCCGCAACGCGGCGGTCTCCGAGCGCGACGCCGAGTTCGACCACAACGCCACCGCCAAGCTGGAACTGCTGGCCGCCTACGAGCACATCGACCCGGCCAACGGCGTGGACGCCGCCCGCAACGCGCTGCGCGAGCTGCAGGACAAGTGGGATGCCATCGGCAAGGTTCCCCGCGAGCGCATGCAGGAGCTGGAAGCCAAGCTGCGCGCCATCGAGAAGCGGGTCCGCGACGCGGCCGATCAGCAGTGGCGTCGCTCCGACCCCGAGGCGGTCGCGCGCGCCGCGCAGTTCCGTGAGCGGGTCGCCCAGTTCGAGGAGCAGGCCGCCAAGGCCACCGCGGCGGGCAAGAAGCGCGATGCGGAGAAGGCACTCGAGCAAGCTCAGCAGTGGCGCGAATGGGCCGAGGCCGCCGAGGGCGCTGTCAGCAATTTGTGAGTCGCAGAGAAAGAAACCCCCGACCGATACGGTCGGGGGTTTTCTTGTCTCGCAGCACTATTCGCCGGTGAGTCGCTTGCGGTCGCGATCCTCGGCTTCGCGCGCCGCGTTGCGGCGCTGCTCCTCCGCGGCGAGTTGCACGGCGGTGCGACTCCAGACCACGCGGACCCAGTGGAAGGTGAGCACCATGATCGCGATGGTCCCGAGGATCAGGCCGATGCCGGGGCCCGCGCCCTCGTAGTTGCCGAGGCCGGGGGTCTGGCGGTGCCAGATCGAGAGCACGCCGAACACGCTGCCCACGGCCGAACCCGCGCAGGCTATCCAGGCCAGCACCCAGCGGCGGGTGGTCAGCGCCAGCAACGAGAAGCCGACACCGAAGACGATGACCAGCCACACGAAGATCCGCGACGGCAGACCGATGTGCTCGACGCCCGCGGCGTCGGTGGCGAGCAGCACGTCGAAGCCGCGCGCGGTGCCCGCGGTCGGTAGGACCAGCGAGATCAGCAGTGCGAAGACCGCACCCGCCACCACCAGCGCCCGCGCGCCGGGGTCGATCTCGCCGGCGATGCGGCGCTCGACCGCGTCGAGCTCATCGCGGAATTGTTCGAAGTCCTGGTCGTTGCGCGCCGGGTTCACCGCGTGTCCGCTCCTGTCCACAGGCTGATCGTTGGCGGGTCCCACTGTGCCATCACCGGACGCGCCGTTCGCATCCGACCCACTACGACCGGTAGTAGATTCGTCGTCGCTCACGACGCGCAGCCCGTCGAACAGCCGGTCTCGACCGCCTCGACGACCGGTGCGCCGATGCGGGGCAGCCCGAGCCCGACACCGATCGGCGCCGTCTTGGGCGTGATGCCACGTTCGTGTGCGTCACCGGCGGCGGTCCGCCGATGCGACTTCACCGCACTGTCGGCGATGAGGTGGTGCGGTGCCGCCTCGGTGATGTCGACGGTGACGATGTCGCCAGGACGGATACCGGTCACGTCACCGGGACGGAAGTGCACCAGTCTGCCGTCGCGCGCGCGTCCGCTCATCCGCGCGGTCACCGCGTTCTTCTTGCCCGCTCCGTCGGCGACGAGCAGTTCCACCTCGGTGCCGATGAGCGCCTGGTTGTTCTCCCAGGAGACCTGGTCCTGCAACGCGATCAGCCGTTCGAAGCGTTCCTGCACGACCTGCTTGGGCAGCTGATCGGGCAGTTCGGCGGCCGGGGTACCGGGCCGCTTGGAGTACTGGAAGGTGTAGGCGCTGGTGAAGCGGGCGCGACGGACCACGTCGAGGGTCTCGAGGAAATCCTCCTCGGTCTCGCCGGGGAAGCCGACGATGATGTCGGTGGTGATCGACGCATGCGGCATCGCGGCGCGCACCTTGTCGATGATGCCGAGGAAGCGTTCCTTGCGGTAGGAGCGGCGCATCGCCTTGAGTACCCGGTCCGAACCCGATTGCAGCGGCATGTGCAATTGCGGGCAGACGTTCGGGGTGGCCGCCATCGCCTCGATGACGTCGTCGGTGAACTCCGCGGGATGCGGGGAGGTGAACCGCACGCGTTCGAGGCCCTCGATCTGCCCGGTCGCGCGCAGTAGCTGCGCGAAGGCGCCCCGGTCGCGCGGCTGTTCGGGATCGACGAAGTTCACGCCGTAGGAATTGACGTTCTGTCCGAGCAGCGTCACTTCCAGCACGCCCTGGTCGACCAGCGCCTGCACCTCGGCGAGCACGTCACCAGGACGGCGGTCCACCTCCTTGCCGCGCAGCGAGGGGACGATGCAGAACGTGCAGGTGTTGTTGCAGCCCACCGAGATCGACACCCAGCCCGCGTAGGCCGACTCCCGCTTGGCGGGCAGCGTCGACGGAAACGCCTCGAGCGATTCGAGGATCTCCACCTGGGCCTGCTCGTTGTGGCGGGCCCGCTCGAGCAGGACCGGCAGCGAGCCGATGTTGTGGGTGCCGAACACCACGTCGACCCACGGCGCCTTGGCCACCACGGTCTCGCGGTCTTTCTGCGCCAGGCAGCCACCGACGGCGATCTGCATGCCGGGGCGACCCTGCTTGACCGGGACCAGCTGACCGAGGGTGCCGTAGAGCTTGTTGTCGGCGTTCTCGCGCACCGCGCAGGTGTTGAACACCATCAGATCGGGCGTCTCCCCGGTGGCGGCTTTCGTATAGCCCGCGTCCTCGAGCAGCCCGGACAAGCGTTCGGAGTCGTGCACGTTCATCTGGCAGCCGAATGTGCGAACCTCATAGCTGCGCTGCGTCACGGAGCTGCGCTGCGTGACGCCCTCAGTCGCGTCCTGAACCGTCGAATCCACCTGTCCAGGGTACGGGCAGCCCTGACTGTGATGCGCGTCACGGTTGCGTTCGCGCGATAATACGCAAAGGTAACGGGCAGCCACCGGGTTACCAGCAGGTGTCGTTTCGGCGTGCCGTCACGGCATGTCTTCGAAAGCCGGGCAATTCTCCAGAATGGACATAAGGTTTCTCACCATGACCGACGACGCCGCACCCGCGACCGGGAACGCCGACGCCGCAGCCACTACCGCTGCTCCGCCGATGATCTCGATGCGCAACGTGGACAAACACTTCGGTGAGCTCCATGTCCTGCGCGATATCCACCTCGAAGTGCCCCGTGGGCAGGTCGTGATCGTCCTGGGCCCGTCGGGTTCGGGGAAATCGACCCTGTGCCGCACCATCAATCGCCTCGAACCGATCGACTCCGGTGACATCGCCATCGACGGCGTCGCACTGCCCGACGAGGGCAAGGCTCTCGCCGCGCTGCGCGCCGAGGTGGGCATGGTGTTCCAGTCGTTCAACCTGTTCGCGCACAAGACGATCGTCGAGAACGTCATGCTGGCGCCGACGAAGGTCCGCGGGAAGAAAAAAGACGAAGCGCGCAAGCACGCCATGGCCTTGCTCGAGCGCGTCGGCATCGCCAACCAGGCCGACAAGTACCCGGCCCAGCTCTCCGGCGGTCAGCAGCAGCGCGTCGCCATCGCCCGCTCGCTCGCGATGGACCCCAAGGTCATGCTGTTCGACGAACCGACCTCGGCACTTGACCCGGAGATGGTCAACGAGGTGCTCGACGTGATGGTCTCCCTCGCCAAGGAGGGCATGACCATGCTCGTGGTCACCCACGAGATGGGCTTCGCGCGCAGGGCGGGCGACCGCGTGCTGTTCATGGCCGACGGTGAGATCGTCGAGGACACCGCGCCCGAAGCTTTCTTCACCGCACCGAAATCCGAACGCGCCAAGGACTTCCTCGGCAAGATTCTCAGTCACTGACTCGCAGCACCATTGTCACAAGGAGAAGGAAACCCATGAGGATCAATCGTGCGATGCGCGTCGGAATCGGCGCAGCGGCACTGGTAATGGCAGCCACCGTCACCGCGGCCTGCGGTGGCGGTGACGACAAGTCGGCCCTTGACAACGCCAAGGACGGCAAGCTGACCATCGGCATCAAGTTCGACCAGCCGGGTCTGGGCCTGCGCAATACCGACGGCACCTACAGCGGCTTCGATGTCGACGTCGCCAAGTACGTCGCCGACAAGCTCGGCGTGAAGCCGGAGAACATCACCTTCAAGGAAGCGCCCTCGGCGCAGCGCGAGACGCTGATCGAGAACGGCCAGGTCGACCTCGTCGTCGCCACCTACTCGATCAACGACAAGCGCAAGGAGAAGGTCGATTTCGGCGGCCCGTACTACATCGCGGGCCAGGACCTGCTGGTGCCTGCCGCCAACACCGACATCACCGGCCCCGATTCCCTCGCGGGCAAGAAGGTCTGCTCGGTGAAGGGCTCCACCCCGGCCCAGAACATCGAGAAGAACTACACCCAGGCGCAGCTGCAGACCTACGACACCTACTCGCTGTGCATCGAGGCGATGCGTAGCGGTGCGATCGACGCGGTCACCACCGACAACGTGATCCTCGCCGGTTACGCCGCGCAGTCGCCGGGCACCTTCAAGCTGGTGAACAAGACCTTCACCACCGAGAAGTACGGCGTCGGCCTGAAGAAGGGCGATTCGGAGCTGCGCGGCAAGGTCAACGACGCCATCCAGGCGATGATCGACGACGGTTCGTGGAAGGCCGCCCAGGAGAAGAACTTCGCGGGTACCGGTTTCGCGGTGCCCGCGCCGCCGGTCGTCGACCGCTACTGATCGACCATCGCATCGGTGGCCCGGGAATTCCCGGGTCACCGATGCGATGTTGTCCTGCTGGCTTTCACACCGATCGGAGGACGCGCGTCCGTGTTCGACCTGATCTCGAGGTATGACAACCAAATCCTCGATGCGTTCTGGGTAACAATCAAACTCACCTTCTTCTCGGCGATCGGTGCGCTCGTCATCGGTACCGTCGTCGCCGGTATGCGCGTGTCCCCGATTCCGGTCGCGCGCTGGGTCGGCGCGGCGTACGTGGCCATCTTCCGCAACACCCCGCTCACCCTGATCATCGTGTTCACCTCGCTCGGCCTCTACACCACTCTCGGGTGGAAGATCGCCGGTGACGATCTACGCGAGAACAACTACCGCTGGGCGATCATCGGCCTGAGCGTCTACACCGCGGCCTTCGTCTGCGAATCGCTGCGCTCGGGCATCAACACCGTCGCGCTCGGCCAATCCGAAGCGGGCAGGTCGCTGGGCTTCGGATTCGCCCAGAATCTGCGGTTGATCGTGCTGCCGCAAGCGTTTCGGGCCGTCATCGCACCGCTGGGCAGCGTGCTGATCGCACTGACCAAGAACTCCACGGTCGCCTCGGTCATCGGCGTCGCCGAAGCCGCGTACCTGATGGGCGCGATGAACGAGAACGAGGCCGCGGTCCTGGCCATCGGCGCGATCTTCGCGCTCGGCTTCGTCGTCCTCACCCTGCCGACCGGGCTGTTCTTCGGCTGGCTGGCCAAGCGATACGAGGTGGCACGATGAGCGGCGCTTCGGTTCTGTTCGACGCTCCCGGGCCCCGCGCCCGGCTACGGCACAACCTGTACTCGGTCCTGGTCGTCGTCGTGCTCGTCGGCGCGGGCTGGTGGCTCTACAACGCCTTCGCCGACAAGGGCCAGTTCACCGCGGCCAAGTGGAAACCGTTTCTCGAAGCCGAGATCTGGGAGACCTACCTCCTGCCCGGCCTGGAAGGCACCCTCACCGCCGCGGTCATCTCGATCATCGGCTCGGTGTTCTTCGGCATGATCTTCGGGATCCTGCGCCTGTCCGACCACGCGTGGGTGCGCTGGGTCGCGGGCACGGTCGTCGAGCTCGCCAGGGCGATCCCGGTGCTGATCTTGATGATCTTCCTGTTCGCGGTATTCGGCGACTACGACCTGTTCCCCTCCGACCAGCTCGCGCTGGCCGCGGTGGTCATCGCGCTGATCATCTACAACTCCGCGGTCATCGCCGAGATCGTCCGCGCCGGCATCAAGTCCCTGCCCAAGGGACAAACCGAAGCCGCCGTCGCGCTGGGGTTGCGCAAGAACCAGCTGATGCGGTTGATCCTGCTCCCGCAGGCCGTCACCGCGATGCTGCCCGCCCTGGTCTCGCAGATGGTGGTCGTGCTCAAGGACACCGCGCTGGGCTACCAGATCACCTATGTGGAGCTGGTGCGGTCCGGGCAGCAAGAAGGCGCGTCGATGCAGAACACGATCCCCGCGCTGATCGTCATCGCGCTGATCATGATCTCGCTCAACATGGCGCTGAGCTTCCTGGCCACCACCCTGGAGAAGCGGTTGCGGTCGCGGAAGAAGAGCGGTGGTGCGGTCCTGACCGCCGACTCGATCCTCACCGACGCCGCGCCGGGTGTCGACATCACCAAGAAGTAGTCGCACATCGACAACGGGGCCCGATCCGAACCGGATCGGGCCCCGTTGTTGTTTCTCAGTCCTCGCCGAGGAGGCCGAATTCGCGCAGCAGCGGCCCGATCTCGGTGTCGTCGAGCTTCTTCAACAGCCGGTTGCGGACGAACTCCGGTCCGGGCAGGCTCATCTCCTCACCGTCGCGCAACCGGCTGGTCGCCGCCAGGAGCGACCGGATGTCGTAGGTGGAGCCGAATACCTCCGGCACTCCCCGCTCGACATCGAGCAGCGTGTAGGCCGCCTCCATCCCGGTGCGCACCGAGTACTCGGTGGTGAAAATGCAGTCGCGGGTGGTCTCCGCGAACTGGCCGATGAAGGCGAAGTTGACCGCGCCCGCGGGCACCACGTCAGGCCGGTCGCCGGCTTGACGCGGCATGAAGAACGCGGTGATGTAGGGCATCATCACCGGGACGCACGTCGCGGCGTCGGCGGCCATCTCCGGGATCTCGGCTTCGGGAACGCCCAGGTGGTACAGCCATTCCTGGGTGATCTCCGCGCCGGTGCAGTCCTGCATGGGTTTCTTCACGAAATCGCCCGGACGGTCGACGAACAGCGCGTAGACCCACACCACGATCTGGTCGGCGGGCTGCTGCTTGAAGTGCGGCTGCCGGTTCACCGTCCAGCTCATCAGCCACGACGAGTCCTTCACCGTCACGATGCCGCCGGTGACCACCTTGCCGCTGAACGGGTCACGCTTGCAGATCTTCTGGATGTAGCGCGGAATCCGCTCGTCGAGGGTGGTGACGGTCGCCGATTCCCATTTGGTCTGCGGAATGTGGCCGCCGAAGACCTCGGGACGGCCGAACGCGGGGTCCTTGGCGGCGATGCGGCGCCACAGATCCCAGGCCGGGGCCGGTCCCTCGTCGAGCCTGGCCGGGGTGTGCTGATCGCCCTCGTTCGAGTTCTCGGTGAGCGAGCCGATGGTGACGAACAGCAGATCGTCGGTGGTCAGGTCGACGCCACCGGCGGTGCCGTCGGCGATCCAGTGCAGGCGCGTGGCCTGCTTGCGCGGCCCGGAGATATCGAAGTCGACGTCGGTGACCTCGGTGTCGAAACGGAACCGCACGCCTCGGTCGAGCAGCCACCGGTACAGCGGCAGCACCAGCGACTCGTACTGGTTGTATTTGGTGAACTTCAACGCGGAGAAGTCGGGCAGGCCACCGATGTGATGGATGAACCGGTGCAGGTACAGCTTCATCTCGAGCGCGCTGTGCCATTCCTCGAACGCGAACATCGTGCGCCAGTACAGCCAGAAGTTGCTGGCCAGGAATTCCGGGCCGAACACCTCGTCGATGCGCTTGTTCTCCATCTGCTCGCGGGTGGCGAGGAACACCTTCACGATATCCTTCTGCGCGCGATCGGTGAGGGCGAACAGCCCGTCGGTATGCGCGTCCTGCCCACGTTTCACCGTGGCCCGCTGCAGGGAGAAGTTCGGGTCGTCCTTGTTGAGCCAGTAGAACTCGTCGAGCACGCTGGCGCCCTCGATCTCCATCGACGGCACCGAACGGTAGAGATCCCACAGACATTCGAAGTGGTTCTCCATCTCGCGCCCGCCTCGGATGACGAAACCCTTCTTCGGCTCCTTGATGCCGTCGAGCGCGCCGCCGGGCAGCTTCAGCCGCTCCAGGACGGTGATCTTGTCGGGGGCCAGCTGCCCGTCCCTGATGAGGAACGCCGCGCCGGAGAGCGAGGCCAGCCCCGCCCCGACGAACCAGGCCGATTTGCCGTCCACGCCTTCGGGTTTGCGCGGCCGGGCGAACGCTTCGTAGTTGCCGTTGCTGTAGTACATCCGACTCCTCTGTCCGATCCGGAAGGTCGAGCGGGACTGTGCGATGTACGTGACTACGCGGTGTAGCGGTAGAACCCCTCCCCCGTCGCGGCGCCAAGCTTGCCCTTGTCGATGTAGTTCTCCTTGAGCCAGGCCGCGAGCTTCTTCTGGGTTTCACCGCCGTTGATGAGGATGTTGTACGGGGTGGTCAGGCCGACGATGTCGAGGATCTGGAACGGGCCCATGGGCGCACCGGTTGCGATGCGCCAGGTCTCGTCCACCGCGGCGGGCTCGGCGTATCCGCCCGCGGCGAGCTCGATTCCGGAATTCAGGAACGGCACCAGCAACGAGTTGAGAACGTAACCCGCCTTCTCCTTGTGCAATTCGATCGGCACCATGCCGATGGCCTTCGCGAACTCGACCACCGCGGCGAACACCGCCGGATCGGTCCGGTCGGTGCCCATGACCTCGGCGGTATTGAACTTCCAGACGTGGTTGGCGAAGTGCAGCGCCAGGAATCGGTCGGGGCGGCCGGTGTAGTCGACGATGTCGCTGGGCAGCAGCGTCGAGGAGTTCGTCGCGAACACGGTGCGTTCGGGCGCGAGCGCGCCGAGCTTGCCGTACAGGTCGCGTTTGATCTCGAGTACCTCCGGGACCGCCTCGATGATCAGGTCTGCCTCGGCCGCCGCGGTGGCCAGATCGGCGGTCAGGGTGATGCCCGCGGCGGTCGCTGTGGTGTTGCTCGCATCGGCGCCTGCCACGTCCTGCTGGTACACCGTGGCGAGCTCATCGAACCGGGTGCGCGCGGCGGTGAGCGCCGCGTCGTCGATGTCGTAGGCGGTGACGTCGAACCCGTGGAACGCGGTCTGGAAGGCGATCTGGGATCCGAGCACCCCTGTCCCGAGGACAGTCACCTTGCGGATTTCGATGGTCATGCATCAGCCTCCCAGTCTGGACGCGAGCCCCCACCGCCGCGCGTCGCGGTTTCCGGTTGTGTCTACCGCCGTCCATCATGGCCCGAGAAGCTGAGTCAGTGGTGTGAGCGACCCACGCGTTCCGGACATCTCGGGCGAGATGCTGGTAACAGTTCAGCAAACCACCGCGCTGGATCAGCCTGCGGTGACGAGTCCCTCGGCGATCATCCAGTCACGGGCGACGTCGGCGGGTTCGCGGCCGTCGATGTCGACCTGACGGTTGAGTTCGGTGATCACCTCGTTGGTGAGCCGGGCCGAGATCGGGGCCATGACCCCGACGACCTGGGGGTGGGCGTCGGCGAAGTCGCGGTGCATGACCAGCGACGCGTTGTACTTCGGGAAGAAGGCCCTGTCGTCTTCGAGGAGCACGAGTTCGAGAGCGGGGATGCGGCCGTCGGTGGCGGCGACCGAGCCGAATCGGCACTGTTTCGCGTCGGCGGTGGCCTGGTAGACGAGCGCGTCCTGGACGATCTGCCGTTGGGCCTTGCCGAGGTCGATCCCGTAGGCGCCGGCCAGGCCGGGATAGCCGTCCGGGCGGACGTTGAACTCGGTGCCCACGCAGGTGGCCGCGGCACCGGGATCCTTCGCGATGAGGTTCGCGTAGTCCGACAGCGTACGTACCCCGGTCTGCTCGGCGTTGCTCTTGCTGGTGACGAGGGCGTAGGTGTTGTTCATCGGCGCCATCGCCGCCCACACCATGTCGTGTTCGGCGAGGTCGGCCTCGCGTACCGCGTCGAACTGGGCCGCCTCGGTCGGGATCGGCTTCTCCTTGCCGAGGTAGTTGATCCAGCCGGTGCCGGTGTAGTCGTAGGCGATGTCGATCTGGCCGTTCAGCTGCGCGTCGCGCAGGCTGTTGGAGCCTTGGATATTGGTCAGGTCACGCACATTCGCGCCCGCGGCCGTGAGCGCGAATTCGATCATGTAGCCCAGGATGTTGGCCTCGGTGAAATCCTTGGAGCCCACCGTGACCGCGACACCGTCGAGTTCGGGCACGGGTTCGATGCTGCCCGGTCCGACCGGCAGCGGCACCGAACCACCCGACTGCAAGCCACAACTCGCGAGCACCAGCACGCTCAGCACCGGGGCGAGCCCGCGCAACAATCCGGTGAACCTCACCGCAACCCCCTCGGCCCGAGGAACTGTTCGGCCAGCGCACCGAGCCAGTCGACGAACAGTGCCAGCGCGACAGCGAGTACTGCGCCCAGCGTCAATGTCACGGTGTCGCGCAGTTTGTAGCCGGTGTCGATGAGAATGCCGAGCCCGCCCGCGCTCACCATGAACGACAGTGTCGCGGTGCCGACGGCCAGCACCAGCGAGGTTCTCAGGCCCGCCAGGATGTAGGGCACGGCGAGGGGAAATTCGATGCGGCGCAACACGAGACCGGCCGACATGCCCTGTCCCCTGCCCGCGTCGATCAGTGCCGGGTCGACCTGCTGGTAGCCCAGGATCGTATTGCGCAGGACCGGCAGCAGCGAGCAGAACGCGATCGGCGCGACACCCACCCAGAACCCGGTGGTGCGAGTGACCAGGTAGCACAGCACGATGAGCCCGATCGCCGGAGCGGAGGCCCCGATATTGGCGATGCCGACGAAAAACGGGGCGAGACGGCGGAATCGATGCCTGGTGAGCAAGGTACCGAGCGGCACGGCGACGACCACCACGATGAGCACCACCGCGGCCGTGATCAGCACGTGCTGCCATGTCACCTGGGCGATATTGCTCACGCTGATACTGGCCTGCTGGATGACGGTGAGATCGCGCCGGAACGCCCACACGAGCACACCGACGGTGAGGATGAGCACGATCACCGGCTGGGCGAGGAGACGGAGGTATTCGGCACGGCGCTGCGTCGCGGGTGCGGCGGTCGCGGCCGGGACGTCGACTATCGAGTTCGGCCGAACGGAGATGACATTCGTCACTGCGCTGCCCTCCGCGCCGGCTCGGATTCGATCGGCGTTCGTGGCGACGTTCGCGCGGTGCTACGCCTCGTGCTCGACGCCGATAGACGATGCGATGGATCGCAGAGGGCGATTCCGTCCACTGGTGTCGTCGCTCCCGGTGCGATCGGCGTCGATCGCGGCTCGGCCGTCATGCCGGTGTGGTTTCTGTCGCGGCCAGATGGCTGATCAGCGTGTCGACGGTGACGGTTCCGGTGTAGGTGCCGGTGTTGTCGACGACGACGGCGGAGGCGGTGCGTTCGGTGAGAAGCGCGGCCAGTGCGTCCTGGAGTGTGGCGTCGGCGGGCAGGGTGGTGCCGATCGGGGTGCCGAGCTCGTGCAGTGAGTCCGCGTGGGCGAGTTCGCCTGTCGAGACCCGCCGCAGTGGGCGGCGTTGTGCGTCGAGGATGATGCCCCAGGTTCGGTCGGCGTCGCGCAGGGCCGTGGTGAGGGCCGTGGGAGTGGCGCTCTCCTCGACGGCGATGCCTTCGTCCAGGTCCATGTCGGCGAGGACGGTGAGGCCGAGGCGGTCGATGGTGGCGGTGGCGCCCACGAAACCGGCGACTGTTTCGTCGGCGGGAGCGGCCAGGATCGCGGCGGGGGTGTCGTACTGCAGGATGCGGGAGCGGTCGCCGAGGACGGCGATGCGGTCGCCCAGTTTCACCGCTTCACCGAAGTCGTGGGTGACGAAGACGATGGTCTTGCCGAGTTCGCCTTGCAGGCGGAGCAATTCGTCCTGCAGCAGTCCGCGGGTGATCGGATCGACCGCACCGAACGGTTCGTCCATGAGCAGGACCGGTGGGTCGGCCGCCAGCGCCCTGGCCACGCCGACGCGCTGCTGCTGTCCGCCGGAGAGCTGGCGGGGGTAGCGGTTGCGGTAGGTGCCGGGGTCGAGGCCGACGAGGGTGAGCATGTCGTCGGTGCGTTCGGCGATCCGGCGGCGATCCCAGCCGAGCAGGCCCGGCACCGTGGCGATGTTCTTGGCGACGGTCATGTGTGGGAACAGTCCGGCCTGCTGGATCGAATAGCCGATGCCGCGGCGCAATTCGTCGGCGTCGATCGCGCCGGCGTCGCGGCCACCGATGGTGACGGTGCCCGAGGTGGGTTCGATCAGCCGGTTGATCATCCGCATGGTGGTGGTCTTGCCGCAGCCGGACGGGCCGACCAGCACCACGATCTCCCCGGCCGGAATGGTCATGGAGACCTCGTCGACCGCGGGTTCGGGCTGTTCGGGATAGCGTTTGGTGACCCGGTCGAGGACGATCTCGACCCCGGAGACCGCGGCAGCCTTCGCCGCCTTGGTGGTTTCGATGTCAGTCACGAATTCCCCTCGGAATGGTGAGCCGTCCGAGCAGAACCAGGACGCCGTCGAGTGCGAGCGCGAGCACGACGATGAGGACGGTGCCGGTGAGCGCCTGCGGCACCGCGTTCGGGCTACCGAGCCGCCCGAGGCCGGAGATGATCAGGTTGCCGAGACCCGGGCCCTTCGCATACGCCGCCAGTGCCAGGATGCCCATGATCATCTGGGTACTGACCCGCATTCCGGTGAGGATGGACGGCCAGGCAAGGGGCAGTTCGATCTTGGTCAGCAGGCGCAACCGGTTCATGCCGACACCGCGCGCGGCATCGGTCACCGCCGGATCCACCGACGACAACCCGAGCACCGTGTTACGCAGGATCGGCAGCAGCGCGTACAGCACCAATGCCACGATCGTCGGCCCGACACCGAGCCCGAGGAACGGAATCAGCAACCCCAGCAACGCGAACGAGGGCACGGTCAGAATCGCCCCAGCCGTCGCGGTAGCGGCCGCGGATCCGAGCGGGCTCCGGTACACCAGCACCCCGAGCGCCACCGCGATCGCGGTCGCCAGCACCAGCGACTGCACCACCGCCGACACATGCAGGTAAGAATCGACCAGCAACTGCTCCCGCCGGTTCACCACGAACGACCACAACGCGTCCAGTGTCCACCTCCCCGTCGTTCGGCGGCCGCCTACGGCCCTGCTCCCCGGATTTCCCACCCCGAATCAAGGTGAAACATCGACGTTCCCACACCCCACCGCATCACCGATGCGACGAATCAGCCTGCGCGAAAACATGTTTCACCGGCGCGATCATCCTACGCGCCGCGGACAACCCCCGTGGGAATTCCGGACTCCCACCACCGGCGAGCTCATCTGCCCGCCTCCTCCAGTTCGGTCTTCACCACCGCGAACGCCGTTGCCGAGCTATAGCCGCGACGGGCGAGCATGTCGACCAGGCGGCGCGTGGCTTTGGTCCGGTCCAGATCGGCGGGCATGGCACGGAGCTTGCGGCGGACCAGGTCGATGGCGGCTTGTTCATCGCCGGGCGTCGGTCTGCGTGACGGGTGGCCAGGCGAAGCGTCCGGCTCCGCTGTGTCACTGGGAGTTTCGTCTGCCGCGATCTCTGATCGGTCCGCGTCGCCCTCCGAAGTCTTCGCACGCGCCGTCCTGACCTCGACAGACGTGCGTTCGAAGCCTGCTTCGTCCAGTTCGGCGGTGACGACGGCGAAGGCGGTGGATTGGTCGTAGCCGCGGCGGGCGAGCATGCCGACGAGGCGGCGCACTGCCTTGTCGCGTTCCATCTCGCGGGGAAGGGTGCGGAGTTTTCGGCGGACCAGGTCGGCGGCGCGAGCGTTCTCCGCATCGTCGGTGACCATCGACAACGCCTCTTCGGCGTCGCCCGGGGCCACGCCCTTCTCGCGCAGCTCACGCTGGAGGGCCTTTTTGCCCCGGCCGGAGTAGGTGTGTCGTTCGTGGACCCACTGTTCAGCGAACGAGGCGTCGTCGATCAGGCCGATTTCGGTGAATCGTTCGAGCGCGGCCTCTGTCACCTCGAGGCGGAAGCCCTTCTCGCCGAGGCGTTTCTCCAGTTCCGCGCGACTGCGAGCACGGATGGAGAGCAATCGCAGGCAGGCGTCCTTGGCTTGTTCCAGAGTCGCATCGGGACGGTCGCCCGGGGCGAGCCGGCGTGTGCCGGCCCGCCTGTCGGGCTCTCCCGGCTGGGATCCGGCCGCCACCGGATCCGCCTGCCGTGCCGGGGCGCCCCCCCCCCCCGTCGACCGGGGGGACTAGGCGCCCCGCCCCGGCCAACGATGGCCGCGGGCGCCGGGGGGGCCGCGGCGACCCTCGCTCCCCCACTCTTCATGATCAACACCAACCCGCGCAGCGAAATGCGGTGGTTTGTCACCGTCGGTGAATCCGGTCGGGTGCGCGCGCTGCGGATCGCCCGCACCCCACCCAAAACGCTTCGCCGGCCGGCGGCGGGGGGGGGCGGGGGAGGCGGCCCGAGGCCGGGAGTACGCCGACACCCCCCCCGA
>NZ_JBHXNJ010000039.1:0-16074 GCF_042719655.1 Nocardia sp. NPDC058518
GCCTTGGCCCCCGTGCGGGGGACCGGGCGGCCCCCGCCCCCGCACCCCCCCCCCGCCCCCGCCCGGGTGCCCCCCCCGCCCCCCGCCCGCGACCCCCGCGCCCGGCCCCCAAATCAGACACGGCCCCCCCACGGCCGGTTATGAGATCAGGCCAGTGCCGCGTCCAGTTCGATCTCGGCCACACCAGCGAGAGCCTTGCTGACCGGGCAACCGTTCTTCGCCGCGAGGGCGGCCGCGGCGAACCCGTCGGCATCCAGGCCCGACGCGCTGCCGCGCACGGTGAGCTTGATCTTGCTGATCTGGAAACCACCGGCCGGGTCGGGCGCCAGCGTCACATCGGCGTTGACGTCAAGGCCCTCCGGTGTCCCACCGGCGTTGGCGATCTCCGCCGAGAGCGCCATCGAATAGCACGACGAATGCGCCGCCGCGATCAGTTCCTCCGGGCTGGTGCCCTCGGCCGTGTCGGCCGCCCTGCGCGGGAAGCTCACATCGAACTTGCCCACACCCGAGCTGACCAGTTCGACCTGCCCGGACCCGTCCTGCAGTCCGCCTGACCAGAGTGTGCGTGCGCTACGAGTCGGCATCGCGATCCTTTCGGTTCGAGTTGTCTTGCATTCGATGACGAACCTACTCGGGTGCTCACACAGTGGCGCTGGTGATTTCGTCGAGACGCTCGAGTTTGTCCGGCCAGACCTGCTTGTGCAGATCCCTGATCGCCGCGGTGGGGAACCCGGAGTGGCGTAGACGCAGGCGGATGCCGCGTGGCTGCTTGAGGAATTCGGCGGCGACCACGGTTTCGACGCCGTCGGTGGCGGCGGTGACCCAGGTGAATTCGATGCGCCGGTTCGGCTCGAGCAGCAGGATGCGGCCGTAATGGGGGTTGCGTTTTTCGGGCGAGCCGGTGTCGAAGTAGAGGGGCTCGTTGACGGCGGGGCGCATCAGCACCGATCCGGGGACGGCCAGCCACAGGTCCATGCCTTGGGTCCAGGCCGCGTAGAGCAGGCTGGGCGAGGCTTTCATCACGCGCTCGACCGTGAGCTCGTGTGGCCGCGTGGACAGGTCCGGGGGGCGAACTGGCTGGTCCATCAGCCGACCTTACCGGTCATGACCGGCCGATCCTCGCATCGGGTGCGCGACAGGGTTACTCGGGATTCGTCACGCGCGCGAGCACGATGCCGCCGAGGATCATCGACAGCGCCAGCGCTCGGCCCGCGCTGAGCGGATCCTTGTGCACGAGCACGCCGAGACCGATCGCGCCGAGCGCCCCGATTCCGGTGAATACCGCGTAGGCGGTGCCCACCGGGAGAGTCTGCATGGCGCGCGAGAGCAGATACACGGCCAGCGAGCCGAGCGCGATACAGAGCAGGGTCGGGCCGGGTTTGGTGAAGTTCTCGGTCGGTTTGATGGTCTGCGACCAGGCGATTTCGACGAGCCCGGCCAGACCGAGTACCAGCCAGCTCATCGCACGTATTCCTTGGCAAGAGAGCCCACTTCGGCCTGCGCGGCGGCGAGCGAAGCCTCGTGTGCGTCACGCAGGTGGGCGAGGTTCGGATCCTGAACGGCATTGGCAAGTTCCGCGTTGACGAAAACCGTGTCGGTGACGGCGAAGTGACCCGCGAAGAAGTCACGCAGGAAACGTTCCTGGTAGTCGAACGCGGCTTTCGGCGCCCCTGGTGAGTACGCACCGCCCCGGGCCGTGACCACGACGAACCTGCGCTCCCCCAGCGACATTCGGGGGAAGGTGATCTGGTCGAGCCACGCCTTGAGGGAGGCGGGGACGGAGTAGTTGTACATCGGGGTGCCGATCAGGATCACGTCAGCGGCCAGGACCTGCGCCAGCAGCGGTTCCACCACCCGCCATGCGGCCTCGGCGGCGGGCGTGACAGCGAGTTCCGCGAGCCGGTCGAGGTCGGTGACCCCGGCGGCGAGGACAGCGTCACACAGTTCGGTCCAGCCCTCGTCGATGAACGGCGCCGGCTCGGCGGCGAGGTCTCGGTAGGTGTAAGTGCCGCCGGGTTCCGCATCGCGCCAGGCCCGGACGAACTCGGCACCCAGCTTGCGACTGAGGGAGTTCCTACGAGCGCTGGCGTCGAGGTGCAGCAGGTGTGTCATGACAGGTTCCTAACTGGACATGCTGTCCACTTGTTGATACCTCGACGATAGGACATATGTGGACAGCATGTCCACATATTCTTTTCTGGGCTACAGTCAACGCATGGAGCCCCGATCCGACCTGCTCACCGGCACAGCACGGGATGCGCCACCGACCACCGAGCGCACCGACGCGGCCCGCAATCGCGCGAAAGTACTGGCGGCCGCCGCCGAACTCTTCGCCACCCGTGACCCACGCACGGTCACCATGGACGACATCGCCAAGGCCGCGGGCGTCGGCCGCGGCACCCTCTACCGCCGCTACCCCGATCGCACCGCGATCGCCGTCGCCCTCCTCGACGAGCACGAACGCGCCCTCCAGGAACAGCTGCTACGCGGCGCGCCCCCGCTGGGCCCCGGCGCGCCCCCGGCCGATCGACTTGCCGCCTTCTACGCGGCGATGATCGAATTGCTCACCGCGCACGCGCATCTGGTACTCGGCGCGGAAACCGGCGGCGCCCGTTTCGCCACCGGCGCCTATGGGTTCTGGTCGATGCACGTGCGCTCGCTGCTGATCGAAGCCGCTGTTCCACAACCGGATTCACTGGTCGATACCGTCCTCGCGCCGCTCGCCGCCGAGGTCTACCTCCAGCAACGCGAGCGGGGTTTGTCACCCGAGCAGATCACCGAGGGCCTGTCTACGCTTGCCCACCGAATCCTGGGTGCGTCTTAGTCCTCACAGGTGCGGGTCAGGTGAGGTCGCGGCGGGTCATGAGCCAGATCGTGCCGCCCGCGAAGGCCGTCACGTAGACAGCCAGCAGAGCGAAAGATTCACCGCGGGTGAGGATGTCGAGAACGCCCGGGTTGGCCGGGCCCTCCACGGTGCGCATCGCTCCGGCCAGCGAGCCCGCAGCGGTGCCGGGGAGCAAGTTGGTGACCGCTTCGATCGGGCCGAAGATGCCCGCCACGCCGCGGAGCAGATTCTCCACGACCAGGACCCAGACCAGCCCGAGGCCGACGGCCAAGGCGGGGCCACGGGCGATGGCACCGATGAGGGCACCGGCGAGGGTCCACATACCGAGAATGGCTGTACCGGTGATGATTCCGACGAGTGAATTTTCGAGCGACGGCATGGTGATCGGCTGGGATTCGCCGGCCGCGATCACGGTCGCGATCCCGATGTCGACGGCGAAGGCGACCAGGACGAGGGCGATGACCACCCCCAGCAGGGTCAACAGGAGTCCCGCCACCGCCGCGGGGCGGCTCGGCCCCTGAGTGAACACGGTTTTCCAAGTGCCCCAGCCATATCCGCTGCCGACAGCGAGGGCACCGAGAATCAGCACCAGCGCGCCGCCGAACATCGACATGCCCTGCGTGAACACCTCGGGGACGGCGGCGGGCATGAGTTGTCCGAGGAGAACGTCGCGGGGTAGCCCGTCCGACATCGCACCGTTCTCGCCGGAGGTGTAGGCGAGGTAGTTGAAGAGGTAGGCGAAGGTCAGATTGAGCAGGATCCAGGTGCCCAGGACGATCCAGAAGGCGGGCCAGCGGCCCAGGCGTACCGCTTCCGCGCGAACGCTCGCGGTGAGATCCCTTGTCATGGCGTTCATTTCGCTACCTCCACAGCCGTCATCTCGAAGAACACTTCTTCCAGGGATTTCTCGTCCACCCGCAGTTCGAGCAGGTCCGCGCCCGCCGATACGACAGCTCGCGCGACATCCGGTGCCATCGCGGCGCTCGTTTCCACCCTGATTCCGTCCGCGCCTGCTCGTGCGGGCGCATCGGTGACCGCGCGCACCGCGTCGAGAGCCACGTGCGCGGGCTCGGCGCGAACCAGCAGTGTCGCGGTGCCGCGCAATTCGGCCACCGTCGATTCCGCGAGCAGGCGACCGCCGGAGATCACGCCGACGCGGTGGCAGATCTCCTGCACCTCGGTGAGCTGATGGCTCGACAGCAGCACGGTGTGTCCGTCAGCCGCGAGATCGGTGATGAGCGTGCGCATTTCGGCCAAACCAGCTGGGTCGAGGCCGTTGGTCGGTTCGTCGAGGATCAGCAGGTCGGGGTCGCCGAGCATGGCCGCGCCCACGCCGAGGCGCTGTTTCATGCCGAGCGAATAGGTGCGGAAGCGGTCACCTGCCCGGTCGGCCAGGCCGACACGTTCCAGCGCCGTTTCGACCTCGACGTTCTCGTGGCCGCGATAGCGGGCGAGTACCCGCAAGTTGTCACGGCCGGAGAGGTAGGGGTAGAAGCCGGGGCCCTCGATGAGCACGCCGATACGGCGCAGTACCTCCGGGTCGCCCGGAGTGCGGCCCTGGACGGTCGCGGTGCCCGCACTGGGCCGGATGAGACCGGCCAGCATGCGCAACGTGGTGGTTTTGCCCGCGCCGTTGGGGCCGAGGAATCCGTAGATCTCCCCGGCCGCGACCCGCATGCTCACCGCGTCCACCGCGAGGTGCTCGCCATAGCGTTTGGTCAACTCGGTGGTGACCACGATCGATTCGTTCATGGGAATCAGAATCCGCGCTCATGGGCTGCCTGGGCATCCGTCGCGCGGCGTGCACGGTGCTACGCCGCGCGGACTACACGGCTGCCCGCGGGAAATACGTGCGCAGGCCGACGCGGGCGGCACGGGTACGCAATAGGGTTGGACCCGTGGGAACGTCTGCGAAGTGGGAGCGTGGCTCAGTCGTTCAGGACTGGGGCCTGGCAGTGGTGGTCGCGGTGATCCAGCTGGCCGGTAGTTCCGGTGCGAATTCGCATCAAACCGGTGTGCGGTCGCTGGACGCTTTCGCGTATCTGCTGCTACTCGCGGGGCCGATCGCGCTCGGTTTCCGGCGGGTGCTGCCCGAACCGGTACTGCTGGTGGCGCTGGTCGCCGCGGTGACGTATGTGCTGCGCAACTACGGCTACGGGCCGATCTTCCTTTCGCTGGTGATCGCCTTCCTGACGGCAGCCGTCACCGGATCACGCTGGCACACATACCCGGTGGTCGCGATCGGCTACCTGACGATGGTGTGGCCGTTGCCCGCCCTGCTCGGACGGCACTCCGACGCGTGGCAGATATTCGGGCTGCTGGCCTGGATGGGCGTGCTGGTCGCGATCGCGGAGGGGGTGCGGCAGCGGCGCGCGGTGGTGCTCGCGCGCAAGCAGCGGGCCGAGGCGGCCCAGCGCGACGAACAGGCTCAGCAGGCCAGGGCGGCATCCGAGGAGCGGTTGGCCATCGCCAGGGAGCTCCACGATGTTCTCGCACACAGTCTTTCGCTGATCAATGTGCAGTCGTCGGTGGCGCTGGAGCTGTTCGATCGCAAGCCGCAGCAGGCGGCCGCGGCGCTGGCGACCATCAAGACGACCTCGAAAGAGGCTCTCACCGAGGTGCATACGCTGCTGCACGCGATTCGCAGCGGGACCGCGGTGGTGCCGGAGTACCCGGAACATGTCGGCGTACCCGATGACGTACCCGTTGCGCCACGCCCCGCCCCGCGTGCTCCCGCGCCGACCCTCGACGACCTCGACACACTACTCGAACGCACCAGGGCGACCGGGCTCGACGTCGACACCAAGATCATCGGCACGCCCAAGAAGCTGCCGAGCGTGATCGATGTGGCGGCAGCCAGGATCGTGCAGGAATCGCTGACCAACGTGGTGCGGCACGCGCCCGGCGCGACCGCGCTGATCACGCTGCGGTACACCCCGGAATCGGTGGACATCACCGTCGACAACACCCGGCCGACCGAGACCGCTGTGCGAACCGGGATCGGCGGCAACGGGATCATCGGGATGCGGGAGCGGGCGCATGCGCTCGGCGGGGCGCTCACCGCGGGGCCACGCCCGTCCGGCGGGTTCAGGGTGGCGGCCCGATTGCCCGCTCGGCCAGCGGCTTCGGCCACATCGGATGCGCGCGGCAAGGAGGCAAGCGCGTGAGTGATCCTGGCGAACTGCCTCGGCCTGCGAAGATCCGGCTCCTCGTCGCCGACGATCAAGCGCTGGTGCGTGGCGGTTTCGTCGCCCTGCTGGAGGCCCAGGACGACATCGAGGTCATCGGCGAGGCCGAAAACGGTGAGCAGGCGGTCCGGATGACCCGCGCCCTGGTCCCGGATGTGGTGCTGATGGACATCCGCATGCCGATCCTCGACGGCCTCGCCGCCACCCGCATGATCGCCGACGACCCCCAGCTCGCGCCGGTCCGCGTCGTCGTCCTCACCACCTTCGAACTCGACGAATACGTCTTCGAAGCGATCCGCGCCGGCGCCGCGGGCTTCCTGGTCAAACACACCGAACCCGCCGACCTGCTGCGCGCCGTCCGCGTCGTAGCCGCGGGCGACGCCCTCCTCTCCCCCGGCGTCACCCGCCGCCTGCTCGCCGAATTCTCCACCCACGCCAAACAACCACCCCCCGCCGCCTTCGCCGAACTCACCGACCGCGAACGCGAGGTGATGACCCTGGTGGCCGAGGGCCTCACCAACGCCGAAATCGGCGCCCGCCTCTACATGTCCCCCGCCACCGCCCGCACCCACGTCAGCCGAATCCTCACCAAACTCGCCGCCCGAGACCGCACCCAACTCGTAGTCCTCGCCTACGAATCAGGCCTGGTCCGCCCAGGTTGGCAATAGACGCCTAGCTGCCCTGGTCTGCTTGTTTGCGTTCGGAGGCGGAGAAGCGGGCGCGGCGGGCGACGCCCGCGGGGGCGGCTTGGGCTCGGGCGGAGTAGGCGGAGAGGGCGTCGAAGGCTCCTCGGACGCCGCCTGCGACCGGGGCGTAGGTGATGGCCGAGCCGGGGTCGAAGCCGAGGTTGGAGCCTACTTCGACGGCGTCCATGTTGGCGCCGAGGAAGACGAAGGTCCAGTTGTAGACGTCTTGCTGCTGGGTGATGAGGGACTTCACGGCGGCGTGGGTCCATTCGCGGCTGGAGTTCTCGTGGCCGTCGGTGAGGACGACGACGATCACGGTGCCGGGACGTTCGTGTTCGGGGCGGGCGGCCAGTTCGGTGCCCACGCTGGTGACGAGCTCGCCGAGCGCGTCGTAGAGCGCGGTCCCACCGCGCGGGTGCAAGCTCGGCGGCGGTACCTCGGCCAGCGGCACATTCGAGTAGACCACGGTGTAGGTGGTGTCGAACTGGGCGAGCGTGACCTCGATCTGTTTCGGCACGGCGCGCTGCTGTTCGAAATAGGCGGCCAGCCCACCTTCGGTGTCGGCCTTGATCGTCTGCATCGAGCCCGAGCGGTCGAGCAGAACGGCGATCAGTGTGCGGTTGGAATCAGTCATGTGTACGAACACCCCCGTGTCGGTTGGACGAGCAATTCCCACCGTACGCCGCGAAATAGGACTGTCCGACCGGCAAAAAGAAGTCGCCAAGGTATCGCCAAGCCTGGATTTCTACCTTTCCCACCATGGGACCAGTGCTCGCATTCCACCGCATCTCCGACGCCGACGCCGCCCGCATCACCGCCGATGCCGAGGCCGCGTTCGAACTGATCGACGCCATCGACCGCACCGGCGAACCATGCGGCGACATCGACAAGGCTTGGGACGGACTGCGCTACCTGCTGGCAGCCGCGCGAGTCGACCTCGACCTGCTGCGCGATCTCGACCCGTGGGCGGGCGACGGCGAGCCGCGGATCTGGACAGCCGACGAGGTGTCAGCGGCGGCCCGCACCATGGCCTCGACACCGTTCACCGTCCTCGCCGCACACTTCGACCCGGACGACATGGATGACAACGACGTGTACCCGGACATCTGGGACACCGACTTCTGCCACGAATACCTGCGCGAACACTACGACGGGCTGCTGACCTTCCTGGCCTTCGCCACCGAGCAGAACTCGCCCGTGCTGAGCCGATTCGAATAGACCAGACCGCCGCTCGACACCGCGGCGTTTGAGTCGGATGCGGTGGCGTTTCGGGCGAGTGCGGCGCCGCCGGGCGATGTTGCATCTGGCATGACTACGACTTCGACGGCCGACGCGGCGGTGCCCACCACCGATCGCCGGGTCCGGCCCGCCCTGCTGACCATGTTCCTCGGCAGCTTCACACTGGTGACCGCCGAATTCCTGCCACCCGGTGTACTCACCGCGCTGGCTACCGATCTGAACGTGCCGGAGGGAGTAGTCGGGCTCTCGGTGAGCGCGACGGCCCTGACCGCACTGCTGGCCGCACTCGGGTTGGGCGCGCTGTTTCCCCGCATGGATCGGCGCACCCTGCTGATCTGGCTGACCATCGGCGCGGCGGTGTCGAACGTGGTGGTGGCGCTGGCACCGAATATCGTCCTGTTGCTGATCGCGCGACTGCTCCTCGGACTGGCTGTCGGTGGCTACTGGTCGATGGCGCTGGTGATCGCCGCCGAGCTCGTCCCCGCCGACCGCCTCGGCAAAGCGATGATGATCGTGAACGCGGGGACCACCGTCGCGACGGTGGCCGGCGTGCCGCTCGGCGTGCTGCTGAGCACCTATGCCGGCTGGCGGACGACCTTTCTGGTCGCGGCCGCGCTGACCGCCGCCACCGCCGTCGCCGTGCGGCTGATGTTGCCGCCGATCGCGCCGAGCAAGGGCATCGGGTTCGCCGCCCTCGGTAGCGCTCTGCGGGCTCCGGGCATGACTCTGGGCCTGATCAGCATGGTCGCCGTCGTCGGCGGGCACTTCGCCGGATACACCTACATCCGCCCCGCCATGGCCGAACTGCTTGGCGCGGGCCCGGCGGTGATCCCGGTCCTGCTCGCCCTGTTCGGCGTCGGTGGTCTGCTCGGCAACTTCGTCCTCGGTGCACTCGCCGATCGCCACCTCGGCACCCTGCTGCCGGCGGTGCCGACGGCCATCGGCCTGTCATTGCTCGCGATCATCGCCTCCGCGACATTCGCCCCGCTCGCCTACCTCGCCGTGGTCATCTGGGGCGCCGCGTTCGGCGGCATCCTCAACCTGGTGCAGGTGTGGGTGTCGCGGGTGCTGCCCGATCGAATGGAAGCGGGCAGCGGGCTGATCGTCGGCGGTTTCCAGCTGGCGATCATCCTCGGCTCGGCGATCGGCGGCCGTGGGGTGGACAGCATCGGCCTTGCCGCCACCTACGGTCTCGGTGCCCTCGCCGCGGTGCTCGGCGGTGTGCTGATCCGGCGCTCACTCACCCGAGCGGGGCACTGACACCCGCAGGCTCCCGGGTCGCCCGCCGCCAATCCGACGGCGTGCGGCCCGTGTGGCGCCGGAACGCCCGCCCGAATGCCGTCTCCGAGCGATAGCCGAGGCGGCGGGCCACCGTGCCGACCGGCACCTCGTGGTCGACCAGCAACAGCTGCGCCCGCTCGATCCGCAGTTTCGTCAGGTACCTGCCCGGCGTGAGGCCGGTGGCCGCCTGGAACCGGGCGGCGAACCCGGACCGCGAGGCCAGCGCGATCTTCGCCAGTCCCTCGACTGTCCACTCCTGCCCCGGGTCGGCATGCATCGCGGCCACCGCCTGCGCCACCCCTGGCTCATTGACTTTCAGCAGCCACCGTTGTGGCGCGCATCCGCGGGCGTGCCAGGACTCGATCGCCATCGAGGTGATCAACGTGGCCACCCGGTCGCCCTGGACGCCGAACGGGTCGGGGCACTGTTCGACCAGGTGGCGAAACATGGTCGCGGCCAACGGTGTGTGGTCGACGAAACCGGTGAGCAGTACTCGTTGCGGCAGCGCGGTCATGGCACTGCCGGTCCCGACCGGGTCGAGGCGCACCCGGAGCACCCTGCCCGCCGACAGCGCGTTGATCGCGAATCGAGCCGTACCGGGAACGAACAGGAAGTCGCCGCTCGCCAGATCCTCTGTCGTACTGAGCCCTTCGACCCGAACCAACCCGTCCAGCACCACGAGCGCACTCGGCCCCGTCATGAACTCCCACTGACCCGCCGTCAGCCTGAACTCGTCGCGCCCCGCGAACCGCCACCCCACACCGGCCAGCACCTCGTCGAGGCTGTGCGCACCATCGTCCTGCGTCACTGTGCACCCCTCATGAAGGAACCGGCGATGCACCTCACGGTACCGGTCAGCGGCGGTCGAGGTCGGTACCCGCTGATAGCTTCGGGCGACACCGAGGGAAGGAAGTTGTTGTGGGGGTGATCATGTCGTTCATGAGGGTGAGCGCAGCGGATCTGGAGGTGACGATGCGGGACGCTGATCGCGCGGAGGAGTTTCTCGCCGAATACGTGCCGCCGGAGACCGATCCGAGCGGGTACCTCGACAAGTCGTGGGCGGGGTTGAAGTACCTGCTGGAAGCGGCGGAAACCGGTATCGACCTGTTCTTCACCGGGACGCCGTCGGCCATCGACGAATACATCGGGTGGACCGCGGAGGACGTGTCCTACACCGCGGAACTACTGGGCAAGACTCCGTTCCGCATCCTCGCCGCGCACTACGACCCGAACGGAATGGACGAAGCCGGTGTGTATCCCCAGATCTGGCTTCGTGACGGCAACGTAGGCCTCGACTATCTCGGTCAGTACTACGCCGTGCTGGTCGAGGTGTTCGAGCACGCCGCACGTCATCGGTCCGGGCTCCTTCAGCACTTCGGCTGATCCGCTACGCGAAAAGCCCGCCCCCTGATATCGGGGGCGGGCTTTTCGGTTCAGCTGGTTACTCGCCGGAGGCGGCGGCTTCGGGCGCGGTGCCCTCGGCTGCGCCGGTGAGGACTACCTCTGGCTTGTCGTCGGTCGCGGAGGACTTGGTCAGCTTCGTCTTGCCGGTGAAGGTGAACTTGGCGTCCTCGCCGAGACCCTCGCCGTTCCAGCCTTCGACGTCGACCATGATGGTCTGGCCCGCGCCGATCTCGCCGAAGAGGATCTTCTCCGACAGCTGGTCTTCGATCTCGCGCTGGATCGTGCGACGCAGCGGACGCGCGCCGAGGACCGGGTCGAAACCGCGCTTGGCGAGCAGGCTCTTGGCCTGATCGGTCAGCTCCATCGCCATGTCCTTGTTCTTCAGCTGCTTCGAGACGCGGGCGATCATCAGGTCCACCATCTGCACGATCTGTTCGCTCGTGAGCTGGTGGAAGACGATCACGTCGTCGATGCGGTTGAGGAACTCGGGCCGGAAGTGCTTCTTCAGCTCGTCGTTGACCTTGAGCTTCATCCGCTCGTAGTTCGAGCCCTCGGCGTTGGACTGGGTGAAGCCGAGGCCGACAGCCTTCGAGATGTCGGAGGTGCCCAGGTTCGAGGTGAAGATCAGCACGGTGTTCTTGAAGTCGACCGTACGACCCTGACCGTCGGTGAGACGGCCGTCCTCGAGCACCTGCAGGAGGGTGTTGTAGATCTCCTGGTGCGCCTTCTCGATCTCGTCGAACAGCACCACCGAGAACGGCTTGCGCCGCACCTTCTCGGTGAGCTGGCCGCCCTCCTCGTAGCCCACGTACCCGGGAGGGGCACCGAACAGACGAGAAGCGGTGAAGCGGTCGTGGAACTCGCCCATGTCGATCTGGATGAGCGCGTCGTCGTCGCCGAACAGGAAGTTCGCCAGCGACTTGGCGAGCTCGGTCTTACCGACACCCGAGGGGCCGGCGAAGATGAACGAGCCCGACGGACGCTTGGGGTCCTTCAGACCGGCGCGAGTGCGGCGGATCGCCTTGGAGACGGCCTTGACGGCATCCTCCTGGCCGATGATCCGCTTGTGCAGCTCGTCTTCCATGCGGAGCAGACGGGTGGTCTCCTCCTCGGTGAGCTTGAAGACGGGGATGCCGGTCCAGTTGGCCAGCACCTCCGCGATCTGCTCGTCGTCGACCTCGGCCACGACGTCCAGATCACCGGAACGCCACTGCTTTTCGCGCTCGGCCCGCTTGGCGACGAGCTGCTTCTCCTTGTCGCGCAGACGCGCGGCCTTCTCGAAGTCCTGCGCGTCGATAGCGCTTTCCTTCTCCCGGCGAGCATCGGCGATCTTGTCGTCGAAGTCGCGCAGGTCCGGCGGAGCGGTCATCCGGCGGATGCGCATGCGCGCGCCCGCTTCGTCGATCAGGTCGATCGCCTTGTCCGGCAGGAACCGGTCGTTGATGTAGCGGTCGGCCAGGGTGGCGGCGGCGACGAGAGCGCCATCGGTGATGGAGACCCGGTGGTGCGCCTCGTAGCGGTCGCGCAGACCCTTGAGGATGTTGATGGTGTGCTCGACGGTCGGCTCGCCCACCTGCACCGGCTGGAAACGGCGTTCCAGAGCGGCGTCCTTCTCGATGTACTTGCGGTACTCGTCGAGGGTGGTGGCACCGATGGTCTGCAGCTCGCCACGGGCCAGCTTCGGCTTCAGGATCGAGGCCGCGTCGATGGCGCCTTCGGCAGCACCCGCGCCGACGAGCGTGTGCAGCTCGTCGATGAACAGGATGATGTCGCCGCGGGTGTTGATCTCCTTGAGCACCTTCTTGAGGCGCTCTTCGAAGTCACCGCGGTAGCGGCTGCCCGCGACCAGGGAGCCCAGGTCGAGGGTGTAGAGCTGCTTGTCCTTGAGGGTCTCGGGGACCTCGCCGTTGACGATGGCCTGTGCCAGGCCCTCGACGACCGCGGTCTTACCGACACCGGGCTCGCCGATCAGCACCGGGTTGTTCTTGGTGCGGCGGCTCAGCACCTGCATGACGCGCTCGATTTCCTTCGAGCGGCCGATGACCGGGTCGAGCTTGCCCTCGAGCGCGGCCTGAGTGAGGTTGCGGCCGAACTGGTCGAGCACCAGCGAGGTGGACGGAGTACCCGCCTCGCCGCGCGGACCGGCGCCCTCGACGGGCTCCTTGCCCTGGTACCCGGACAGCAGCTGGATGACCTGCTGACGGACACGGTTGAGGTCGGCACCCAGCTTGACCAGCACCTGGGCCGCGACGCCCTCGCCCTCGCGGATGAGGCCGAGCAGGATGTGCTCGGTGCCGATGTAGTTGTGGCCGAGCTGCAGCGCTTCGCGCAGGCTCAGCTCCAGCACCTTTTTGG
Source organism: Nocardia sp. NPDC058518 (assembly GCF_042719655.1). Taxonomy (NCBI): domain Bacteria; kingdom Bacillati; phylum Actinomycetota; class Actinomycetes; order Mycobacteriales; family Nocardiaceae; genus Nocardia; species Nocardia sp. NPDC058518. The sequence goes on from NZ_JBHXNJ010000039.1 coordinate 12,999, forward strand.
CACGCGGGGTGAAGGGGATGTGGCCGGACGGCGCCTGCTGGCCCTGCCCGATGATCTCCTCGACCTGGCTACGCACACCCTCCAGCGAGATACCAAGGGACTCCAGCGACTTCGCCGCCACGCCCTCGCCCTCGTGGATCAACCCAAGCAGGATGTGCTCGGTGCCGATGTAGTTGTGGTTGAGCATCCGGGCCTCTTCTTGGGCCAGGACAACGACACGCCTCGCGCGGTCGGTGAACCTCTCGAACATCGCTCCCTCACTCTCCTGCTCCGACATTCTGGCAACAGACGCCGCAGTATGCTCGATACAACCTAGGGCGTCGGACCGACAACTTTCGCCGTCAGCCTGCCATGAAGCCCGGGGGTTGCGGCCCCCGCCATCCACTCTAGTTGGCAGGGGATTCCGCCGCCGCCGGTCCACCCTATTGAAGACCGGCGACAACATGGTCATTCACTCACAACGCGCACGTCGCGGCATTCGTTTCCTGTTCAGTTTTGCCTACAGCGAAATCCCGCGTGGTGGGTTATCCGGTGAAGGGTGGGACGAATTCACAGGGCACCGCGGCCTGTCTGGCGGGGTCGAGGGCATTGAGGACGTGACCGGCCGCGCGTTGGCTGCCCGCGATGGCCAGGTGCTCGGAGAAGTCCTGCGCGCAACCGTCCTGCACGACGATCGAGGTGGCGTTCGGGCCGGGGACCAGGCCCGATGTGTGCGGGACGACCAATTCGTCGAAAGCGGAGACGATATTGGTGTAGGTGACCCGTGCGTCGTACACACCGTCGGCGTTGAGCGCGGTCATGAAGGGCGAGCCGGTGAACATCTGCCCGCAGGCCTGACACAGCGACGAGCTGACCGCGTCGAAGGCGGGACCCGCGCCGAGCGCCCGGCTGAAGCGGGCGATATCGCCCGCTCCGAACGCGTTGGTGCCGAGCCAGGGCGGCGCGATCCCGACCAGCTTGCCGACCCTGTCCCCGCCACCCAACCGCTTGAGGTAGTAGTTGCCGACGATATTGCCCTGCGAATGGGCGATCAGGTCGACGCGCTCGGCGCCGGTGCGGGCCAGCACGCCGTCGACGAAGGCCGCGACCTCGGCCGCGCTCTGCTCGATCGGACGCATGCCGCCGATCGCCGAGACGGGCCAGGGAAGGGCGTAGGCGCCGTAGGTGAGGGAGAAGACGCAATAGCCCTCGTTGGCCAGCAGCGGGGCGTACACGCCCCAGTTCGTCTGCCCTCCGCCACCGGTGCCGTGCAGCAGGACCACCGGGTCGGGATGTTCGGGCGAGGGGACGCAGGCCGGATCGTTCGCGCCGGGTAGCGAGCCGCCCGGGTTGGTGAGCTCCGGCGGGATGCCCGCGAAGAAGTTGTAGTCGACCGGGAGGGGCTGGGCCGACGCGGTGGCGGGCAGGCAGGCGAACAGGGCCGCGGCCAGCACCAGAAGCGAACTACGTCGCATGAACGACTCCTCACTAGAACGTGTTCCACTTATCATGGAACACGTTCTAGTGATCGCGTGGCGCTACCGGCCGGAAACCATCGACGCCGTTGCCGCCGCGGGGGTGCTCGACTTACCCTCCTGCACGCCGGCGGCGAACAGCGCACCGCACAGCACCAGGAACGCGGCGGTGTGCACCACCGCGCGGACGATGTTCCAGCGAACCCAGGCCGCCTCGAAATCCGCACGGACAGCGGCGGTGTCGGCGATCGAGGCGGGATCACCCGCCGCGGCGATCGCGTCGTTGAGCGGCACGTTCAGCCCCACGGTGACGGCGAAGGCGATCACGTTGAGCGCCAACGCGATTCCGATCCAGATCAGTGTCGAGCGCTGGTCCTTGCCGAGGTGCACAGCGGCCGCGAGAGCGGTGAAACCGACCGTGCCCATGAAGCCGAACATGAACCAGGGGTTGATGATCACGACGTTGATCTTCTGCATGACGTCGATGAGCGTGCGGTCGTCGGTGCGAGCCAGCGCGGGCATCACCGAGATCGCGTACGCGTAGAACACCCCGGCGATGAGTCCGGTACTGAGCAGGGCCAGCACTAGGGTGGCCATCCGAACTGCGAACATGCGATGTCTCCTGACTCGTGGTCCGGAGCTTCGATCCCGCGCTCCGGTGATACGAGTAAGTCAACCGCCCAGCGCCCGTCCGCGAACATAGTTCAGGCGCTCACCGACCTACGCGAGCGTCGCGATCACAAATCGTGGTCGGAGATCAGGCCGCTCTGCATGGCCAGTGCGGCCAGCCGGGTGCGCTTCTGGTTCTGCGGCAGATTTTCCACCCCGAACTTCGCGAACAAGGCGCGCAGATGGGTTTTGATCGCGTCGATGGAGAGGAACAATTCCTCGGCGATCTGCTGATTCGACGCGGGCGTCGCGAATCCGGTGCCGTGTTTGTACGGACGGCACAGCGCGACCAGCACCGCGCGCTGGGTCTCGGTCAGTGAGCGCATCGTGGGGATGGACCCGGACGCGGTATGCGTCGCGTCATCCACCACACCACCGAAATCGAAGAAATGCACGAGCGTGGTCCCGACCCGAATCCGGTCGCCAGGACTCAGCCTGCGGCGCCCGACCAGCCGCTCACCGTTGACGAAGGTGCCGTTACGGGAAAGTCCGTCATCGATGATGGTCCAGTGCGCGCCGAGATGTTCGACGGCCGCGTGCAGACGCGAAACCTCGGCGTCCCACGCGAGCACGAGGTCGGCCTGCACATTGCGCCCGATGGTGACGCGCTGCTGCCCAGCCTCCAAGGCCAATTCATGCTGTTTACCGGTGTCATCGGTGTATCGCAGGAAAGAGCTCACCGCGCAACACCGCCGGATACTCGAAACGCCTTGTGCACGGCCATCAGTCTACGTCCCGACACCCCACGCCCGGCACAACACCGACCCCTTGTTCCCCAACCAACGCAACCCCGCGCGCCCCGACCTCGAGGAGGGGCAGGCAGGCGAAGCCTGCCGTGGGGGGCCCGGGGGGGCGGGGGTGGTTGGGGGTGGGGGGCGGGGAGCATCTACCACTCAATGACACACAAACCCCCCACGCGCGCGGGCGCGCCCGCCCGCCCCCCCCCCCCCCCC
>NZ_JBHXNJ010000039.1:16084-35710 GCF_042719655.1 Nocardia sp. NPDC058518
GCTGTTGAGGTGCCGTTGCGTACGCGACGAAGGAGCAAGCAACGGTGCCTCAACAGCGGGACCGGCGGGGCCGCGAACCACGCGGCGCCCGCGCCGCCAAAAAATCAGCTCTTGCCGACTTCTTTGTTGTACGCGTCGGTGATTTCCGCCGAGATACGACCGCGGGCCGAGACCTTGTGGCCCTTACGGCGAGCCCATTCGCGAATTGCCGCGCTCTGTTCACGGTCCATGGAAACGCGGCTCTTGCCCTGCGGCGCGGGTGCACCGGCGGCCTTCACCCGGCGACGGCCACTCACACGGCGGGCGTTGGCGACCCACTCGTCCAGGCCTTCGCGCAGGCGCGCCGCATTTGCGTCCGACAGATCGATCTCGTACGACACCCCATCGATAGCGAACTCGATGGTCTCGTCCGCGATGGACTCACCGTCGACATCGTCGATCAGGCTAACGGTGACCTTCTTTGCCATGAGATGAACGTCCTCTCGAAATCGTCAAGCCTGCCTCCAGGCCGAATACCCGAGGCAAGAATACCCCGAAATGCGAAATTTCCAACATGGGGTCTTCACCCCATGAATTCACTGGTCAGCGACTAGTGGGTCGCACAATCGGGAACAGGATCGTTTCCCGGATTCCCGAACCCGTGAGTGCCATCAACAAGCGATCGATTCCCATACCGGTTCCGGTGGTCGGCGGCATGCCGTGTTCCATCGCCGTGAGGAAGTCTTCATCGAGCACCATGGCCTCGTCATCGCCTGCCGCGGCCAACCTCGCCTGGTCGACGAAGCGTTCCCGCTGGATCACCGGGTCTACCAGTTCCGAATAGCCCGTTGCCAACTCGAAGCCGCGAACATAGAGGTCCCACTTCTCGGTGACACCGGACTTGCTGCGATGCTGACGGGTCAGCGGTGAAGTCTCGACCGGGAAGTCGCGAACGAAAGTCGGTGCGTAGAGCTTGTCGCCATACGCGTGCTCCCATAGTTCTTCGACCAGTTTCCCGTGACCGTAGCCCTTGCCGGAAGGAATTTCCAGACCCACCCGATCGGCGAGTGCGAGCAATTCCTCGACCGAGGTTTCCGGAGTGACCTCGACACCGATCGACTCCGACAGCGACGGATACATCTCGACGGTCGTCCACTCGCCACCGAGATCATATTCAGTGCCGTCGGCAAGTGTCACAAGGAGGGTGCCGAATGCCTCTTGCGCGACTTCCTGGATCAATTCCCGGGTCATCGTCGCCGAGTCGTCATAGGTGCCGTAGGCCTCATAGGTTTCCAGCATCGCGAACTCGGGCGAATGGGTCGAGTCGGCGCCTTCGTTGCGGAAGTTCCGGTTGATCTCGAAGACCTTCTCCAGGCCACCGACCACGCAACGCTTGAGGAACAGCTCCGGCGCGATACGCAGGAAAAGGTCCATGTCCAGCGCGTTGGAACGGGTGACGAACGGGCGCGCGGCGGCGCCGCCGTGGATGGTCTGCAGCATCGGGGTCTCGACCTCGAGGAAACCACGGCGCTCGAGCGCGTTGCGCAGCGCACGGACCACATTCACGCGGGTACGGGCCATTTCCCTGGCCTCGGGACGCACGATCAGGTCGACATAGCGCGCACGGACGCGCGACTCCTCGTTCATCTCCTTGTGCGCCACCGGCAGCGGGCGAAGCGACTTGGCCGCCATCGACCAGGAATCGGCCATCACGCTCAATTCGCCGGTGCGCGAGGAGATGACCTCGCCCTGCACGAACACGAAGTCACCGAGGTCGACATCGGCCTTCCAGGCCGCCAGCGCGTCGGCACCGACACCGTTGAGGCTGATCATCGCCTGCAGCTTGGTGCCGTCGCCTTCCTGCAGCGTGGCAAAGCACAGCTTGCCGGTATTACGAACGAAAATGACGCGTCCCGCGATACCGGCCTGCAGACCGGTCTGGGTGTCGGCTTCCAGATCCGGGTAGGCGGCGCGGATTTCGGCCAGCGTGTGGGTGCGCGGCACCACCACCGGATAGGCCTCACCACCCGCGGTGAGCAGCCGTTCGCGCTTGTCCCGGCGAATCCGCATCTGCTCGGGAACATCGATGTCCACAGCGGTTGTGGCGGCGCGGCCGGGTGCGGCGGGGTTAGGAGTGCTCACATCCGACAACATTAGCGGCACCCCCGAAATGGATTACCTCCGCCCACAAAGAACAGGAGGCAAACCCCACCCCGCACCGACCATTCCCCCACCGGATGCAATCAACGTCACAGAACCGAAACACAAACCACCCGCGACGGCCTCTGATTCGCCACGTGGACAACCCAACTCGCGGGCGGCGACCCCCTTACAGCGAAGCCAGCGCGTCGACCTCACGGGCGAAATGCGGGACACCGACGCCGACCGTCAACAACCCCGCCGACTTCAACGCCTGGTATCCGCCGATCACATCGCTGGCCCGGTGCAACCCCAACTCCTGCAAGGCGGCCGCGGCCAAACTCGACGTGTACCCCTCCGAGCAGAAAATGATCCACTCCACATCATGATCTACGGCGAGGGACAACCGTGCCGACGAGGTCGGATCCAGCCGCCATTCCAGGACATTCCGCTCGATCACCAGCGCGCCGGGGAGCGAGCCTTCGCGCACCCGCTGGGCGGCGGGCCGGATGTCGACCAGAATCGCGCCACGCTCCAGCGCGGTGGCCACGTCGTACACGTACACCCGATCCAATCGCGCGCGCGCGTTCTCGAGCATCTGATCAATCGACAAACGGCTCATCACAGATCACCTTCGGGCTGGTCGGTGAGGACGGTTTTGGTTCGGCGCAACGTGCCGTGGCCGGTCACTTCGTAATACGACATCGCCGACAACGGCGGGGAATAGGCGTGCACGCTCAAGGTGGGATCCAGCGGGCCGACGGATTCGGCGGCGGCGGGCGCGCGCACCACGTCGTGCACCCAGCCGATCGGGAACGATGCCTGATCACCCGCGGCGAGCGTGCGCCTGCGTAACTCCGAACCATTCCAGCGATATTCCGAGAGGGCGCCGCTGAGCACGGTCAGCGCACCGAGCGAGCCGGCGTGATCGTGCAAATCGGTGAATTTGCCCGGCGTCCAGCTGATCAGCCAGACATCGACCTCGTCGTCGTGGGAAAGACGGGTCGCCCAGCGTTCGTCGGCAGGCCAGATGCCGTCGGCGGGCAGGAGGTGGTCGAAGCGGCCGGAGAGCACGTCTTCGGCGCCTTCGTCGGTGAGTCGCAGCAGGTCAGCGGGACGCAACCGGGTCGGCAATGCCGAGGCGATCGCCCGGTCGAGCGGGGGCGTCGCGGAGTATTCGTCACGTGCGGACGGAAGGGAAAGGACAGAAGAACGCATGAGCGCATCTCCAGGAGGTGAGAATCGGTCGAGGGAAAACGTCAGCCTCGAACGGTCGAGGCAGATTAGCCTCGACAACACTCCTGGGTGCTCACACGGAAGATCACGAGCGATAGTTTAGCAGACACTACTTTTTGTTGCGCTCGTAGACATGACGCAGACCGGTCAGCGTGAGGTGCGGCACGTGCTGGTCGATCGTTTCCGACTCCGGCACGATCAGCGGTGCGCCCGCCCCCGTGGCGACAACGGTGACGTCGGTGCCCGCGAACGCGTCGAATTCGTCACGGATGCGGTCGACCAGGCCGTCCACCAGCCCGGCGAAGCCGAAAATCGCGCCGGACTGAATGCACTCCATGCTGTTCTTGCCCACCACCGAACGCGGTCGCGCCAGCTCGACGCGGCGCATCGCACTGCGTTCCACCAGCGCCTCGGCGGATATCTCCACACCGGGCGCGATCACGCCGCCGAGGAATTCCCCCTTGGCCGAAACCAGGTCGACGCAGATCGCGGTGCCGAAATCGACGACGATCGCGGGCCCGCCGAAGCTACGGAAGGCGGCCAGGCAATTGACGATGCGGTCGGCGCCGACTTCCTTCGGATTGTCGACCAGCAGCGGAATGCCTGTTCGCACCCCGGGTTCCACCAGCACGTGCGGCACATGGGACCAGTACCGCGCGAGCATGGCGCGCAGTTCGCGCAGCACCGGCGGCACGGTCGACAGCGCCGAGACGCCGACGATCTGGTCGAGGTCGTCGCCGACCAGGCCGCGCACCTGCATCGCGAACTCGTCGGCGGTGATCAGCGGATTGGTGTGAATCCGCCAGTGCCGCACCAGTTTCGCGTGTTCACCGCTGCCGGAGAACAGGCCGAGCTCGATCCCGGTGTTGCGGACGTCGATCGTCAGCAGCATTGTTCCAGCCCCCCCGCCGCGCTCAGGCGAACGACAGTGAACGTGGTGAGGTGAGGCCGGAGCCCTCCGGCGCGTGCGCGGGGTCGCTGCCCAGCTCCACCGGACGGTTGCGGTCGTCGACGAAGACCACCTTGGGGTCGTAGTCGCGGACCTCGGCCTCGTCCATCTGGCCGTAGGCGATGAGGATGACCAGGTCACCGGGGTGCACGAGATGGGCGGCGGCACCGTTGATGCCGATTACGCCCGAACCGCGCTCGCCCGCGATCACGTAGGTCTCGAGGCGGGCGCCGTTGTCGATGTCGACGATGCAGACCTGCTCACCCTCGAGCAGATCGGCGGCGTCGAGCAGGTCCTGGTCGACGGTCACCGAGCCGACATAGTGCAGGTCGGCATGGGTCACGGTGGCACGGTGGATCTTCGACTTCATCATGGTGCGCAACATCGTCGTCGCCTTTCAGTGCGCCTGCGAGGCAGGTAGGGAGTTCGCGTCGGGGTGCCCATCGATCTGGGCGCCGAGTACAACGGGAGCGTTGTCGATCAGGCGGATGTCGCCGAGTTTGGCGGCGACCAGCAGGCGGGCGTTGCCCGCGGTGGGAGCCGGGCCCAGGTTCGAGTCGCGCAGTTCGAGGTAGTCCACATCGAGTCCGTCGACCGCGTCGAGGACCGAGCGGGCGGTCTGCACAACCGCGTCCGGGCCGAGACCCGCGGCATGGCGGCCCGCGGCGAGTGCGGCCGACAGGGCAAGCGCCGACTCGCGCTGGGTGGCGTCGAGGAAGCGGTTACGCGAGGAGAGCGCGAGGCCGTCGGGCTCGCGGACCGTCGGGTAGGCGACGATCGTGGCGTCCATGTTCAGGTCGCGCACCATCTGCCGGATCAAGGTGAGCTGCTGGTAGTCCTTCTCACCGAAGTACGCCTCGGAGGCGTGGGTGATGTTGAGCAGCTTCGCGACAACGGTGAGCATGCCCGCGAAGTGCGTCGGCCTGCTGCCGCCTTCGAGCTCGGCACCGAGCGGGCCGGGCTGGACCGTGGTACGCATGCCGTCCGGGTACATGTCGGAGACGGTCGGCGCGAAGACCAGGTCGACGCCCTCGGTGCGGAGCAGTTCGAGGTCGGCGTCGAGGGTGCGTGGATAGGCGTCGAGGTCTTCGTTCGCGCCGAACTGCAACGGGTTGACGAAGATCGAGACGATCACGACCTGGTTGGCGAGCTTGGCCTGGCGGATGAGCGCCAGATGACCCTCGTGCAGCGCGCCCATGGTCGGCACGAAACCGACCGTGCGTCCGGCGCCGCGCAGGGCCTTGGCGACGGTGTCGAGCACCTCGGGGTTGTGATGCACGGTCAGGACGCCCGCTTTGAAGGCGCCGGTGGCGCGCGCGCCGCCCTGGTGGTGATGCACTTCTCGGGGTTCCATCAGTGGCCTTCCTTGGCGAGGAGCTCCAGCAGTGCCGGATCGGTTTTTGCGAGTTCGGCGGTGCGCAGCGAGTTGGCGCGGTAGGCCTCGGCCAGGCGGTCGTCGACCTGCTCGAGCGCGGCGAGGTGGGCGGCCACGGCATCGACATCGCCGCGGGCGACCGGACCGGTCAGTGCGGCCTGGCCGCGGCGCAACGCGTTGTCGAGGGCGGCCGAGGCGAGGGGGGCGAGCAGACGTTCGGGGAGGCCGCCGGGCTGATCGTCGACCAGCGGCTGGCCGAGCAGGCCGGGGCCCGCGAGGGATTCGCGCAGGGCAGCGACGGCGTCGACGATCACCGTGACCAGGTGATTGCTGCCGTGGGCGAGCGCGGCGTGATAGAGCGAACGCTGGTTTTCCTCGACGCGGACCGGTTCGCCACCCATCTCGATCACCAGCGCCTGCGCGATGGCGTAACCGACCTCGTCGGCGGCGGTGACGCCGAAGCAGGCGTTGGCGAGGCGGGCGATGTCCTCGTCGTGGCCGGTGAAGGTCATGGCCGGGTGGATCGCGAGGCCGAGCGCGCCCTGTTTCGTCAGCGGCTCGAGAATCGCGACGCCGTTGGCGCCGGAGGTGTGCACGACGATGGTGCCGGGGCGGACCACGTTCGCACCGGCGAGGCCGCGGACCAAGCCCGCCAGTTCCGCGTCGGGAACCGCGAGCAGGAGTAGTTCACTGCGCTGGGCGACCTGCTCGATCGGCAGGACCTGCGCTTCGGGCAGCCGGGTACGGGCGCGATGCACCGAGGCGTCGGAGATCGCGGCGACACCGAAGACCACATGGCCGGCTCGCTCGAGCGCTACGCCGAGTGCGGAACCCACTCGTCCCGCCGAGACGATTCCTACCGTCAGTCGTGCGGGCGCTGGGTCGACACTCGTATTCGCGCCATCAGGGTTGACACTTCTCGAGGTCAACGTTGTCCTCTCGATTGCGTTCCAGTCCCGCGGTGCGGGTACCAGACGTTCCGAGTCGAGGATAGAGGGGTTTGTGGGCCACGCGCCATCACCCCCCACCGTGATCTAGCGCACGGCCGCCTCTCCGCGTCTTCAGGCCAGATCTAGGTGGGTGAACTGCGGTGTTGGCGGCCGGCGGTGAGGTGATGGGGTGCGTTTGCTCGTGCCCGGGGAGTTACCGATGTTCTTGCGAAATCAGTTGGTGCGTCAGCGGGTGGATTCTGATTCCAGGTTGGCCATGATGTCGGCCACCGATAGTCGGGTGGTGCCTTCGGTTTCGGCGCGGCGGCGTCGGCGGGAGCTGGTGCCGACCGACGGGGCCTTTTCGGGGCGGGTGGCCGGGGGCTGGGTGGGCTCCGGGTCGGCTGCGGCTGCGGGGGCCGGGGTGGGTTCGGCTGTGGCGACCGGGGTCGGGGTGGGCTCGGCGGCAATGGGTTCGGCCGGAGCGGGGGTCGTCGAATTGCCGTTGGTGGTGGGCTCGGTCGGGAGGACCGCGTCCGTGACCTGGCGGGTGTTCGGCGAGGACAGGCGAGGCGGGGGTGTCTTTCCCGACGGGCTGGACGGCGCGGCGGGCTGCGGGGCGGCGGCCGCCTGCTGGGTTTCGGCGTATTCGTCGAGCTGGACGGCCGAGGTTTCGGCGGTGACCGGGTCGTCGTAGGGGTCGGCGAAATTGGCCGAAACCGGCTGCATGAAGACGGGTTTCAGTGCGCTGGGCGGTTGCTGCCACGGGCCGAACCAGGCGGCGGTGGCATCCTCGGGGCTATCGACGAAATCGTGGTCCGGCTCGTCGAAGGCATTGAAGCCACCGGCGGGCAACGCGTCGATCCGCACGGCATCGGCCTGGAGCGCCGGTTGCTCGTCGGGTAGCGCGCCCTCGAAGAGGACCTGCAGATTCTGGCGCAGCAGGGTCAGCTCGGCACGCAGCGCCGCGATTTCGGAGGAGTCGGCGCCGACTTCGGCCCGCACCCGCGCCTCGACACCCATCTCGTACTCACGGCGCGCGTTGATCTCACGCTCGAGCTGCAACTCGTACACCGTCTGCAGATCGCGCACCTTCGCTTTGTCGACGGCCGCGTCCTTGCGGTAGCGGGTTGCCGCGAGCGCGCCGATCACCGCTGCCCACAGGGCTGCTACCAGGCCGATCCGGACGTACTGGACGTTTTCGCTGAAGATCAGGAAAACACTGGCCGTCAGACCGAGCAGGATGAGGAAACCGACGAAGAATTTTCCCGCGTCGTCCCGCCGTCGTCGGGGCGCCGTGCTGCGGGAGGGTGAAACCATGAGGGCCAGGGTAGCCGGAAACTGCTGGTGGGCCCACCAAAGGTTGCGGAGATTCCATTCGCAAGTTGCTATGTGGTAGCGGGATCCTCGTGTGGGTCCTCAGGTGCCCGGCAGCAATACTCCAGCCACAAAGCCGCAGCAACCAGGGCTGAACCGGCGAGCAGACCGACCACCGCGCCCGGCGAATCGGCAGCAGCCGCGGTCACGGTCCCGCGCTGTGGGAAAACCCACAGCAGAAATCCCAGCCACACACCGGCAGCCAGCGAACCCACCTGCAGCGACGCCTTCGCCAATGCCACACCCCTGGCGACGTTGATCGGATGCATCTGACCCGAGCCGTCGCCGATCTGCTCATCGGCGATCTTGGCTTTGATCGCGAACCCGAGCGCCGCCTCGATCGCGGCGACCGGCAGCAACGAGGCACCGGCGGCCACCGAGATCGACGGGAAGTTGGAATAGGCGAACCGGGTGGCGACCCAGGCCACCGCCGCGGCCATCACCACGTTCAGCGCCAGGTCGAGTACCCGGGTGGGTTTCAGCACGAGTCGGCGCTTTCGTCGCGTAGCACCAGATCGGTACGGACCACGCCGTCCTTTTCCGCCGGTTCGAGTCCGGCGAGCAGCTCGGTGATCGGGCGCGCGGCACCGTCGACGAGCAGGTGCGCGGACGGTTCGACGGCCAGCCACGGAATGAGCACGAAGGCCCGGTTGTGTGCCTGCGGGTGCGGCAGGATCAGCGTGGGGTCGGTGTCGCGGGCGATCGCCGTGCCGGTGTCGTCGGTGCACTGGACCACGTCCACGTCGAGGGTGCGCGCGCCCCAGCGGATCTCGCGCACGCGACCAGCCACCTGCTCGAGCTCCTGACCGAAACGCAGCCAGGCGTAATCATCGAAGGCCGGATCTTCAGCTGTGACAACAGCATTGAGGTAATCGTCTTGGTCGACACCACCCCACGGCGCGGTCGTGTAGACCGGCGAGACCGCAACGACCCGCTCCCCCAGCGCGTCGAGCACGCTGCGCAGATGCGCGAGCCGATCGCCCAGATTCGAGCCGATCGAGAGCACCGCGCGAGTCATCGCCGCGACTCCGGGGCCACCGTGCGGAACCGGGTGGCCACCACGCGCACGTCGGTGAACGTGTGCGGGATCGGCGCCGACGGCTTGTGCACGACCACCTCCACCGCCTCGATCCTCGGGTCGGCCATCACGTCGTCGGCGATCTCGGAGACCACCGTTTCGATCAGATTGCGGGGCGGACCGGTCACGATGCGCACCGCGCGCTCGGCGAGGGCGCCGTAGTCGACGGTGTCGGCGAGGTCGTCGGACGCGGCGGCCGCGGCGAAATCGACCCACACCGTCAGATCGACGATGAATTCCTGGCCGTCACGACGCTCGAAATCGAACACACCGTGCCTGCCGAACGCGCTCAGCCCGCGCAGCTCGATCCGCGACGACGCGGGCCTGCCTGCGGGCGGCGGCAGCAGGTACGAGTTCATCGGGTAGCTCCTCGGGCTTCGGTGGCTCGGCGCCAGGCATCGGCGACGGCGATGGCGTCCAGGGAGGCTCGGACGTCGTGGACGCGCACACCCCAGGCGCCGTGGCCTGCGGCCAATGCGGACAGCGTGGCGGTGGCGGTTTCGCGGCCGTCAGGGGGCCGGGGGCCGGACTCGTCGGCGAGCAGGGCGCCGAGGAAGCGTTTGCGGGAGGCGCCGATCAGGATCGGGAAGCCGCCTGCCACCAGTTCCGGGAGGGCAGCCAGCAGTTCCCAGTTGTGTTCGGCGTTCTTGGCGAAACCGAGGCCGGGGTCGAGGATCAGCCGGTCCGGGGTCACTCCGGCGGCGACGGCCAGGTCGACCTGGGCTGCTAGTTCCGCGCGGACCTCGGCGACCACGTCGTTGTAGTGGTCGGCGGGGCCGGTGTGGCGGTAGTCGGCGTCGGCCCGCCAGTGCATCAGAATCCACGGCACGCCGGCTTCGGCGACGACCTTCACCATGTTCGGGTCGGCGCGACCGCCGGAGACGTCGTTGACCACCGAGACACCTGCCGCCAGCGCGGCCTCGGCCACCTCGGCACGCATGGTGTCGACGCTGGTCGGCACACCCGCGGCGACCAGCCCGCGGATCACCGGAGCGACCCGGGCGGCCTCGGCGGCGGGATCGACCCGGTCGGCACCCGGCCTGGTGGATTCACCACCCACATCGACGATATCGGCGCCTGCCTCGTACAGCTCGACACCGTGCGCGATCGCGAGTTCTGGATCGAGGTAGCGACCGCCGTCGGAGAAGGAATCAGCGGTCACGTTGACCACTCCCATGACCACACACGATCGGTGGTCACGGGCGGTCACCAGTGGCTCGCTCATTTGCGCAGGATCAGGTCCAGCGCCTCGGATCGCGAGGCGGCATCGGTCTGCAGCTGGCCGCGCACCGCCGAGGTGGTGGTGCTCGCGCCGGGCTTGCGGATCCCCCTCATGGCCATGCACAGGTGCTCGGCCTCGACCACCACGATCGCGCCGCGCGGATCCAGCCTGCGCATCACCGCGTCGGCGATCTGGCTGGTCAGCCGCTCCTGCACCTGCGGGCGCTTGGCGTAGAGATCGACGACACGGGCCAGCTTCGACAGCCCCGTCACCCGGCCGTGCGAGCCTGGGATGTAGCCGACGTGCGCGACGCCGTGGAACGAGACCAGGTGGTGCTCGCAGGTGGAGAACATCGGGATGTCGCGGACCAGTACGAGTTCCTGATGACCCTCGTCGAACGTGGTCGCCAGCACCGCGTCGGGCTCGGTGTAGAGCCCGGCGAACATCTCCCGGTAGGCACGCGCCACCCGGGCTGGCGTGTCGAGCAGACCGGGGCGGTCCGGGTCCTCGCCGACGGCGAGCAGCAGCTCACGCACCGCGTTCTCGGCGCGCGCCTGATCGAACGGCATACCGGTCGCCAGCGCCGTCAGCACCGACGGACTCGTCGCACCCAGCTCACCTGCCGGATCGAGATCCTGCTTGTTGGCCGACAACTTCTCCGCACCTCCGTGATATTTGCGGCTGGCGCCGCGGGTCCTCGGCCCTGTTCCCCGCCTCTTCCCTCCCTCCGGGCACTCCTTCGTCGCACCCTCCGCTCAGTCCAGAGGCGGGCGGGCCGAGAACCAGAGCCGAAAGTCGGCGACCACCCGACATTCGACGGCCGAGCGTAATCCGAGAACCAGTGCCGAACGCCGGTACTTGTTCGGCATTCGACCTTCGAGCGTAGTTGGCCACCGGTCAGTGGCGGCCGTTCGGCCCTTCCCACTCTTTGTTCTCCTGATCGGCGTCACGCACGGGCGGCTGCGGCTGGGCACCCCACGGCTGGAAGCCGTCGCTGGCGTGCCGTGGCTGCTGCTGCTCGGGCCGACCCCAGGCACTGCCCTGGTCCTGTGGCGGTTGCGGCTGCTGCTGCGGGGGCTGCGGCTGCTGCTGCGGTGCCTGCTGCTGCTCCTCGCGGGGCGGCCAACCGGGAGCCGACCATCCGGCCGGTGCGCCGTAGTCGGGCCGCGAACCGTGCGTCCCCGACTGCCGGGGGAACGCCTGGGTCGGCGCGGCGGGCAGCGGGTAACCGGCGGCGGGCGGTGCGGGCTGGCCATAAGGCTGGCCCGGAAAACCGTTGGGCTCGACCGGCGGCGCCCCGTTGGGCACCGGCACCGGCGCGGGCTGCACCGGCGGCCACGGCTCGCCGCGCTCCACGGCCAGCTCGCCCGGCGTCTTCACCGGCGGCTTGTCCGACGGATGCCGGTCACCGAAATCGTTGAACGCGGTGATCCGCGGACGCTTCTCGACACCGGCCAGGATCGTCTCGAGATCCTTGCGGTGCAGCGTCTCGCGCTCGAGCAGCGCGGTGGCCAGCGAGTCGAGCTGCTCGCGGTATTCGCTCAGGATCGACCATGCCTCGGTGTGCGCGGCCTCGATGAGGTTGCGCACCTCCTCGTCGATCTCGCGGGCGACCTCGTGCGAGTAGTCGGACTGCACGCCCATCGAGCGACCGAGGAACGGATCGCCCTGCTCCTGGCCGTAGCGCACGGCGCCGAGGCGGGCACTCATGCCGTACTCGGTGACCATGCCGCGGGCGATCTTGGTGGCCTGGTCGATATCGGAGGACGCGCCGGTGGTCGGCTCGTGGAACACCAGTTCCTCGGCGGCGCGGCCACCCATCGCGAAGACCAGCCGGGAGATCATCTCCGAGCGGGTCATCAGGCCCTTGTCGTCCTCGGGCACCGTCATGGCGTGACCACCGGTGCGGCCGCGGGCCAGGATGGTGACCTTGTAGACGGGCTCGATATCGGGCATCGCCCAGGCAGCAAGGGTGTGGCCGCCCTCGTGGTAGGCGGTGATCTTCTTCTCGTGCTCGCTGATGATGCGGCTCTTGCGGCGCGGGCCACCGATGACGCGGTCGACCGACTCCTCGAGCGATTCGCCGGTGATGACCGAACCGTTCTCGCGGGCGGTGAGCAGCGCGGCCTCGTTGATGACGTTGGCCAGATCGGCGCCGGACATGCCGACGGTGCGCTTGGCCAGACCCTCGAGGTCGGCTTCCTGCGAGATCGGCTTACCCGCCGAGTGCACCCGCAGGATCGCGCGACGGCCGGCCAGGTCGGGGTTGCCGACCGGGATCTGCCGGTCGAACCGGCCGGGACGCAGCAGCGCGGGGTCGAGGATGTCGGGCCGGTTGGTGGCCGCGATCAGGATGATGTTCGAGCGATCGCCGAAGCCGTCCATCTCGACCAGCAGCTGGTTGAGGGTCTGCTCACGCTCGTCGTGACCACCGCCGAGGCCCGCACCGCGCTGGCGGCCGACCGCGTCGATCTCGTCGACGAAGATGATGCACGGGCTGTTCTGCTTGGCCTGCTCGAACAGGTCGCGCACGCGGGAGGCACCGACACCGACGAACATCTCGACGAAGTCCGAACCGGAGATGGTGAAGAACGGCACCCCGGCCTCACCCGCGACCGCGCGGGCCAGCAGCGTCTTACCGGTTCCGGGCGGCCCATAGAGCAGCACGCCCTTGGGGATCTTCGCGCCGAGTGCCTGGTAACGAGCCGGATTCTGGAGGAAGTCCTTGATCTCGTAGAGCTCTTCGACGGCCTCGTCGGCACCGGCCACGTCCTGGAACGTGGTCTTGGGCATGTCCTTGGTGAGCAGCTTGGCCTTGGACTTACCGAAGCCCATCATTCCGCCACGGCCACCGCCCTGCATGCGCGACATCACGAAGATGAAAAGGCCGACCAACAGCACCATCGGCACGATGAACAGCAGCAGCTGGGAAAGCCAGCTCTCCTGCTTGACAACGGTGTCGTACGGCGCGCCGGACTTCTGCACGGCGTCGAGGATCTGCGCGGAGTTCTCCCCACCACTGGGGTACTTGGCGACGATCTTGGCGTTGTTGCTCGTGGCCTCGTTGCCGTTGTTCAGTTCGATGCGGAGCTGCTGCTCCTTGTCATCGATCTGCACGTTCTTGACGTTCGCTTTGTCCTCGAGCTGGGTCAGCGCCACGGAAGTGTCGACACTCTCCCAGCCGCGCGTGTCATCGCTGAGAAAGCTGAACAGCCAGATCATGAGCATGATGCCCGAGATGATCGCCAAGGTGCGAAACACTGTCTTGCGGTTCATAGAGCGTCGGCCGGACGGCCCAGTCCTTTCCGGTTATTACTCCGGGTGTGCTAGCGAAGCGTCGAGATCGGCGGGTTTCGGATGCGGACATGCCACGTTACCGCGTACGGTCTAGTTCGATACATCGCGCAGTTCGGCTGCTGGTGCAGTTGCACTGGTAAACGGCCGGAGAACGCAAGAGGTTCCCGAACGCTCCGACCGGGTTGTGGCAAGTGGCCACAATCATGTCATGCCCGCCTTATCGTGGGCGACGACACAACTACAGCGCAGGGGGTATAGACATCGTCGAGCTACGAACACCCACAGCGATTCTGCGCCACGGCGGTGGACGGCTCGTCGTCCTCCGGCCGGGTACCGACGGCGAACGTGTTCTCGACGTTCCCATTGCCGATCTGCTCAAGGTGCGCCTCAATCGGCGCGCCGACGAAGCGGTGGTGATCGAGATCTATCTGCGTTATCCCACGGCGGTCCTCACCGGGGTTCCCGCCGACCGCACTCCCCTTCCGGTGCTCATCGCTGAGCACGACGTGCCTGCCGCCCTCGGCATCGTCGACCGGATCAACGACCAGATCATGGCGACCCAGCGCATCGACGTGGCCGCGCCGGATCTCACCCCGCCCGCTCCCGAGTGGGGAAAATCGGGTCCCACCCGCGCCGATGTCGAGCGCGCCGTGCGCCGCATGGCGCCGCGCAAAGACGCCCGATCGGCCGTCACCGCGCTGAACCGGTACGTCACCCCCGATGAGTACGTCTTGGAAACGGCCATCGCCGTGGCCACCCCGCCCGCGGGATCGGGCACCGGCCTGCTCGCGGCGACCACTTCCCGGGTGCTGTTCATCTCCATCGGCAGCGGCGAACGCTATGCCTTCGAATTGGCGGTGGCGGCGATTCTCGGCGCCCGCACCGTCGAGGGCACGCGCTCGGCGCCGGGCGAGGTCGATACGCGCCACGGCGGATCCGGCATCGACATCAACGACGGCAATCGCACCCTGCATTTCGCGGGCGTCGATCGCGCCGATACCGAACGGGTCACCTGCGCGGTGAACTTCGCCGTCCGCAGGCAGGCCGCCGACGGTGCCGCGGGGCCCGCCGACCCGGGTGTCAACCAGCTCTACGCGGAGTGGGAATTACTGGTCGAGCGGCATTCGCTCGGCATGGTCGACGACACGCAATTCCAGCGCTACGGCCGCGGGATTCTGCGCAGCCTGTAATCACCGGCGGCCGAACCGAATACTCAATTCGGTTCGGTCGCTTCGGTTTCCGCCTTCTGCTCCGGCTCGTTGAGCTCGATCCGGCGCCACGGGCTGGTGGGCCTGGTCCACAGCCGCACCAGTTCCATCCGCCGGTCGACGCCGCCGTTCTTCAGTTCCGCGAGGTCCTCGGTGGCCTGCCAGTAGGTCCAGCCGGTGAGGTAGGCGTCGCCGAACTGGCGCCAGTTGCGGTAGCGACGCTGCGCGGGGACCAGCGCGCGCATGCAGTACTCCCACGCCACGTCGGCGTCGATGTAACCCGCGGTGAACGCCATGCGGGCCACCGCGACGACGCGGGCCAGATCCCAGGCGTGGATGTCGTTGGGTAGTGGGCGCGATAGATGGTCGGTGAAGCCGATCTTGATGGCCTGGGCCCAGATGTCGTAGTCGCGGACCAGCGCCTCAGGGTTGTCCATCCCCCGAAACGAACCGACCTGACGGAGAAACGCGCGCTGCTTGTCGGCACGCTCACCGAAACGGTCACGCTCACTGGCATTGACCGAGGCCATCACCAGTGGATGCACCAGCGAATACAACGGTCCGTGCATGCCCTCGAGCAGCTGCTCCATCGAGGCGCGGGCTTCGGTGCCGTCGGTGATGCCCCAGGCACCGGTGAGGGTGTCGATGGCGAGTTCACGGCGGTCACCGAGTGGGTGCTCGCGTTCGGGGCCGAGCAGCATCGCGTCGTGGAAGGCGTCCCAGCGCGTGGAATAGAAGGCACCGAGTGCGAGTGCGCGCAGTTCGTCGTCGCTCACACCCGCGCCCGACCAGTGATCTTCTTCGCGCTCATCTAGTTCCGGGTAGGGAAAAGTGGTCAGCGCTGGTACTCCCCTGGCAGGCATGCGGCCGAGTCTAGTGCGGTGACGCCGATCACGGGCGGCCTGCGAATCTCACGTGGGTTACGAGATTTTCAGATCCGCTTATTCTTCGCCTGTCGTGTCATGCCTCACAGGTCTATGGTTCTGTCATGTGTAGAAATATCACCGTCTTGCGTGGTCTGGAGCCTGCCGCCACCGAGCAGGAGATCTACGCTGCCGCCTTGCAATATGTGCGCAAAGTCGGCGGCATCTCCGGCCTGAGTAGCGCCACCAAACCCGCCGTCGACAAAGCTGTCGCGGCCATCGCCGCGGCCACGACAGCGCTGCTGGCCGAGCTCCCCGATCGCCGGGTCCCGCCGCCCACCGAGCCGCCGCTGCGCCGGATCGCGGCGCGCGAGAGTGAGGTTCAGGAAACGCCATAGATACCGCACCGATTTCCCTACTCCTGAGTAGGTACGCCGCCTCCTCATTGCTGGGACGCGCGCGATAGTTCGGTGAGCTGAATTCTTGACAATGCGTGAGGAGCGACCGGTGAGCGAACTCGACAAGACCGCCGCGGTGATCGAAGTACACAATCCGGCGACGGGCGAACTCGCCGGTACCGTGCCGGTCACCACGCCGGACGACGTGGCGGCCGCGGTGCGGGAACTGCGTCTTTATCAGCCCGAATGGGAAGCGATCGGACCGGCGGGCCGCAAGATGTGGCTGCTGAAGATGCAGGACTGGCTGATCGACAACACCGAGCACCTGGCCGCGGTGCTGCAGTCCGAGACCGCCAAGCCGCGTGTCGACGCGATCATCGATCCGGCGTTCGCGGTGGACATCCTCGGCTACTACGCGCGCCGGGCGGGCAAGTTCCTCGCCGACGAGCACCCGTCCCCGCACAGCCCGCTCGCGCGGGTGAAATCGCTGACCGTCGCCTACCGGCCCTATCCCGTGGTCGGGGTGATCACGCCGTGGAACTTCCCGCTCGCGATGCCCGCGATCGACGTGTTCCCCGCGCTGGCCGCCGGCGCCGCAGTGATCCTCAAGCCGTCGGAGGTGACGCCGCTGTCCGCGGTGGAGCTGGCCCGCGGCTGGGCCGAGATCGGTGCCCCGCCGGTGTTCAAGGTGGTCACCGGCGCGGGCGCGACCGGCGCGGCCGTCGTCGAGAACGCCGACTACATCCAGTTCACCGGTTCCACCGCGACCGGCCGCAAGATCGCGGCCACCTGCGCGGAGCGGATGGTGCCCTACAGCCTCGAGCTCGGCGGCAAGGACCCGGCGATCGTGCTCGCTGACGCCGACATCGACCGCGCCGCGCACGGCATCGCCTTCGGCGGCATGTTCAACGCCGGGCAGGTGTGCATCTCGGTCGAGCGGGTCTACGTCGAGGCGCCGGTCTACGACGAGTTCGTCACGAAGCTGACCGCGGCGGTCGCCGCGCTGCGCCAGGGCGCCGACGGTCGCGAATCGAAGAACGACGTCGGCGCGCTGGCCAACGAGAACCAGGTGCAGATCGTGCAGCGCCACGTCGACGACGCGGTGGCCGCGGGCGCCCGCGTGACCACCGGCGGCAAACGCACCGGCGTCGGCACCTTCTTCGAGCCGACCGTGCTCGTCGATGTGGACCATTCGATGTCGTGCGTCGCCGAGGAGACCTTCGGCCCGACGCTGCCGGTGATGAAGGTGGCCGACGAGGCCGAGGCGATCCGGCTGGCCAACGATTCGATCTACGGCCTCTCGGCATCGGTCTGGACGGGCGACAAGGCGCGCGGCGAACGCGTGGCCAGGCAGTTGAACACGGGCGCGGTGAACATCAACGACGTGTTCTCGAACCTGTTCAATCCCGCGATGCCGATGGGCGGCTGGGGCCTGTCCGGCGTCGGCGCGCGCTGGGGCGGTGCGTCGGGCCTGCGGAAATACTGTCGCGCGCAGGCGATGACGAAGCCGAAGCTGCCGACCATGGGCAAGGAATTGTTCTGGTACCCGTACGACATGAACAAGCTTGTCGTCGCGGTCGCCGCGATGCGGGCCGCCGGTGCACGTGGGATGCGCCGGATCGACCTGCCCGCGGTGCTTCGCCTCAAGAAGAGCGAGTAGCTGTTTTCCGGCTGCGACGCGCACTCGCGCGCAGCCGGATTCGCCGCCTTCGAAACTTGTTTGTGACGAATGTCACCCCCTAACCTGCCGAGGCGCGGGCGCCGTGGTCAGCGGCACCTTTCGGCGCGCACGGTAGCGGCGCGGCGCGGGCCACATCCGCGCAGCGAGTGTGAACGCTGACGCATTTTCGCTGGTCAGCTGCCCAGATACACCGCAGATCCGCTCCACAGCCGATCGCCGCGAGCAATAGACAATCCGATGGTGCAGCTCACCATGTCAGGCCATATGCTGTGCGTTACCAACCTGGTGACTGTTTTGATCCACCTCCGCGAACTTCCTTGCCCGTTTTGGCTGGATTTTCCCGACCGATTCTGATAGCAAGGTGCTATGGACCCGCATTTGCGCGATCTGCGGTATTTCGTCGCCGTCGCTGAGGAACTGCATTTCACCAACGCCGCACAGCGGTTGCACATCGCTCAGCCGACGTTGTCACGCCAGATCCGCCAGCTCGAACGCCAGCTCGACGTGGTCCTGTTCGACCGCAACCAGCGCAGTGTCGCCCTTACCGTCGCCGGTAAGGAACTCCTCGAAGGCGCACGCAAGATCCTCGAGCTGTGGGAGGTGACCAACGTGTCCCTCCAGGAAGCAGGCGAGGTGCTGCGCGTCGGTATCCAGTCCGCGCTCGGCCGTGGTCTGCTCAACGACCTCGAGAGCGCGAGCGGTCACCGCCTCGCCCTGCACGCCGCGTCGTGGAACGACCCGTCCAGTGGCCTGGCCGGTCGACAGGCCGACCTGTCGCTGGTGTGGCTGCCGCTGCCCGACCCCAACCGTTATCGCTGGCAGGTGCTGCGCACCGAGCCGCGCTGGGTGCTGCTGCCCGAAACGCACCCGCTGGCCGAGCAGGACAGCATCGACTTCGCCGATCTGCTCGACGAGTCCTTCGTCGCCCTGCCCACCGAGGCGGGCGCGGTGCGCGACTTCTGGCTCGGCAACGATGCTCGCGGCGGCAAGGCGGCCAAGATCGGCGCCGAGGCGGCCACCCCCGAGGACAAGCTGGAGGCCGTGAGCCTCGGCCTCGGTGTGTGTCTGCTGGCCGAGAACAATGTGCCGATGTACCGCTGGCCCGGGCTGACCGCGCGTCCGGTCGCCGGTCTCACCCCGTGTGAGCTGGCGGTGGCATGGCGGGCCGACGACACGCGCCCGACCATTCTGGAATTCGCCGGTCGCGCAGTCGACGGCGGTTTCTCGGAGCCGACACCGCAGCCGCAGCCGATCGCGGTCTAAGCCTGATTCGACAGTTCCAGTTGGGCGGCGAGGCCGAGCAAGGTGGCCTCGCTCCCCGGCGGACCGACCAGTTGCGCGGCCAATGGGGTGTGCGCCTCGGGGTGCGTACCCATCGGCAGTGACGCCGCGGGCCAGCCGAGCAGATTCCACAGCCCGGTGAACGGCGCGTAGCGCGCCGAGGACACGACATTCGCGAGCCACCCGCGCCCGCTCCACTGCCGGGCCTTCGGCGGCGGCGCGGCGAGCGTCGGCGTGATCACCACGTCGAAGTTCTCGAAGAATTCGAGCAGTCTGGCTTCGGTCCGGTCGATCTGGCTGGGGCGCACCAAGCCAAGACGCCGGATCACTCGGCCGAGCGCCAGATGACGCCGGGTGCGTTGCTGGAGTAGTTCGGGCTTCGTGAGCGCGTCGGCGTCGGCCAGACCCGCGCTCGGCCAGCGCAGCAGCATCAACAGCGCCGTGTCGCCGTAGGGCAGCTCGACCGGTTGCACCTCGTGCCCGGCCACCGCCGCGGGGGGGGCCCCCCGGGGCGCCGCGGCCGCCCGCGACGCCACCCAACGGGGCCCGCGCGGCCGGGGGGGCCCCCGCCCCCCCGGGCCCGCCCCCACCGCGCCCCCCGCCCCCCGGCCCTA
>NZ_JBHXNJ010000039.1:35720-53078 GCF_042719655.1 Nocardia sp. NPDC058518
GTCCCACACCACCCCGGCGCGGGGGGGGGTCGGGGGGCCGCCGGGTTGACCCCGGGGGGCCCCGCCCGGCGCGGGCCCCCCCCGGGGGGGCGCGCCGCCGCCGTCCAATGCCGATCCATGCGGACCAGTCGCGACGGCGGAGCCACGGCCAGCCCGATGCGTAGTCGCTGTGGCTTGCGTAGTTCGGCCAGGTCGGAGCGGCCAGCCAGCACCGACAGCGCCAGTGCCGCGTCCGACACCGTCGTCGCGAGCACGCCGTTCTCGGCCAGTCCCGCCCAGGAATCGGCGCCGATCTGCGAGGGCACGACGTGTCTACCTGGCTTGATCCCGAAAACTCCACACGCGGCGGCGGGCACCCGGATCGACCCGAGGCCGTCGTTGCCGTGCGCGATCGGAACGAGTCCGGCGGCCACCGCGGCGGCCGCGCCACCCGAGGATCCCCCCGGTGACCGGCCGACATCGCGTGGATTACGCGTGACGCACCCTTCGGAGTCGGTACTGGCCCACAAACCGAGTTCCGGCATGGCCGTCAACCCGACAACGATCGCGCCCGCGGCCCGCAACCGGGCCACCACCGGGTGATCGAGGCTCGCCGCCTCGGCGGAGGTGGCCGCCGAACCCGCGCGGGTCTGCTCCCCGGTCACCGCGATGTTCTGCTTCACCGCCACCGGCACACCGGCCAGCGGCAACTCGTCGAGGTCCAGTCTGGCGGCCAGTTCCCGCGCTTCGGCTCTGGCCCGCTCGGCTCGCACCACCGTGAACGCGTTGATCTTGCGATTCTCCGAGGCGATTCGGGCGAGCGCGTCGGCGGTGACGTCGGCGGGCGTGATGGTGCCGGCACGGACCCGGGCGGCCAGTGCCGCAGCGGGGCCGCCGATGGGGTATTCGTCGGCAGGAGGGCGGGACGAGTCCATCGTCACCTCAGCGTCCGTTACGCCGTCGTCGTCGACGGACTCCCATGCTACCGCTGTGAGGTCTTCGTTCATCTGCGGATTCGCCCCCGTCGCATGGTCGTCGAAATTCGGGTGATCAGCTCTAGAGGCGCAAGTTATCATTTCTAGTACAGCTCTCCGGCGATGGCGGCGGGTGTGGCGGAATGAATTTCGCACCGATCCGCGCGAACTCTTAGGTCGGTTGATGAGCGATAGCACCGGAAGCGGGGGACAACCCGACGAGACAGCCGGTCGGGCCACGAATGTGCGCGCCGACATGGTCGAGGCGTTCGCCGCCGCGTGGGGTGCGGCCGCCGAGCGCCCGCCCGAGATCGCCGAGTTCCTCCCCGACGCCGCCACCTTGCGCGCACAGGCGCTGCACGAACTGATCCGGGTCGACCTGCGCCAGCGCTGGCTGCATCACACGGGCACCGACATCGCGCGCAAGCGGCTGATCAACTACTGCGCCGAGTTCCCCGAACTCGATCGCGCGACGCTACCCGCCGGACTGGTGTTCGAGGAATTCGTCATCCGCAGGCACAGCGGCGAACGCGTCGATCCGCGCGATTGCCTGCGCGAATACCCCGAGCAGGCGGCCAGTCTGCGCGGTCTGCTCAATACCGACGAGCTCGATCAGAGCACCCACCGGTCCGACGATCTCGACGCGACGATGAACCGAACGCCGGACTCGACTCGTAGTACCCACGTGACCAGCCCGCATCTCGACCTCACCGCGACCGCCACGTCGGCCGCGACGGTCGCGCACTCGGGGCCCGGCGAGTTCGAGCCGCTCGACCGCATCGAGGTCGGCCAGCGCATCGGCGATTTCGAACTGCTCACCGGGCTCGGTGCGGGTGCGTTCGCGCGCGTCTTCCTGGCCCGGCAGACGTCGATGCAGCGTCTGGTCGCGGTGAAGATCTCCGCCGACCGCGGCACCGAACCCCAGACCCTGGCCCAGCTCGACCACGACTACATCGTGCGCGTGTTCGACCAACGGCTGCTCGACACCGACTCGGCCCCCTCGGGTTCACGACGCCTGCGCCTGCTCTACATGCAGTTCCTGCCCGGCGGCACTCTGCTCGGCCTGCTGCGCTGGGTCCGCGCGACCCCACCCGCCGAGCGCAGCGGCAAACTGCTGCTCGACGCGGTGGACGCGGCCATGGAGGAGAAGGGCGAGATCCGCCCGACCGATTCGAGCGTGCGCTCCGAAATCGCCGCCCTGAGCTGGCCGGAAACGGTCGCCTGGCTGGGCAGGCGGCTGGCCGAGGCCCTCGATTACGCGGCCGAGCACGGGGTCTTGCACCGCGATGTGAAACCGGCGAATGTACTGCTCACCGCCGAAGGTGTCCCCAAGCTCGCCGACTTCAACATCAGTTTCAGCCGCACCGTCGCAGGGACAAGCCCGGTGGCCTACTTCGGCGGATCGCTGTCCTACATGTCGCCCGAACAGCTGGAGGCCTGTCACCCCAGCCTCGGCCGCACCGCCGCCGACCTCGACACCCGCAGCGATATCTTCTCCCTCGGCGTCGTCCTGTGGGAACTGCTGACCGGCGCGAAGCCGTTCGACGACAGCACGGCCGAAGCCGAGGGTCGTGGCGACGAAACCACTCTCGAAGCGATGCTCGAACGACGAACCGTCGGCGTCGACCCCGCCGCGCTGGACCGAGTTCCGGCGAACTGTCCCACTGCCCTGCGCCGCGTCCTGCTGACCTGCCTCGACCCGGACAGGTCGCGTCGCTGGGCCGACGGTGGCGTGCTGGCCAAGCAGTTCGACCTGTGCCTGGACGCCCGCGCCCGCGACCTCGTCGACCCGCCGCCGAACAGCTGGCGGATGCAGTGGCGCAAGTGGCCGTTGCTGGTGATGATCTTGGCGATCGGCGTTCCCAACGCACTTGCTTCCTGGTACAACATTCAGCACAACCAGAATCTGGTGGTGAGCAGGCTCAGCGAGACCGCCCAGCAATCGTTCGTCGTGATCACCGCGGGCGTGAACGTGGTCTTCTTCCCGCTTGGCGCGGCGGTGCTCATCTACCTTGCCCGTTTCGTGCTCTCCGTGCCGCGCGGGCTTCGCCACGGCCGCCGCTACGACCCAGAGATCCTGCGCCGCACCAGACACGACACCTTGCGCATCGGCGACCGGGTCGTGATCGTCGTGTTCTCGCTGTGGGCGATCTCCGGGCTCACCTTCCCGATCGCGCTGCAATTGGCCGCGGGTGACGTCCCCAGCCGCGCCGTGGTCCACTTTCTCGCATCCCTGCTGGTCTGCGGCGCGATCGCCGTCGCCTACCCGTTCTTCCTCGTGACGTTCTACCTGGTCCGCTGCATCTACCCGATCTTCCTTCGCCACGGTGAGATCAGTACCGACGACAGCACCTGGCTCCGCGCGCTGAGCCGCCGCTGCACCTGGTACCTCGCGGTCGCGGCCTCGGTCCCCCTGCTCGCGGTAGCGGGTGTCACCTTCCTCCCGCCCGGCGATATCCCGGCCGTGATCGTCGCCGTCCGGGTCCTCTGCGTCGGCGGCATCTTCGCCTTCATCGCCTCCTACCTGCTCTTCCGCGCACTGGAAGCCGACTTGAAAGCCCTGGAACGCGTAGTCAGCTGACGATGCCCGGCACGGATGAACTTCTGTGCGCCCGCGTCCGTATGCCCCGTCGTGAGCTCGACAGTCATCACCGAGGCGACCCGTCCCTCGCTCGACCGCACCGCCACCATGCACCCCACCGATCGTCGCGGGCTCGACCGGTTCGAGGCGGGCGCGCGAATAGGCGACTTCGAGCTGCTCACCGAGCTCGGTTCGGGCGCGTTCGCCCGGGTCTTCCTCGCCAGGCAGCGCTCGATGCAGCGTTTGGTCGCGGTGAAGATCTCCGCCGACAGCGGCACCGAGCCACAAACCCTGGCCCAGCTCGACCACGAGTACATCGTGCGTGTCTTCGATCAGCTGGTGCTCGATCCACCGGACGACGGCTCACCCCGCCTGCGTCTGCTGTACATGCAATTCCTGCCCGGTGGCACCCTGCTCGGGCTGCTGCGCTGGGTGCGCGCGACCCCACCCGCCGAACGCAGCGGCAGGCTCCTGCTCGACGCGATCGATGCGGCGATGGCGGAGAAGGGCGAAATCCGTCCGTCGGATTCGAGCGTCCGCCGCGAGATCGCCGAACTCAGCTGGCCCGACACCGTGGCCTGGCTGGGCAGGCGCCTGGCCGCGGCGCTCGATCACGCGGCCGACCGTGGCGTGCTGCACCGTGATGTGAAGCCGGCGAATGTCCTGCTCACGGCCGAGGGTGTGCCCAAGCTCGCCGATTTCAATATCAGCTTCAGCGAGAAGGCGGGCACCAGCCCGCTCTCGTATTTCGGCGGGTCGCTCGCCTACATGTCGCCCGAGCAGCTCGAGGCCAGCCATCCCGGCCACGATCGCAGTGCCGCCGACCTCGAAGCACGCTCCGATCTCTTCTCACTGGGCGTGCTGCTCTGGGAATTGCTCACCGGCACAAAGCCGTTCGACGACACCGGCGCGGACGACCCCGCCTGGGGGGATCAGACCAGACTCGAAGCGATGCTCACCTCGCGGAGTGCGGGCGTGAGTGATTCGGCGCTGCGCCGGCTTCCGCCGAACTGCCCGCCCGCGCTGCGCCGGGTGTTGTTGCGCTGCTTGCGACCTGAGCGAACAGACCGCTGGCCCGACGGCACGGTTCTCGCCGAGCAGTTCGATCTGTGCCTGGACCCGCGCAGCCGAAACCTGGTCGACCCGCCCGCCGGTTCCTACCGAATTCGCTTGCGGCCCTTCATGGTGCCGCTGATGGCACTGGCGATCGCGGTGCCCAACGCGCTCGCCGTGCGGTACAAGACCTGGCAGAACTCCGGTCTGCTGGTGCAGCGGCTCGAACCCGCCGCTCGTGAAGCGGTGCACATCGTCTCGGTGGTCACCAATGTGATGGCTTTCGCGCTCGGCGCGGTGATACTGGTCTACCTGTCCCGCCACGCGATCCTGATTCCGCGCGCCTTGCGGGCCGGACGGCGCGTGAGCACCGGCGCACTGGCGCAGGCCGGAAGGCAATCGCTGTACCTGGGCGACCGGGCAGTTGTTGTCGCGGTGCTGTTCTGGGTCACAGCGGCCGCTGTTCTGCCCGCCACGGTGAAGGCCAGCACCGGTCACCTGGGGACCCGCACCACGGTGCAATTCCTGACGTCGAACGCCATCGGGTGCGCGGTCGCGGTGACCTACGCGTTCTTCCTGATCACCTTTTACATGGTCCGCTGCGTCTACCCGATCTTCCTCCAGCAAGGCCACCGGTTCCACACCGATGCCGCAGCGCTGCGCGGACTTCTCCAGCGCTGCGGCTGGTACCTGGCGGTCGCCGCGTCCATCCCGCTGATCGCGATGGTCGCCATCACCTTGCTTCCCACCGAGGATCTGCTGCCGACCCTGGTCTCGCTGCGCGCGGTCTACCTCGGCAGCGTCATCGCCTTCATCGGCTCCTACGTGCTGTTCCGCGCGATCGAAGCCGATATCCGGGCACTGATCAGGGTCGTCGATCCCCAGCCCCGCACGCCCCGACCATGAGGAGGGGCCGCCGACGCAGTCGGCGGTTCGCGGCCGTCCCGTCGATCAGGTGCCGTTGCGTAGGCGACGAAGGAGCAAGCAACGGTGCCTGATCGACGGGACCGGCGGGGCCGCGAACTCGAGCGCGCCAGCGCTCCAGTATTACGAGTACACAGCCGGGTTGAGGGTGCCGATGTAAGGGAGGTCGCGGTAGCGCTCGGCGTAGTCGAGGCCGTAGCCGACGACGAATTCGTTGGGGATGTCGAAGCCGACATGGGCGACGTCGACGGGGGTGCGCAGAGCGTCGGGCTTGCGGAGCAGGGTGACTACTTCCAGCGAGGCCGGGTTGCGGGTGGACAGGTTGCGCTTGAGCCAGGACAGGGTCAGACCCGAGTCGATGATGTCCTCGACGATCAGGACGTTGCGGCCCGCGATGTCCTTGTCCAGGTCCTTCATGATCCGCACCACGCCCGAGGACGAGGTGGACGACCCGTAGGACGACACGGCCATGAATTCGAGCTGGGTGGGGATCGACAGCGCCCTGGCGAAGTCGGTCATGAAGAAGATCGCGCCCTTGAGAACGCAGATCAGCAGGAGGTCGCCTTCGGGGGAATCGGGCGGGTATCGCTTGGCGACGAGCTCGGCCAGTTCCTCGATCTTGGCTTTGATCTCGTCTTCGGTGATCAGCACCGATGCGATGTCGTCTCCGTACACGGAAGTGGGTGTCCCTTCGTGGCATCAAATGCGCGGCTGTGCTCGCACCGCCAGCGTGCCATGTTCGCGCGTCACGACCAACCTGTGGTCCCTCGATCCGCCCCCCACAGCCACCCCGCCCTGCCCGCGCCAGTTGCTCACCAGCTCGTCGATCGCCTGTAAATGGGCGTTCATGAGCCCGGCGACACCCTGATCGGCGAGCCAGGTGCGCACGGCCCGGCGACGCAGCGCGGGCGGCGCAGTGGCCAGGATCTCGATCGACAGCGTCGGCCGATCGGTGTCGCCGGGACCACTGTCCGCACCGGTGCCGATCGAGCGCGCCGCCCGAAGTAGCTCGTCGGCGTAGGTATCGAGGACCGCGCCATCCGCACGGAGCTGATCGGCGGTGCGCGCCAGCGCCTTGGCCACCCCGCCCCCGAGCACCTCTTCGAGCAGCGGCAGCACTTCGTTGCGCACCCGCACTCTGGTGTATCCGGGGTCGGCGTTGTGCGGGTCGTCCCACGGTTCGATCCCGAGATCAGCACACATCTGCACCGTCTGCGCCCGCCGCACCCCGAGCAACGGCCTCCCCCACGGCGAATTCCACGCCACCATTCCCTGAATCGACCGGCCCCCGGACCCGCGCGCCAACCCGAGCAACACGGTCTCGGCCTGATCATCGAGGGTGTGCCCGAGCAACACCGGCCGCCCGTCCCGCATCGACTCCAGCGCCGCGTACCGAGCCGTCCGCGCGGCTGCCTCCACCCCGCCCGCACGCCCCACCTCGACAGGAACAACCACCGCCGCCACACACCCGAGCCCGCGCGCCTGTTCAGCCGCCCGCTCGGCAACCTCTCCCGACCCCTCCTGCAATCGATGATCGACCACCACCGCGGTCACCGCACCCGCCTCGACGACAGCGGCAGCCACCAGAGCCAGCGAATCAGCCCCACCGGACAACCCGACGACTACCGGCCCGCGCCCGCCCTGCCCCGCGACCCAGTCCCGCACACCTCGCCGCACAGCGAGCACCGCCGCGGTCTCCGGCAGTCGCAACCCGCCGGGCGACATCATCATCTCTGCAGGTTACCGAGCCGACCTACCCCAGCACCCGGCGAATCCACCGCTCCGGCTCATCGACCTCGTCCAGCAGCGGCAGCGTGTCCGCGTTCGTCCACACCGTGTTGAACTCCGCGACTCCCACCCGCTCGACCACCGCGTCGACGAACTTCTTGCCCCGGACGTACTGCGCGACCTTCGCATCCACCCCGAGCAGCGCCCTGAGTAACCGCTGAATCGGGTTCGAAGGCCGCTGCCTGCGCCGATCGAAGGCGGCCCTGATATCGGCGACGGTCGGCACCACAGCGGGTCCGACGGCGTCCATCACGTGGTCGGCGTGGCCCTCCAGCAGCGTGCCGAGCATCAACAGCCGATCCAGCGCCTCTCGCTGCGGCGGCGCCTGGGCCGCACGCAACAGCCCGACCACGCCACGACTGTTCGGATCGTCGGCGTTGTCCCCATTTCGCCGGGCCCGCACCTCACCGACCAACCGCGTGAGCATCTCGCTCATCGGCTCCTCGCCGACCTCGCTCAAGATGTCCACATTGGTGCGCATATACCCGGCCAGCCAGGGCGCCGACGAGAACTGCACCCGGTGCGTCACCTCGTGCAGGCACACCCACAACCGGAAGTCGCTCGGATCGACGCCGAGCGCCCGCTCGACACCGAGAATATTGGGCGCGACCAGCAGCAATGTGCCGTCCTCGCCGGTGAACGGGTCGTACTGCCCGAGAATCGCGGTGGACAGGAACGCCAGCATCGTCCCGGCCTGGACGCCCGCCGGTTTCCCGACGAGCCTGCCGCTGTCGGCGGACTCGATGCCGGTGAGCACCGACATCGAATCGGCGGCCGCGGAGATCCACCCCGGCCGGTCGACGATCCGCGCCTCCGGCACCGGCCGATCGTCGAGCAACCCGCTGACCTCACGCACCGGCAGTTCGGCCAGCACCGAGGCAGACGCCAACTCGGCGACGACCTGTTCCGCCGTCGCCCTCGACACGCGCGGCCCGGCGGGCGCGAGCAGCGCCCCCGTCCGCGCGGCCAGCCGCCAATCCACCGCTCCGCTGAAGCCGGAACTCTTGCGCTCGGTCTTGTCGGTCATAGCCACCTGTCTCTACGAGCATCCGCAGTTGCGCAGGGCACCCGCCACCGCGTCGAGCGCCGGCCTGCTCTGCTCCGGCAACCTGTCGTTCGACATGAGTGCGAAGGTGAGCACCCGCCCATCGCGGTCGAGTACATATCCGACCAACGCGCTGGCCACGCTCAGAGTTCCGGTCTTGGCCCGAACCCACCCCGCACCCTGGCGGTTCTGCGTGACGAAGCGCGGCGCGAGCGTGCCGGTGCCGCCCGCGACGGGCAGGTAGTCCAGCATCGGCGCGAGAGCCGCCGCGCGCGGGTCGTTTTCGGGCCTGGCCTGTGTTCCGGCGGGCACCACCGCCGCGGCGCCGGTCGGCTTGGCGGCGGTCGCCATGATCGAATCGAGCAGCTTCGGCGACACCCGGTCATCGACGGAGAGCCCGCTGTTGTCGGCCAAGTGCAGTCCGGTGATGTCGAAGCCGGCCGCCGACAGGGCCGCCGAGGTAGCCGCGACCGCTCCGGCGAAGGACGCGGGCTGTCCCGACGCCACCGCCAGCTCACGCCCGATGGTCTCGGCCAGCACATTGTCGGAATGAATCATCATGTCGTGCAGGCGAACTCGCAGCGGTGCCGATTCGACCTTCGCGATCTGGGCCCCGTTCTGCACGGCCGGACCGACCCGCACGGCACCCGGGTCGATACCCAGCTCGGCCGCCAGTGCCCGGCCCGCGTCGAGCGCGGGGTTCGCGGTGCGCGGGGAATAGTCGGCCGACGGATCGAACCGGCCCCCATCGACCATGATCGGTTCGATCGGCGTGATCGACCCTTCCGGAATGTCGATCGGATCCCAGCCCGAAGCCATGGTCGGCCCGGAGTAGGCGGATGTGTCGACCACGATCGCGTTCGCCTGCCTGCCCGCGGCCCGCACCTGCGCGGCCAGATCCGAGATCCGCGCGCCGTCGGTGTAGTAGCCACCGGCGGCCTGCGTGGTGAGCGTCGGATCCCCACCGGCGACCAGCACCAGCTCGCCGGGCGCACCTGCGAGCACCTTCGTGACCACCCGCTGATCATCGGGCAACGTCAGCAATGCCGCCGCGACCAGCATGATCTTCGCCGTCGACGACGGAATCATCGCCTTGGCCGGGTCCTGACTCCACAGCACCGCCCCGCTGCCCGGATCGGTCACCTGACCCGCGAAAGCACCCAGATCAGGGTTCCCGACCACCGGCGCGAGTGCCGCGGCGATCCCCGCCACCGTCGGCGCGGGCGCGTCCGATCGGGCAGGCGCCACCTCGGGAAACACCTGGCCCGTATCCGGCGGCGGCGCCACGGTGAGCCCGCCGTGCCGGAATTCCGGCGTCCATGGCTGTGCGATCGCCGCGAAACCGCCCGCGATCACCAGGAGCGCGACGACCACCGCCGACAACCAGATCCAGCCGGACCCACGGCGCCGCTGCACCTGTGATCCCGGATTGCTGCCGCCTGTATCGACCACGACCGTGTCTCCCTCAACGCCGCCCGACACGCCTCGACTGCGCGACTACAGCCGCCTGCCGCACCGGTGTACCAGCACACCACACTATCCTCGTTGCGCAACGGTTCCCCAGAACGATCTGGCGATTCGGCACAGACCAGCACTCGAACGAGCAAGGAGATGGCGTGGAGTTCGACGTCACCATCGAGATTCCCAAGGGTTCTCGGAACAAGTACGAGGTCGATCACGAGAGCGGCCGGGTCAAGCTCGACCGGTACCTGTACACCTCCATGGGCTACCCGGCCGACTACGGCTTCATCGAGAACACCCTCGGCGAAGACGGCGACCCGCTGGACGCGCTGGTGCTGCTGCCCGAGTCGGTGTTCCCCGGTGTGATCGTCGAGGCCCGCCCGGTCGGCGTGTACCGCATGACCGACGAGGCCGGTGGCGACGACAAGGTGCTGTGTGTCCCCGCGGGCGACCCGCGCTGGGACCACATCCAGGACCTGGGCGACGTCTCGGAGTTCGAACTGTCGGCGATCAAGCACTTCTTCGAGCGCTACAAGGATCTCGAGCCCGGCAAGTACGTCGAGGGTTCGGAGTGGCTGGGCCGCGCCGAGGCCGAGAAGATCATCGACGAGTCCTTCGCCCGGCTGAAGGAATCCGGCCACTGAGCCGATAGACCTACGAAAAACGGGAAGTCCGAAGAGTTTCGGACTTCCCGTTTTTGTCAGTACCAGATGTAGAGGTCCCAGCCGTCCCAGGTCTCCGTGCACTCCCAGTAGTACCCACCGGTGTACGGATCCTCCCCGGCCGCGCGGCACTGGTAGAGCTCGTAGTACGTGCCGTAATACGTGCCGTACGGCGCCGCGGCGGCACTGCCCGCACCGACCGCCGACACCCCGGCGACGGTCGCGACGGCCAGCGCAGCGGCGGCGATAGTGGATTTGATGCGCATGCTGTTTCTCCTGATGCGTGCAATTTCGACTTCTCGAAGTTGTTTCGACGTCTCGAAGTTATTGCGGCGCAGGGGTTTGAACAGCCACCCCTAGGGGTAGGTTCGCGCTCCCCTTGGTCGCTTCACCTACCCCACCCCTGGTAGTGCTGACACCACCTTCGATTCGGGTGCGCGCGGCATAGGCACCGCAGCCGCCCGTTCCTAGGCTCGAATCATGCAGACCGACAACACTTTTTCGAGCAAGTCACTGCGCGCCATCGCGGCCGGAACCGGATTGCTCGCACTGTTGGCCGTCACGGCGTGCGGCCCCGGGAACAGCGCCACCGCCGCGCAACCCGATCGGCCCGAGATCCGGCAGGCGCTCGAAGCGGTGGTGCAGGCGGGATTCCCCGGCGCCCAGGCCGTGATCACCACCGCGGCCGGCGAACGGACCATTTCCGCCGGGGTCGGTGATATCGACACCGGCGCACCGATACCCGACAACGCGTACGTCCGGATCGGCAGCAATACCAAGAGTTTCGTCGCGACCGTGGTCCTGCAATTGGTCGCCGAGGGCAAGGTCGAGCTCGATGCTCCCGTCGAGCGGTACCTGCCCGGAGTCGTGCAGGGCAGCGGCAACGACGGCAACCGCATCACCGTGCGGCAACTGCTCCAGCACACCAGCGGCCTACCGGACTACGTGGCCGGTGGCGATCCCAGCCTGCGCGCCGACCCCGGCACGCAGCAGATCGAACCCGATCCGGAACTCATCCGCCTGCGCCACTATTCGCCCGCCGAACTGGTCCGCATCGCGATGACGATGCCGCCGCGACACGAACCCGGCGCCCGCTCGGTCTACACCAACACCAACTACATCCTGCTCGGCATGCTGATCGATCAGGTCACCGGCCGTCCGGCCGCCACCGAGATCACCACCAGGATCATCGAGCCACTCGGCTTGCGGGATACCTACTTCCCCGCTTCCGGCGACACCGGCCTGCGCACGCCACACCCGCGCGGGTACCAGGAAATCGATGGTGCCCGTGTCGATTTCACCGAGTTCGACCCTTCATGGGGCGATACCGCGGGCGCGATGATCGCCACCGGCTCGGACCTGAACCGCTTCTTCATCGCCTTACTGGAAGGAAAGCTGCTGCCCGCCGCCCAACTCGAACAGATGCGCCAGACAGTGCCCTTCGACCGAATGCCCTCGGCTGGTTACGGTTTGGGCCTCGTCGAGCAGACCACCTCGTGCGGCAAGAAGACCGTCGCCCACGGCGGCAGCATCCCCGGTTTCGACACCCGTACCGGTGTCACCGCCGACGGCGTCGCGGTGACCATCACCGTGAACGAGCTGCCGACCAGCGAGGACAAGGCGAAGGTTGTCGAGCGGGCCTTCGACACCGTCGTGTGTGCGTCGTGAGACCGACCTGATCTATCAGGACGGTCCGGGCCGCGAGTCCAGGTATGCCAGTACGGCGAGGACCCGGCGGTGCCCCGATTCGTCGGCGGCGAGCCCGAGCTTGGCGAAAATACTGCGAATGTGTTTGAGCACAGCGCCTTCGGTGACGACAAGGCGTGCCGCGATGGCGGAGTTGTCCTGTCCTTCGGCCATCAGCGCGAGCACTTCGCGTTCGCGG
Organism: Nocardia sp. NPDC058518; assembly: GCF_042719655.1. Lineage (NCBI taxonomy): Bacteria > Bacillati > Actinomycetota > Actinomycetes > Mycobacteriales > Nocardiaceae > Nocardia > Nocardia sp. NPDC058518. The sequence goes on from NZ_JBHXNJ010000039.1 coordinate 48,073, forward strand.
GCGGTCAGCGTGGACAGCGGATCGTCGACCTTGCGGCGCACCAGCAGTTGTGCGATCACTTCCGGGTCCATCGCGGTGCCACCGGCGGCGACGCGGTGCAGGGATTCGAGAAACCGGTCGACCTTGCCGACCCGTTCCTTGAGCAGGTACCCGACGCCACCGCGACCGTCGCCGAGCAGTTCGGAGGCGTAACTGTCCTCCACGTAGGAGGACAGGACGAGCACCGGCAGCCCCGGGTGGACGGTCCTGGCGCGCACCGCGGCGCGCAGGCCGTCGTCGGTGAAGGTGGGCGGGAGCCGCACGTCGACCACCACCACGTCGGGCCGGTCGGCGGTGACGACGGCGAGGAAGTCGTCGGCATTGTCGACGGCAGCGACCACGTCGATCCCGGCCGTCTTCAACAGCAGGGCGAGGCCTTCCCGCAGGAGGGCGTCGTCCTCGGCGATCACGACCCGCACGGCAACTCCACCCGCACCACAGTAGGCCCACCGTCGGGGCTGCTCAGCGTCATCTGCCCGTCGAGCGCCTCGGCCCTGCGCCGGGTGCCAGCGAGACCGCCGCCAGCCGTCACCCGCGCTCCACCCACGCCGTCGTCGCGGATCTCGACGGTGAGCAGATCGGGCGCCCCGCCCAGTTCGATCGACAGCGATTCGGCGCCGGAGTGTTTGGTCGCGTTGGCGATGGCCTCGGCGATCACGAAATAGGCGGCGGCCTCCACCGCCATCGGCCGCCGGGTGATGCCGTTCGTCTCGAGCACACACGGGATCGGACTGCGCGCGGCCAGCGCGGAAACGGCGCTGTTCAGGCCCCGATCCGAGAGCACCGGCGGGTAGACACTTCGCACCACATCGCGCAGTTCGGCCAGGGCCGCCGAAGCCGTGTCCTGTGCGGTGCGCACCATCCGGTCGGCGGCATCGCGATCACGGTCGCGCAATTGCTCGGCGAGCCCGAGTTGCATGATCACCGCCGCGATTCTGGCTTGGGCACCATCGTGCAGATCGCGTTCGATGCGGCGCAGTTCGGCACCGTGGGCGTCCAGCGCGGCGGCCCTGGTCGCGGTCAGTTCGACGACCCGATCGGCCAGCAGCGCGTTCTCGTCCGGTGCGAGCAACGCCTGCGCCAGCCGGGCCTGCGCGTTCGCCGCCTCGGGCGCACGCAACGCGAGTGCGCCGTAGACGATGCCGACCACCGCGCTCACCACGGCGGCGGTCCACGAATCGATCACGATGCCACTGCTCGACACGGTGCCGTCGGCCACCGCACCCCAGTAGCCGGCAACGGCGAGATGCTGCACCGCGCTCAGCGGCAGCGCCACCGCCAGCGCGGCCAATGGCAATCCGATGATGGCGTGCAGCACCAGCCAGGCGAGATCGCGCCGATTCGCCGGATCGGCGGCCAGCGTCGCGAGCTGATGACGCAGGTCGCCGGTCAACGGCTGATAGGCGGGCACGATCGACGTACCGAGCCGTTTGCCCGCCCTGCGCCGCTCGACTCCCAGCAGCGGCCGGATCAATTTGACCGCCTCCGGCAGGGCGGGAATCCCGATCCCGATCAGGCTCACCGCCGCGACGATCGCCAGTGCGACCACCGCGAACAACGACGCGATCCCGGTCAGCCCGCCGATCCCCAGATAGCCGACAGCGGCGGGCAGACGACGTAACCGCCGCCGGACCCCGCCGCTGCCGAATCGACTCACCTGATGATCATGCCGGTGGCGCGCCCGACCCCGGGCGAGCACCCACATCCGCGCCACGCCGATCGTCTGCGAGAACACTGGACTGCGCGGCGGTGTCGACCAGCGCACCAACCCCTTCGGCGGCCTTGGCATCGCCGTCGGCCTGGATCCCGCCCGACATGCGCAGCGGGACTTCCTTCCAGAACAGCACCAGCAGCAGTGCGATCAGCGCGACGCCCGCCGCGACGAGGAACACCGTCGACATCGACTCGGCGAAGCCCACCTGGAAGGGCTTGGCCAGGTCTGGGTCGAGCTGCTGAATGATCGAGCTGTCCTGCAGCACCTTGCCCGCGGCCGAAGTGTCGTGTGCAAGCAAGCCCTTGGCGAGCGCGGCATCGGCCGGATTGCTGCTCTGCGCACCCTCGATCACGGCCTGCTGGTAGGTGGGGTCCGCGGCCGACCGCTGCATTTCGGCGGTGATGTTCGGGGTGAGCAGCGAGAACAGGATCGACAGGAACACCGCCGCGCCGAGGGTACCGCCGATCTGGCGGAAGAAGGTCGCCGACGCGGTGGACACACCCATGTCCTTGGGCGGCAACGCGTTCTGCAACGCCAAGGTCAGCGGCTGCATGAGATTGCCGAGGCCGAAGCCGGTGACCGCCATGAACGCCATCGCCAGCCACAGCGGGCTGTCGGCGCCGAGCAGATGCAGCAGGAACAACCCGAGCGTCAGCATGATCGCGCCGATCACCGGGAAGGCCCGGTAGCGGCCGGTTTTCGAGATCAGCCGACCCGAGAGGATCGAACCGGTCATCAGCCCGAGCACCATCGGAAGCATCTGCAGGCCAGCCTCGGTCGGCCCGGCACCGCGCACCACCTGCAGGTACTGCGGCAGCAGCAGCATGCCGCCGAACATCGCCGCACCGACGACGAACGAGATCACCACACCGAGTGCGAAGGTCACGTTGTCGAAGATCCGCAGCGGGATCAACGCGGCGTCACCCATGAACTTCTCCACCGCGACGAACCCGATCAGGCCGAGCGCGCCGATCGCGTAACAGATCACCGAATATGTACTGCTCCAGCCCCATTCGCGACCCTGTTCGGCCACGATCAGCAGCGGAACCAGTCCGATCGCGAGCACCATCGCGCCCGCGAAGTCGATGCGATGGGTGGCGTGTGGCTTGCGCGGCAGGTTCAGTACCCGGGTCACCACCACCAGCGCGAGCAGCCCCAGCGGCACGTTCACCAGGAACACCCAGCGCCAGCCGGTGATGCCGAAGATGGTTTCCTGCCCGGCCAGCAGACCGCCGAGCACCGGCCCGAGCACGCTCGAAATACCGAACACCGCGAGGAAATACCCCTGGTAGCGGGCTCGCTCACGGGGTCCGATGATGTCGCCCATGATGGCCAGCGCCAACGACATCAGCCCGCCCGCGCCCAGGCCCTGGAACGCCCGGAACGCGGCCAGCTGATACATCGACGTGGCCAGTGTGCACAGCAGCGAACCGACGATGAACAGCCCGATCGCGGTCAGGAAGAACGGCTTTCGGCCGAACATGTCCGAGAGTTTGCCGTAGAGCGGCGTACTGATCGTGGCGGTGATCAGGTAGGCCGTGGTTGCCCAGGCCTGCAGCGAATAGCCGTCGAGGTCGTCGGCGATGGTGCGGATGGAGGTCGACACGATCGTCTGATCGAGTGAGGCCAGCAGCATGCCGAGCATCAGGCCGGACAGGATGGTCAGGATTTGGCGATGGGTGAAGCCGGCCGGCGATTCCACCGGGGCCGCGGTTGTCGTCACGAAACGTTCTCCGTAGTGCTCAGTGCGGGCGGCTGGGTCAGCAGGACCGGGCGGGCCGCGTCGTAGTCGTCGACGAACCGCGTCAGCAGCCCGGCGAAGAGCGCGCGATCGTCGGCCGACCAGTTCTCGGTGATGATGGCGACGGAGTTCCGGCGCCGTGACCGGATCCGATCGGCCGTCTCGCGCCCGTGGTCGGTCACCTCGAGCACCGTTGCTCGCCCGTCATCCGGGTCGGCTGCGCGGACCACCAGGCCGCGCTCCACCAGCTGCGCGACCTGCCTGCTCACCGTCGACGCGTCCGAATTCACCGCCTCGGCGAGCGCACCCGAGCGCATCGGCCCGTCACACACCAGCCGGAACAGCACGACGAACCCCGCCGGGTCGATCCCCGAGCGGTCCTTGATCTGGGCCATCGCCCGATCGCGCAGCCGGTGCAGTCGCACGAGCTGGATCGCGATCGCGTCGATCGAGGGCTCACTCTCACTCAACACTTTTACCTTTACTTGCATCAATCAATTAGTTGTGTGATGCAAGTATGTAGGCAGAACGGTCGCCGGGGCAACCGTTTGAACTGCCTTTACTCGCCCTTGAACTCCGGCGCGCGCTTCTGGAACACCGCCGAAATCGCCTCGGGAAGGTCCTTCGACGGCAGGAACGCCGCGTTCCACGTCGACACATAACGCAGGCCGTCGGCCACCGCCGGGCTGGTCCGCTGCTCGAGCACGTCCTTGATGCCCTGTACCACCAGCGGGGGGTTGTCCGCGATCTCGCGGGCCATCGCGTGCGCGGCGGCCAGCACGGCCTCCTGATCGGCGAACACCTCGTTCACCAGACCCATCCGCTCGGCGCGCACCGCGTCGATGTCCTTGGCGGTGAAGGCCAGCTCACGCAGATTGCCCTCGCCGATGATGCCGGGCAGCCGCTGCAGCGAACCGATATCGGCGACGATCGCCACCTTCGCCTCGCGCAGGCTGAACTTGGCATCGGCGCTGGCCAGCCGAACATCGGCGGCCGCGATCAGGTCGAGCCCACCGCCGATGCACCACCCGGACACCGCCGCGATCACCGGCTTCGTGCACTCGGCCAGCGCCGTCACCGAGGCCTGCATCCGGCGGACCTCCTTGAGGAACTCCGTGCGCGGCCCCGCCTTGGCGTCGTCGGCCAGCACCGGCGCCAGCATCCCCGCGGTCGCGGCCAGGTCGAGACCGAACGAGAAGTGCTTGCCCGCCCCCGTGAGGACCACGGCCCGCACCTGCGGGTCCGCGTCGAGCTCGGCGAAGACTTCCGGCAGCTCGCGCCAGAAATCGGGTCCCATCGCATTGCCCTTACCCGGCCCGGTCAGCGTGACCTGGGCAACGTTGTCGGCGATCTCGACGGTAAAGGCTTTCCATTCACTCATGCCCTGATTATTGCCACCGTGCCAACTCACTCAACCCCGCACCCCCGACCTCGAGGAGGGGCGCCGCGCAGCGGCGGTTCGCGGCCGTCCCGTCGATCAGGCGCCGTTGCGTAGGCGACGAAGGAGCAAGC
>NZ_JBHXNJ010000040.1:0-17546 GCF_042719655.1 Nocardia sp. NPDC058518
GATTTTCCGGTGAACAGGACTGCTGCTATCGCGGTCGCGGCGGTGGCCAGCGCGGCGGCCTTTAGCCAGCCGTCCCACACCATCGCCTTGTGAAGGGCGCGGCCGGTGGCCAGGACCGCACCCTTCCATCCTCCCGGACCGGGCGATGTCGGCGCAGGTGGATCCTCCGGAGCCGGAGCCGGAGCCGGAGCCGGAGCCGGAGCCGGAGCCGGAGTGGGCGGGGGCGCCGGCGCCGGGTCAGGCGCCGAAGCAGGTGCAGGGCTAGACGGTGGTGTGCTCACGCGTGGTGTTCCTCGGTTGCCGATGCCGGATCGGATATGTGGGTCTGATCTTTCCACGCAACTTCGGTAGCTCAAACAGTCACCAGCTCAATGGTTTTCCGTATCGCCGGTCGGCGCGGAGATGCGCTTGGTCGGGGTTCCGGTAGTAACCGCCGAAAAACAACGGATACGGCGTAGTTGCAGCTGATCGCTGGTGAGGTCCGGTTCGGCCTGCTGTGGAGGCGGACTATTACCGGAGCCCCCAGAAGAACTGTTCTCCACCCCGGCTATACGGTGCCTCGGTGACCCAACTCCCCCATGCCGCCTACATCCCCTTCCAACCTGAGCACGGTTACAACCGAGCAGTCGAGCTCGCTATCGCCTTTCTCGACCGTGTCGATGCCCGCGGCACGATCGTCGTTGTCCCCCAGAAGAACACCCTCACCTTCTGCGCGCCGTTGAACGCCTACGCCACAGGACGTCCTGTCATGACTCCGAAGAACTCGAACCAGTCCGGGATCGGCTACGGCCGTCCCGCTCTGGTGTACGCACCGGGACAGCGGGAACTCGCGCTCGCCACCGAGTTCGCGCGGAACGCGCCGATCGCGGTCGTGGAAGACGCGGGATTCTCGTCCTCGCGGTGGGCTGACGAGATCGGGGCAGTCAACCTGATCGAGAAGAGGATTCACGCGGTCGTCCGCTCGGCTGAACACCAGCAGCTGTTGGAGCGAATCGAATTCGCGGGCAACAACGGCTGGGGCGACGCCTACGGACTACGGGATCTGCGCCACCTCCTGAAGGAGCTGCAGGAGCGGTCCTCGCTCGACAAGGACGAGGTCTTGGCCTACCTGATCGTGCACGGCAAAGCCCATCATTACGACGCTCTCGTTCGCGTCGGCAAGGAGATCGACAAGGTGCAGGCGAGCTGAACGCAACCGACACTGAGCAGCAGCTACGCCATATCCGTTGGTTTTTCGGCGGTTACTACCGAAACCCCCTCCAAGGTCGGCTCGATCCGCGCACCAGTATCGTCGACTTCGAGCACACGGAACTGGCTGACACCGGTCGCGCCGATCCTGACTAACTCGCCTACCTGCATGGACAACAGAATAGTCGAACATATGAGCGGTCGCCGCTACCGCTCGGCGCGCCCACCAGGATGTAATTCGGATTCCAACCCGTCGCTGCCGGTCTGTACGCCGTGCCCACCACCCGCACGCGCACCCCGGTCAGCGGGGTCTCCCGAAATCACGCTCCGGATCAACGCTTTCAGAGACTCTGCAGCCGACTCCTCCACCCTGCGCCGATAAGCCCGCTGCTTGCACGCAGACGTGCAGTACACCGGCGGCCGACCAAGACCAGCATAAGAGACCTCGCAGGGGCACTCCCTACATTTCGGGCTGCCATGCGGTGCACTCCACCCATGCCACTCGCACCGCTCCACCTCGCCGATCTGCCGAAGCGGGGACACCCGCAACTGCCGGGCCATCAATCGAAAAGCGTCGTCGAACTTGTAGTCCTCGCGCCCGGCTACCCGGGCAAAAGTTCTCCTCAGCTTCATCATCGCCAACTCGAATTCGGAGCGGGCCCTATCGGGCGTGCACGGAAGAACTCGGGGAGTACCCGCAGGCCCAAAATACGACACCACCTCACCGCGGACACGGGCTGCGTCGTGCAACGACCCTCCGTTGAAGACACATCTGATCAAGTCGACTTCATGATCTGACAGATGCCCGAGCACTTCGTTGAGGTCTCGGAGCAACTGGGCGCCACCGACCGCTGCCGTCGCCTTCTGCTCCACTGGATCGTGAAGCGACCTTCGCCGACTCATCGCTCATCCTCGAACTGCGTAGACCCGACCTCGGCCGAACTCTGCCGATCATCACCCTGGTCGGCGCGTGTGCCAACGCGATCGTGCGCACCGGCACCAGTGTTCTCAGCGACGTCGCGCTGCAGTGGCTTGCGGAAGCCGAAGCTACCGGCGAACGACTCGAAAACCCTTGGCACATCATCGCGGTTGGCCCGAACGAGTGCAATCACCGTCACCAAGACGATCGCTCCAAGAAGCAGCACGACCGGCCACACGCCGACTGCCGCAGCCTCTCCAACGACCGAGGGAATGCTGGTAGACACGAAACCTCCAGATACACGAAAAGCCCCCGGCGGTGGCCGAGGGCTTGCTTGATGAACGTCTGCAGAAACACGAAAAACCCCCAGCCACACGACTGAGGGTTCGGTCTTCGGGGCACAGCTATCCCCTTGCGACACAAGGTATCACGACGATGTGAGGGTCACAAACTGCCAGCTCATCGCCTCGCCGACCTCACAAACATTTCGTAACGCACCCAAGGTCGACTCGTCCCACCCACAGCCAGCGCCCGCACACCCCGAAGCCGAGATACGAACACCGACAGCGGAGTTCGGCTCTGTCGTAGGACCGTGACACCATCAGCCAATGACAGTGCGAAGAGCGCAGCAAGGTTGGTCGGCTGCGGCAATAGCGATCGTCGCGACGATCGCATCAGGATGCGGGCTCGATGAGGGTGCGCCCTCATCGCAGGAAACGACGCAGCGAGCTCCGAAAACCACGCAGGAACCGCAGCCCTGGACAGCGGTCACCGACGGCACCTGGACCGCGGGCGACAACGCGCTCGGCCAACCAGTCCTGTTCCGCTACAGCGACTACGCGATCACCGTCGTCTCCCCGCCAGTACTCACCACTGACGACGACGGCGAAACCATCACGATGTCCTCGCTGATCAAGGTCGAACGAGTCAAGAAGCTCGGCGAGTACCAACCACTCGACGAGTCCGACTACCTCAGCTTCGCCCCAGGAAACGAGAGCTACCCCCGCCACGACGAGGTCTACGGCGACGACGTCGATCTGGCCTGCGGAGAACTCCCCCGCCAGATCGGCGAAACCGCCGACTGCGTCCTCGCCTTCACCGCTCCCGCCGACGAGATCCAGAACTCCTACTGGAGAATCAACCGCTCCAGCGCGGCTGCCTGGCCAAGCCAGCTACCCACCCCGCGGTAACCGCCCGCATTGAGCGCCGCGCCGCACAACCAATTCACCCGACAGAATCCGACACATAGCAACCCCCGATCCGGGGACTGCAGAAACATCAACCCCTAGTACGGATTTCACGCGAACGAAGCAGACTCGACTCAACGCCGACCCACCCCCAACGCTGCTAGGCTGCCTGCCCATGTCTTCCCTCGCGGACCTCGCCCGAACAATATTCAACATCTTGGTGATCACCGCGATCATCGGCGGACTCCTCTACTTCAAAATTCAGAAGATCAAGCGGCGCAACCGCACCGGACAACCAGGGCCCCAGACCAGGCCAACCCACCCGAGCGGCCAGCAACTGCCACCACACCTGCAATACGTACCGCCCAAGCAGCCCGACATCTTCGACCGATGGAAGCGGCGAGCAAACGAGCGCGAAGAACGCAACCGACGCCACATGGCCAACGTCCTACTCGAACACCAATACAAACAAGCACGCCGAAATATGACGCCCCGGGAACGGTTCAGCACGACAAAGTGGTTCTGAAACCAAGCACACGGCTGACTGTCTGACATCACGACCAGCGCACCCACACTTCCCCACCCGGCAACCTCGCAGCATCCGACCCGATCCGCAACCCACGCCGCGCCGAATACGCACTGGCGGGGGAACGAATTCATTACCCCCGTGGACCGATAGAACCGGATTCGCTAACACGGGGGTGTGTGGCGTGGAAAACGCATCGATCGGAACAACCAGCACACAGCTAACAGGGCCGAACATGGCCCAACTCGCACAAATCATCTACCAAATGCCACCCGACACCGCGCTGCGCCACATCGAGACGACCGCCTCAGTCGCAGTCGATCCCGAATCAGCACAACGCATTTGGGCCTGGCTCGGCGGACTTCTCGACTCGAACTGGGGACTGACCAAACTCCTCGCCGCCGACGACGAAGTCCCCGAACCACTCCTGGCGCTGCTTGTCAGCATCGGCGACGAATGCCGCAACATCGGCAGCGGCCGCACCGTCGACCCTCGGTGCTGGACCACGCTGCAGAACCGCGTCGACGACCTCGCCGCCGAATCGCAACTGTGCCTGCGCTACCGAGTGCTGCGCACCACCACCGCACTAAACAGCATCACCAGCAACGTCCTCGCCGGCACCGCACCCGCGGACCCCAGCGTCATCGCGGACCTCTTCGCGGTCCTGGCCACCAGTAGCTCCGGAAACAACCAGCGCTGCTCGGCCATCGAAGCACCCATCGACCACTGGTACGAACCGCTCCCCTAGTCCACGGCGCCAGACCGCCGAGCAAGTCGGCACGGATTCCGGCAGAGCCGAACAACGTGCCAAGCCCAACAAGCACACCAGCCAAGCCGACTCCGATTGCTCGCTCGTGCAGGCGGATTCAGTTGGCAGCGTTGATCGCAGCGCGGGCTTCGTCGAGGAACAGAGCCAGTTCGTCAACGGTGTGCTCGTCGGTCAGGTCGAGTCGACCTCGCACGCAGACGAGTTCCAACCCGGTGCGGTCCTGCGCCTCATTCAGCGCGGCCGCGAAGACCGGATCGACTGACATCAGCACGTTGCCCACGGCACTGCGCCGTCGTCGCCATCCCAGCATGGTTCCTCCCAGCTCAGCTCACTCGGCTCTGCCTTCTTTCGACAGTATGCGGGTTCAATCGCTCACGGCACGCGTCCAAACGAGCGCGCCCGTCAGATCAGCTCGAACGCGGAACGGATCGCCGCGGTGAGAGCAGGCTCGGCATCGGCATTCAGATAACCGATGACCTTGCCCAGATCGACAACCGGGATCGTCACAATGTTGTCGCAAGAGACCACACTGTCGTGCTCGAGCCCATTACGGCGACCGACCGGCACTTCGGTCGACAGCCCACGAATAGTGCTGGTGATCGGCGCGACCGTGACCCTGGTCAGATAGGGACGCACCGCTTCGCGGGTAAGGACGAGCACCGGCCGCGTCTTATCCAGACGCGCGAGATGGATCGGCCTCACGCGAGATCATCCATAGGGGTCCGCGCGGCATACGCGGCGAGATCATCCATGTCGTCGCCAGGAGCACCTTGCGCGGCGGCGAGGATCGCGGCATCAGCCTCGGCGGACCGGCGCAGTCGTTCACGAACAAGAGCCTGTTCGATGATGACGGCACGGCTGGACGCTCCACCCTTCGCGATGACGGAATCAAGCCAGTCGACGGTTTGCTCTGGGAGTCGAACTGTAATCTGTGAGCTCATCCCATTATGATACCCGATTTGAGGTTCACTATGGGATTTGTCAAGGCCCGAAGCACACGCATGTTCGCCTGACCTGGGATCGTCCATCGATCGCGGCTTTGGACCTGCCACCTAGCGCACGCCAACTCTTCAGCACCGGGCACGGATTCCGGCAGGGCCGAACAACTAGCCCAGGCCTCAACGAACTCACTACGCCGACCCGCGACCGGGTTCCGTCGGCCGCTTCAACGGTAGTAGCCAGAAAGTCGCTACAGGCTGCAATGGGTGAGCGAACCTATCCCTAGTTCCCTCGCCGAGCCCCGCAACTCTTCGTATACTGGGAATGCAGAAACCCCCGACGGCCCAAGGGGTCATCGGGGGCTCCGCGATCTCGCAACGGGGGCCCTAGGAAGCGCCGCTACGAGATGTGTTCAGTGCACGCTGGCCTGGGTGTCACCACATCCAGGCCAGCATGCTGCTGCTGGCCTGCTGCAATCACCGGCGCCAGCACTACAGCGAGTGCTAGCAAATTCGCGATGATCTGCACTCCACCCCGAAGGAGTTCGTGCCCCGCGCCCTCGCCCCAACGTGACCGTCGGGGATCGGAGTCCTCATTCATCCATCTCACCCCCTTCCCATCTGAGATATGCCGTGGCGGTGCAGGAATCGATCTCTGACTCATCGAACTCGCACGCCACACGAGAATATCTTGTCTTCCGCAAACCTGAGGCGAAGGATTTGCTTTCCCATATCGTTTTGCCAAGCTTGCGAAGTTCAAAGATTGCCCAAGCATTGCCAGACGCCATTCCCTAAATTGTTATAGCCGAAACGTCGCAGCGCGAAAACGTCGACACCCTCCACGTCCAGCGTTCCGACCAGATCGGCGCCACGTGAGGACAACGCCGCGCAGATAGCCGCGGAACCTTCGCAGGCCGAACGCCTTTCGGCCTGACCAGGTCGCTCCCGAGAGATCCTGACGCTACGATCGCAAGGCACTCGCACAGGGCGAGGATGTGCCATGCCCCAGGCTGAATACCCCAGGCGCATGCTGGTACCGGCCCAAGGTCCCCTCCGGGCCGGACCAGCGCCCGCTCGTCCAGCCCTTGGAACCGTGCGATCGAAATATGTTGGCCTCCAACGCTAATCGCGCCGAACTCGTCTCCGCGGCCCTCGAAACCCATTCAGGACAACAGCGTTCGCGCTGCCGCGACACCAAGCCCTGCCGCCGGCCCGCAGCTCCCGCACAATCACCACCCAGCCCCATCGCCATCAACCGAGCCCAGCCCGGCGTCGGTCTCGCCGACCGTGCACCCGCCTCCCCCGCTGCGGCGGCTTACCTCTGCTGCTGTTCCTGGCTCGCCAGCAGTTGCTGCGTCTCCAGATACGAGCGCACCCCCTTGCCGAACCCCAACAGATCCGAAAAGCCCGACGTCGAACCGCGCGAGGTCTGCACCGAGAACACCGGGCGATCCCCCATCAGCGAGACCACGACCGGAATCTGCTCGGAAGTGAACCGCGTCGAGAACGAGACCCGCTGCTTCTTGAACCGAATCGAGTCCTCCTCGACCTCCGCGGCCGCCGTGCTCTCCGGACTCAGCGTCCACAACAGCGAGGTGAACACCGGATCATTCGGATCGCCGTCGAGCGTCTCCGCCAGCGCCTGCGACAACTCAGGACTGACCGTGTGGACATACTTCGCGATCCCGGCATCGCGATTCTCGAGCCAGCGCTGCTCCTTCTCACGCTTCGCACTGCTCTCGGCATCGGCCGCGGCGAGAGCGCGCTGCACCAAGTCGCGCGACGCGGCCGGGCCCGCACCGTCGACGGCATCGGGAATATAGTGCAGCAGCTCCCCCGGCGTGCACTGCGCCGCGAAGCACAGCGTGTTCAGCACCGACAGGTTCAGCCGGTCCGGCGCCGCGGACAACAACCGATACAACGCCGCCTGCGACGGCGCATCCGCATCCAACGCGGTAACCCGCTGGATGTCCGCGACTTTCAGCCCGCGCTGCTCGAGAACCTCATCCAGTCTCCATTTGATAGCCATCACACATTCTTACCAGCCGAGAATCAATCTCGCCAGGAGAGAAAACTACTGTTCAGGCGACCGGAGCTTGCACGAGCCGAACATCCGGCAACGGATCACCCGCGCTATGCGAGTACACCCGCGTCCCACGGCGCGCGTACTCGCGCAGCTTCTCCGCCTTACGCGCCAGATACGCCGGATCGTTCTCCATCCCCCACACCTCGACCACCGCGTCCTCGTCGACCAACGCGAAATCCGGGAACACCCCGTCCTCCACGTCATAGCGCAACGGCTTGACGAAACTGCGCCCCGCCGCGATCAACGCATCGGCCATCCGCACCTCATGCGAACTATCCGCAGGCACATACACGTCATTGACCAGCATCAACGCACCACCCACCGCCCGCAGATATCCACGCGGGGTCCGCTCGACCATAAACAACCCCACCCGCCGACCACCGGCCAGCTCCCCCGCCGCAGCGAACACCGTCCGAAACGAACGCCGCCACCGCGCATCCAACTTCTCATCGACATAGATGACATGTCGACGACCCAGATGCGCCAACTGATACCGGAACCCGAACTCGGTCGCCTCATCGGCCTTGACCTCGCCCACAATCAACCCACGCCGCACCTGCGTCTTGTCGCTGGTCAACCCCGCCGACCACGCCTCGAACGCGGCCGCAGTCGCGTTCGCGTCCTCCCGACGGAACGGCGGCACAACGAACACCACCTCCGAACCTGCCCGACGACTCACCACCCACCGATCAGTCTGCTCACGCAACGCCGCCGACGCCTGCGCCCAACCCCGCCGACGCTGCCGCGCCCGCCACACATTCAAACCCGCACTGTCCCAAGCGAAATGCAACAGCCCGGTCAAACCCACCGACCGCCGCACCACGCCCGACTCCGACGCCGAGGACTTCGGCTCCGGCTGCTCCGGCGCACCGAGCTTGCACACCAACGGCTGAGACACCCGAATCGCGACATCCCCACTCGAACCCTGCCGGATCGCCGCCGAGGTGTACTTCGCCAACCCCGACAACGACGGATCCACATGATGAAACGCGCACCGCCCATCATGCAAAGGCCCCTCCAACGGCCACCCCGCAAGATGGAACCGCCCCGCCGCCGAGCACTTGATCACCAACCGCAACGGATCCTCACCACCCCGGCACAAGCACTGCCCGAACCCATCAGCGTTACGCGCAGCACTGAACACCCCGCTGAACCGGCTCGGGTCAGACCGCAACGCCTCCAACGGCAACCGCCGACCAGCCAACCGCACGAAATTGACCCACCCCACGCCGAACCCCCTGTCTACTCAGCCATCCGATTCGTCCGCCACCGCCGAACAGCCGATGTCGGTCACCCGTTCAGCGGCACATACTCACGCCACGTCTTGCCCGGTGTCGCGTGCTCATCACCGGGATACAAGCCCAGCCCCGGCGCCAGCTCGTCGATCTCCTGCGCCGACAACGGGGCCGACAACGGAGCGAACCTCGACCGATCCTGCCCCGGTACCGGGATCCACTCTTCGCCCGGCGTCACCGCGCGCACCCGCTCGACCTTGCCGTCGACCACATACGCCACCGCGCGCAGCCGCGATCGCCGGTCCGCGGTGATGCCCGCACGCCCAGCCGACAAACGTCGATCACCTTCCAGCACAGGATCTTCGGCTTCGGCGAAAAGATCAACTAGCTCATCCTGGGTCGACCGCTTCCGATACAGCACCAGCGCACACGGAGGTTCTTGCGACTCCGGTGTCGGCGGCCATGTCGGCGGAGCCGCCAGATCCAACTCCGGGAACGCACGAACACCCCAGTCATAGGGCGCCATCACCGCACGCACCTTGCGATGCTTGGTGATCTGGGCATGTTGACCGCGGCCGGCCGCCTCGTGCAGCTCGGTCAACTTCGGGCGAGCTTCGACCGACCCTATTTCGCCGACGAACGAATCATCCACCGGCACACGCTCACGCCCGATCGCCCACATCCCCGGCGACAACCACACCGCGACCGGCTTGTCCCACACCGTGATCACCACGGCACGCTCATCGGCCGCCGCTTCCAGCTCCCGCCGGAAATTCTTCCGCAGACTCAACGCATCCAGATATCGCATAACAACAAGTTTACATTATTTACGTTCTTGACGGTTAGGGCAAGCCGTCACCATCGGGGTCGCACTGGCAGGAACCAGTATCCACGTCGTCGCCAATCACCGCAGCCTGACCACCAGCCGATCGTGTGGGAGCTCGGGCCTGACCATGGATTACGCCATGTCCGCCGATTCTCGACCGAGACCGTGGCGTGCCGGGCGCCCCATCACTTCGCCCGAGGATCTCGGCTTCGTCCCAGTGCATCAACGGTGGCGACCGCGGCGCGCAACCCGTTGCCAGCATCAGCCATAGTGATGACTCCACCCTCATGGATTCCATCATTTCGGCACTTACGAAGCACATCTAGGAAGGTGTGCTCCTCGTAGCTGGGGTGCTGCGCGGCGAGCCACCGTGATCGGTCCTGCATCCCGGATCTGCCTCTGAACTTCGCGGTTGTGGTCGATTCGACCAGCCGAATCTGCTCGATCAGGCAGACCTCGACGGCGGTCGCCGCATCTAGGATCGTCCTGCGGGCATCTCCACGCAGATGGGCCCTGCTAGCGCTGCACACCAACTGCCACTCGATCGGTGGTTCGACGTTCGCGCCGACCCCGTTCCAGGATCGCCGCGAAGAGATCTGCGGACAACAGCTTCGGACGGGGGGTCTCGATGGTCATACCAGCGTCCCGCCACTCTCCGTGCTGCCACCCAAATAGCCCGGGCCCGATGGTATTGGCAGCGAAGCGCGGTTCACGCGAGTAGACATCCTCGCCGGTTACCACGGCCACCCAGTCCTCGACTCGAGCGAACCAGTAGGTGATACGCCTGGCCGCGTGGTCGAACACCTTCTCCGCGGGCCGATCAGCATGGAAGGAGTGATAGGGAGCGACAACTCGCCCGTCCTCACGCAGTTCGACGCCTACGTGGCGCAACGCTGTGCCGTCATCGGCACCCCATGCGGCGTATTGAGTCGTCCATTGTGTCGTGTGATCCCATGCATCCTCTGGCACGTCAGGCAGCTGGGGGTGCCACAGATTCACCGCCAGACCACCTGGTACAGGCGGGGTCACCACAGTGGCGCGAACATCACCGATGTAGGTGTCGAACCGCGACCCCAACACCTCATTGTGGACCCAAAGATGGTGCGGAAGCTGATATTTCGCTGAAGCGGTGACCACAACTCTCCTATCGCGACAAGCTAAGACCCGAGCATTTCAGAATAGGGGCCCCCGCAAGCGAATATTCAGGCCTACTCAGAGCACGCCCCGAGCGACCGACCGGCCCGTACGCCGACGGATAAATCCGGCGGCACAGCCTGGGTGTCGCCGCTTTTCGCGCCGCGGCGTTTCGGCTATAACAATCTAGGGGAATGACATCTGGCGATGCTTGGGCAATCTTTGACTCGCAAGCATTGCAAAACGACGTACTTGCCGAGGGTTTCGGAGCGAAGCGGGCTGGCCGGCGCGGCGGCATGGAATAGCCAGCGGGAGTTCAGGTTCGCCGCGGTCCGCATGTTCGTGCGCTGGTCGATCAGATCGAGGACCACGTCAACGAAGGAATCTGGAACCGGAGTCGGTGGTTCACCGAATCGGATCGAGACGCTGCCACCACCGGTGATGACAGCGTCGCGGTCAGCCAGTTGATCCTGCTGAGCGGGCTGACCGCAGAGCAACAGGTGAAGCGGCCATGACTGGGCGGCGATTTCTGATCGGAGGGGTTTCGAAGGTGAGTGACGATCCGATCGAACTGAGCGATCCGGATGTGGTGGTCGACGCGGCGACCGGCAAGTTGTCCTATCGGGGTGAGCCCTACAGCGGCGCGGTGACCCAGACCCGCGCCGACGGCACCTGGCACGAGTACTGGAGCTACGACGAGGGCGACCGCGACGGCGACTGGACGGGCCGGTACCCCGACGGCACCATGCGCTACAACGGCGAGTTCTACCGCAACCGGCCCGTTGGCACCTGGCAGGAGTGGTATCCCGACGGCTCCCGCCGCCTCGAGGACGTCTACGACATCGAGGGCATGTTGCTCACCCACTCGGCCTGGAACCCGGCGGGTGAGGTGATCGAATTCGAGGACGAGCGCACCCGCAAGGGCATCTCGCCCGACGCCGTACCGGCCGACGATCCGGCCTTGCGCTGGGACGACGGGGAAGGCCGCATGTACTACCGCGCCGAGCCGTTCACCGGCCAGCAATTCCGCCGCCCGGCGCCGAGCAGCCCCATCACCGACCTGGCCGGCTACACCGACGGACCGACACGCGGCTGGTTCCTCGACGGAACCCCGCGCTACACCGGCGATTACGCCGATCGGCACGAGGTCGGTCGCTGGTGTGAATGGTTCCCCACCGGCAATCGCAAGGAAGAAACCGTTTTCGCCCGCGATGGCGCGCTGCTCACCCAGACCGAATGGGACGAGGCAGGCACCGTGACCGCGCGGTACGGCGAGAACCAGGACTAGGCCACAGGAGTGCGCAACGCGGCGTTTCTGTTGTACTACCGACCGAGACGAAAGGCACCGAATGACGAACTGGCACGCGATGCCCGCCGACAAAGCAGCCGATCTAGCGGGCGCACTGCACACACTCGACTGGTCGTGGGCCCTCGACGACGCTCCCGCTGTCGTCGAGAAGTTCGGCTGGCACACCATCTCCAGCCGACCGCGCCGGATCATGCTCGACACCGGGTTCGGCCCGGACAGCGGCACGATCCGCGCCAAGAACGGCCAGGTCACAAGCATCGACCTGCAACTCACCGACTTCGCCGACGCGGGCGAGAACACCGAAGTCACCGCGGCTTTCGACAGCATCGCCACGGCAATCTTCGCTAAACTCGGCGAGCCGACTGAGCGCGTTGCCGGTCCGCCCCTGCAATACCGGTGGGCCGGGGACGAGGCCACGGTCGTGCTCGAACGCTCTGCGGCCTCGGTGTGGCTGTATCTGGTCACCAATGCGCGTATGGCCGCCGACGATCGCAATATCGCGCTCGACGAGCAGGGCCTGCTGTGACCGACTGGACCGAGTTAACCCATAGGATCGCCGTCGAGCCCGCGGGCCTGGGGAATCGAAGGGCCAGTCAACAGGTGATCAGTGCAAGGTCGGAAGCGTTGTCCCAGTATGGAATTGCTTCGTGCTGGTGAACCATCCGCACCAGTGGATCCCAGTCGAAATCCGGCTCGTCGGCCACACGCCGCAGCAGCGCCAACGCGGTGCTCTTGGATGTCCCGTAGCTCACCAACATGTGCGCGCGACTGCGCACGGCGCTGACCCTGCGTTCGGTGTGCTCGGCGATCTGTTCATCGGTCATTCCGCAGGCGATCGCTTCGAACAGCAGCTGGTAGTCCTGTTCGCACCACCAGCTGCCTTCACGTTTGGCTGTCCCCGTCGTCATAGCTGAATGATGCACGTGGGCAACGACATAGAACCGAATGGCTCTGGTCGCGGATATCGACATCACCTCGTGCATGAATTCCGACACCGCGAATCGGCGTTCGCGAATCCCGACAGCCCCTCAGCCGTCCTTCACCGCCGAAGCTCGCCGCCCCGACCAGTTGCGGAAGGTCGGCCGGGTACCGCTGGACCGCAACCAAGGTGCTGGATGTTGCCGAAATTCGTGTAGGACCGAGACCTGCTAGCGACAGCCAAGTTCGCCACCTTGTTCGACGTCCCCTGGCAGCCGCTGACGCCGGGACCCCCAAGTGCCCGACCGCGCTGACGAGTACGGTGACCGGGTGAACTATCCAGGGGGACCAGCACATCCGCACGTCCAGCGACCGCCGTACCCGGTACCCGGCTATCAGGGGAACGAGCTGCCGCCGGAGCCGGGACCGGGCTACCCTCGGACGCAGTACCCGGCACCGGGATACGCGGGATATCCGCAGCCCCAGCCGCCCAAACGCAACAAGGGCTTGATCATCGCGGCGGTGATCGGCGCGGGCGTTCTCGGCGCGACAGCGCTCGGCGCGATGGTGTACCGCGGCGTCACAGACCCGCACGGCCGCAGTGAGATCGACGATCTGACGGTCGGCCGGTGCGTCGACCGACCGTCGACGACCGATGTCGTCTACAGCCTGCCGACGCGATCGTGCGATAAACCGCACGATGGTGAGGTGCTCTATGTCGGCCACCTCACCGAGTGGACGGACGAGACCGCCGCCCGCCAAGCGGCCACGTCTCTCTGCTTCAACGCGACCCCCGTCATCGAAGCCACCGAGAATCCCGCGGTCTCCGAAGTCACGTCGTACGGACCGCTCGACGAGTCATCCTTCCGCAAGTCCCGCGCTGTCCAGTGCATCGCCTGGGCGGCTCCCGGAGTCACGTTGAAGGCACCCCTCACCGAGCGCTGACCACCAAGCTGGACCCACTTCCAACTACCTCATTCGACGGCTTCGGCCAGGATACGATGAGTTCGTCGGGCCGACTTCGTCTGCGAGACACAACCTTTTGCCCTATCTGCCTGTGGGAGGGTTGGTGTGGACACCAGGTACGAGACAGTCGACGTGGATACCTCCCTTGTTTCGGCAGCCGACCGAACCGACTACTGGACTGCGCACAGCCAGACCAACCAAGGTGACATGCGACTCGGCTTCGCAAGCCCGCAACAGTTCACCGGATCCATGCGGGTTCAGCGCGGCGGCGGATTCCAACTCGTCGACGCCACGGCCGACGCGGTCGACTACATCAGAACCCGCCGACTGGCTCGCTGCGATGACTATCGCAGCGCACTGGTCATCGTCTCGCACGGCTCCGACATCGTAATCAGCCATGGAGAGAACGAAGTTGGGGTTTCCCGCGGTCGAATCGGTCTGCTGGACATGGGACGTCCGTTATGTGTGTCGATTCCCGCCGACACACGCGTCTGGGCGGTAGGTGTTCCCGAGGAGTATGTACCCACCGATACGTTCCGTGACGGCGCCCCTCTGCTCCTCGGTCCCGAGCGTGGTTCCACAGCGGCGGTGCTGGCCCTGGCGCGCACACTCGCCGATCACGCGGGCAGCCTGACCAGCCACGAATTCACAGAGATCAGCGCCCGAACGATGGAACTGCTGAATCTCGCACTGCACACACCGAGCACACCCGAACAATCCCACTCCGCAGCCCTTGCTCATGCCGCACGCTCATACGTCGCCGAGCACAGCAGCGATCCACGACTCACCCCAGATTCGGTGGCCGCGCACCTCGGCTGTTCACGACGAAAACTCGAATACTCGCTGCGCAGCATCGGAGCATCCGCGCCCGCTCGCCTCATCGCCGACACCCGAGCCGAGCGTGCCTACCGAAGGTTGACCGATCCCCACGAGAGCGCCTCGATCAGCGACATCGCCTACGCGTCAGGGTTCGACGCGCTGAGTACCTTCCACCGCACCTTCGACCGCCGCTTCGGGGAATCTCCCACCGAGGTTCGTCAACGACGACGCCGCGTGTCCTGACCCAGCGGCCCTCGCTCCTACCCTCATGCGCAAATCGGGAACAAGTCTGCGCATTACGCGCAGCACGACGCTCTGACCTCCTCATATTCTGAAATCGACACAACGATCATCCATCGAATCAGAAGTAGGAAAGCTATGACGACGGTCGAATCGTCATCAAAGCCGGGCGCGACATTTCTCTGGCTGGAACTGACCGGACGCTGCCAACTCAGCTGCACGCACTGCTACGCCGACAGCGGTCCCACGAAATCCCACGGCGCAATGACGACCAGCGACTGGCTGTCGGTCATCGACGACGCTGCCGACATCGGTGTCCGCGAGATCCAGTTCATCGGCGGCGAACCCACGCTCCATCCCGCACTGCCCGAACTCATCCGGCACGCATCCTCGCGTGGGATCGCCACCGAGGTCTACTCGAATCTGGTCCGCGTCCGCCCCGGCATCTGGGATCTCCTGGTCGAGCACAACGTACGCCTGGCGACCAGCTACTACTCCGACCAACCCGACCAGCACACGCTGATCACCGGAAATGGCTTGGCGCACCGAAGGACCAACGAGAACATCTGCAAAGCGATCAACCTCGGTGTCCCGGTTCGGGTCGGCATCGTGACGGTGCTCGAAGACCAGCGCATCGACCAAGCCCGACAACTCCTGACCGACCTGGGAGTCCAAGACATCGAGGTCGATCACGTTCGCCGCGCCGGTCGAGCGAACACGGATGCAGACACCCCGCTCGAGGAACTGTGCGGCCAATGCGCAGGCGATGTCCTCGCCATATACCCGGATGGTGTCGTGCGTCCGTGCGTCTTCACTCGATCCCTTCAGGTCGGCGATGTGCTGGAGACCAGCTTGCGACAGGTCGTCGAGAGTCCCCAATTGGCGATCACCAGAACCGCCATCGGGAACGCGACCACGAAGTACCAGCACTCCCACGATGCGAATTGCAATCCATCGTGCAACCCGTACTGCAACCCGGGCTGCCATCCTGGATGCAGGCCGGTTTGTGCACCTGCCACCATCTGTCGTCCGTTGGGGCAGTAGATGGCGGGGAGCTCACAGATCGTAGTGACCCGATGAGTAATTGGACTCTGCAGGCTGACCAGCACTTCGTCGACTATGCCGATCTACCTGACTTGGTCTCGCGGTTCGCGACACGGCGCTTTGTGCACCTGCCGCGGTTGATCAGCCCGGACCTGGCCACGTACCTGCTGGAATCGACAGAGGGGTATTTCAGCAGTCGTGTGCAGTGCGGTCTAGAGAAAGTGTCCTGGGAGGAACAGGCGCTCGCAGCCGGAGACTTCGCCTACGAGTTCTGTCGGCACCCGAAGCTCGTCAGCCTGATTCAGGCACTTGCTGGTCCAGCCACGATCAGCGATCTGATGTGTTGGACATCCCGCTACAGCACCGGGGAATACATCAACGCACATCGCGATCGACACGGCGCTGTTCAATTGCTCGTCTGCTTGAAGACCGTACGCACCATGCGCCAAGGCGGATCTCTTGTGATCGCGGGAACCGAACTGTTTCTCTCCGCTGGTGACGCCGTAATTTTCGAAGCCACCCGGCTCGAACACCACACAACGCCGCTCGTCGTTTCGGCAGAAGAACCGGCACCGACGCGCATCGTTCTCGTCGGCCGCTACTTCACATGACGGTGTCGCCCAGCCGACTTCTCAACGCCTTCAACGCCGCACCGAACTGCGCTCGCGTACGAATCTGCGCCGCATCCACCACCGGCGAATTCGCGGCCCACCACTCACCTGCCATTGAACACGACCACCGAGCACCACACCGCGAACCAGAAACCACATTCACCCAGCCCCGGTATACATCGCCTACCTGCATGTATGGATCTGAATGGATCCCTCACCACACCTGGGCCCCACCGCCACACCAAATAGCCGACACCCACGAACGGTGTGCTCATTCAAGAGCTGCCCGACGAAATTGCGTAGGGAATCAATGTGACTCCCCGAACTGGAGGATCGAACATGGCG
Organism: Nocardia sp. NPDC058518; assembly: GCF_042719655.1. Lineage (NCBI taxonomy): Bacteria > Bacillati > Actinomycetota > Actinomycetes > Mycobacteriales > Nocardiaceae > Nocardia > Nocardia sp. NPDC058518. Next base: position 17,061 of record NZ_JBHXNJ010000040.1, read on the forward strand.
AGACGAATGACCGTGCTGATATCGGCGGCAGCCGCAGTGAGTGCGTTGATGGCCGCGCCAGGCGCCGCCCATGCGGACGAGGGGCCGTATGCTTCGTTCAAGACCCAGCAAGATTGCAGGGTCGCCGCTGATTACTACAACCACGCAATGCAAGAGCGCGGCTCCAAAACCCTCCGCGTGACACGGGAGTGCTACTACGCCTACGGCAAGTGGTGGTTCGACGCCAGGTACTGAACTGTCGCATCCGGCCAGACCCGATCAGGTTGCGTCGCGGCGGGCCGCCGCGAGTCTCGGTACCACGATCGCGCCGAGTACCGCGGGCATCATCGGCAAGTCTCCCGCGGTGATCAACTGGGAGACATGACCTAGCCCCGGCAGTGTGAACGAGTCGACGCCAGCCCCGTGCCGGGCGGGGGGGGGGGCGGCCCGGGCGCACACCCCGACGGCCCCGGGGGGGGGGGGGGGGCGGGGGGGGGGGGGGGGGGG
>NZ_JBHXNJ010000040.1:17556-38448 GCF_042719655.1 Nocardia sp. NPDC058518
AGCGATCCCCCCGGGCGGATTAATTCTTCTTCGACCTTCCCCCCGCCGCGTGGTTCTTGTCCGTGCCCCCGCCCGGCGGGGGGGGCGCCGCCCCCCCCCCCGCGAAACCATGCGGGTAGCGCCCGTCCAGAGCTCGCGTCGATCCCAGAGCCCGATCGGCCGCTAGCGCGACATTCCGCGCGGACGCTCCCCCAACCCTCTCACGCTCGGCGAGCTGATCGAGACGCTGCAGCTGCACGATCAGCAGTCCCATCGCACGCACGAACCCGCCGTGCCCCGTCCTCTCATCCAGAACGAGTAGGGCTACAACGACTTTCCAGATCATGGAGGATCAACAATTGTCGAAACGAATCACCCTCGCAGCCGCCGTCATCGGCGCCGCCGTCAGCGCCGCGACTCTCGTAGTCTCTCCACCGGCGAACGCCCAGATTGTCTGCGATAAAGATGAATCCGTTTGCCTCTGGGACACCCCGAACTTTACCGGGCGAGGCATACCAATCAGCGGCTCAACGTACGACTTGCCCACCCACTGTGTCAGTGCGAGGGAATACATCAGCGATCCGAATCTGCGAATCCGATCTGTTGGCAACAACATGGCGGCATCGATCGCGGTCTGGGAAGGCTTCGATTGCAATGGCAGACAGCGGATCATCTCAAGGGGCGAGTGGGTAGCCGACATCGGGTTCGACGCTCACTCGTGGTACATCACCCTGGCGGCATGACACCGGGCGCCCACCGCTAACAGCAGGGCGCGGCCTTCCAGGCTGCGCCCTGCTGTCACACTCCATCACCCGCGCACGGCAGCGGCGTAGAGCGAACCCAGTGAGCTGCCGCGACACCAAGCCCTGCTGCAGCTCCCGCGCAACCGCCCACCAACCCCATCACCCACGCGACCGAACGTCTTCGACAAACCGCGTGACCACGTGGTCACCCCGGCCTGCGGCCGCGCGAGCCGACCCGGACGACGGCACCCAGGCCATCACCGAAGCGGCCCAGGCTGATCACCTCAGAGATTGGCGTTGCGGACTAATAGCGGACGCCCACAAAACGGCTATACGCTGGGACCCATGAGCACGCTGGCCTCCCTCAGTCTCGAGGAAACCCGTGCCTACAGGACCGCAGGCGCACAACTGCGCCGGACCGTTCGCCAATTCGAAACCGTCCACAGCCGCTTCGACCGATCGCTGCGGGCCATTCGCCACTTCGAGACCTTGCAGCGCCAGCTCTCCACGCCGCTGGCGTCGCCCGGCGACCACCTCACGTCCAACACGATGACCGCCCTCCGGTTGCAGAACATCGAGACATCGAGGCTGTTCACCCACACCGCGACGGCGCGCGTGCTGCCCAACCAGATCGAGATGCAGCGCCTCCAGCACCTGCACCGCTTACTCCACATCATCAACGACCACCGCACCCTGGCAGCGCGGTGGTGGTTGGACGACGACATCGACCCGGCCACCCCACACTCGGTTCGGGGCCTCGATGAAGCACTGCCTCAGCGTCGAAGGCGAATCGACCAGGAAGTCGCGGCAGGCGCACAGGCCCGTGCAGGCCTGCGCTACCGGCAGCGCTGCGCCGCCGATGCCCCAGGCCAACTCGTCACCGCCCGCCGCCAGGTTCCCCGCGGCCCGAACACCCGCCTGTTGACCGAGAACTGTCAACAGGCGGGATGACGCGGGCGCACAACGCGCCCATGCGGTCTCGCCTCATCCAAGAAGCGAGACCCTATGTCGAACAACCATCTCTACACGCTGCTGGGCGCAGCCGGACCGGGCCTGTCGGCCCTCGCGGTCACGGCGCTGATCCTCGTCGGCACCCTCACCGTTCTGGTCGGGCTGGCCACCCTTGTCGCGATCTTCGCCGGACCCGAGCGCGCCGAGCGCGCCCGCCAGGTCCTGTGCCACCTGCTCGCGGCCCTTACCCGCGGCGGCGACCAGTGAACGCCCGGCGCCGACCCGGCCCGCCGATGCGATGCCCGAGCACGGTCCTCGCCCGCGCACTCGCGATGCATCGCGACGGAGCGTCCTGCGGCGCGATCGCACGCGCCCTGACCGAGGACGACATACCTAAACCGGCCGGCGGACACGGCTGGCAGCGCAACCACGTGTGGCGGCTGCTGGGCACCGCCGCAGCCCGCGACCTACGGGCAGAGCTCGACTAGCGCCGGTGATCTGAACGAGTTCGACGCCAGCCTCCCGCGCGAGGCCGGCGTTGAACTCACCGGAGCACTCGAGCTCAGACGGGCACCATCAGATCGCTCTCGCTCACCGTGTACGCCAGCGAGGGATACACGAAATCCGTTTCGTCGTTCTCACGCCGCCGCAGCCGGTAGAACTCACGCCGCTGATCCTCGTCAGCCAACACCAAGCGCGCACCCTGCGGAAGATACGCGTGTCCCCCACGAAACCGAACGAAAGTCTTTGAGCTACGCAAAGTTACGCCCAACCACTCGTTCTCCACAGCCCGAGCGGCCCCATCCAACACGATCTTGTGCCTGAGCCGCCGATTCGACGCGACCGAGAACACGACGACACCGTTGTGCACGAGGGGAACCTCGAACATCTCGCCGGACCCCTTCTGCTCGAAGAGCAACTTCCGCGGTGGGACCGCTGCGGGGTAGCGGTAGCACGAGAAAACGGCGATGAACGACTCCTCGGCCAGATCCAGCGCCTGGTCCGAATGACTGCCCATCGTGGCGTACGCATTCGAATAGCACTCAACCAGAGCGTTGTTGAAGCCGACCGAAAGCCCCGCCCTCGCCTGAACCCGCTGCGCCAGGCGGTCGTGCACCGCCCCGAAACGCTGCGCCGGGCTGCCATACCGGGTGGTGGTACGCACAAGAGGAACACCACCCGACTCATCGGCCTTGGTGAGCGTCGCCCCCCGCCGACCTTTACCCACCTCATCCAAGCGGGCCGACGCGGAAAGCTTCGCGAAGAGATCCTCCTCGAATGGCAGGGCGAACGAGACGATCTCGTCCGAAATCCTAGACGCGGGGGGCAACGTAGTCCCCCGCGTTCATGCTGAACAGAAACCGGTCGCCGTAGTCGATGAACGACGAGGTCCTGTTCTCCTCGGCATACAACCTGCGCAACTCCTCGATGCCCTCCGCGGTAGGCGGACCGAGCTCCACCAAACCCCCAGCCTTCTTGAGGAACGTCCGGCCGTTCTTGTGAACAGCTTCACCGCTCGAACACCGCACCACATACCCGAGACGAGTCGGCAACAACGTCGCGTCCAACATCGAGGGCCGGATCTCGTGGGTATACAGACGGTTGGTCGACAACGGCATGAAGAACACAGAGCCCGGATAGAGCGTCAGACTGAACTGCGTCGGCAGCACGACCCCATCGCGCCCCTCGACCGAATCCTTGAGCCGGAAGCGAAGCCTGGTCAGCCCACTGGCGCCCTTCACCCCGAAGTCGAAAACGTCCTCAGCCATAGGCTGCAGCTTGTCGAGCCCGTCATAGAACGTGCAGAACGCCATCACGCCGTTGACCGGCATGTCCTTGGTCTTATCGGCGTGCGTAGAGATTTTGGCCTTGGACTGCTTCCGCTCGGTCGTGGCAAGAGTGTTGTGATAGATCTGGGCCAGAACATGATTGAGCGGCGCCTGGCCCCGGAACACAGTGGCAGCCTCACAATTCAGCGCCCCGACGAGGCTCGTATCGGTCGGGCCGAAGCCCTCCGTCGGGCCCGAAAGATTCGTCGAGCAGCGAAGCAGACGGAAATGCAACTCATCATCACTCCGCGTCACGGGCGTCAAATAGATCCCGCTGCGATGAGCCGTCCCCGGCTTGGTCGACTCCGTCAGCGACTGGAACACGTGCTCCGCGCGGATCCGCCCGAAGTAGTCAGCGCCGAGATCGAAGAACCGACGGTAATAGACACCGACCCCGTGCACACGGACCGGAACCCGGCCGACATCGATCAGCGGCCACGGCTCGTCGACACCCTCGCTGTAACCCTGCGACAGCTCCCGAATCACGAACACCCGCGCAGCCGCCCGCAACTGGCCCTCGCCGATCGCCGACACATCACCACACACATAGACAGTCTTCTGCGCCACGTCGACTGAACCAGCACCAAGATCCTCCGGCGTGACCATCGACCCGAAGAAATCCCTGACCAAGTCACTGCCCCGCAACACCGCAGGCGCAACCAGCAACATGCTCGCGTCCTCAACGCAAGCTTCTGTTGTGTCCATCAAGCGATACCCCCTCGTCGCAGATCTCGGTGGCCCGGCAACAACCCGCCCCATCCATTGCAGTGCCAACGCACGAAAGGAAGCGGACCGTTCAACCCTAAGCGGGTCCGCAGGCTCAACGCACCGACAAATCGCACAACCCAGTCAGAGCACCACCGTCAGTGACAGACAATATTGTTCGTCACTGCCTCTGTAGGATCTGGTGACAGCGCATTCATGCGCCAGAGGGAGGGAACCCACCATGAACATCACCAAGAAATCGTTCGGATCCGCCTGTGCCGCAATCACACTCGGACTCGGCATCGCCATCGCCGGAGCCGGCGCAGCCAACGCCGACAACACCGGAATGAGCGACCGGGGCCAGTGCGAAGCCATCGCCGCCCAGAAGAACCAACAAGCCGCCGAGTCCCGCGGCAGCGACTCCACCCACTCCACCTTCCTCACCTACGAATGCCAGCCCGACTACGTCGACGTCTACGGCAACCAACTGTGGAAGGTCACCGGCCGCTACTCCGACATCTAGCCGAAACCGTCAGCGGCACCACCGGATTGAAATCCGTGCGCACCGCACCGCCGCACTGATCCGGCACGACGACACAGCAGGGCGCAGCCTCCAGGCTGCGCCCTGCTGTCGCTCGCTATCACCCGCCCGCGGCGGCGGGCGTACCCGCAGCGGTCCAGGTAGAACGAAACCCTTTGAGCTGCCGCGACATCGAGCCCTGCCGCCGATCCGCAGCTCCCGCACAATCACCCCCAGCCCCATCACCCACGCGAGCCCCTTGATCTCACAGATTTGCGAGATCAAGGGGCAGGCTCGGATCGCGGTGCAGTTGCCTCATCGGTTGCGGGGACCAAGGGCGCGTCCCGCGAGGAATCCTGGGTCCTTCCGAAGGCCGCACCGTGATGGTGCCAGCCTTCATCATGTCGGGTCCTGAGCGGTGGCATTGGGGTGGTGCGGGATACGTGGTCGGCGTACTTTGGCTGTGCGCTGGATTTCTCCTCTCATCGACTCCGGACAGAATGTCCGGGGCCCTGGGAAACCAGTGGTCGACCTGGGCCGCGAAAGCGGCCCATGGCCAATGAGGAGAACCCGTGTTGCACCGAAAAAAGGACGGACGCGACAAGGAACAACTGGTGGTGGTTTTGACCATCACCGACTTCCTGATCGTGTTGGTCGTGGTGAACAAGGTGATTGATCTGCTGCGCGAAGCAGGTGCAGCATGAGTCGGCCCCTCCCCCCTGGGCCGTCACCCCAACGCCCTGGTGCGACACGGATATCCAGTACCAGTGCTCCCCGCGCCGACCGCGCGGGGAGCGCTTACCAGCTTCTCGTCAGGGCAGTGTTCATGCTGCCGTACGTCGGGAGGCCGTCAGACTCCGTGGGCGTTCGGAAAACGACCGTGAATCCTGGTCACCTGAGATCCGAAGATCTTCGTATCGGCAGATCTTGACGTCGTGATCTTGGTTGCGTGGAGGGCAGGGCTGTATCGCCGCGAACACCGAGTTCGGTGCGCATCGCGGCGTGCAGCGCGCGGCGCAGCGGCGACCCGGCGGCCAGCTCCCGTTCGAAGGCTTCGCTATCGTGCTCTTCGGTCGCTTTCGCCAGATCCCACAACTGTGCCTGCGCGGCGTCCGCGGCTGCTGAAACACTGGCACTGGCGGTGATCTGCAGCGTGTGGAATGCGCGATTGAAGTCGGTCGACTCCGATGGGGCGAAGGCTTCGATCAGCGTGGCGGGCGCGGAGGCTTCGCTGCACTCGTTCCGGAATACGAGGATTCGATCACGCAGCGCGGTATAGGCCGAGAGATAGTCGACGAACGACTCGCGAACCTCTTGCCGGATCTTGTCGTCAGCAGCGGATTCCAGCTGTCGTTGGGACGCGAGACGCTGATTACGGCTGGTCAATGAGCTCGTGGTGATGCCTCCGACGGTACTCACAACCACACCTGACAAGGTGCCGAACACTGCAATCCACGCCGGGTCCACGAGCTCATGGTAGGTCAGTAGCAGCCGATCCATGCGTGGCCGCCGAGCTCCCGACCTCTGGTCGGTGCGCGCACCGTCTGCCGAACACCCGCCGTGACGGCGGTGCCCCGTGCCGAACCTCCAGGCGCGAATGTTCCTCAACCCGTTCGGCATCGGCGATCAGGTGGGCAGACCGACCTCGTCGGGAGTCTTGTCGGTGCGGATCCCGCGCAAGCTGGGTGGCGCAGAGTGCCCTCGGTAGTGATGTCCGGTGGAGCGTAGGTATTCGAACCGTGCGCTATTCCCATGCGGTTGATGCCCGTTCTCCGGCGGATGCGGTTCGGTGTCAGCAGTTCCCTGTCAGCGACGTCCAATAGGGCGGCGATGATGCCGATCCGGCCGCCGCTATGAGGAAACCTCGCGCTCAGAGCTTTCGCAGACTCGGCCACATGGCCGACCACGGCTGGGTCGGTCCGTTGCACTCCCAGATCGTGACGTCGGTGGTAATGCCCGGGATACCCACTCGGACAACGGATTTTGCAGACGGCGCTACCGAGTTGAACAAGGTGCGGAGCTCGGATTCATCACCGCCGACCCAGAGGACGGTCTCGGCGGTGTCGGGAGGGGTGCCGAAATACCCGAAGCCACGATGGGGGCTGAAGACCGCCGGCAAACCAGCACCTGAGCGGCTGTGGTCCAGCGCGCTGGCCTGAATGTAGCGGTCGGCCACGATCACGGCGGCGCTTCGTTCGTCTACCGGCAACGCACGGTAGGCATCGACAGTCGCCGCAGTCAGCTCCGACCATCCGAACTCGCCATACACCGGCGACGCCACCGCGACCGCAAAATCGGGGGCCGGGGTGAGTTCGGATGCGGGACGCCACGGCGTAGTCAACACCACGAACGCCAGAACCGACAACACAACCGTGGGTACCGCCGCGACCGCGAGCCACCGCTTACCCAACGCGGTCAGTTCCACAGCCCCGGCGGCCATCATCGCCACGTACGCACCAACGCCATAACCGATACGGCCGCCACTGATCGCGAAAACCGCGACGACAAGCAGAAACGCCACACCCAGAAACCGGTAAGGACGCAGACGAGGTGACCGACACAGCCGCCACACGCCGTACACCAACAGCACACCACCGAGTACACCGCACATCTGCGCCGCCGCCGGCACGAACATCAATGACCCGGAGAAGCCGTTGGTTTGGCCACGAACTACTGCACCCATGCCCAGCTGCGGCCACCCGTGGCGAGCCTGCCAAACGACCGCTGGCGCCGTCGCTACCACCACGACTCCCGCACCCCACCACAGTGCCGGTCGGCGCAGTAACTCCCTCGGCCCCAGCCAGGCAACAGCGACGACCACCGCGACCCAGAACACCGGAACGAGCCACTTCACCTGCATGTCCACCGCAGTGACCATCCCGGCCACCAGTAGCAGCACGTCGCGACGGGTGCGAACCCACCGTATGAGCAGCCAAGAGAGCACCACCCACAACGCGGTGTCGATGCTGTTGGTCGATAGCGTCCCGGCCTGGCCCAGCAGATAGAACGATGTGCTGCAGGCCGTCGCGGTGAGCACCTGCGCACCGCGCCCGCCACCCAGCTCTCGCGCGGTGGCAGCGCCGAAGATCACCACTACCAATGCCGCGACGATCGAGGGAATGCGCAGGGCGGCAAACGATCCTGGGAACAACCAGTCCATCGACCAAGCCAGTAGCGGCAGTACTGGTCCCTGATCTGCGTAACTGAAGGAAGGTCGCTTGCCGGCAGCTATGAAGTACAGCTCGTCGTAGTAATAGCCGTACCGCGTTGCGGACAGCGCCGCTACCACCCCGGCGAGCGCCGCCACCGCGGCGACTGCACCCACCGCGAACGGCGGGCTCGCATCGTCGGTCGCAGAACAAGATTGAGCTGAGTCCAGAACCACCCCTGTCACGGTGCCCGACGCTACCGGCACTGCCAGAAAAAGGTACGCAATGACAGCGAACGTGAACCGGCGGGTCTGCAAGGGCGCTGCCCATGGATGACTCGCAGCAGTCGAGACCCTCCGACGGTGTTCAGAAAACGACCTTGAGCTCAAGACCGTTTACCGACCACCCACGTCGCTTCGGTGGTCAGGTGAAGGAACGGCGGCGTAAGAACCAGAGCCGGTCATTCCGGTCACTAGGGAACCGCGATTGCGGGGATGCGGGTTACTGACATCCTTGATGATGTGATGGCCGGGTGTGACTGCCTGGCAGCCGGTTTCGACAGCGAGGGGACAGTATGAGTGCGGGTTCTGGCTCTCCGGTGCGGGTGATCGCGCCCGGAGTGGCAGGGGCGTTGGTCAGCACCGGGTTGGCGGTGGTGGTGAATCTGGCCACCGGAGGCGGGCCATGGTGGCTGTGGGTCGCGGTCGTGGTGTTGACCGCCGCGGGGTGCGGCACCTCGCTGTGGCTGTATCAGCGGCAGGCCAGTCCGACCGGACCCACGGTCACCGCAGCCGGCGCGGGGAGCGTCGCTGCGCACGGCACGGTCGGCAACATCAGCATCAGCAGCGCCGGTGCTGCACCTGCTGGTGTGCCGCCACCAGCAGGCGGGCAGGAGTCGGTCATTGCGCCTGTACCGGGCGCGGTGACTGCCTCGGGTACGGGGTCGGTCGCGATCAGCGGCACCGTCGGAGACATCTCCACCGGTCACCAGATCGGGCAGCCACCGGCGTGAAGTGGTTCAGATCCAAGCGCGATCTGGCCGCAACCTCATCGCCATCGCCATCGCCATCGCCCGCGTCGGGCGTGGGGCCGGTGACGGCGTCGGGTGTGGGAGCAGTCGCTGTCAATGCCGCCGGCGGTCACGTCGGGGCGATCCAGACGATCGGCGCGAACTCGGTGATCGTGAACATGCCGCAGGAGCCGTTGCGGCCGCCCGCGCAGGTCGACGCCCCGCCCGGGATCGACAACCTGCCGGTGGTACCGGGCAGGTTCGTGGGCCGCGAACACGAACTCGACCGCCTCGACGCCCTCCTGTCCAACGATGCGGGGCAGGTGGTTGTGTCGGCCGTGCACGGGCTCGGCGGGATCGGCAAGAGCACCCTGGTCGCCTATTGGGCCGCGACCCGCCCCCACGAGCACTTCCCGATCCTATGGATCACCGCCGATACCGCCCCGGCTCTCGATCAGGGGCTGGCGAAGTTCGCGGCCGCGCTGCAACCTGGGCTCGCGCGAGTTCTGCCGGTGGAGGACCTGACCGAACGGGCGTTGCAGTGGCTGGCCTCCCACACCGGGTGGCTGCTGATCCTCGACAACGTCAACAACCCCAGCGACATCGCCGCCGTCCTCGCCCGCACCCGGACCGGACGTGTGATCGTGACCAGCCGCCTGGCAACCGGATGGGCACCCGCCGCGAGCACACTGCGCCTGGACGTCCTCGAACCTGAGGAGTCGCTGCGGCTACTGACCGGAATCTTCACCGCCGACGGGTCCCGCGACTGCGACGGCGCCACCGAGTTGTGCCAGGAGCTGGGACACCTGCCGCTAGCGGTAGAGCAGGCCGGCGCGTACCTGGCACAGAACCGATTCATCACACCGCAGGACTACCTGCACATGCTGGCCCAGTACCCAGCCCAGATGTACGAGCAGGGCTCAGTCGGCATCGACCCGCAGCGCACCATCGCCCGGATCTGGCGCATCACCCTGGACCAGGTCGCCACCACCACACCCACGGCCGCGGAACTGCTGCACACACTGGCCTGGTACGCCCCCGACGACATCCCAGTGACCCTCTGCCAAGGACTGGCCGACGCACCCACGCTCGGCACCGCGCTCGGCACCCTGACCGCCTACAGCCTCATCACTCCCGACCCCGACAGCGGTACCCTCGCGATCCACCGCCTGGTCCAGGCCGTGACCCGCAGCCCCGACCACACCGACCCGCACCGCACACCCGAAGCGATCGAACGCGCTCGCGCCCGCGCCACCACCACCCTGAAAGCGGCCTTGCCGGACCGGACAGACCCCGCTACCTGGCCGGTCTGGTGGGCACTGCTCCCCCACATCGACGCATTCGCCACTCACACAGGCCTCGACATCGCTGCCGCTGAGATCTTCAGCCTCACTGCGTTGTTTCTCAACAACCAAGGCGTATCCGACCGCGCCATCGCCCTGCACGAGCAAGCCCTCGGTGATCGAGAGCGGGTCCTCGGTGATGATCACCCCGACACTCTGAGTTCGCGCAACAACCTCGCCAACGCCTACCTGAGGGTGGATCAGGTCGGTGAGGCGACCGCTTTGCATGAGCGCAACCTCGCCGACTACGAGCGGGTGCTCGGTGATGATCACCCCGACACTCTGAGTTCGCGCAACAACCTCGCCTACGCCTACGAGATGGTGGGTCGGGTCGGCGAAGCAATCGAACTGTTCGAGCAGCTACTCGCCGACTCTAATCGGGTCCTCGGTGATGATCACCCCGACACCCTGCTCTCGCGCAACAACCTCGCCTACGCCTACCAGACAGCAGGTCGGGTCAGCGAGGTCATCGCCTTGCATGAGCGCAACCTCGCCGATCGAGAGCGGGTGCTCGGTGATGATCACCCCGATACCCTGGCCTCGCGCAACAACCTCGCCTACGCCTACCAGACAGCAGGTCGGGTCAGCGAGGCCATCGCCTTGCATGAACGCAACCTCGCCGACTACGAGCGGGTGCTCGGTGATGATCACCCCGACACCCGGGTCTCGCGCAACAACCTTGCCTACACCTACCGGGAGGTGGGTCGGGTCGATGAGGCCATCGCCTTGCATGAGCGCAACCTCGCCGATCGAGAGCGGGTGCTCGGTGATGATCACCCCGATACCCTGGCCTCGCGCAACAACCTCGCCTACACCTACCAGACAGCAGGTCGAGTCAGCGAGGCCATCGCCTTGCATGAGCGCAACCTCGCCGACTCTGAGCGGGTCCTCGGTGCTGACCACCCTCATACCATCATCTTTCGTGACAACTTCGCGCAGGTGCGGAGATCCGAAGCCGAAAGTTAGTGAAGGTGCGCAGATCTGGGTTTCGGTTGCGAAGATGCATGCGAACCGCCGTGACCAACGGCTGCGGCCTGGCAGCTGCGTTCGGAAAACGACGTTTGCCGAACACCCCGCCGACCGGTCGCCAGGATCGGCGAGTTCACCACGCTCCGCGAGCAGGACCCCGAGGTTGTGAATGGCATCGGTGACCGCCGCCGTATTCGGCGCGCCGTGGCCAGGTCTCGCGGTTGGTCCCGATCGTCTGCGGCTCAGCCTCGGGCTAGATTGTTCGTCACTGACGCCAAGCGAACGCCAGCCACACGAAAGCAGCAGGGGGACAACACCATGTCGACAGGAACCACACCTCCAGAGGGCAGCGGCACCGACAGCGGAAGTGGCAGCGTGGCTGGAACGAACAGCGGTGGCTGGAGCAGCTTCACCACTGTCGAGCGTTGGACGATAGTCAGCGGTATCGGCACACTGGTTGGCGCTCTGATCGCGGTGATCGCCCTCTTCGGGCCGTTCGGTTCGGACGACAAACCAGTCGCGAAGAACGTTCCTCTCATGAGCACCACTACGAGTTCGGCTCCGGTGACCACCACGTCGACAACGCCCACAACAACGTTGTCCACGGTGGCAAGTGAACCTGCCCCACCGGTCTACAGCGGCGGCACCGTCCGGATATATAACGGGAGCGGTGGGGTCACGTTCTCAGGAAATCAGTGGCTCGACCCTGGGTATAACGGCTCATCGGAGATCTTGGTCGACGACAAGGACGGCGTCAGCGCTGGCAACGGCAGTACGTTCGCGGTCGTCGAGAACCCCAGCTATTCGACATGCCGCAACGCCGATTACAGCGTTCAATCGCTTTCTTGGGACCAACTGCCTAGCAAGACATCAGTCTGCATCAAGACATCGGATGCACGCGTGGGGAAGTTCCAAGTCACTTGGAAGAAGAACCGTGAAGGCGACGCCGACGACATGACGGTCGTCGGTGTGATCTGGCAGCCGACCAGTTAGTCCGCAGTTAGTCGACCAGCAACCGAAAGCCGATAACACCGGAGTTGTCGGCCAATACCTCGCGCAGGCTCGTCTGGGCAACTGTCGATTGTCGGAGTCCTGTTCAGTGTTGACCTGCGGATTCTGTTGCGGTTGAACGGGACTAGCGATCATCGGCGTGTCCCGTACTCGGCAGCAGTACCGTGCATTCAGCTCGTACTCGTCTTCAGCACGGGGGTTGCGGGATGGCCGATTCAGCGTTGCCCGAGCGAGGTGTTCTGACCGCCGACGAAGCGCGGTGGCAGGTCGCTGTGGCCCGTGCGAAGGTCATCGGCCCTCTCGCGCAATCGGACCGGGTGAGCGTCGAAGCCGCGGACCAGGCCGCCGATCAGCTCGGGGTCACTCAACGTCAGGTGTATGGGCTGGTGCGGCGGTGGCGTGCGGGCGAGGGGGTGGCGTCGGACTTGTTGCTGCGCCACTCGTCCAGCGGTCGTGGTGGTGCCCGGCTGCCCGACGAGGTCGAACAGATTATCCGTAAGGTCCTGCGGGCCCGGTACCTGACCAGGCAGAAGCGGTCGGTGACCGTGATCTGCCGCGAGATCACTCGGGAATGCCGTATCGCCGGGCTCAAGCCGCCGTCGCGGTCGGCGGTCACGCGCCGGATCCGGCGACTGGACCCGGTCAAGGCCACCGCTTCCCGTCAGGGCACCGACGCGACCCGTGCGCGGCGGGCGGCCGGCGGGGCGACCCCAGTGGTGGAGGGGCTGTTGGAGCGGGTCCAGATCGATCACACCCCCGCGGATGTGATCGTGGTCGATGACTTTCACCGGCTGCCGATCGGGCGCCCGTATGTGGCCGCGGCGATCGACGAGGCCACCCGGTGCGTGCCGGGGCTGGTGATCACGTTGGAAGCGCCGTCGGCGACCTCGGTCGGACTGTGCTTGGCGCACATGGCGATCGACAAACGCCCGTGGTTGGAACGCCTGAAGGTCGACGCGGTGTGGCCGATGAGCGGCAAGCCGGTGCAGCTGTATGTGGACAACGCTGCGGAGTTCAAGAGCGAGGCCCTGCGTCGCGGCTGCGAGCAGCACGGCATCGGCGTGGACTACCGGCCGCCAGGACAGCCGCACTTCGGTGGGGTGATCGAGCGGTTGATCGGCACCATGATGACGATGGTGCACGAGCTGCCCGGCACCACCTTCTCCAACACCGAGGACCGTGGCAGCTACGACAGCGACGCGAAAGCCGTTCTCACCCTGGGGGAACTGCAGCGATGGATGGCGTTGGAGGTGGCCTGCTACCACGGCCGACCACACGAGGGCCTGGGTGGACGGACTCCCGCCGGGTGTGGGCCGAGCGCGCCGCTGCCCAGGGTGCTCCGGCGACGGTGACCAAAGAGACCGCGTTCCTTATCGATTTCCTGCACGCTGAAGGCCAGTCGCTGCGTGAGATATCCCGCGGCGTAGGGGTCAGCTTGGCCGTCGTTCACGGCGAAGTCGCCGCCGCGCGCACGACCGAGCCGGTCAGCAGCCAGCGTGGCTGAGGAGCGGGCTTCGAGCAGCGGCATAAGCGCTCGTACTCGTAGTCTCCGATCAGGAATCCGAGGTTTTCTGTTCCCCGAGTGCACGATTGGCATGTGGTGCCCCTCTACCTGGCAACAACCTGGTAGGAGGAGAGTTGGATGGATCCAGTACTCGTCGGCTTGATAGTGGGAAACGTGTCCGCGGTGGTGGCCCTGTGGCTTCGGCTGCGATGGAGGACTGCTCAGCAGAAAGAGCACCGGATGCAGATGGTGGAACTCGTACTAGCGCTGCCAGAGAACAGCTACGCCGAATCGCAGGACGGCCCGACAGGCTTCTGCACCAGAGTGACCGTGGGCCGTTCGCACGAGCGGACGTAGCGCATGACCGACGAGCCTGATCAGATCGCTGCAGACTTCCGCCCACCGCCACCGAGGGCGGATACGTCGCGGACGGTCGAAAACCTTCAGCGCGAGGAGTTCAGCGCGTTCTACCGTGCCAATATCGCGAAACTGGTGGGATTCCTGGTAACGCAGGGCGCCCGCACCGCAGACGCGACCGACATCGCCCAGGAAACGATGATCAAGCTGTGGAAATCGTGGTCGACGATCGACTCACCCATGGCTTGGGCCAGGGTCGTCGCTGGACGTGAATTGGTCCGTCGACTCGGCGCAGTCGAAGAAGACCATATCGATGAATCCGAGCATTCGGCACTGCTCGGCACGGCCTCCGACATCGATGACTGGGTGCGGCGTGACGACTACCAACGTGTGCTGGCTGCCTTGCCGTCGCGGCAGCGGCAGGTTCTCGTTTGGACTACGGAGGGCTACAGCCCCGCCGAGATCGCCGACCAACTGAAGCTCAACGCCGCGACCGTGCGGTCGAATCTACGAAAAGCGCGTCGCGCCATGGCTCTATATCTCGGAAAGGGAGCACAGCAATGACCGGGTTCCCGCACGACGATACGACTGTGACCCAATGGCTGGATATCCACCGTGAGCGGTTCTACGCCGAACTCGGCGAGCGCCTCGATATCGATGCTGGCCTCGAGGAGGTACTTCTGACCGAACACCACCACGATCTCGTCGAGAACATCCAGGAAAATCTCGATATCGAGGGAGGGCTTGCCGCTATCTTGCCCGTTCCAGCCGCAACGCTCCCGGACCAACCCCAGATGACCACATCGTTGGGAGCCGATCAGTCGGAGCGCACCGAAACACCCTCAGCCGCAACGAGCGGTAAAGAACTGCGTGGCGCGCACCTGGACGACGCTCACCTTCGCGGCCCGAACCTGAGCGGCGCGGACCTGCGCAGGGCAGATCTGTTCTGCGCGAACCTGAGCGGGGCGAACCTGCGCGACGCGGACCTGAGCGGCGCGGACCTGAGCGGCGCGGACCTGCGCAGGGCGGACCTGTTCTGCGCGAACCTGCGCGACGCGAACCTGCGCGGTGCGAACCTGCGCGGTGCGAACCTGCGCGACGTGAACCTGCGCGACGCGGGCCTGCGCGGTGCGAACCTGCGCGACGCGAACCTGTTCGGTGCGGATCTGAGCGGTGCGGACCTGAGTGGCGCGAACCTGCGCCGAGTGAACCTTCGTGGGGTGGACCTGAGTGGTGCGGACCTGAGTGGTGCGAACCTGTTCTGCGCGAACCTTCGTGGGGTGGATCTGAGTGGTGCGGACCTGCGCGACGCGAACCTGTTCGGTGCGGATCTGAGTGGTGCGGACCTGAGTGGCGCGGACATTCGCGGCGCGAACCTGAGCGGCACGAACCTGCCGGTGATAGGCGCAATCACTGCGTTGAAATGGTCAAGCATGACTTTGTGGGGTCGCGATACTGGCGAGATCTGGGCCCGCTCGGTCGAGCAGAGCGAGGGTGTCTATGTCTTGAATCCCACTGGTCGACAAGCCGACGCGTTCGCTGATCACTGACTATCGATCCAGAAAGGTCCGAGTCCCGCGCGCCGATCGTCGCGACCGGACCCCGTGCGGCCTACTTCTCGGCACGGTTTTCGACAGCAAGCCGTCCTGCGGCGCGAGCGAGGCGGCGCTGTCGAGAACCGATCGTTTCTCGACAGCCCTTCACTCTTGGGCTCGATCCTCAGAACAGAACTTTGCGCCCCGCTGAGGGTTGTGGTCGACCTCGAACATCACAAAGCGGACTTCGACCACGGAGGCTGGGCCAGCGCTGAGACGATGGCATCGACTGCGGCCGCACTGATTCGGGTCGAAGCAGGCGGCCGACCACACCATCGGAAGGACCTCATGGCCTGGAATTCTGCAGGAGACACCGTGTTCGGGCCGATAGCCGAGATTCTGCTCAAATGTGATGCACCCCCCGAATTCATCACCTCAACTCTCACCGCTGTCATTGACGGGCTCTTCCACAACGATTGGGGCTACGACGGTGCGCTCAGCTCTCTCGCCGAGTTCGCCAAGTACCCCGCGGTCGTCGAGGCCTTCAGGAACAACGCCGTCCCCGACCCGGACGACCCTGAGTACGCCGTCATCGTCGCCGACCTCGAACTCGCCGCAACACCGACAGCGCAAGTACTCGACAACTCACCCACCTGAGCACGGCTCGTCGACCTGTGCTGTCGTGTCGATACCGTGACGACGAGTAGCCGATCCGATCCCCGCTTCGCAGTGAGTGTGACGGGATAGCCTGGGCGACATGACCGGGGATACAGAACAGCCAAGGTGCCGAGCATGAGTGTCCCGACAGGCTGGGTTCGGTTCCTGGTCGACTTCGACGTGCCTGAGCCAGCGGACTACGACCGGCCTGACATCCCCGCTATCCAGTTCTACTGCCACACACCAGGAATGCCGCGCGCAGGCGACGACATCGAGATCGACGGTCCCGGCGATGGGCTGACACTGACGATCTCGAAGGTGGAACACGCCTACGGGCCGCCTGAGCACTCCGACCACCCGCACTACACCCTGACCGCATGGGCGGTCCTGCGCGATCCCCCGCTGTTCACGGTCGAGCACGCCCAGCAGCTGCTGATGCACCCGGACAAGCTGCGGAAATGGATCCACCGGTACCCGTTGCTCGAGCCTTACGACTCGACCTACCGAGACATCACGTGCGACGAGTGCGTCGCCGCGGGCCGCCCCGGACGAGGCGACGAACTGATCCTCGATCACTGAATCCACTGACCTGAAGCCTCACCGGATAGCGGGGCTCTCGCTGAGGCCGTGACGTGGGCGAGAACGGATGAACAGCGCTGCGGGCCAGAACCTCGGTCTGTCGGTGTCAGTTGTCGACGTGTTCGGCGTACATCCGGCCGTCGAAGACCCCGAACTCGACCCGGGCAGGGAACAGCCCCTCGCTCCCTGCCTTCACGAGATCCTGGTGCTCCCCAATACAGAGGATTGCCCAGTCAGCCAGAGCCTCCGGGACGCGCAGGTATCCCTTGTCGGCGCATCGCAGGTAAGAATCGCCGGTGGCGGTGATGCCGACCGCAGCGATGTCGAGCACCAGGCCCGGCTGTTCCGCCGAGGAGACGATGGGTGGATCGAGCATCTCCGCGGAGGCGATGGCCTCGCGCATCTGCTGAGCCTGTTCCGGGGTCAGTTCGTATCGAGGGATGGTCACGGCCGAAAACGGTAGTCCGGTCCCCGCGGCGTCGAGGAGTATCGCCACGAAAAGACCGGAGCCCTCAAATCATTGTCGAAACCGGACACTGCGCAGGTCAACGAGCTGTCGACCGGCGGTACGGATGTCCTGGCCAGCAGCCACAGCGAAATCCCGAACTCGACTGCGTGACCACGGTTTACGGTGATGCGTATGAGCGAGGCCCCCG
Organism: Nocardia sp. NPDC058518; assembly: GCF_042719655.1. Taxonomy (NCBI): domain Bacteria; kingdom Bacillati; phylum Actinomycetota; class Actinomycetes; order Mycobacteriales; family Nocardiaceae; genus Nocardia; species Nocardia sp. NPDC058518. The sequence continues at coordinate 35,053 of NZ_JBHXNJ010000040.1, forward strand.
CGGCGAAGGATCTGGCGACGATTCCGTTGGGCACGATGTTCAGTCCGCGTGTCGCGAACATGCTCGGACGACAGGGAATCCGCACTCTCGCCGATCTGATGACCTACACCTACTACGACCTGAGCTGTCTTCCCGCCTTCGGCGGAGGTACGATGGCCACGATCGACGCTGCGTTGGCCGAGCGAGGTCTGCGTCTAGACCGGCACGACCCTCACCAGCCGACCTTGCTCGAAGAGTTCGCCACGGTGCTCGAGCAACGCGACCAGCTTCTCGCGCTGATCGAGCGGATCACCGACTCGGTCAGCACAGTCGAGGGCCTGCGCGACATCGACACGACACTGGGCGGCATGGACACCAAACCTACCGTGCGTCAGGCAGCGATCACCCACCGCCGCGACGACCGCAGCTGACCAGGTTCCGCCCGGTCGGCTCGGGACCTCGGCGATACTCTCGTTATGGGACAACGACTTTGGGTGCTGACCACCGGTGGGGACTGGATCCGCGCGGACCAAATGGCTCGAACCCGCACTTCGCCCCGACGCGGACGGCACCCGGGCCATCACCGAAGCGGGCTGGCGCGTCTGTCATGACGCTATCTTGCCCGACCCAAGAGAGACGGTCACGTGAAGCCGACGCAGGGGGTCGACCATGCCCGCCATCCAGGGACCGGTCCGCGGGCCCCTCGCACGAGGCGCCCAACCGCGGTCTGTGGCCGTCGAGCCACAACCACGGGGCGACACAATCGGCACCGCAGACCTCACGCACGCGGAACCCGCACTACGCCTGCTCTGCCGACCCGACAGGTTCACCCGGCGGCAACTTGTATTGCGACGCAGGCCTACCCAATCGCTCGCGACGCACCACATCCAGAGCAAGGCGACTCAAGGTGTCATCTCGAAGACCGTCGTCTTTGATCCGGTCGACCGCATCCAACGCCAACGAATAACTCCGAGCAGAAGCCGTCCGCTGGGCCGCTTGCAACGACAACGCACCCAAGGTCGCACTGGTCAACGCCGCGTAGATCGTCGCCGCATCTGACACATCGCCCACCACACCCAACCCCACCGCGCCCACGAACGCCACGATGCTCAAAACCGCCAACACCCGCTGCGTCCACAACGCCCACTGCAAATCATGATTCGCGATCCGCTTCAACTCCGACTGCGTCGCCGTCACCGCGGCCGCCACTGCCGGAACCGCAGCCGCAGCCACAACCGCCAACTCGACACCGTCTTCGCCCCCACCGACCCCCGGCGCGATCGCGAGCAAATCCAACACCAGACTCATGAACAACCCCTCGAAACCGCCTGCTAGTCAATATGATTGGTCAGCAGTCTGGCAGACGGGCGGGCCAACCGCCGTTGAAGCGAGCTATCGCCCCAGAGCGCAACGGCACGAGACGCTCATCCCCGCTCAAACCGCTTACGCCGCTCCGCCAGCTTCGCCATCTGCTCAGAGACCCGCTTCTCGACCTCGAGCGCCACCTTCGGGTCGTCATCGGTGCCCCAATTGTGAACCTGCCCCAGATACCTCCTGTCCGCCTTGGAGGTGCCGCAACTCCGACTGGTGCACTCCTCGATCGGACACACCCACACAGGCTTCGACGAACCATCCCCTGCGACAGGATGTTTCACTCGATCACAGCCGCACTCGTTACGACAATGCGTATTCACCCGAATGCAGGACAGATGATCAGCAGCCTGCTCGAACTCAAGGAATACTGCATCGTCCATAGCAGCACCACTGTCGGGATAAAAACTCTGGAACTTCTTGAACCGAAACTTCAATCCTCGCTCACGACACATCTCATCCAACGCCGCAGCCCGCTTCTCAACCGGACTCTCAATCGAAGCCACCGCCCGCGGCTCGCGGTTCACCACCTCACGAAACAGCTCCACAGCGGGCCCACGCTCCGCACGAAAATATTCCACCGAAGTCGCCTTGAACCGCTTCCGGAATTCAGTCAGGAGCTGAGTCTCCATCCAAGCCATATCCGAAACATCGACACTCTCCGAGTGAACAACATCGAGACCGTGCGCGGCCGCCGTAGACCTGTGCGTAGCAAGACGATTCACATAATTCCCACTCAGCCCAACCTTCACAATCCCGTTGGACAGAACGATCAAATACACAACACCAGGCACCGCGTCACTCATTCAATTTCCCTATAACAATGCCAGCCGCCCCGCGGATGATCTTGACCCGACATACTAGCGCCCAGACCTCGGTCACGAAGTTTCGCGGCGCAAAATCGCCGAAGGCCCGTGAGCGGCCGCGACATCGAGCCCTGCCACGAACCCGCAGCTCCCGCGAAATCACCCACTTGAGCGGCGAGATCCGCAGCGGCGCTACCCGATCCTGCTCACTGTGCCGGCGCAGTCCATGACGGACGTACTCGATGATGTGATGGCGCTGTTCGATCAGGCGATCGCGGCTAAATTCAGTGCCGCCGAACGCCAGACGCATGAGAAGCCGGCCGAGCGCGACCGCTCCGGCGAGGACCGCCAGGACCTGCTCGACGAGCTCCTGAAGTCATCAACGACCCCCCAGATCGCCGATGAGTAGGTCGGCGGCCTGGTCCGCGGCAAGAGGATCGGGTAGGGCGGTTGCGGGCGGTGGTCGTCCAAGCCAAGCCCCGCTGCCCCGCGATCACAGCCACCTCGCAGAGCCTGATTCGTCCTACAGTTTTCTGCGGCGGTGGTTTCCGCGCCGCTTCTACAAGTGCCGCATTCCAACCCCAGTTCACAGGCTGATCAGTACACTGTCACCTGGAGAGAACCGCCCCCGACATTCGCATGATTTTTTCCGTTGGCGCTGGTGATGACTACCTCGGTGGGGTTGGTGAGGGCGATGCAGCAGAAGTTGTCGCCGTCTTGCTGGATGCTGACTGATAGCAGTCGCCGCTCGTTGGTCTCCTGCCACTGTTGCATGGCGTCGTAGAGTCCTCGCATGGACGGGTTTTCGAAGTAGACGAGATTGCGTTTGTTCATGTCCGACAAGACCGGACTCCGTTCACGTCGTCGGGCACGTCGTCCCGAAAATGGGCGGGTAGGGCTTGAGTCGTAGCGAATCGGTTGGGGGACTGAGGATTTTGTGACAGGCATGCCTGTTGGCCACCTACCCATCTGCCGATCGTACCTAAGCGAAACCCTATGAGCTGCCGCGACATCGAGCGCTGCCGCAGCCCCGCAGCTCCCGCACAATCACCTCCCAGCCCCATCACCCACGCGAGCCGAACGTTATCCACAAGCCGCGTGAACCCACATGGTCACCGAGCACCGCGGCCTACGGCCGCGCGAGCCGCCGTCCCGGATCGGCGTCGGCGCGCCCCTCCGGTCGACCTAGCAAAGCGGGCCTATCAGACCCGGCACCGACCGCTCCGAGGCGCCTGCGGCG
>NZ_JBHXNJ010000041.1:0-24335 GCF_042719655.1 Nocardia sp. NPDC058518
ACCTGGGCGACGCTGCCGACGGTCGCGCACCGACAGTTCCTCGCCGTGGTTGGTCGCCGCCACCGCTTCGAGCCGCGCCATCGCCGTCCCGCCGGGCGCGGCATCGGTGACCAGCAGGCACAGGCCGGGATGCTTGCCGCGGCCGATGCGCCCGCGCAACTGGTGCAGCTGACTCACGCCGAATCGGTCGGCGTCGACGATCACCATCACGGTCGCGTTCGGCACGTCGACACCGACCTCGACGACGGTGGTGCAGACCAGGACGTCGATCGCGCCGTCGTTGAATTGGCGCATCACGTGGTCTTTTTCGTCGGACGGCAGCCTGCCGTGCAACAGGCCAACGCGCACACCGGCGAGCCGACCGGCGCTCAGCGTCTCGTACATCTCGACGGCGGCCGCGGTGGTCGGGCCTTCCTTCTCCGCCTTCTTGCCCTTCGCCGGTGGCGCGTCGGGGTCCTCGCCGATGCGCGAGCACACCACATAGGCCTGTCGGCCCTGGCCGACCTCCTCGACGATGCGTTCCCAGGCGCGATCCACCCAGCCCGGATGCAGTTTGCGCGGCACGACTTTCGAGACGATCGGCGAGCGGCCCTTGGGCAGCTGGGTGAGCGTGGAGGTTTCGAGGTCGCCGAGGGTGGTCATCGCGATGGTGCGCGGGATCGGCGTGGCGGTCATCACCAGCAGGTGCGGGCTGATGCCGTCTTTCGCCTTGGCGCGCAACGCGTCTCGCTGCTCGACACCGAAGCGGTGCTGTTCGTCGACCACCACGAGGCCGAGGTCGTAGAACTCGACCGCGTCCTGGATGAGCGCGTGGGTGCCGATGACGATGCCCGCCTCACCGGTCATCGCGTCCAGCAGCGCCGACTTCTTCGCCGCCGTCGACATCGATCCGGTGAGCAGGACGACCTTGGTCGACTTCTCGGCGGCACCGAGTTCGCCCGCGTTGCCGAGGTCACCCAGCATGGCGCGCAGCGACCGATAGTGCTGCGCGGCCAGGACTTCGGTCGGTGCGAGCAGCGCGCACTGACGGCCCGAGTCCACCACTTGCAGCATCGCGTTCAGCGCCACGATCGTTTTGCCCGAGCCCACCTCGCCCTGCAGCAGCCGGTGCATCGGACGGGTGCGCGACAGATCCTGCGAGATCTCCTCGAGTACCTGCTGCTGACCTTCGGTGAGCTCGAAGGGCAACCGTTCGTCGAAGGTGGCGGCGATACCGTCGGCCGATGGCGGACAGGCCGGGGCGGTGCGGCCCTCCACCTCGTGGCGGCGTTCGGCCAGCACGAGTTGCAGTGCGAGGGCCTCGTCGAAACGGAGTCTGTCCCTTGCCTTTTCGATATCCAGCTTGTGCTCGGGCAGGTGGATCAGGCGCAGTGCTTCCGAGAGCGGGAGGAATTTCCGTTCCTCGCGCAGGTCGGCGGGCAGCGCGTCCTCGATGGGGTCGAGCTGGTCGAGCACCTGGCGGATGCAGGCCAGCAGATCCCAGCTCTGAACCTTGGCGGTCGCCGGATACACGGGAACGAATTCGCGCTCGAAGAACGAGGCATCCACTCCCCCTGCGCCTTTCGCACTCTGCGCGAGGCCGCGCAGCGCGCCGCTGCCACGCACGGACGTGAGTTCCTCCACGCCCGCTTCCGGCTTGTCGGGCAAGATGAGGTAGTCGGGGTGCGAGAGGTTCCAGCGATCGGGCCGCCACCAGTGCACGGTGCCCGACATCATCGCTCGCACACCTTCTTTCACCAGATAGCGCACCTTGTCACCGTTGAAGAAGGTGGCCTCGAGCGGACGCTTGGCCCCGGTGTCGAGCTGCACCTTCAACAGCGAGCCGCGACGGTTCTTCATCGGGCGCAGTTCGGTTTTCGTGATGCGGCCGATGACGGTGATGTGCGCGCCCTCCTCGGGTTCCTCCTCGGTGAGGGGCTGACCCTGGGTCGCGTAGCGCACCGGATAGTGGCGCAACAGATCCTCGACCGTGGACATGTCGAACGACTCGGTCAGCCGGTCGGCCGCCTTGACGCCCAGCACGTGGTCGAGCCGGTCACTCAACGTCGCCATCTACTCGACCCCTATCTGCACCAGATCCGCTTGCTGTCCACCGGAATACACGACCACCTCGACGCCGGGGAAACCGGCCGTCACATGGTCGGCGAGCACCTGCGCCAGCTCGGGCCCCGCATCGGCGCCCATCAGTAATGTCACCAATTCCCCACCGAGACCGAGCATTCGGTCCAGCAGGATGCGTCCCGCGCCGACCACATCGGGGTCGATCACCACCACATCGTGGCCGACGAGGCCGAGTCCATCACCGGGAGAACACATTCCGACCATGGTCAAGGCTCGCACCCGCGCCGCCCGCAGGGCACCCCACCGGGTGGTCGCCGCCGCCTCCGACATCGCGAACGCGTCATCCACCGCGATCCGCCCCCGATCGTGCACCGCCAGCGCCGCGAGGCCCTGCACCATCGACGCACTCGGCAGCAACAACACATCACGCGACCCGTCACGCGCGGCCACACCGACCGCGACGAGTTCCTGCGCGGGCAATGCCCCGTTGGGCAAGACCAGCACCTCCCGATTCGGCATCCGGCGGATCGCCCGCAGCAGGGCGCTCGTATCGAGTTGCCGATCCCCACGCAACACCACCGCGCCCGCGTCCTCGAACAGGCGCGCGGCAGCGGCACCGCCCACCACCGCGAGGACGCCGCGGTCAGCGAGGTCGTCACCGGAGTGGACCTCGCGGTCTACGAGACCCGGTGGCCGATCGTGGCTCGCGTGCGGCTCGCGCGCTCCGGAATCGCCGCGCGCGCCATCCAAGGAGTACGCGTGGTGGGTGGCGTCGTGCCCGTGGTTGCCGCTGTGGGGCGCGGTCACCGCGAAACTCTCGATCCGGATGCCCGTCACAGTGCCCACCGCGAGCCCCGCCTCGATGGCCGCGCCCGCATCACGACAGTGCACATGAGCGGACCAGGTGGTGTCACCGTCACCGACCACCACCACCGAGTCACCCAGCACCGCGAGCCGATCCCGCAGCCCACCCGCGGCCGCCTCGTCGGTGCCGGAGATCACGTACATGACCTCGAAATGCGGATCGGCCGCCTGCTCGCGATGATCGCGGTCATCGAGGAAGTCGGGAGTCCGGCACGGTTCTTCGGCCGCGCGCCCGCTGCCTTCGGGCTTGTCGTCGTTGGTGCTGCCGGGTCGCCGATGTGGTCCGTGGTCGGCGCGTTCGCCCCGCGTGTACCTGACTCGTTCCGGCGTCTCACCGCAGACTTCCGCCACGAGGCAATCGAGCAGCACCAGCAGTCCGCGCGCCCCCGCATCGACGACTCCGGCGGCGCGCAGCACGCTCAGTTGGGTCGGGGTCTCGGTCAGCGCACGCGCGGCACCCTCGGCGGCGGACCGGGAGACCGCAGCCAGAGAGGGTTCCGCTGACTCGGCTGCAGCGGCGGCTGCGCGGTCGAGAACTGTCAGGATCGTGCCCTCGACCGGGGCACTCAGTCCTGTTCGCACGAGCACCGCCGACCGCCGCAACGCCACCTGCAGTCGCGCGCCGGTCAACGGACCTGCGACAACAGCCTCCGCGACGCCGCGCAAGACCTGCGACAAGATGATGCCCGAGTTTCCGCGCGCACCCGTCGTGGCACCACGGGCCAGGGCCTGGGCGATGAGGTGAGCCGAAGGCCCGTCGACGCCGATGGCTTCCGCGTGGTGATCGCCGAGGCCCGCGAGCCCGCTGGGGCCGGCAGTGGCGGACTCCACGCCGCGCACCGCCCGGTCCGCCGTCGCGACCGCGGCCCGCATGGTGGCGAGGAGGTTGGTTCCGGTGTCGGCGTCGGCGATCGGGAAGACATTGAGCGCGTCGATCTCGGCGCGACGTAGTTCTAGATCGGTGCGGCACCTGCGAGCCCAGACCAGCAGATCGGGCCCGTCGAGAGACTCCCGCACGTGCGACACCGCCACCTCGCTCCCCGTTCTGCGTACCCGCGCGCCGAGCACGCACGCCAGGTTAGCGGCAGCTACCGACGGAGGTACGCTGACCTCGGACGGGTTCTCAGCCGGGTTGTGCTCGGCGAGTCGACCGGGGCACCCGGTTTGGAACTTCGAGGCCCGGCCCGCTAGTCTTGCAGGGTTGCCTCGTGCGGCCCACGTGGGTCTGCGCTGGCCGACGTCAGTCGGCAAGGCATTTGATGACATCAGTTTCCGGTTCAGCGGGCATACGTGCGCCGCTGTCCGCTTATGACATGAAGGAGCTCGCGACATGGCTGCCGTTTGCGACGTCTGCGCCAAGGGCCCCGGTTTCGGGAAGTCGGTCTCGCACTCGCACCGGCGCACCAACCGTCGCTGGAACCCGAACATCCAGACCGTGCGTGCGCAGGTTGCCCCTGGCAACACCCGCCGGATGAACGTGTGCACCTCCTGCCTGAAGGCGGGCAAGGTCGTCCGCGGCTGATTTTCAGCCCGTACATTCTGCCGACAGCGCCCCGGCACCCCTTGTGGGTGATCCGGGGCTTTGTCGTCCAGCGGCCGAGCATCGCCGAGCGGGCCCGCCGTGCCTGACTGGCAGATCGCGCCGCTGACGGCGAACCGGGTCACCGAACTCGCCGCCTGTCACATCGCCAGCTGGCGCGAGGCCTACGAAACGCTGGTGCCCGGTCACATCCTCGACGGCTTCGACCTCGAACGCTCCGCGCTCACCTGGGAACGTCGTCGCGCCGAGGGCACCCACGAGTTGCCCGTCGCGCTGGTCGGTGACCGCCTGATCGGCTTCGCCTCCGGGACGAATTCGCCCTTACCCGGTCGGCAGGCGGACGGGTCCGCCGAACTCGAAGCGCTCTACGTCCGCAGCGCCTGGCACGGCACCGGCATCGCCGACGCCCTGATCGACGCCGCCGCCCCCGGTTCACCGTGCACCCTCTGGGTCTTCGCCGACTATCCGCGCGCCCACGCCTTCTATCGCAGGCACGGCTTCACCGACACCGGCATCCGCCGAACCGACCCGTTCACCCTGCTGCCCGAACAATTGTGGCGCCGCGACGGGGTTAGGCGTACCTCCGGGTAAGGACTGCGAACGCCGCGCGCCGGGAGCCCCGTTAAGGTGACGCCCATGAGTACCACCGAACCTGTCCCCGCCGCCGAGGTCATCGACGGCGTGCTGCAGCTGACCATCGCCACCTCCGCCGCGGGCACCTCGATGGATTTCGACCTGATCAACGCGGGCACCGACGCCCTGCGCGCCCTCGACCCGTCAGTCGGCGCGATCCTGCTCACCGGCGCGGGCGCGAACTTCTGCGCGGGCGGCAATGTCCGCAACTTCGCCGCCGCCGATGACCGCGGTGCGTACCTGCACAAGCTGGCCGACGAACTCCACGATTTCGTCCGTGCGCTCGCGGCCGCCCCTGTCCCCGTGATCGTCGCCGTGCAGGGCTGGGCGGCGGGTGCGGGCATGAGCCTGGTCTGCGCCGCCGATATCGCGATCGGTGGTCCCTCGACGAAACTGCGCCCCGCCTACCCCGGCATCGGCCTGTCCCCCGACGGTGGCATGTCCTGGTCGCTGCCCCGCATCGTCGGCCTGAGCCGGGCGACCGAAATCCTGCTCACCGATGCCGTACTCGACGCCGAAGAGGCCGTGCGCCTCGGCGTCCTGAGCCGCACGGTCGCGGACGAGGACATCCGCGCCGAAGCGTTCCGCGTGGCGCAGACCTTCGTCACCGGCCCCCGCGCCACCTACACGGCCATGAAAAAGCTGCTGGCCCAGTCACCGACGGCAACATTGGACCAGCAGCTCGATGCCGAACGCGACAGCATCTCGGCCGCCGCGAACAGCGACACCGGCCGTGAAGGCGTCGACGCTTTCGTAGGCAAGCGCAAGCCGAACTACGTTGGCCTCACATAGAAGTGACCAACTCCCGCGACTGAACTGACCCACCCGGCGCGACCAACGCCACGCCGGGACTCAGCCACCACGGTTTTCGGCCGCCTCAGGGCCGAAAACCCCGCGGCGCCAGCCGCCAATAATTCAGCAAGCAGCGCCGAGAGCGCTGAAGGTGTTCTGCAGCAGGCAGGTCACCTTCGCGTTCACGCCGGAAGAGATGGTGGAGGTGCCGGTGGAGGTCCATTCCTCGCCGACCTGGGTGGTGGCCACCGGCGCGGCCTGCTCGTTGTAGGGCTCGAGCTGCAGGCCGGCGGCGGTGGCCGAGCCTGCGCCCGCGGTGATGGCGGCGGCCACGGCGACGGTCGCGAGGGCAGCGCGAACGGTGGTGATGTGCATCGGGTTGTGCTCCTTCATCATTCTCTTCTGGTGCAGGCGACGCCCCGGGTCAGGGCAGCCGCCAGTCGACGGGGTCGGCGCCGAGTTCGTCGAGCAGTTCATTGACCCGGGAGAACGGTCGTGAACCGAAGAACCCGCGTGAGGCGGAAAGCGGTGAGGGGTGCGCCGATTCGACGTAAGGCACCTCGGCATCGACGAGCGTGGGCTTGAGCGAGCGAGCATCGTTGCCCCACAGCACTGCGACGAGTGGTTGGTCGCGGGCGACCAGCGCCCGGATCGCCTGCTCGGTGACCGCTTCCCAGCCTTTGCCGCGATGCGAAGCGGGCGCACCAGGGGTGACGGTGAGGACTCGGTTCAGCAGCAGCACGCCCTGATCCGACCACGGGCTCAGGTCACCACAGGTCGGCGTATCGAAGCCGAGGTCTTTGCTGTATTCGGCGAAGATGTTGGACAGGCTGCGCGGGACCGGCGAAACCTGTGGTGTGACAGAGAAACTCAGCCCCATCGCGTGGCCCGGTGTGGGGTACGGGTCCTGGCCGACGATGAGCACGCGCACCGCGTCGAACGGGCGCTGGAATGCGCGCAGCACGTTCTCCCCTTCCGGAAGGTAGCCGCGGCCTGCCGCGTTCTCCTCACGTAGGAACTCGCCCATTTCGCTGATGCGGTCGGTGACCGGCTCCAGTGCCCGGGCCCAGCCCGGATCGATGATCTCCGACAGTGGTTTGGCACCCATGACCGCACAACCTATCGTTCGTCGTCGGTGGGCGTGGCGTCCGCCCCACGGAACGATTCCCAGCCGGTACCGCCGGTGGGTGCCGCACCGTCGACGGTGACGCCGCTGCCTGCGGTTACTTCGCCGATCGGCCGCCAGCCCGCGGGTAGCGCGACACCAGGGGGCCAGGTTCCGGCGAAGGCGTGGTCTTCGCCGCCGGCCAGAATCCATTGCGCGGCATCGGCATCGAGCAATTTCGCGAGGGCCGCCAGATCGGGGTCGGTGAGTGCCGCGCGGTGGACGTCGATCGCGACGTTCGAGGCGGCGGCGAGATGCCCGAGGTCGGCGAGCAATCCGTCGGAGATATCGGTGAGGGCGGTCGGGGTGTGCGTGCCGAACGCGTCGAGGACCGCGGCGTACGGGGGTTGCGGAACACGATGTGTCGCAAGGGCATAGGTGAAGTCCGGATCGGAAGTATCCGCGCCACCGGACAATACGGCCAACCCCGCACCCGACCAGCCGAGTTCGCCTGCGACAGCGACGATATCGCCGACACCGGCGCCGGATCGAGTGATCGCGCCTTGCCCGCCCAGATCTCCGAACGCGGTCACCGAGACCACCAGTTGCTCGCTGAGCACCAGATCCCCGCCTGCGATGGAACCCCCGGCGCGGCTCGCCTCGATCCACATTCCGTCGGCGATCCCTTCGACCACCGATACCGGCGTTTCGGCCGGGCAGCCGAGCGCGACCACGAACGCCGTCGGCCGCGCCCCCATCGCCACCACGTCGGCGGCGTTCTGCGCGATGGCCTTGCGGCCGATGTCGACGGGCGAGGACCAGTCGAGCCGGAAGTGCCTGCCTTCGACGAGCATGTCGGTGCTCACCACGAACCGCCCATCGGGCGCGGCGACCAGCGCGGCATCGTCGCCAGGTCCGATCAGCACGTGCGCGGCCTGCTCCCGACCGGCGTTGATCCGGTCGATCAAGGCGAATTCACCCAGCTCACGCACCGTCTGCGGACGGCTGTCCTCGCTGATGACCGACCCCTTCCCGCTGTGCTGCTGACCGACGAAATCGCCCCGACGGTACCCTTTCGAAGGCGATCGGGCACCACCGACGGTGCAGGCGAACCCTCGAATGGAAGGACCACACAACTATGGCGGACTCGACACCGGAGGATCGCGACGAGGCGACCACCCACGACGACACCGCCACCGCCGACGCGAAATCGTCCGGCGACAAGCCTGCATCCGCCGCGAATACCGACGCAGCTGCACCACCGACCGCGGAGGATCCGACCGACGCCCGATCAGAGGCGTCTACCTCGCCCGGCGACGTCGACGCGGACGCGAGCACGGCCGTGAACGCAGGCTCGGACACCGACACCGACGACGCGGACTCCGACACCGAGTCGCACCACTCCCCTGCGCTCATCGCCACAGCGGTCGCCCTACCGGTCGTACTGATCGTCGCCGTGCTGGTCGCCGCTTTCATCGCCCTGCGTGCCCCGGTCGAACGCGCACCCCTCGCCCTCGGCCCGGTCCCGGCCCCCGCTGCCGACGGCCCCGCATGCCAGGCCCTGCTGCCCGCCCTGCCCGCAGAGCTCGGCGACTACACCAAGGCCACCCTCATCGAACCCGCCCCGCCTGCCACCCGCGCCTGGCAACTCCCCGACGGCGGCGACCCGATCACGCTGCGCTGCGGCCTCGACCGCCCGCTCGAGTTCAACCGCGCGTCCCCGCTGACGGTCATCGACGGCGTGAAGTGGTTCCAGGTCCGCGACGAGGTCGGCAAGACCGGCACCTGGTTCGCCGTCGACCGCGAGACCTACATCGCCCTGACCCTCCCCGACGGCTCCGGTACCAGCGCGGTGCAGACCGTGTCCGAGACCATCAACGCGAATCTGCCTGCCCGCGAACCGACTCCGGGCGAACTCTGAGCTAATCGCCTGGCGCCGTAGGGCTTTCGAGCACCACCCAACCGAAAGCCCTGCGGCCGAACAGAACTGCTACCGCAGCCCGGTCCCGCGCGCGACCGCCGTCTCGATCAGCGTCGACACCAGCGTCGGGTAGTCGATGCCGGTGGCTTCCCACATCCGCGGGTACTGCGAGATCGGCGTGAAGCCGGGCATCGTGTTGATCTCGTTGATCACCGGACCGTTCTCGGTGACGAAGAAGTCGACCCGGGCAAGGCCCTGGCAGTCCAGCGCACGGAACGCGCGCACCGACAGCTCACGGATCTCGTCGGCGACATCGTCGTCGAGCTTGGCGGGCACATCGAATTCGCACACGTCGTCGAGGTATTTGGTGGCGAAGTCGTAGAACTCGGGGGCGGCCGCGTCGGCATCTGGCATCCGGATCTCGGAGACAACGCTGCCCCGGACCTCACCGTCGGCGAATTCCAGTACGCCACATTCGACTTCGCGTCCGACGATGCCCGCTTCGACGATCACCTTGGGGTCGTGCGCGCGGGCGGCGGCGATGGCCGCACCCAGATCGGCCCAGTCGGTGATCTTGGTGATGCCGATCGAGGAACCACCGCGCGCGGGCTTCACGAAGGCAGGCAGGCCGATCCGGGCCCGGTCGGCGCCGGACAGCGTTTCGGTGCCGGGACGCAGCACCACTTGCACGCCGACGGGCAGCGATTCGGCGGCCAGCAATTTCTTGGTGAACTCCTTGTCCATGCCCGCCGCGCTGGCGAGCACGCCCGCGCCGACATAGGGAATCCCGGCCAGCTCGAGCATGCCCTGCAGCGTGCCGTCCTCACCGAAGGGACCGTGCAGGATCGGGAACACGACATCGACGTTGCCCAGCACGACGCTCGAGTCGAGCGCGACCAGCGCACCGGAGCGGCCGGGGTCAGCGGCCAGCGTGAGGGCGGTCCCCGACGCGTCGACCTGCGGTTGCACGCCGTGACTCAGCGCCAATTCGCCGATCCCGTCGGCCAGCACCCAGCCACCGGTGGGGGTGATGCCGATCGGCACCACCTCGTAGCGCGTCGGATCGAGGTTGCGCAGCACACTGCTCGCCGATACGCACGAGACGGCGTGCTCGCTGCTGCGCCCGCCGAACACCACAGCTACCCTGATGCGTTCCGTCATGAACGTCACCGTAGTAGGTTCTCGCCGTCATGGCGCTATCGCCCTTATTCGGGCTTGATCCGCCTGCCGAGCAGGCTGCCGACGGCCTCGCTCACCGATAGCCCCTCGTGGCACACCTTGTGCACCGCGTCGGTGAGCGGCATCTCCACCCCGTGCTCGGCGGCCAGGGCCCGCACCGATGTGCACGACTTCACACCTTCGGCCACCTGCCCATTGGTCGCTTCCTGCGCGGCGGTCATCGTGCCGCCGGCACCGAGCGCGTACCCGAAGGACCGGTTGCGCGACAACGGCGAGGTACAGGTAGCCACCAGATCGCCGACACCCGCGAGCCCGGCCAGCGTCACCGGTTGCGCACCCAGCGCCACACCCAGCCGCATCACCTCGGCGAGCCCGCGCGTGATCAGGCTGGCGACCGAGTTGTCGCCCAGCCCCATGCCCGAGGCGATGCCGCACGCGAGCGCGATGACGTTCTTGCACGCACCACCGATCTCGCAGCCGATCACATCGGTATTGGTGTACGGCCGGAAATAGCCGGTGGCACACGCCCGCTGCGCGGCCACGGCACGCTCGGTATCGGTGCACGCGATCACCGTCGCCGCGGGCTGACGTTCGACGATCTCGTGCGCCAGATTCGGACCCGACAGCACCGCGATGCGCCCCGGCTCGGCCCCGGTGACCTCCGCGATCACCTGACTCATCCGCAGCAGCGTGCCGGTCTCGATCCCCTTGGCCAGACTCATCAAGGTGGCCTCGGACCCGATATCGCCCTTCCACAGATCCAGATTCGCCCGCAACGACTGCGACGGCACCGCGAGCACCACCAGATCGGCCCCGTCCAGCGCGACCCGATGATCATCGGTCCCACGCACGGGCGGCAACTGCACGCCGGGCAGGTAGAACGGATTGCGGTGCTCGGTTTCGAGCGCCTGCGCCACCTCGGCCCGCCGGGCCCAGATCGTCACGTCCGTCCCCGCCTCGGCCAACACCTTCGCGAACGCCGTACCCCACGACCCCGCACCCATAACCGCCGCCCTCGTCATCAGCCCAATATGCCATGCAAGGATCGAAGCCATGCACACCGTGCACGCCGTAATGGCGGTCAAACACATCGGCCGGGCCAAGAGCAGGCTGGCGAGCGTGCTCAGCACCGAGCAGCGCGCCCAGCTCGTGCTGGCCATGTTCACCGACACCGCCGTGGCCGCTATCGCCGTGCCCGAGCTGGTGTCGCTGACCGTGGTCACTCCCGATCCGCTGGTCGCCGCCCGCGCTCTCGAACTCGGCGCGCACGTGATCGATGAACCAGCGGCAGGCGACGATCCGCTCAATACCGCGCTCGCGGCGGGCGCCGCCGACGTGCGCGACCGTCACGGCCCCACCCACCTGCTCGCCCTGCAGGCCGACCTGCCCGCCCTGCGCCCGTCCGAGCTCGCCGACGTACTCACCGTCGCCGTCGGCGCTCGATCGGTGGTGATCGATCACACGGGCACCGGCACTGCCGCATTGCTGGTCCGCGATACCGCCGCGCCGCTCTCGCCCCGCTTCGGTGCCGATTCCGCGAGCGCACACCGCGACAGCGGGGCCGTACCGCTGCTCGGGCACTGGCCCGGCCTGCGCTGCGATGTCGACACCCCCGAGGATCTCGACATCGTCCGCGCGCTCGGAGTCGGCGAATTCACGGCATCGACCCTGCGCGAATTCGGATTCTCGCCGCACAGAAGTGATCCCGTTCGCACTGTGTGCTAGCAGATCGCCACATACGGACCGGGCGGAATGATCCGTGCGATGTCGTGATGCGCGGTGGACCTTTCTCGAGGGATGATTGATCCCGTGAGCGATACGGAAACCATCAAGCAGTTGCCCCCGATTTCCCCGCCACCCGCGGCCGCGATCACCTCGGGCGCGAGCGCCACGTCGCAACGGTTGCCCAGAGATCGCTACCTCAACCGCGAGCTGAGCTGGCTCGACTTCAACGCCCGCGTACTCGCCCTCGCCGAGGACGCCTCGCTGCCGTTGCTGGAGCGGGCCAAGTTCCTCGCGATCTTCGCCTCCAATCTCGACGAGTTCTACATGGTGCGCGTCGCAGGCCTGAAACGCCGTGCCGAAACCGGTCTGTCGGTGCGCTCGGCCGACGGGCGCTCACCGTCGGAACAGCTGGAGATGATCACCGCCCGCGCCCAGGAACTCGCCGAGCGGCACGCGAAGGTCTTCATCGACGCGGTGAACCCGGCTCTGGCCGTCGAGGGCATCGACATCATCGGCTGGAGCGACCTCGACGACGATGAGCGCCAACGCCTCTCGAACTACTTCACCGACCAGGTTTTCCCGGTCCTCACACCGCTCGCCGTCGACCCGGCGCACCCGTTCCCCTACATCTCCGGTCTCAGCCTCAACCTCGCCGTGACCGTGAGCGACACCGGCACCGGCGGCGAGCACTTCGCGCGGGTGAAGGTGCCCGACAACGTCGACCGCTTCGTGCGCGTGCGCCGCACCGGAGCGCCGTCGGCGATCGCGGCGTTCCTGCCGATGGAAGACCTCATCGCCGCCCACCTCGACCTGTTGTTCCCCGGTCTGACCGTGGTGGAGACGCATTCGTTCCGGATCACCCGCAACGCCGATTTCGAGGTCGACGAGGACCGCGACGAAGACCTGCTGCAGGCGATGGAGCGCGAACTCGCCCGTCGCCGCTTCGGCAAGCCGGTGCGCCTCGAGGTCTCCGACGACATGACCGAGCACATGCTGGAGTTGCTACTACGTGAGTTAGAGGTCGACCCCGCCGACGTCATCCAGGTACCCGGCCTGCTCGACCTGTCCTGCCTGTGGCAGGTCTACGGTGTCGACCGCCCCGAACTCAAAGACGCGCCGTATGTCCCGGCCACCCCGGCGGCCTTCGGCGAGCGCGAGACCCCACGCAATGTCTTCGCCGCGCTGCGCGAGGGCGACGTGCTGGTGCACCACCCCTACGACTCCTTCTCCACCAGCGTGCAGCGCTTCATCGAACAGGCCGCGGCCGACCCGCAGGTGCTCGCGATCAAGCAGACGCTCTACCGCACCTCCGGTGACTCCCCCATCATCAACTCGCTGATCGAGGCCGCCGAGGCGGGCAAGCAGGTCGTCGCGCTGGTCGAGATCAAGGCCCGCTTCGACGAGCAGGCCAACATCAAATGGGCGCGCGAACTGGAACAGGCGGGCGTGCACGTGGTCTACGGCCTGGTCGGCCTCAAGACCCACTGCAAGACCTGCCTGGTGGTGCGTCGCGAGGGTTCCACGATCCGCCGCTACTGCCACATCGGCACCGGTAACTACAACCCGAAGACCGCGCGCCTGTACGAGGACGTCGGGCTGTTCACCGCCGCACCGGAAATCGGCGCCGATCTCACCGACCTGTTCAATTCGCTGACCGGATACTCCCGCAAGGAGGACTACCGCAACCTGATGGTCGCGCCACTGGGCGTGCGCGCGGGCATCATCGAGCGCATCGATCGCGAAATCGAGCTGGCCGGACAGGGTGCGGACGCCCGGATCCGGATCAAGGCCAACGCGATCGTCGACGAGCAGATCATCGACGCGCTCTACCGCGCCTCCCAGGCGGGCGTGCCGGTGCAGATCGTGGTGCGCGGCATCTGTGGCCTGCGCGCGGGTGTGCCAGGCCTGAGCGAGAACATCGAGGTGCGCTCGATCCTCGGCCGGTTCCTCGAACATTCGCGGGTCATGGAATTCGGTGCGCAGGATCAGACGTGGATCGGCAGCGCCGACATGATGCACCGCAATCTCGACCGCCGCGTCGAAGTGATGGTGCAGGTGACCGATCCCAAGCTCGTCGACCAGCTCGCGCAGGTGTTCGATTCCGCGCTCGATCCGGCGACCCGCTGCTGGATCATGCTGCCGGACGGGACCTGGCAGGCCAGCCCCTCCGATGTCGAGGCCGACCAGGTGCGTGATCACCAAGCGTTCCTCATGCGTTTGCGTCGCCCCGATCAGCCGTGAGCGCACAGAGCAAGGACGCGTCGTTGCGCGACCCGAGGGTACGGCCCAATATTCATGCGGCCGGCGCGGTTCTGTGGCGTGCGGGCGCTGCGGGCCCGGAGATCGGTGTCATCCACCGGCCGAAATACGGTGACTGGTCGCTGCCGAAGGGCAAGCTCGATCCCGGCGAGACCCCGGTGGTCGCGGCCGTGCGCGAGGTAGCCGAGGAAACCGGCCTGCCCGCCACGCTGGGGCGCTATCTCGGCCACGTCACCTATCCGATCCCGGGCCACCGTCAGCTCAAGCGGGTCGACTACTGGGCCGCCGAGGCCGCCGACGGCGACTTCGCCGTCAACGACGAAGTCGACCAGTTGCGCTGGTTCCGCCTGGCCGAGGTGATGGACCAGTTGTCGTATCCGATGGACCGCCAGATCGTCCGGATCTTCGCCCGGCTGCCCGCCCGCACCAAGACGGTGCTGCTGGTGCGCCACGCCAAGGCGGGCAAGCGCCACGGCTTCGACGGACCCGACGAGTTGCGACCGCTCGAGGCGGCCGGGGAACAGCAGGCGAAGGGATTGACGCCGAATCTGTTGGCGTTCGGCGCATCCGAGATCTATTCCGCCGATCCGCTGCGCTGCATCCAAACCGTGACCCCGTTGGCAGAACAGCTCGATGCCGAAATCAATTGCGAGCCAATGTTTTCCGAGCAAGGTTACGATTCAGCGAAAAGCACCGCGCGGCAACGATTTCTGTCGTTGGTAACAGATCGGGGGGTGCCGGTCGTGTGTAGTCAGGGCGGGGTGATTCCCGATCTGACACAGTGGCTGGCCGAGCAGGGCGGGCTCACGCTGCCCTCGGCGCGCAATCGCAAGGGCAGTGTCTGGGCATTGTCGTTCGTCGGGGACCGATTGGTCGCCGCGAACCATATGGACCGTTCCCTGTCGACGGCAATCGTCACCACCTGAGTCACCCGGACCGGCTCGAAACAGCCGAAACGGCCCCGGGATTCCCGGGGCCGTTCTCGGTCCAGTGGTGGGTGATGCGGCGTTACGTGCACATTCCCCGACCTGATCCCGCTGCGGCAGGATCAACGAGCACGACGGGCGGCAGTCTTCTTGGCAGCAGTCTTCTTAGCGGGAGCCTTCTTCGCAGCAGTGGTCTTCTTGACCGCCGTGGTCTTGGCGGCCGTGACCTTCTTGGCAGGAGCCTTCTTGGCCGCCGTCACCTTCTTGGCAGGCGCCTTCTTGGCCGCCGTCACTTTCTTTGCCGCCGTGGTCTTCTTGGCGGCAGGAGCCTTGGTGGCGGCCTTGCGGGCCGTGGTCTTCGCGGGACCCTTCGACGGCGTGGCCTTCTTGGCCGCGGTCTTCTTCGCCGCGGTCTTCTTGGCTGCCGCCTTCTTCGCCGCCACCGGGGCATTCACGCCTCGCTTGACGGCAGGCCCGGACGAGGCCAGCTTCTGCTTACCCGCGATGACCGCCTTGAACTGCGCGCCCGGCCGGAAGGCAGGCACCGAAGTGGCCTTCACCTTCACGGTTTCACCGGTACGCGGGTTACGGGCAACCCGGGGAGCACGCTTGCGCTGTTCGAACACACCGAATCCGGTGATGGTGACGCTCTGACCCTTGTGCACGGCACGGACGATGGTGTCGACAACATTCTCGACAGCCGCGGTTGCCGTCCGCCTGTCCGTACCCAACTTTTCGGTCAGAACGTCGATCAGTTCCGCCTTGTTCATTGAATCCTCCGCAGACTAATGGCCCGTCGTCGGACCGACTAGGTACCACGGTAAACCCAGTTTGAGCAAGAGTCTATGTGCCACGCCAAAATTCATGTGGTTTAGCACACGTCCAGCTACCGCCGCCCGGGATGCGCCCCTAAGCGCCCCAGCTGATTACGCCCGTGAAATAGGCTCCGGCAGCGTCACGGGTTTCCATGACGGCCTTCCCTTTTCGAACTCGCCGATGACGTCGGCCTGTCGCAGCGTGAGGCCGATGTCGTCCAAACCCTCCAGCAGACGCCAGCGGGTGTAGTCGTCAATATCGAACGGCAACACGACGGTTCCCGCTGTGACGGTGCGTGCGGACAGGTCGACAACCAATTCGATGCCGGGCTGTTCCTCGATCAGCTTCCAGAGCATTTCGACATCGTTCTGTGACATCTGCGCGGCCAACAGCCCGCCCTTACCCGCATTTCCCCGGAAGATGTCGGCGAAACGAGACGAGATGACCACCCGAAAGCCGTAGTCCGACAGCGCCCACACAGCGTGCTCACGCGAAGAACCGGTGCCGAAATCCGGGCCTGCCACCAGCACGCTGCCCCGCTTGTACGGCTCGGTGTTGAGAATGAACTCCGGGTCGGCGCGCCATCCGGCGAACAAGCCGTCCTCGAAACCCGTTCGGGTCACGCGCTTCAGGTAAACGGCGGGGATGATCTGATCGGTGTCGACATTGGACCGGCGCAGCGGCACACCGATGCCTTTGTGAACGGTGAAGGCTTCCATAACGATTCCCTTTCGATCTGTAGGTGATCGGTGACTCAGGCCAGATCAGCGGGCGAGGACAGGGTTCCCCGGACCGCCGTCGCGGCGGCGACCAGCGGCGAGACCAGGTGCGTGCGACCGCCCTTGCCCTGCCTGCCCTCGAAATTGCGGTTCGAGGTAGACGCGCAGCGCTGACCCGGTTCCAGCTGATCGGGATTCATACCCAGGCACATCGAGCAGCCCGCCTGACGCCATTCCGCGCCCGCGGCGGTGAAAATCTCGCCGAGTCCTTCTTTTTCCGCCTGCGCGCGCACCCGCATCGAGCCAGGCACGACCAGCATTCGCACCCCGTCGGCCACGTGGCGGCCCTTCAAAACATCGGCGACCGCGCGCAGATCCTCGATCCGGCCATTGGTGCACGAACCGACGAATACGGTGTCGACACTCACCTCACGCAGCGGCATTCCCGGCATCAGGTCCATGTAGCGCAAGGCCTTCTCGGCGGATTCACGCTCGTTCTCGTCGGCGATCTGGGCCGGGTCTGGCACATTCGCGCCCAGCGGCAGGCCCTGGCCGGGATTGGTGCCCCACGTGACGAACGGGGTCAGCGTGTTCGCGTCGATGTGGACCTCGGCGTCGAACTGCGCGCCTTCGTCGGTGACCAGCGCGTCCCAGGAGGCCACTGCGGCATCCCAGTCGGCTCCCTGCGGTGCGTGCGGGCGGCCCTTCAGGAATTCGTAGGTCACCGCGTCGGGGGCGATCATGCCCGCGCGTGCGCCCGCCTCGATGGACATATTGCAGATCGTCATCCGCGCTTCCATCGACAGCTTGCGAATCGCCTCGCCGCGATACTCCAGCACATAGCCCTGGCCGCCGCCGGTGCCGATCTCGGCGATCACGGCCAGGATCAGATCCTTGCTCGTGACGCCGGGCGCCAATTCGCCGTCGACGGTGATGGCCATCGTCTTGAACGGGCGCAGCGACAGCGTCTGGGTGGCGAGCACGTGCTCGACCTCACTGGTGCCGATGCCCATCGCCAGCGCGCCGAACGCGCCGTGGGTGGAGGTGTGGCTGTCACCGCAGACGACGGTCATACCGGGCTGGGTGAGACCCAGCTGCGGGCCGACCACGTGCACGATGCCCTGCTCCACGTCGCCCATCGAGTGCAGGCGCACGCCGAATTCGGCACAGTTGCGGCGCAGCGTCTCCACCTGAGTGCGCGAGATCGGGTCGGCGATCGGCTTGTCGATATCGGTGGTGGGGACGTTGTGGTCCTCGGTGGCGATGGTGAGATCGGTTCTGCGCACCGGTCGGCCGGCCGCGCGTAGCCCGTCGAAGGCCTGCGGGCTGGTCACCTCGTGCACGAGGTGCAGATCGATGTAGATCAGGTCGGGTTCACGGGAGGAACCATCGCCTTCGCCTTTGGCGACGACGTGCTGTTCCCACACCTTCTCGGCCAGTGTGCGAGCGCGCTCGGCCATTGCTTGATCACCTTTCGACGGGCATACTTGGTATCTCAGCATTTGAGACGTTAGTATCGTTCTATGAGACAGCATAGCGGTATCGGTGTTCTCGACAAAGCCGTGGCGGTGCTCTACGCCGTCGCCGACGAGCCCTGCGGTCTCAACGACCTGTGCACCCGCACCGGCCTGCCACGCGCCACCGCGCATCGGCTGGCGGTCGGGCTGGAGACGCATCGGCTGCTGGCCCGTGACGGCAACGGACTGTGGCGGCCGGGGCCCGCGCTCACCGAGTTGTCGGCGGGGGCGGCCGATCCACTGGTGGAGGCCGCCGGTGCCATTCTGCCCCGCCTGCGTGAGATCACCGGCGAGAGCGTCCAGCTGTACTGCCGCGACGGGCACGCGCGCGTCTGCATCGCCGCGCTGGAGCCGCCGGTCGGCCTGCGCGACACGGTGCCGGTCGGTTCGCGCCTACCGCTCACCGCGGGTTCGGCGGCGAAGGTATTGCTGGCGTGGTCCGATCCCGAGCTACAGCGCACGGTCCTGGCCGACGCCGTGTTCGGCGACCGGGCGCTGGCCGAGGTGCGCAAGCGTGGCTGGGCGCAGAGTGCCGCCGAGCGCGCGCAGGGCGTGGCGAGTGTGTCGGCGCCGGTGCGCGATGCGGGCGGGGTGATCGTGGCCGCCGTGTCGGTATCGGGGCCGATCGATCGAATGGGTCGCAGGCCGGGCGCGCGCTGGGCCGCCGATCTGGTCGCGGCCGCCGAGGCACTGCACAAGCGCCTGTAGATACAGAGAAGACCCCCGGTCGGATTCGACCGGGGGCCTTACTTTGCTTTGTAGCCCCGACGGGATTCGAACCCGCGCTACCGCCTTGAGAGGGCGGCGTCCTAGGCCGCTAGACGACGGGGCCAGGACGATCTCACAGAGTGAAACCTTGCTGGGGTACCAGGACTCGAACCTAGAATGGCTGTACCAGAAACAGCTGTGTTGCCAATTACACCATACCCCAAAGACCGAAACGCCCGACCTTGCAATCTCCACCGAGTGGTTGTCGGTGTTGCGAGGCCGTGTTCCGCGGCGATGAGAAGATTACCAAACACTAGGGGGTAAACTACAAATCGCCTGGTCAGAAGCCGCTTTTCGGCCGTTTTTCGCACCTTTGGAACGGATGCGGCGAAGTGGCCGCACCCGCTCCCCACGGCTACTGCGCGGCAGGAGCCCAACCACGCGCGGCGCGCAGCCGGTCGAGCGAGACCTCGCGGCCGAGCAGCTCCATCGACTCGTACAGCGGCGGGCTGATGTGCGAGCCCGTCACCGCGACCCGCACCGGCGCGAACGCCTTACGCGGCTTGAGCCCCAGATCGTCGATCAGCGCCTTTTTCAGCGCCTCCTCCAGTGCCGGGGTGGTCCACTCGCCCAGCGGCTCCACAGCGGCGATCGCGGCGTCGAGCACCGGATCGGCCTCGGCGCCGAGATTCTTGGTACCTGCCGCCTGGTCGATCCCGAAGTCCTCCGGCGCGACGAACAGGAACTTCAGCAGGTCCCACGCGTCACCGAGCACCACGATGCGGGTCTGCACGAGTTCGGCGGCGACCAGGAACGTCTTCTCGTCGATTTCGGCGCCGATGTGGCCCTGCGCGGTGAGGAACTCGCGCAAACGGTGACCGAAATCGCCGGGCTCGAGAAGGCGAATCTGCTCGGCATTGATGGCGTCGGCCTTCTTCTGATCGAAGCGGGCCGGATTCGAATTCACCGACGAGATATCGAAAGCCGAGACCATTTCCAGCATGGAGAACACATCGCGGTCCTCGCCGATACTCCAGCCGAGCAGGGCGAGGTAATTCAGCAATCCCTCGGGGATGAATCCGCGGTCGCGGTGCAGAAACAGATTCGATTCCGGGTCGCGCTTGGACAGTTTCTTGTTGCCCTGGCCCATGACGAACGGCAGATGGCCGAACTCGGGCGTGAACTCGGCAACCCCGATACGCTGCAGCGCGGCATACAGCGCGAGCTGACGTGGGGTCGAGGAGAGCAGATCCTCGCCCCGCAACACATGGGTGATCCGCATCATCGCGTCGTCGACCGGATTCACCAATGTGTAGAGCGGGTCGCCATTGCCACGGGTGAGGGCGAAATCGGGGACGGTTCCGGCTTTGAAGGTGGTTTCCCCGCGGACGAGATCGTTCCATCCGAGATCTTCGTCGGGCATCCGCAAACGGACCACGGCGGGGCGACCCTCGGCTTTGTACGCCGCGATCTGCTCGGCGCTGAGGTCGCGATCGAAATTGTCGTAGCCGAGTTTCGGATCACGGCCGACGGCGCGATGACGGGCCTCGACTTCCTCCGGCGTCGAGAACGCCTCATAGGCCTCGCCCGCCTCGAGCAGCCGGCGCACCACGTCGAGATGGGAATCGCGGCGCAGCGACTGCCGGTAGGGCTCGTAGGGTCCGCCGACCTCGGGGCCCTCGTCCCAGATGAGCCCGAGCCAGCGCAGCGCGTCGAGCAGCGCGCGGTAGGAATCCTCGGAATCGCGTGCGGCGTCGGTGTCTTCGATGCGGAACACGAACTTGCCGCCGTGGTGGCGCGCGAACGCCCAGTTGAACAGCGCCGTGCGCACCAGGCCGACGTGTGGCGTGCCGGTCGGGGACGGGCAGAAACGGACCCGTACTTCAGTCATGACTCTCTTCTTTCGCGGTATCAGCGCTTGGTGGCAACAGGATTGGTGAGGGTGCCGATGCCCTCGACGGTGACCGACACGTTCTGCCCGGCCCGCAGCGGACCGACGCCTTCCGGTGTGCCGGTGAGGATCACGTCACCGGGCAGCAGGGTCATCACCGAGCTGATCCACTCGATGATCTTCGGAATGTCGTGCAGGAACAGCGAAGTACGGCTGCGCTGGCGGACCTCACCGTCTACCTCGGTGACGATCTCCAGATCGCTTGGGTCCAGCGCGGTTTCGATCCACGGGCCGAGCGGGCAGAACGTGTCGTAACCCTTGGCCCTGGTCCACTGGCCGTCGTGGCGCTGCTGATCACGGGCGGTGACATCGTTGGCGATGGTGTAGCCCAGGATCACCTCGAACGCCTTCGCCGCGGACACGTCCTTGCACGGACGGCCGATCACCACGGCCAGCTCGCCTTCGTAGTCGACCTGAGAAGAGCTGGGCGGCAAGATGATCGATGCGTTCGGGCCGATGATCGAGGTGTTCGGCTTGATGAAGATCACCGGGTCCACCGGTGCCTCGCCACCCATTTCGGCCGCGTGGGCGGCGTAGTTCTTGCCGATGCAGATCACTTTGCTCGCCAGGATCGGCGCCAGCAGGCGGATATCGGCCAGCGGCCAGCTCCGCCCGGTGAACGTCGGCGAGCCGAACGGATGTTCGGCGATCTCCTTGGCGACGGCGTCGCCTCCGTCGCCTTCGATGCTGACGAAAGCGACTCCATCGGGACTGGCAACTCGACCTAAGCGCATGCCCCGGAGTCTATCGAGACGGGGCTACCTGCCCGAACGCGCCCGTGATGCGACATGGGTCCGTTGATAGCGGCTCGGGCGAAGTGCGTGACAGATCACACCGATGTGATTCGAAGCCACTGCCCGCGTGCGGGATTCGTGTGTGCGGCGATGTGACCCGTCAGACACCTCACCGGTGGGCAACATCGGAGGGTCACCGGTGTAGCGTGATCACTGATGTTCAATTAATGAGACATCAATCTCATATATTGAGATGCAATCGTGCAATCCGGCGAGGTGAGAATCGTGACAGACGCGGGGCCGATGGTCGACGTGACGCAGCTCGGTAACGGCAGACGCTGGTTGATGCTCGCCCTCGGCGTGTTCGCGCAGACGTCCAGTTCGATCTTCATCCACGGCACCCCGTTCCTGCTGCCCGCGCTCACCGCTCGTGGCGATTCGCTCACCTCCGCCGGTGCGCTGGTGGCACTACCGACCGTAGGGCTGGTCTGCACTCTGATCGCCTGGGGGTACGTGGTCGACCGGATCGGCGAACGCATCGTGCTGGTGGCGGGCACGCTGCTGATGTGCGTGGCAGGCGTCGCCGCGGCCGTGGTGGACAACCCCGTCGCGTTCGCCGTGCTGCTGTTCGTCGGCGGTGTCGGCGCCGCCAGCTCCAACGGCGCCAGCGGGCGGGTGATCGTCGGCTGGTTCCCGCCGGACCGGCGCGGTCTGGCCATGGGTATCCGCCAGACCGCCCAACCGCTCGGTGTCGGCATCGCCGCGCTCACCATCCCGTGGGTGGCCGCACATCATGGCATTCCCGCGGCCATGTTGGTGCCCGCGCTGATGGCCGGGGTGGCCGCGATCGGCTGCTTGGTCGGCATCATCGACCCACCGCGACCGCCCGCGAAGGCCGCCGACCGCGCCAACCCCTATCGCGGCGGCTCCACCCTGTGGCGCATCCACGGTGTCTCGATCCTGCTGGTCGTCCCCCAGGCCACCCTGTGGACCTTCGGCCTGCTGTGGCTGCACGTCGACCTCGGCTGGTCACTGGCCGCCGCGGGCGCGCTGATGACCGTCACCCAGTTCCTCGGCGCCGCAGGAAGAATCGGCGCGGGAGCCTGGTCGGACCGGGTCGGCTCGCGCCTGCGCCCGCTGCGCCAGGTAGCCGTCGCCGCCGCCGTCGCCATGGCCGCGCTGACGATCACCGCCTGGACCGACTGGTGGTGGGCTGCGGTTCCCTTGATGGTCGCGGCTTCGGTGATCTCGGTGTCCGACAACGGCTTAGCGTTCACGGCCGTGGCCGAGATAGCGGGACCGTTCTGGAGCGGCCGGGGCCTCGGCATCCAGAACACGGGTCAGAACCTCGCGATAGCCGCCGTCCCACCACTTTTCGGTGCCGTCATCACGGCAACCGGCTTCCCCGTGGTGTACGCCCTGGCAGCGGTCGCCGCGGTGGCGGCGGTGCCATTGGTCCCCAGAGGATCCCGGAAGTAGCTTCCATCACGGGCCGCGAATTCGGTCGAATACCTGTATCTCCCACTCACAGAACACAATTCGATCCGCACCCGCCAATGACAAAGGCTCGCTCCGGTATTCAGCCGGAGCGAGCCTTTCGCGTGCGATGGGGTCAGACGATGGCCGCGATGCGGTCGCCGACCTCCACGGTGGAGGCGGTGCCGGTGCGCGAGGCCAGGTCCTTGGCCACCGCGGATTCGATGCGGGCCGCACCCTCGGTGTTGCCGAGGTGGTTGAGCAGCAGCGAGACCGAGAGAATGGCGGCGGTCGGGTCGGCCTTGGACTGGCCCGCGATATCGGGGGCGCTGCCGTGGACCGGCTCGAACATCGACGGGTTGACGCCCGAGGCGTCGATGTTGCCCGAGGCCGCCAGGCCGATGCCACCGCTGACGGCGGCGGCGAGGTCGGTGATGATGTCGCCGAACAGGTTGTCGGTGACGATCACGTCGAAGCGGCCCGGGTCGGTCACCATGTGGATGGTGGCGGCGTCGATGTGCTGGTAGGCCGTGGTCACCTCGGGGAATTCGGCGGCGACCT
Organism: Nocardia sp. NPDC058518; assembly: GCF_042719655.1. Taxonomy (NCBI): domain Bacteria; kingdom Bacillati; phylum Actinomycetota; class Actinomycetes; order Mycobacteriales; family Nocardiaceae; genus Nocardia; species Nocardia sp. NPDC058518. Next base: position 23,488 of record NZ_JBHXNJ010000041.1, read on the forward strand.
CGTCGACGGTGCGCTGCCACAGCGAGCCGGCGAAGGTGAGCACATTGTTCTTGTGCACCAGGGTGAGGTGCTTGCGGCGGGCCTGCGCGGTGGCGAAGGCGTAGCGCACCACACGCTCGATGCCGAAGCGGGTGTTGTTGGACACCTCGGTCGCCACCTCGTGCGGCGTGCCGACGCGAATCGCGCCGCCGGTGCCGGTGTAGGGGCCCTCGGTGCCCTCACGCACCACCACGAAGTCGATATCCGGGTTGCCCGCCAGCGGGCTGGTGACACCGGCGTGCAGCTTCGACGGACGCAGGTTCACGTGGTGATCGAGCGCGAAACGGGTCTTGAGCAGCAGCCCACGCTCGAGCACACCGCTGGGCACCGACGGATCGCCGATCGCGCCGAGCAGAATCGCGTCGTGCTGCTTGAGCTCGGGCAGCACCGACTCCGGCAGGATCTCCCCGGTGCGGTGGTAGCGCGCGGCACCCAGGTCGTACTCGGTCTTCTCCACACCGGGCAACACCACGTCGAGCACCTTGAGCGCCTCGGCGATGACCTCGGGTCCGATGCCGTCACCGGCGATTACTGCGAGCTTCATCAACTAACTCCGTTCAAAGGAAAGCGTGCCGCCACCGCCACGCAACGAGTCCGCCATGACCGCACACTCAGCCGGCCACACCGTCAAACCCCAATCCGCCATGACCGCACTCCCAACCCCGCACCTGCGGCCCCTAGGGAGCAGCGGCCACGAAGTGGCCGGTCGCGGCCGGGTCGCGGGAGTGGGGGGGGGGCGGCGGGGAGGGGGCAGAACCAGAGACCCACCGCCCCGCACCGCCGCCCGCGCGCGCGGGCGCCGGGGCGCG
>NZ_JBHXNJ010000042.1:0-19236 GCF_042719655.1 Nocardia sp. NPDC058518
ACGGCCCCCCCCCCGGTTGGGGGGGGGGCGGCGCTTTCGTTGTGAAACCTAGACGGAGACCATTTCGAGCTTCTTGGCCTCGCGAGCGAGCATCCGGTCGCGCTGCTCCTCGAACTTCAGCACGTCGGAGCCCAGTTTCTCCAGGAAGTCCGCCAGCCGCTCACGGGTGGCCTCACCGCGGGCGGTGAAGTCGGTGCGATCGAAGACGTTCCACTTCTTGAGCACCGGCTGCACGACCTCTTCGAGGTGCTGACGCAGGTCGTAGATGCCGTGCTTGGCCATCAGCACGCCGTTGCGACGGAAGTTCGGCATGCCGGCGCCGGGCATCTGGAAGTTCTCGACGATCATCGAGATGGCCTCGATGGTCTGGTCGGGGCTCAGGTCCATCGCCGCGCCGCAGAGGTTGCGGTAGAAGATCATGTGCAGGTTCTCGTCGGCCGCGACGCGCTGGAGCATGCGATCGGCGATCGGGTCGTCGCACACCCTGCCGGTATTGCGGTGGCTCACCCGGGTGGCCAGTTCCTGGAAGGTCACATAGGCGACCGAGTGCAGGAAGCCCGCGTCGACCTCGGTGGGGGAGGCGAACCCGTTGGTCATGTGGATCATGCGCGCCTCTTCGAGGGCGACCGGATCCACGCCGCGGGTGACCACCAGGTAGTCGCGCATCACGATGCCGTGGCGGTTCTCCTCGGCGGTCCAGCGACCGACCCAGGTGCCCCAGGCGCCGTCCTGGGAGAAGTTCTCGGCGATCTCACGGTGGTAAGAGGGCAGGTTGTCCTCGGTGAGCAGGTTGGTGATCATGGCCGCCTTGGCGACCTCGCTGAGCTTGGACTGCTCAGGATCCCAATCGATGCCGCCCATGGCGGCGAAGTTGCGGCCCTCGTCCCACGGGACGTAGTCGTGCGGATGCCATTCCTTAGCGAGCGCCATGTGGCGGTTGACGTTTTCCTCGGCAACCGGCTCCAACTCCGTGAGCAGTTCGAGTTGAGTCAGATCCCTTGCCATGTAAAAACCCTTCGCTGTCGTGCTTGCGGTCGAACGTCGCGATGCGGCCATACCTTACGGCACCGTAGGTGTGATGCGGAACGCAACAGAGTGGTTTTCCGACGAAGTTGAGCAACGCCACAACTCGACGGTAGGACCGATGGTCGTGCTGACGAGTCTAGGTGCTCGGCCCGCAGCATAGGGTCTATCGCTGCGGGCCTCGCGGTGTTAGCTACGGGTAGATGAACTCTCAGCGCTTCCCACCGAGCAGGCCGCCGAGCACGCTGCCGAGCGCACCGCCCGCGTTCTTCGACAGTGCGTCACCGATCATGCCGCCGAGCCCCCCGGTGTTGCTGCTGCCGCCGAGCAGACCACCCAGCAGATCACCGAGACCACCGCCGGAGGCTTGCGTCTGCTGCGGTGCCGCGGCGCCGCCACCGCCGGTGAGCTGTTTGGCCACGTAGGCGAGCACGATCGGGGCGAGAATCGGCAGCAGCTTGCCGATCAGGTCGTTGCCGCCGGTCCCGCCGCCCGCACCGAGCGCGCTGATCACGGTGTTCTTCTCGTCACCGAAGACGTTGTCGACGATCTTCTCGCCGTCGTCGGTGTCCACCTGCTGCAGATCGACCGCGCCCTCGCCTTCGACGAGGCCGCCGTGGTTGTCGAGCGCGCCGAGCAGTGACGCCGCGCCCTGCGGCTGGGCGGCATTGGCCTGGAGCCCGCCGAGCAGCGTCGGCAGCGCGGCCTGCACGGCCGTGGTCGCGGTCGCCTGGTCGACGCCGAGCTGGTCGGCGATCTGGGCGATGGGGACTTGGGACAGCAAATCGTCGAAGGAAGTCATCTCACTCCGCCTGAGGGTCGAGGGTGCCCGGTAGCCCGGGTCGCGCTCAGGTTAGGTGAATAGATGCACGAAACCGGCGGTTTCGGCGGCGTCTGGGTTTGGCGCGTCGCCACGTGACGATGGTCACCGTGGTAGTGATGGTGCCCCCTGTAGGACTCGAACCTACGACCTAGTGATTAAAAGTCACCAGCTCTACCAACTGAGCTAAAGGGGCGCGCAGCGGAGTCTAGCGGACACTGTGCCGAAGGGCCGAATAGTGGTCCCCGGTGGAGTCGCAGGCGGCTGATCGCCGCTGGTGGCGGCCGGTAACAATGCCGGCGCCCGCGACGATTCCCGGTAAACACCTGGTGCCCTGGGTCGTTCACGCTACGGGTTGCGTATGGTCATCGAATACTGTTGTATCGCAACATCTTTCGACAAGCAGGGGTGCAGCAGCGATGGAGTGGTCCAGGTGGGCGCCGGTCTCGCGACCGTTCGGCGAACGTCGGCGGTGCCGGTGAGTCGTTCAACCGGGCTGCGCGCCTACGGAATTCGTACCCGAAGCAACCATTCCGGTAGCGCCTCGTTTGCTGACGTGGATAACCGGACCGGATGTTCGGATAGCTACTCCAATCGCCGCGTGTCGACTCGGGAATACGGGTACGGTGATCGCCTGGTGAATTTCGAAACAATCACCGGTGCGGCGTTTTCCGTGGCTCCGGTGCAGGGTGCGGCGTTTCGAAATTCACCGAAGGATTGCAGGCCGAGGTGATCGCGATGGGTGCGCGAACTCCCGGCAAAGGGGTAGCCGTTACCGCAGGAGGAGGCGGTTCTCACACGTGGTGGCGCCGCAGTGCGAGACACCGCGAGTTTTTCATACCGAAAGTTTGAATTAAAACCACAATTCGCGCCAACGGTCTGTATTCGACCGCAGGCGTCGAGAAGGTTCGGAGGCGTTTCGAGCATGGCACGGCAGCAAGAGCGGGCGCGCCGGACACGCGCGGCGATAATCAAGTCCGCGGCCGTCGAGTTCGGGAAGAGTGGATATGCCGCGGCATCGCTCAACCGCATTCTGGAAGGTTCGCGCGCCACCAAGGGTGCGATGTACTTCCACTTCGACTCCAAGGAAGACCTGGCGCGCGCGGTGCTCGATACCGCGGTGGAGCGGTACCGGATCTGCGCGGAGCGCTGGCTGGCGCGCGCCGACCTCGGACCGCTCGACGTGCTGCACGGCATGGTCGACGAGATCGCGCTGCGCCTCGAGCACGACACCATCGTGCAAGCCGAGTACCGCCTCGTGATCGAACCCGACTTCCATCGCGACACCGGCAACGGCGGCGGACGCATCGTCGGCCGCGCCACCCGCGTGCTCGCCGTCCGTGCCATCGACGACGGCCACCTGCGCGCCGACGCCGACCCCGACCGCTTCACCCGGACCCTGTCCGCCGCACTGGCGGGCCAGCGCTATCTGGTCGACCCGATCGCCAACGGTTCCGCCGCCGACCTGCGCGCCCGCTTCGCCGAGGTGCTGGAGGTTATCGTGGAGGCAATGGCGACCCCGCTGTGGATCCAGAACTTCCGCACCGAGGGCTGGCGCGAACAGGCACGCCTTGATGACCTCGGTTTGGGCGCCTGACCAGGCGATTTGGAACTCTGCGCACACCTGTCATAAGCTATGCGAGCTCCCAACGGAAACGTTGAAGCCGCCCCGGAGAGATTCGGAACGAGCCCCCTTCGTCTAGCGGCCTAGGACGCCGCCCTTTCAAGGCGGTAGCGCGGGTTCGAATCCCGTAGGGGGTACAGTCTTCGGACTGTGTCTAGTAGTACTGCAGGTATGCATGGCCCTGTAGCGCAGTTGGTTAGCGCGCCGCCCTGTCACGGCGGAGGTCGCGGGTTCGAGTCCCGTCAGGGTCGCACGTAGTACCAGAGCAATCCGGTACTTCCGGCCAGGTAGCTCAGTTGGTACGAGCGACCGCCTGAAAAGCGGTAGGTCGCCGGTTCGATCCCGGCTCTGGCCACCTTCGATCCCCTCACCGAAGTACGCGGTGAGGGGATTTTTTCGTTTTCCGGTGGCGAGCCGGTCAGCTCGTAGTGGGCATCCGCAGGGCATTGGTCCACAGGCGGGTCAGGGTGTGGACAACTTCTTCCATCGGTATCTGCCTGCCGTCGAGCTCGCCGTCGCCGATGACGAAATAGTTGAAGGCCATGCGGCTGACCATGCCAGAGAGGGCGCGCGAGGTGAGCATCGGATCGAGATCGGGGTCGGCGAGGCCCCGGCGCTGGAGGTCGGCGATGCCGCGGGCGTTGCGGCGGATGAAGGCATCGCCACGGTTCTGGCGCAGCTTGCTGAATTCGGGGTCGATATGGGCGACCTGTTCGAGCAGGCCCATCAGCTCGGCATTGCGCTTGTAGGCCTCGAAGTAGGCCAGGTTGGCGGCTTCGATGATCGAGGCAGGGTCGTCTTCGCCCGTCACATGCGGCATCCCGGGATGCATCATGTCTTCCTGGGCGTGCTCGAGGATCGCGGCGAAGATCTCCTCTTTGCTCGCGAAGTAGGTGTAGAAAGTGCCCGACGAGCAGCTGGCTTCCTGGGTGATGTCGATGAGCCGGGTATCGAGGTATCCCATCCGCTCGAACACCTTGCGGCCCGCCGCGATCAGCGCGTCCCTGGTGCGCAGGCCGCGCGGGGTGGTCGGCAGGTCGCGCAACAGCGAGGTGCGTGCCATCGAAGGCAGCGCGCCCTCGCTGTCGGTGTCGGCGGCTCGTTCCATGGTTGTAGTTATATACCGGCGTTCACGGGTGGAACACGACGCGGCCGACGGTATCGCCGTCGCCGAGGCGGCCGAGTCCGGCGGGGATGTCGGCGAACAAGAGCCGCTCGCTGATCAGTGGTTTCACCTGTCCGGCCGCGGCGAGCCGGGTCAGCTCGGCGTGGCAGTCGTGGATGGCCTGCTGGTTGTACTGCTTGTAGAGACCCCAGTGCAGGCCGATGATCGAATAGTTCTTGATCAGTGCGTGGTTGAGCGCGGGCTGGGGGATGGTGCCGCCGGCGAAGCCGATCACGAGGATGCGGCCTTCGAACGCGATGCATTTGGTGGACCTGGCGTAGGCGTCGCCGCCGACCGGGTCGTAGACCACGTCGGCGCCGCGACCACCGGTGAACTCCTTGACGATCGGCACGAAATCCTCGGTGTGCCGGTCGATCACGAGATCGGCGCCGAGCTCGCGGCAGTAGTCGGCCTTGGCGCGCCCGCCGACGACGCCGATCACCCGTGCGCCCGCGGCCTTGCCCAGCTGCACCGCGGAGCTGCCGACGCCACCCGCGGCGGCGTGCACCAGCAGCGTCTCGCCGGGCTGCAACCGAGTTCGGCGGTGCAGGGCGAACCAGCTCGTCTGATAGCCGATGGTGAGTGCCGCCGCCTCGGCGTCATCGAGGGATTCCGGTGCGGGGAAGGCGTTCTCTGCGTCGAGCACGGCCAGCTCGGCGAACGCGCCGCCGGGCAGGTTCGCGGTGCCGACGATCCGGTCACCGATCGCGAACCGGTCGACCCCCGCACCGACCGCAAGCACCTCACCGCACAGTTCGACGCCAGGGGTGAACGGCAGCGGTGGCTTGACCTGATATTGCCCACGGCACAACAGCACATCGGGGAAGTTGGCCGGCGCCGCGAGAACGCGCACCAGCAGCTGTCCCTGACCCGCCACCGGGTCGTCGATGTCGTTGAACCGCAGTACATCCCGTGGTTTGCCGAGTTCGGCTACTTGCCAGGCTTTCATCGTGATCAGTCCTCCTGTCTGTGTGTTCGTCGGATACCCGCGGTGTGGCCGGTCAGCGCCATTTGCGTAGTTCCTGACGTGCGATAGCCCGCTTGTGTACTTCGTCGGGGCCGTCGGCGAGCCGGAGCGTGCGCAGTTGCGCCCAGGCGGCGGCGAGCGGGAAGTCGTCGGAAACGCCGCCCGCACCGTGCACCTGAATGGCCCGGTCGACGACCTTGAGCGCGATGTTCGGCGCGGCCACCTTGATGGCGGCGATCTCGGTGCGCGCGGCCTTGTTGCCGACGGTGTCCATCAGGTGGGCGGCCTTGAGCGTGAGCAGCCGGATCATCTCGATATCGATGCGCGACTCGGCGATCCAGTCCTGGATATTGGCGTTGTCGGCCAGCGGCTTGCCGAAGGTGACCCGCGCCTGCGCGCGCTTGCACATCATCTCCAGTGCGCGCTCGGCCATGCCGATGCTGCGCATGCAGTGGTGGATGCGGCCGGGTCCGAGCCGGGCCTGGCTGATCGCGAAACCCTCGCCTTCGCCCGCGAGCACATCGGTGGCGGGCACCCGCACGTCGGCGAAGTCGATCTCGGCGTGGCCTTCGCGTTCTTGGTAGCCGAACACCGGCAGCCCGCGCAGGATCGTGACGCCCGGTGCGTCGATCGGGACCACCATCATGGTCTGCTGACGGTGCGGTGCCGCGGTGGGATCGGTCTTGCCCATCACGATCATCACGCGGCAGTTCTTGTGCAAGGCGTTGGTGGCGAACCACTTTCGGCCGTTGAGTATGTAGTCTTCGCCGTCACGCACCATCGACAGTTCGATATTGGTGGCATCGGAGCTGGCCACCCGTGGTTCGGTCATCGCGAAGGCCGAGGCCATGGTGCCGTCGAGCAGGGGCTTCAGGTACTTCTCTTTGTGCTCGTCGGTGCCGAACAGCTCGAGCACTTCCATGTTGCCGGTGTCGGGGGCGTTGCAGTTGCAGGCCTCGGACGCGAGATGGCTGCGGCCCATGATCTCGGCCAGCGGCGCGTATTCGAGGTTGGTCAGGCCGGGTCCGCGGCCGGGGTGCGGGTGGAAGAGGTTCCACAGCCCGCGCCGTTTGGCCTCGGTTTTGAGCTCTTCCAGGATCGGCGGCTGGAAATGTGGGTCGCCGGATTCGCGCATCTGCGCCTCGTAGACGGACTCGGCCGGGTAGACGTGGGCGTCCATGAAGTCGAGCAGGTCTTCGGAGTACTTCTTCGAGCGCTCGCTCAGATCGAACAGTGACATGATTTCTCTCTCGCTCAGCGGGTTTCGGCCAGCAGCGACGACTGGTAGCGACGCATGCCGCCCAGCCAGCGGTCGTAATCGGCGCCTTTGTGGCGGTACATCTCCAGCACTTGCGGATGCGGCAGGATCAGGAATTCCTCGGCGTCGACGGCCGCGAGCACGATGTCGGCCACTTCGGCGGGTTCGAGGACCTCGCCCGCCGAGACGACGGCGCGGGTCGCCGCGACACCGAGCTCCTCGCCCGAATCCCGGCCCGCGTACAGCAGTTTCGTGTTCACGCCCATCGGGCACAGGCAGCTGACGCGAACACCCTGGTCGCCGTAGGTGACACTGAGCCACTCGGCGAACCCGACCGCGGCGTGCTTGCTCACCGAGTAGGTGGCCGAACCGATCTGGGTGAGCAGCCCCGCGGCGGAGGCGGTGCTGACGAAGTAGCCCGCACCGCGTTCGACCCACTGGGGCACCAGCAGCTGCGCGGCACGGATGTGGGCGCGCAGATTCACCTCGAGCGCGCGGTCCCAGTCGGCGTCGGTGACGTCGAGCCCGGGGGCGCCGACGATGCCCGCATTGGCGAAGTACAGGTCGACCGGCCCGAACTGCTGTTGCGCCACCGCGATCAGGCCGCTGATCGCCTCGGTGTCGGCGGCGTCGGCGCCGATTCCGACGGTGGTGCCGGGGTGATCGGCGTTGATCTGCGCCGACACGGCCAGCGCGGCGGCCTCGTCGAGGTCGGACACCACCACCTTCGCACCGGCGGCGGCGAGCGCGGCGGCCAGTGCGGCGCCGATGCCCGCGCCGCCACCGGTCACGATGGCGACTTTCTCGGCAACTCTCATCAGAAATCCTTTCGCCCGGGCTGTTTCCAGCCCGAGCAGGGTCGAATCGAAGGGGATCGGTCAGTACAGCTGGGTTCCCGGCACCGCTTCCGGGTCGTCGCGGACGGCCGGGGTGTTGGTTTCGCGCAGCTTCCACGCGCTGAACACGGTGATCAGGCCCATGGCCATCAGGAACAGCGAAACCCCGGTGGTCGATCCGGTTTCGGCGATGATCGCGGTCATGATGAACGGGGTGCCGCCGCTGATGGTGATCGCGGCCAGCTGGTAGGCCAGCGAGGCGCCCGAGTACCGCACCCGCGGGGCGAACAGCTCACCCATGAAGGCGGCGAGCGGACCGTAGGTGAGTGCCTGCATGGCCGCACCGATCGTGACGGCGACGAACACGGCGAGCACGTTGGCGGTATTGATCAGCCCGAAGAACGGGAACGCCCACAGCGCCATCCCCGCGCCGCCGATCAGGATCAGCGGTCGCCTGCCGATCCGGTCCGACAGGGCTCCCGCCCACAGGATCACCGCGGTGAGCAGGCCGGAGGAGATCAGTGAGATGGCCAGCAGCGCATTGCGGTTCATGCCGAGTTCGGCGGTGCCGTAGCTGAGCAGGCCCGCGATGCTCACGTAGAACAGTGAGTTGGTGCCCGCCAGCAGGCCGCAGCCGAGCAGGATGGTGCGCCAGTGCTCCTTGATCGCCTCGGCCAGCGGTGCCTGGGCGACGGCGGGTGCCTTCTTCTTCGCGGTCTCGGCCTGCAACTCACGGAATTCGGGGGAGTCCTCGACCTTGGTGTGGATGTAGAGCACCACCGGGAACAGCAGCGCACTGGCCAGGAACGGCACGCGCCAGCCCCAGCTGAGGAACGCGTCGGTGGACAGCGCCGCGGTGGCGGCCAGGAAGACCAGATTGCCCGTGATCAAACCCAGTGGCACACCCATCTGCCCGAAGGTGCCCGCGAATCCCCGCTTCTTTGGGCCCGCGGATTCGGTGAGCAGCAAGACGATCCCGCCCCACTGGCCGCCGCAGGCGATGCCCTGCACGAAGCGCAGCGTCACCAGCAGTACGGGCGCGAGCACGCCGATCGAGCCGGTGCTGGGCAGACAGCCGATCGCGAAGGTGGCGATGCCCATGGCCAGCAGGCAGACGACGACCACGGGCTTGCGGCCGTACCGGTCGCCGAAGTGCCCGGCGAGCACGCCGCCGATCGGGCGTGCGACGAAGCCCGCCCAGAAGGTGCTGAACGAGAGCAGGGTGCCCATCAGCGCCGAGGCGTCGGGGAAGAACACGTGCGGGAACACCAGCGCGGCGGCGGTGCCGTAGAGGAAGAAGTCGTACCACTCGATCGAGCTGCCGACCAGGCCTGCGGCGAGCAGCTTGCGATGCGCGCGTTTGCCGTCGGCCGACGACGGTGCTGTGTCGGGCGAGGTCGGCGGTGTTGTGACGGCTGTCCGCTGGCCGGGTTCGATCATCGGTGACTCCTCGGTGAATCCGCAGGGTTGAAACTATTGGAAGTTGACGTCAACTTCAAGTGAGTGAGCGCTTGCTCAGTGTGAGCCCGTGGAGATGTAATGTCAATCACAGGCATAGCGAAGGGGAATCAGGTGACCGGGCTACTCGATGACGACCCACTGGCCGACCCGGCCGCCGCGCTGGGCGACACCGCGCAGCGCTTGCTCGACGCGGCGGTAGTGCTGTTCTCCGACAAGGGTTTCGAGGCCACCCGCACCAGGGACATCACCGCGGCGGCCGGGTTGAGCCCGGCGGCGATGTATGTGTATTTCGCCTCGAAGGAGGATCTGCTCTTCCGGCTGGTCGAGCATGCCGTCGAGAACACCCTGACCATCATCGAAGCCGCCGTCGCGCCCCATACCGAGCCGGTGGACCGCATACGGGCCTTGGTCACCGCGTTCAGCGTCCTGCACGCGCGCAGCTACCGGCGGGCGCGGATCGCCCAGTACGAGAGCAGGCACCTCGCCCCCGGCCACCACGAGATGGTCGCCGCGATCCGCCGCCGGATCCGGCAGGCCGCGGTCGCGGAGGTGCGGGCGGGGATCGAGCGCGGCGTGTTCACCGTCGCCGATCCCCGCGTCGCCGTGCTGGCGATGATGTCGCTGGGGATCGACATCTGCCGGTGGTACCGGCCGGGCGGTGAGTTCACCCCGGAGGAACTCGGCGACATCAACGCCGATCTGGTGCTCAGGATCCTGCGCGCGCCCGGCTACTGACGAGGGTGGCGATCCAGGTACGGGTGTCGGCGGGGTCGATCACGTCGTCGAGCTCGAAACCCGTCGCGGCGGTGATCGCCTTGCCCTGCTGGTAGGCCAGAGTGAGCAACTGCCCGAACAGTGTCTCGCGCTCGGCCGGATCCGCCACGGCGGCGAGCTCTTTGCTGAAGCCGAGGCGAACGGCGCCCTCCAGCCCCATCGGGCCGATCTCGCCGGTGGGCCAGGCGACGGTGAAGTTCGGCGCGTGGAAATGGCCCGCCGTCATCGCCATCGCACCGAGGCCGTAGCCCTTGCGCAGGATGATCGTGCCGAACGGGACGCTCAGCTGGGCGCCGAGCACGAACAACTTGCTGAACCGGCGCACCGTCGCGGTCTTCTCCGCCTCCGGACCGACCATGAAACCCGGTGTGTCACACAGGGAGACGACCGGCAGCCCGAAGGATTGGCACAGGGTGAGGAACTCGCCCATCTTGTCGGCGGCCTCGGCGTCGATGGCACCGCCGAGGTGGTGGCTGCTGTTGGCGATCAAGCCGAACGGTTCGCCGTGTACCCGCACCAGCGCGGTGACGATGCCGACGCCGTAGTCGGGCCGTAACTCGAGCACCGAGCCGATGTCGACGATCGCGTCGATGGCGCGATGGATGTCGTAGGCGCGCAACCGGTTCTCCGGCACCACATGCCGGGCCAGGCGGGGGTCGGGGGCTTCGAAATCGTCGACCCGGCCCTGGAAATAGCCCAGGTACTGCTTGGCCAGCGCCACCGCGTGTGCTTCGTCGCGGGCGACCAGGTCGACGACGCCGTTGCGGCGCTGCACGTCGATCGGGCCGATGTCCTCCGGGCGGTAGGCGCCGAGCCCGCCGCCTTCGATCATCGCCGGTCCGCCCATGCCGATATTGGCGTCCGGCGTCGCGATGATCACGTCGCAGGCGCCGGCGAGGGCGGCGTTGCCCGCGAAGCAGCGGCCCGACACGATCGTCACCAGCGGTACCTTGCCGCGCAGGGCGCCGAGCGCGCGGAAGGTCGTCACGTCCAGGCCCATGCCGGTCCAGTCGGTGTCGCCCGGCCTGCCGCCGCCGCCCTCGGCGAACAGGACCACCGGAACCCGCTTGCGTTCGGCGAGTTCGAAGGCGCGGTCGGTCTTGGCGTGGTTGTTCTTGCCCTGTGTGCCCGCGAGCACGGTGTAGTCGTAGGAGATCACCACCGCGTCTGCCTTGTCGAAGCGGTCGGCGCCGATGGTCGCCAAGCCGGTGATCAGGCCGTCGGCGGGGGTGTTGGCGATCAGGTCCTCTTCGGTGCGTCTGCTGCGTTGCGCGGCGAAGGTGAGCGCGCCGTATTCGACGAAGCTGCCGGCGTCGACCAGGTCGGCGATGTTCTCCCGTGCGGTGCGGCGACCGAGCTTGTGCCGCTTCGCCACCGCCGCCGGGCGGGATTCGTCGAGCGTCGCGAGGTGCCTGGCGCGGATCTCGTCCACATCGGCGCGGGCACGGCCGGGATCCAGATCGGTGTGCGCGCTGCCGGTTTCGTCCGCACCGGTGCGGGTGATGATGACGAGTGGGTCGCCCGGCGCGACGACTCGGCCGGGGCGGACCAGCACCCGGACGGTCCTGGCGGCATCCGGTGCGGTGAGCACATGCTGCATCTTCATCGCCTCGAGCACGACGAGCTGACCACCGGCGCCGATGTCGACACCCTCGTCCGTCACTTCGACCACCGTGCCCGCGAGCTGTGCGCGTACGGCCTCCTGACCCGGATACAGCTCGACGGCGGCGACCGCGACCTCGGGCTGATCGGTCCGGGCCGCCGCGACCAGGTCGGTCAGTCGCTCGGTGAGAAAGCCGGTGGTGGCAACGCCGGACTGGAAGGTGGTGTCGGCGAGGATCTCTCGCAGGAACGAGATGTTCGTACCGATGCCGGTCACGGTGAACTCGGCGAGTGCTGTCGCGGCCTTGCGGGCGGCGGCGGGGAAGGACTGGCCGCGGGTACGGGTGATCACCTTGGCCAGGAGCGAGTCGTAACGCGGGCTCGGAGTCAGCCCGGCGCGGCCGAACGTGTCGACTCGTACGCCCGGCCCGGTCGGCGGCGCGAAGGTGGTCAGCGTGCCCGCGGTCGGCACGGCCGAACCGTCGGCCGCCATCGTCTCCATGTTCACCCTTGCCTGGATCGCGATGCCGTCCGCGGCGGCGGGTTCACCGGTGGAATCGGTGCCGTCGGAGACGATTCCGCTCGGCAGATCCAGGTCATCGAAGGGCGCACCCTGGGCGATCGCGAGCTGCACGGCGACCAGGTCGACACCGGTCACCTCCTCGGTCACGGTGTGCTCCACCTGGATGCGTGGATTGACCTCGAGGAACACGAATTCGGTGCCGGAGACCAGGAATTCGACGGTCGCCAGTCCGCGATACCCGACATGGGCGCACAGCCGTGCTGCCGCCGTGTGAAGTTCCCTGCGCAGGTCCTCCGAAAGACCCTGAGCAGGCGCGATTTCGAGCAGCTTCTGATGCCTGCGCTGCACACTGCAATCGCGATCACCGAGCGCGAGCGCCGTGCCGCCCGTGGCGATGATCTGTACTTCGATGTGCCGGGCGTTCTCGAACAGGATCTCGGCGAAGACCGCGGGATTGCCGAAACCGAGCTGCGCCTCCGCGGCGCACCGGCGGTAGGCGTCGTCGATCTCCTCGGCGGTCCGCACCACCCGCATGCCACGGCCGCCGCCACCGGCCAGCGCCTTGATCATGATCGCACCGGGGTGCGTGCCGAAGAACGCGTGGACCTGTTCGGCGGTAGTCGGTCCCTCGGTCGCGGGCAACACCGGTACGCCCGCGGCCATAGCGGTCGCGCGGGCCGAGGACTTGTCACCGAACAGGTCGAGCACCGCGGGATCGGGGCCGACGAACGTCACGCCATCGGCCGCGCAGGCACGCGCGAATTCGGCGTTCTCGCTGAGGAATCCGTAGCCGGGATGGAGGTAGTCGGCGCCGGATTCCTTGGCGGCGGCCAGGATCGCGGCGTGATCGAGATAGGGCGCGGTGCCGGTGCCCGCCAACTCGATCGCCTCGCCCGCCGCGTGCACATCGGGGTTGTCGGCGTCGTCGGTGGCGTAGACCGCCACGGTGTCGATGCCGAGTTCGGTGGCGGTGCGGATCACGCGCAGGGCGATCTCGCCGCGATTGGCGATCAGCAGCTTCACTGGATGTCCTCGGATTCGGTGGCGGCGATGCGCTCGGTCATGGTGAACAGCTCGCCCTTGCGGATCTTGCCGGTCGCCGTCATCGGCAACGCGTCGAGGATCTCGATCTGGGGGACCTTGTAACCGGCCATGTTCTGTTTCGCCCAGGTCTGCAATTCGGCTGCCGCGACGGTTGATTCGGGGATCAGCTGGACGAAGGCGAGCGGCACCTGCCCGCGTTGTGGATCGGGTTTGGGCACCACACCGGCGGTTTGTACCTGCGGGTGCAGCATCAGCAGGGATTCGACCTCGGACGGGAACACGCTCATGCCGTTGACCTTGATCATCTCCTTGTTCCTTGCCAGATAGTGCAGGGCGCCGCGCTCGTTCAGCTTGCCGACGTCGCCGGTCTGCAACCAGCCATCGCGCACGGTCGCCGCGGTGGCTTCGGGATTGCCGTAGTACCGGGTGAGGATCGAGGGGCTGCGCACGATGATCTGGCCTTCGTGGCCCATCGGGACCGGCGCGCCGTCCTCGTCGACGATCAGGATGTCGGTGCCGGGCACCGGTAGGCCGCAGAACACCGGCTCGCTGCGCAGGTCGTAGTCGTCGTCCTGCAGGCCAAGGGTGAAGGTGTCGGCGGTGTGGGTCTCGGTCATCCCGTAGCTGGTCTCGCGCAGGGTGAGTCCGGTGGCGGCGCGCCAGCGAGCCCGGATCTCGGCGTCGAGTTTCACCACGAACGAGACACCGGTCGTGTTCTCCAGCGCGGTGAGTCCGGCGGGGTCGAATGCCGGGTGCTCCATCATCTCCACGTAGTTGTCGATCATGCCGATCATCGAGGTGACTCGGTAGCGGCCGAGCAGGGTCAGTGCCGTCGCGGCGTCCCATCGGTTCATCAGCACCGCGGTGCCGCCGTTGACCAGCGGGAACAGAATGCCGAAGTCCTCGCCCGCGATCCAGAACACCGGCAGGAAGTTCAGCGCGACGAGCGGGCGTTCGCCCACCCGCGAGCCGTTGCCCACGGTGGCGGTCGCCGCGGTGTAGACCATGTGCCGCTGGGTGTGCTCGCAGCCCTTCGGCATGCCGGTGGTTCCGCCGGTGTAGTTCAGCGCGGCGAGTGCGTCCGGATCGGCGGGTTGTGCCGGGGCGCGCGGGCTTTCGATGATCCGGTGCCAGTCGGTCTCGGCCGCGGTGGTCTCGAAGGGGGCGGCGACGGCGGGTTCGTCGGTGAACATGTCGGACAGCGCGGTGCGCGCGACCAGCCGCACCGGGGTGTCCGCGCGCACCTCGTCGACCAGCGGGGCGAGATCGTCTTGGGCGAGAAGGATTGTCACGCCCGCGTCGATGAGTTCGTGGCGCAGTTCGTGGGCGCGGAACAGGGGATTGATCGGCACGTGCACCGCGCCGATCTTCAGGATGCCGAGCATGGCGACGAGGAACTGCGGGCAGTTGCTCAGGTACACCCCGATCCGGTCGCCCGGCTGTGCGCCGTTCGCGAGCAGCCAACCGGCGAAACGGTCGGAGAGTTCGTCGTATTCGGCGTAGCTGATGTCGCGGCCGTAGTAGGCGATCGCGGTGGCTTCGGGTTGTTGCGCCGCCCAGTGGCGCAGGTAGTCGACCAGGGCCATCGATTCGATCGGATACTCCACCGTGCGCGGGACCTGTGCGGGCCAGACAGCGCTCTGCCGTGCGTGGATCTCCGCCAGTGCCGCGGTGAGTGACGGCGGGGCGACGGTGGTTGGTTCGACGGTCATGGGCACTTCCGTTCCGGGTACTCGGTCTGGCTGGTGAAGCCGATCAGTCGTTCGGCGATGGCGATGTGGTCGGTGATGAACTGTTCGCGCCGGTCGCGGTCGGCTCCGGCGAGCCGGGAGGCGCCGATCAGCAGTGCGTCGGCGAGGGTCTCGACGATCCGCGGCAGCGGGGCGCACGGGTCGATCTCGCCGCGCACCTCGTCGCGTTCGAGAAAGGCGGTGAACCGCTTGCGCAGGCGGGTGCGCACCCGCGACCACTGTGCGCCGATCGCGGGATCGATCCCTGCCCGGTGCTCGATCAGCGCCACCAGCGCGCCGTTGGCGAACACGGCTTCCGTGAACGCCCGTGTGGTCGCCCCGATGACCTCGGCCGCCGCGGTGACCTCGACGTCCACCACGAGTTGCGCGTCGAGGAACTGCGCGCAGACCCGCTCGGTGATCGCCCCGAACACCTCGTCTTTGGAGGAGAAGTACGCGTAGAACGTCGCCCGGGAGACCCGCGCGCGCGTCGTGATCGTCTCCACCGAGGTCTGGTCGTACCCGAGCTCGGCGAAGCTTTCCGCCGCCGCGTCGAGCAGCTCGCTCCGCCGCGGCCCCGCGCTGTCCTTGCGCGCCGATCGTGCCCGCTCCTGCGCCTCGCTTGTGGTCACCGTCACAAGTGTTGTTGACGTTGACGTCAATGTCAACAAGCGATTTGCCACCTGACCTGTTCGGTTACCGAAACGGGGGTTCACCGGGTAATGTCGCTCCCCGATGTAAGGAAACAAGGCCCTGTAGCGCAGTTGGTTAGCGCGCCGCCCTGTCACGGCGGAGGTCGCGGGTTCGAGTCCCGTCAGGGTCGCAACACGACGAAGTCCCCCACACCGATTCCGGTGTGGGGGACTTTCTCGTATCAGTGGGCTCAGGTGCGGTGGTCGACGGCGGGAATCATGAAGCGGCCACCACTGCGGTGAGGCCGCCGAGGACCAGGCACAGCGGTGCGTACACGCGCCGATTGAGGCGCCGATAGATCGCCGGTGTATCCGCCGACCCGCTGCCCGGGTCGAACAGGCCCGATGCCCCGCGCGCGAGCAGAACGCCCGCGACCGTCCACGCGGCGACCGTGACCATCCAGTCGGGGAACGGCGAGTCCCAGATTCCGGCGCGCAGCACCAGTACGTAGCCCGCGGCGGTCAGCGCCGCGGTGACGGCGAGGCAGGCGGGGATGAACCAGCGCCCCGGCGGTTCGTCGTGCGTCCAGCCCATGGCGGCGTGAGCGAGGTCGAGGTGAGTTTTCCATGGCCACGGGGAGACCGTCCACAAGGCGTGGAGCAGGCCGACACCGATCAGCAGGACGGCGGTCGTGGCAGCGATTGCGCTCATACGTCAACGATCGCCGCTGGATCGACGATGTTCTTCGGCCGCTGGTCTCGATGTTCTCCTCCTCCAGGATGAGATCGGCTCAGCGCCTGGACGGTCCGACCAGACCGGTCTCGTAGGCGAGCACGACAGCCTGAACCCGGTCGCGCAGACCCAATTTGGCGAGCACATGACCGACGTGGGTCTTGACGGTGGCTTCCGAGAGGTGCAGCCGCGAAGCGATGTCCCGGTTGGTGTCACCGGTGGCGAGCTCGAGCAGCGTGTCGAATTCGCGCGGTGTCAGTGCGGCCCGAATCCGCGCCGCGGCCTCGGTATTCGCGCTCGGTGAGTCGGCGACATGGGCGATGAGACGGCGCGTCGTCGACGGAGCGATGACGCCGTGCCCGGCATGGACCATGCGGATCGCGTCGATGATCTCCTCGCCCCGCGCGTCCTTGAGCAGGAAGCCGCTCGCGCCGGCGCGGATGGCCGGGAAGACGTAATCGTCGAGGTCGAAGGTGGTCAGCGCGATCACCCGGCAGCGCGGTTGTTCCGCGGTGATGATCGCGGTCGCCTTGATGCCGTCGAGCTTCGGCATGCGCAGGTCCATGAGCACGACGTCGACCCGGCGCGCGCGCACGGCCGCCACCGCCTCGTCCCCGTCCACGGCCTCGCCGACCAAGTCCAGGTCGGGCTGGCTCTGCACCATCATGCGCAGGGCCGATCGCATCAGCTCCTGGTCGTCGACGATCAGCACGCGGACGTGCTCGGTGTCGCTCAGCACGGCACCCGCACCTCGACGATCCAACCGTCGCCGGTCGGCCCGGCGGCAAGGGTGCCACCGACCGCGTCGACTCGTTCCCGCATGCCGATCAGCCCCTTACCCGTCCCCGTCGACTCCGTCGCAGTACCGGAATTCGTTACCCGCACCTCGATCTCGGCGCCGACCGTGGTCAGGCTGACCAGGGCTCGTGGCCGTCGACCGGCATGGCGGGTCACGTTCGTCAGCGCCTCCTGGACGACACGGTAGATCGTGAGGCCGACCGCGGGCGTGGTGCGTAGCCGGTCGTCCATCGACAGCTCCACCTCGACGCCGGTCGCGCGGACGCGCTCGACGAGCGCGGGCAGGTCGACGAGTCCGGGTTGCGGCTCGGTCGACGCCGAGTCGTCGCGGAGCACGCCGAGCAGGCCACGCATCTCGGTGAGCGCTTCGCGGCCCGCGTCGGCGATGGTGGTGAGGATCTCGGTGGCGCGCTCCGGCGAGTTCGGCACCACGAGACGACCGGCCTCAGCGTGGCTGACCATCACCGCCAAGGAATGGGCGACCACATCGTGCATCTCACGCGCGATCCGGCGGCGTTCGTCGGCGGCGGCCCGTTCGGCGAGTTGCGATGTCCACGCGGCTCGCGTGGCGCGGTAGCGGCCGAGCGCCCACGCGGCGGTGGTGCCACCGAACGCTGTGGTGGACAACAACAGCCACCATGCCCACGCCTCGATGGGCGCCGCGGTGAATTCCCACAGCCTGGCCAATGTCAGCAGGCTGCCTGCCAGGCCGACACCGAGCGCGGCGGTCGGCCACGGTGGCGTCGTGTGCGCGCTGACCGCGTACAACAGGGCGAAGAAGCACAGCACGCTCGGCAACAGGACCGGGCTGTAGCGGCTCGATTCCGAGAAGTCGGTGACACCGTCGATATCGGGTGCCACCAGCAGCACCGCGCACCCGAGCGCGCCGATCGCGAACGACGGAATCGGCCAGCGGCGGGCCGTCGCGACGCAGCCGTGCAGCGCGAGCAGAGCGAGGGTCAACGCGAGCACCCACGGGGTCGACACTCCGCTCACCCGAACCGATTGCAGGCTCGCGGGGAGCAGCACCGCTGCCATGACCACCGCCAATGCCAGCTGCGCGCCGTGACCGAACAGCCGAGGCCCGTCCATCTGGATCGACACCGGCTCAATCTACCCAGCGGTCGGCGGACTTCGCGTTTCTCAGATGCGGTGGTCGATGCTGGTGATGCGGTGGCGGCCGGGGGCTACCTCGGTGGTGCGCATGATCTGGTTGATCTTCTCGGTGGTGGCGTCGCCCGGCCATTTCTGGTGGATGGTGACGTTCCAGAGGGTGGGGTCGGCGGCGTCGGCCTTGGTGATGTGGACGCAGTACTTGACGTCGAGGGGGAGCGAGCCGATGCCCGCGGCCAGCGCGGACGCGTCGCCCACGTGGGCGTTGTCGGTGACGAAGGAACGGGCCTTGGCGGCGTCGCGGTCGACGTAGTAGCTGTATTCGAAGCCGAGGATGGCGCCTTCGGGGCTCGCGGTGTCGCCACGTTCGGCACTGATGGTGATCGAGGGGGTGCGGAAGGATTCGCAGCCGGACAGGGCGTGCGCGGGAAGTGGGGGCACCACGGTGGACGTCGTTGCCCGCGTGCCGGAGACGGCGGCCTGCGTCGTGGTGGTCGGTTTCTCGGCGGGGCCGAGGAAGATGGTGGCGGCCAAGCCGAGCAGGACGACGAATACCACCGCGCCGACAATGCCTTTGATCGCGGCCGCGGCCTTCACCTTGCCACCGCTTTCGTCATAGCGTTCGTCGTCGAAGTTCTTGCGGGGGCGCCGTGCGATCTGGCCGCCGCCGCCGAAGTCCTTGAGGCGCGGCAATACCGGAATCTCGACATGGTCACCGCTCTGCTCGGTCGCGGTGGCGGTGGCCCAGTCGTTCCAGTCGACATCGTCACCGCGTTTCGTCTCGACCGGCAGGTCGCCGTCGTTCCAATCGTTCCAATCGCCGGTGAAACCGTCGTCGTCGGCGGGATTCCGATACACCGGTTCGACGGGCGGCGCGGGCTGGAACGGGCCGTCGTCGAACGGTTCCGGGTCCGGCGGCGGCCAGATCTCCGGGTTCGTGCCGATCGTCTGCGGCTCGGCCTCGCGCCGCCGCCTGCGCCGCCGTTTGCCCTGTGGGCGACGGCGGGCGGGGGGCGGGGGGTCCGCCGCGGGGAGTAATTCACCCAAACCAATTTTAAAAGCGGCCGGCCCCACCGCCGCCGCGCCCACACCCCCGAGTGCCGGTGGGGGGGGGGCAGGGGGGGGGGCCGCGC
>NZ_JBHXNJ010000043.1:0-19055 GCF_042719655.1 Nocardia sp. NPDC058518
CGCCGGGGCCGGCGATGACCCGCGGGGGGGGGGGGGCCCCCGCGGGCCCGCGCCCGGGGGGGGCGGCGGGAGCGCCGCTGTGGTGTCCTCCTCTTCCTCCCGCTCCCCGGGGCACCCCCGGCGACCCGGCCGCGAACCGGCCACTGCGTGGCCGCCCCTCCCTAAGGGTCGGGGGTGGTGGTTGGCTACCGTCAGGGCGTGTCGCAATCAGTTGAACCGCCTGCTGTTCCCTTCGTGTCGAAGGTGGTAGCGGGGCTGCGGCAGGGTGCGGCATTCCTTGTTGTCGGGGCGATCGGGTTTCTCGTCGACGCCGGGACTTACAACCTGCTGGTGTTCTGGGGTGGGGGATTCTCCCTCTCCGAGGGTGTGCTCTATCACTCGCCGCTGCTCGCCAAGATCATCGCGATCGTGGTGGCGACGGTGGTTACCTACTTCGGGAACAAGTGGTGGACCTACTCCCATCGCAAGTCCGACAGCCCCGGTCGGGAATATCTGCTGTACGCGATCGTCAATGTGGCAGCGATCCTCCTGCAACTCGGCTGCCTCGGGTTTTCCCGTTATGTGCTCGACCTGTCGTCACCGCTGGCGGACAACATTTCCGCCACCGTTATCGGCCAGACCATGGCGGTCGTATTCCGCTATTGGGCCTACAGCAAATTCGTTTTCACCGGCTCATCGGCAAGTGATGAGCAACACGCGCGGGGTGCGGCTACACCTCACTGACCACGCGAGGGTGCCGGGCGATTGATATCCTCGCCCCGCCCGCCGCGACGCCCAAACTTTTGCGTCACTCCCTGCGCCGGCGCAGTCGATACCGAGAATTTCGAGGACTTCATGGAGCAGTCGGCTACCAAAGCCGTGACCGAATCGAACGATCGGCGCGAGGCCGCGCCCGCATCGCTGCGGGGTGAACACTCAGCGCCCGAGCGGCTCGTGCTGGCCCGAGGCATCTTCACCGGGCCGTCGGCGCGGGTGAGCGACGACCTCTATGCCGTCGTCAAGGGGGGTGCCGCGGTCCGCGAGCGGCACTCGCTGCACCTGCCCAAGGGTGCGACCGCGCATACCAACACCTACTTCGGTCGGCTCGCCGCCAGCTACTGGCAGCGCTGGACCACCGTCACCGAGGTGTCGGTCGGCGCTCAGCTCGCGGTCGGCGGGAAAGCCAATGTGCGGCTGGTCGCCTCCGATATCGCCGGGCACCGCCGGATCATCGCCTCGCTGGTGGCGACCAGCAGCGGGTACGTCTCGCTCACCGCGCCGCTGGATCAGTATGTCGACGGTGGCGCGCTGTGGCTCGAGTTCGACGCCGTCGGGGGCGAACTCGATATCACCGAGCTCGCCTGGACCGCGCAGGCGCCCGAGAAGGTGCGCCCGGTCGCCATCGCGATCTGCACCTTCAACCGGGCCGAGGACTGCGCGCACACCGTCGCCGCGCTGGCGTCGGACGCGACCGTGCTGGCCGCGATCGACGCGGTGTACGTCGTCGACCAGGGCACCGACCTGGTCGAGGACCGCCCGCTGTTCCAGCAGGTCCGTCCCGATTTCGGCGACAAGCTGCGCTACATCCGCCAGCCCAACCTCGGCGGCGCGGGCGGCTTCACCCGTGGCCTGTACGAGGTGTCGGCGGCCAACGAGCACGCCGACGTCATCCTGATGGACGACGACATCCTCTGCGAGCCCGAGACGGTCCTGCGCCTGCAGGCGTTCGCCAACCTGACCGTCGAGCCGACCCTGGTCGGCGCGCAGATGCTGTTCCTCCTCAACCCCGACTACCTCAATGTCGGCGCGGAGGAAGTGCACCTGCACGAGCTCAAGCACGGCCAGAAGGTGCCCAAGGCGCTGCGTAACACCTCCATGCTCAAGAAGAACCAGGAGCGTCGGGTCGACGCGGGCTACAACGCCTGGTGGACCTGCCTGATCCCGGCCGAGGTGGTCGCCAAGATCGGGCTGCCGGTGCCGATCTTCTTCCAGTGGGACGACGTCGAGTACGGCATCCGGGCCCGCGAGCACGGTTTCGTCACCGTCACCTTGCCCAACGCCGCTGTCTGGCACGCCGACTTCTACTGGAAGGACTACGACGACTGGGCGCGCTACTTCTCCACCCGTAACTCGCTCATCGTCGGCGCCCTGCACACCGATCTCGACGGCAAGGCGATCACGCGCGAGTTCTTCCGCTACATCGCCGAGCACCTCGTCGGCATGCAGTACGGCCTCGTGCACACCACCTTGCAGGGCATCGAAGACTTCATGAAGGGCCCGAAGGCATTGCGCGACGGCGGTATCGACGCGCTGGCCGCCGCCCGCAGCACTCGCAACGACTATCCCGAGACCATCAAGCACCCTGCGGCCACCCCGCCGGTGAACTCCGCCGACATCTCCGTGCGCCGGGCCAGCGGCGAACCGAGCCGCACCACCCTGGTGCTGATCAAGCGCGCCATCACCCAGTGGACCGGCCGCACGCAGCCCGGCCTGATCGGGGTCACTCGTGAGGACGCGCACTGGTGGCACATCGGCCTGTTCGAGCACGTGGTGGTCACCGATGCCTCCCAGTCCGGCGTGCGGGTGCGTCGCCGGGACAAGGCCCGTGCTCGTGCGCTGCTGATTCGCGCCTACCGCACGCTGCGCAAGCTCCGTAAGGAACTCCCGGCATTGCAGGCCGAATACCGCAGGGCCGTACCGGAACTCACGAGCCGGGAGAACTGGGCGAGGCTGTACGGCATCGACCCGAGCTGACCCGTGACCCGTTTCGTCCGGCCCGCCTCCGCGTCTGACGCGGAGGCGGTCGCCGGGTTGCACACCGAGCTACACGCGCATTTCGAGGTGTACCGTCCGGCCGACATCGTGCGCCGCACACGGCGGCTCACCCAGAACGACTACTCCGCCTGGCAACCGGCGCCACTGCTGATCGTCGAGGACGAAACACCGCTCGGTTTCGCGACTTACGACTTGTTCCAGCCGAGCAAGTGGTCGGCGGGTGAGCTACGGATCTCGGAATTCCTGATCACCGAGTCCTCGCGCGGCACAGGTGCGGGCGCGGCCCTGCTCGGCGCCGTCCACGAGGCAGCGAGCGCCGCGGGAGTAGCGGTGAGCGAGCCGAACCAGGCCGACCCGGATGTGTTCACGACCGTGGAGCGCTACATCGGCTCCCATGTCATCGACTTCGCCGACGAGCGGGCTCAGGCCGGGCACTGGTCCGCTCTGCGCGCCGAAGCCGCGGAAAAAGGCTGGCCCGCACCACGACTCAACGATCTGTGGCACCTCGACCTGCACGACGATCCCGAGCCCGGCCACCTCTACGCCGATGGTGAGGTCCCGTTCATCCTGCTGCCGGACGGCCGGGTGATCACCGCGCGATTCCGGACGATCTATGTCAAGGAATACCTCGGTCACGGCCCCGAGAACCGCTGGACGCTGGCTCTGTCCGGGAGCGAGTTGCGCTCGGTGGGCGGGCTGGAGATCGACCACAGCTGGTCACGTGCGGAGAACCGTCCCGCGCTCGCGGTGACCATGGACGACGGCCGGCTCATGGTGAATTACTCCTACTACGCCAGCAATCACTTCGGCTCCGACTCGGGCACCATCGACTACGTCATCGATCTGGCCGAGGCCACCGTGTCCCCGCGCGCCCACGTCACCTTCGAACAGGATTAGCGAGATCATCAGGCACTGACGCAGTTCGGCTTTACGGCCGTTGTTCGCGTGAGTGCCTGATGATCAACTGCTCGGGCTCAGCGGCGGCCGCGTTCGCGGTAGTTCTTCCGCTGCTGTTTGCTGATATCGCGCCAGACCCGTTCGCGTTCGGCGGCAAGGCGCTTGTCGGTGCGGGCGGCCATCCACTCGTTTTCCTTGGCCAGCTTGCGATAGCTGGTCAGCCTGCGTTCGGCGATGGTGCCGTCGGCGAGGGCGGCCTGGACCGCGCAGCCGGGTTCGGTCTCGTGGGCGCAGTCGGCGAAACGGCAATCAGCGGCGAGGGATTCGATGTCGCTGAAGGTCTTGCCGATGCCGTCGGCGGCGTCGTAGAGGCCGATGCCGCGCAGGCCGGGGGTGTCGATGAGGGTGCCGCCGCCCGGAAGCGGTCGCAGTTCGCGGTGCACGGTGGTGTGTCGACCCTTGCCGTCCACGGCGCGAACAGCATTGGTGGCGAACACTTCGGCGCCGAGTAGTGCGTTGGCGAGGGTGGACTTGCCCGCCCCGGACGGCCCGATCAGCGCGACCGTGCCGCTGAGCACGGCGGTGAGCACCTCGAGACCGACCGCGGCAGCGGCACTCACGGCGACAACCGTCGCGCCGGGCGCGACCGCACGCACTTCATCGAGCGGAAGATAGTCCGCCGCATCGGCTTTCGTCAGCACCACAACGGGTTGAGCATTGCTCTCCCACGCGAGCGCGAGCATCCGTTCGATCCGGCCCAGATCGACATCGCCGTCGGCGGCCGAACAAATCAGCACGGTATCCACATTGGTGGCCAGCACCTGAGCCACCGAACGCCCCGACACCGACGATCGCATGATCGCCGAACGCCGTGGGAGCAGTCGCCGCACAGTGCCTTCCACATCGATACCGACCCAATCGCCGGTACACAGTCCGGTGATGTCACGCGGGCAGGAGGCTCTCGCCGGACCGCTCGGCGTGACCACATCACATTCGCTGCGATCCATCCGAACGATGCGAGCAGGCACGAGCTCACCGAGCAGTGGCAGATATTCAGAAGCTACGGCTTCGGTCCAGCCGTAAGGGACAAGCAGGTCGTAGTCGACCATGATGGGGAATCCTTCGTCGGGTGCCGAACCCGAACGACGGGTTCAGCGAGTAGAGGTGATGTCCGGAGCAACCTGGGCAGGCGCACAACCACGCCACCCGGCCACGGCAATCCACACGCGTGTACTCACGGACATCCACCTCCTCTCCAACGTTCGAACACCACTGTGCCCCACCACGCCGACACCCGACAACTCATTTTCCGTGTGCTGCTTGCACCGTCGTCACATGGGCGAACTCGCGCTGTTGCGCGGCCCGATGACGGCACGCCTGTCCCGCATGTAGGTGTTCGGGGCTACGGCACGAAGACTTCGGTCGACTGGGGGAGGTTGGGCTTGTCGGTGCGGACCGTGACCTGGACCCGACCGGGGCCGGTGTTCGCGATCACGTCCTGGACCGGGTAGGTGCTGGTGCTGGTGGCCGGGATGAAGCGGGTTACCGAGCCGGTGGCGCCGCTGTCCAGGTTCTTCCAGTCGATGACAACGTTCACATCGCATGCCAGCACGGTGGGCGCCCAGTTGCCGAGTGGGGAGAAGCCCTGCGAGACGCGCAGGGCGATGCTGTGGGTGGCGCCGGGCGCCACGCTCGGAGAATTGAGTGGTCCGTCGAACGTGGTGCCCGCCACGTTCAGGATGCCGACGCAGACACCGTTGCCGAGGGTCGCCACCGGCGCGGTCCTGAGTTCGTTCATCACGCAGGAGCGCGGGCCGACGTTGGACCAGCCGAGCTGGCAGGTGTCGTCCGCCTGGGCGGTGCCGGGTGCGGCGAGACAGAGCGCGGCGCCGGCGAGTACGGTCGCCGCGGTGGATGCGAAACTCTTTGCAAAGGTCACGTTTCGCATCGTAAGACCGAACGGCCGATTGCTGCCATAGGGAACTACCCCCTAGTTTCGGGGGCTAGTCCGGCTTGCCGAAGTGTTCGTTGCGGCCCAGTGAGCGCAACCGGAACCATTCCTTGAGCCCGGCCGGGTCGCGGCGGGTCACCAGGAAGAACCAGGAGAATCGAATCCACTCCTGCGGCAACAGCTTGCGCATACCGGGCTGCGACATCAGGTAGCCGCGGTTGCGGTAGGTGAAGTAGCGCTTCACCGGGTCGTCCGGGTACTGGGTGTGCATCCGCCCGCCCAGGATCGGCTTGAATTCCTCGGCGCCGTTGGGATGCAGGTAGGCGGTTTGCAGGCAGGTGCCGAACGGCAGCCCGGAGCGGACCAGGCGGCGATGCACCTCCACCTCGTCACCGCGCACGAACAGGCGCAGGTCGGGCACGCCGATCAGATCCACGGCCTTCGCCGAGATCAGCGCACCGTTGAACAGCGACGCGATGCCGGGCAGGAAGTCCTCGTCACCGAGTTCCGAACGCAGCCGCCGCCACACCACACCGCGGCGCAGCGGGAACGCGAGACGATCCGGTTCGTCGATATCGCAGACCACCGGCGACACCTCGACCAGGTTGTGCCTGCGCGCGCAATCGATCAGTGTCGCAAGCACTTCGGGCCCGTCGGGGCGGCCGTCGTCATCGGCCAGCCAGACCCAATCCGCACCCTGGGTGAGCGCGTGCAGCATGCCGAGCGCGAAACCGCCCGCGCCGCCGAGGTTGTGGCGTGAACCAAGGTAGGTGGCCTCGATCGGCTGCTGCGCGACCAGTTCGGCCACCGCGTCCTCGTTGGCGTTGTCGACGACGATCAGATGGTCGACCGGACGTGACTGTGAGGCAAGAACTTTCAACGATTCGGCGAGCAGCTCACGGCGCTTGTGCGTGACGACCACCGCGATGATCCGCGCTGTGGGGCCGGTCTCGGTCGTGAGGTCGGCGGGTTCGGCGCCTGCGGGCAGCTCCGCGTCATCGGCCAGCACAATGCCCTCCGCGGGCAGCACAGCGGCAGGCTCGACAGGTGCCGGAGTCGCCTCGAGACGGTCGGTCATGCTGAACCCACCCGGCACGGCAGCCGGGGCAGCCTCGTCACGTTGACCGCTCATACCTGATTCTGCTCCAGTTTCTTCTCGCCCGCCGCGCCGTCGGCGCCCTCGGATTCCAGATCGCGCAGCACCTGTGCCACGTGATTACCCGCTTCGGGCCCTTCATACGCTCGCACAACCTCCTCGATCCCGCCTTGTTCGCGGATCTGACCGTGGTCGATCCACATGGCGGTATCGCAGAGCTGGGCGAGGAATTCATTGGAATGGCTGGCGAACACCAGGATGCCCGACCGCGCGACCAGCGACTGCAGCCGCGCGCGGGCCTTCTTCATGAACTCCGCGTCGACCGCGCCGATGCCCTCGTCGAGCAGCAGGATCTCGGGGTCGATCGAGGTGACCACACCCATCGCCAGCCGCACTCGCATGCCCGTGGAGTAGGTGCGCAGCGGCATCGACAGGTATTCGCCCAGCTCGGTGAAGTCGGCGATCTCGTCGATCTTGGCCATCATCTGCTTGCGCGTCTGCCCGAGGAACAGGCCGCGGATGATGATGTTCTCGTAGCCGGAGATCTCCGGGTCCATGCCGACGCCGAGGTCGAACACCGGGGCAACCCGGCCGCGGATGCGCGCACTGCCGCGCGAGGGTTCGTAGATGCCCGACAGCAGGCGCAGCAGCGTCGACTTGCCCGCGCCGTTGTGGCCGACCAGACCGACCCGGTCGCCTTCCTTGAGCGACAGGTTGATGTCGCGCAGCGCCTCGACCACCACCACATCGGAGCTGTTACGCCCGATGGCGCCGCCCGCCTTGCCGAGGAATGCCTTCTTCAGCGACCGCGACTTGGCGTCGAAGATCGGGAACTCGACCCACGCCTCATGGGTTTCGATACTCACACGGCTCATCGAGAACTGCTCCTAAACCCAGTACGGGACGCGGGCACGGTACTGCTTGAGCGCCAGGATCGCGACGGCCCAGCCGACGACGGTGATCGCACCGACGATCGCCCAGTGATGCCACTCCGACGGCTCGCCGAGCAGGGGAGCGCGCACGATCTCCAGGTAGTGGTAGGTGGGGATGATCTCGAGCAGCTTGGCGCGGTCGCCCGCGCCGCCGACCGAGTCCTCCAGCGCCTTCGTCGACCACATCACCGGGGTCAGCACGAACAGCATCAGCGTCATCGAGCCGAGGATCGGGGCGATATCGCGGTAGCGGGTGGAGAAGATGCCGAACACGATCGTCACCCACATGGCATTGAGGAACAGCAGCAGGATCGCGGGGATCACCAGCAGGATCGACAGGTCCAGATCACGCCAGATCGAGAACGCCACCACCAGCAGCGCGTAGATCGCCGCGTTGTGGATGAAGAACAAGAACTGGCGCCAGACCAGGCGATAGACGTGCACGCTCAGCGCCGAAGGCAACTGTTTGATCAGTCCCTCGTTGGCGATGAACACATCGGAGCCCTCGAGGATCGAGGCACTGATGACGTTCCACACGATCAGACCGACCGTCACATACGGCAGGTATTCGCTGATCGGCTGATTCAGCAGCGTCGAATACAGCAGGCCCATCGCCAGCGCCTGCAGACCGGTCGCGATGGTGATCCAGAACGGACCGAGCACCGAACGCCGGTAGCGCTGCTTGATGTCCTGCCAGCCCAGCGACAGCCACAGCTCGCGCTGATGCAGTCCGTCGCGCATGTCCTTGAACGCACGTCCGAACGTCTGCGAATCCGACACCATCGGCGTCTTCACCAGCAGTGGTGCGTCGGTGGTGTGCTCGGCAGCGGCGGCTTCGGCTAGCTCTGCGCCGGTGGGAGTGTCTTCGGAATGCACGGGGCTCTCTTCGGTACGCACGTCACCCTCATCGGAGACCGATTCGGGACGAGCGGCAGCGGCGGGCACGGTCCCCGACCTTACAGTGTTCTTTTCCGGCTGGCGCCGGGTGTTCGCGGCCCCGGGGGCCTCGATCTTCCCTCCCGGCGGGCACTCCTTCGTCGCACCCTCTGGTCAGTCCAGATCGAGGCGGGCCGCGAACAAGGGACTCGGGGGGCCTACAGGTACTGACCGCCGCCCACATGGCCGCCTGCCTTGGAGTCGGCCGCGTGCATTCCCGGCGGAAGCGCACCCTGGCGCATCTGCTCGAGCTGGGCGCGGGCCGCCATCTGCTGGGCGAACAGCGCGGTCTGGATGCCGTGGAACAAACCCTCCAGCCAGCCGACGAGCTGAGCCTGGGCGATGCGCAGTTCCGCGTCCGACGGCACCGAGTCGTCGGTGAAGGGCAGGGTGAGGCGTTCGAGTTCCTCGCGCAGTTCCGGGGCGAGGCCCTGTTCGAGCTCGCGGACCGAGGACTTGTGGATCTCCTTGAGACGCGTGCGGCTGGCGTCGTCCAGCGGTGCTGCGCGCACCTCCTCGAGTAGCTGCTTGATCATCGTGCCGATGCGCATCACCTTGGCTGGCTGCTCGACCATGTCGGTGAGCGACTCGGCCGACTCGCTCGCGGCCTTCTCGTCGTCGGGCACGACCTGCGCGGTGAACGCGGACGCGTTGTCGGCGTCGGCGGGCACGGTCAGTGGACGGCCGTCGGGACCGATCACGACGATGGATTCGGGGACATCCTCCGAGTGCGTCATATCCCCATCATTGCGTGTGTGCCGGGTTCGCGCTAAAACCCCTACGCGGTTACACCGAGAGGCCCCCTGCCCTTAAAGTGGCCACCATGACTTATGACGTCGCGAGGGTTCGGGGCCTGATACCGTCCCTGGGCGACGGCTGGATCCATCTGGACCCGCAGGCGGGAATGCTGGTTCCCGATTCGGTATCGCGTGCCGTATCAACGGGTTTCCGCACCTCCTCGTTTTCCCATATCGGCCGCCACGGTGCGGCATCGCGCAGCGGCGCGATCCTCGACGCCGCCAGGGAAGCGGTCGCCGATCTGGTCGGTGGAGATCCGGCTGGCGTCGTGCTCGGTCCCGATCGCGCGGTACTGCTGGCCTGGCTGGCCGAATCGCTGAGCTCACGCCTGGGCCTCGGTACCGGCATCGTGCTCTCCCGGCTGGACGACGAGGCCAATGTGGCCCCGTGGCTGCGCATCGCCAACCGGTACGGCGCGCATGTGCGCTGGGCCGAGGTGGAGATCGAGACCTGTGAGATGCCGTCGTGGCAGTTCGAGGAGCTGATCGGTCCCACCGCGCGCCTGGTCGCGCTCACCGCGGCCTCGCCGATCGTTGGTTCGGCGCCCGGTGTCCGGGTGGCGGCCGACCGCGTGCACGACGTGGGCGGCCTGCTGGTGGCCGACGCGTTCGGCGCGGCACCGTACGCGCTGATCGACATCGATGAACTCAATGCCGACGTGGTCGCGCTGAGCGCACCGTCGTGGGGTGGCCCGCAGGTCGGTGCGCTGGTTTTCCGTGACCCCGCGTTCCTCGACCGGATTCCCTCGATGTCGCTCAACCCCTATGCCAAGGGTGCTGAACGCCTCGAAGTGGGCGGGCATCAGTACGCGCTTCTCGCCGGGCTCACCGAGTCGATCGACTTCCTCGCCGGACTCGACGAACGCGCCACCGGCACCCGCCGCGAGCGCCTCGAGATGTCGATCACCTCGCTGCAGGACTATCACGACCAGCTCTTCGACCACCTCATGCAGGTGCTGGAGAAGGTCGACAACCTCACCGTGATCGGCCGCGCCTCCACCCGCATCCCGACGGTCAGTTTCACGATGGCCGGGATGCAGGCGGAGAAGGTGGCGGCGAAGCTGGCCGATGCCAGGATCGGCACGGTCAGCGGTGTGCACGGCGGAAGCAGGCTGCTCGACGCGCTCGGTGTGAACGATGAGGGCGGTGCGGTGACGATCGGTCTGGCGCCCTACACGACCCGCTACGAGATCGACCAGCTCGGCCGCGTCCTCAGCGCCCTCGAATAACCCGCGCTAGTCGCGAACCCGCAGGATCACCTTGCCGAAGGTCTGCGATTCGTCGAGCATCTCGTGCGCGCGGGCCGCCTCGGTGACCGGCAACTCGGCGGAGATCACCGGCACGATCTCGCCCGCGACCACCCGCGGCCACAGTTGCGCGCGGACCGCCGCGATGATCTCGGCCTTGCTCCCCGGTCCCGATCGCGGCCTGCTGCGCACGTTGGTCGCACCGACGGTGCCCCACTTGCCCAGCAGCGCGGCGATGTTCAGTGTCCCGCTGACGCCGCCCTGCATGCCGATCACCACCAGCTGCCCGTGCGGCGCGAGCGCCTCCACATTCCGCTCCAGATACTTCGCGCCCATATTGTCGAGAATCACGTCGGCACCACCCTGGTTCGCGACCACCGCGACGAAGTCCTCGGTCCGATAGTTGATCAAGATCTCCGCCCCGAGTTCGGCGCACTTGGCCAGCTTCTCGTCCGACCCGGCCGTCACCGCTACCCGCGCTCCGAGCCCTCGCGCCACCTGGATCGCATGCGTCCCGATCCCACCACCGCCGCCATGAATCAACACCAGCTGCCCCGATTGCAAACCCGCCGTCATCACGAGGTTCGACCACACCGTCGCCGCCACCTCCGGCAATCCCGCGGCCGCGACAGCATCCATCCCCGCCGGAATCGGCAACAGTTGCGTGGCAGGCACCGCCACCAGCTGCGCGTACCCACCCCCGGCCAGCAGCGCGCACACCCGATCCCCGACCTGCCAGTCCTCGACCCCCGCCCCCAACTTCACAATCGTCCCCGCGCACTCCAACCCGAGTACCGAACTGGCATCGGCAGGCGGCGGATAAAACCCCTTCCGCTGCATCACATCGGCCCGATTAACCCCCGCCGCAACAACTTCCACGAGTACCTCACCAGGCCCCGGCTCCGGATCGACCGCCACGGTCCACTCCATAACCTCCGGCCCGCCGAACCCATTCAGTTGAATCGCATACATGGTGGTAATCCTGCACCCGCATCCACCACACACAAGAACCCACGCCGCCACCGATCTGCGGATCAGCTACGATCCAGGGCAGGGAGACGTGGCAGAGCGGCCGAATGCACTCGCCTTGAAAGCGAGCATGGGTAACACCATCGGGGGTTCAAATCCCTCCGTCTCCGCCAAGGACCGGCAGGTCAGCCAGCGGATTCACGGCGTGAATTCGCAGCGGGCTCGATGCTGCCCGCCACATTCGTATTGTGCACCGAACAGACCCACCAGCTGTCGTCTCGTTGCGTGAAAACCCATGTTCCGCGGTTGGTTACCGAGAAATCCGGTGTCTGTAGCGTTTGCTCGACATTGACGATCGCATGCCCACCGGCAAGCAGCCGTAGTGCCAGAATCTCGTAGTGCGCCTCAGCGTCCGGGCTGTTCCGCAGCGCGGTCAGGTGGTAGGCGTGCAGCTCGTCCCAGTTCAGCAAGACCGAGCCCGCCGGATTGATGAAGACCACGTCATCGGTGAAGACGCTGTCGAACGCGGCGGCGTCCTTCGCCGCGAGCGCGGCTTCGAGACGTCTGAACACCCCGGTGATCGCGGCTATGGCGGCGTCCTGATTCGTTGCGACAACGGCGGCCTTCGGGCGGCCGCCGGGTGTATCGACAGTCATCGTTCAAACATACGGCTGCCCGCCGTCGTCGATCCGGATCCTGTTGGCGCTGCACCCAACACATGCCGTCGGCTGGGGGACTATGCGGTGGGTGGGTCGGCTGTGGCCGCTCGGAAGGCCACGATCTCTTCGGCGCGGGTGCTCACCCACTGCAATAGACCATGAAGCTCCTCGGCGGCCTCGTGGCCTATCGGCGTCAGTGCGTAGGAAACCCGTGGTGGCACAGTGGGTTCGACCGTGCGCTCGGCCAGGCCGTAGTCGGTGAAGGTGCGCAGGTTCTGCGACAGCATCTTTTCGCTGATGCCACCGATTCGGTCGCGAAGGACGTGGTATCGCATCGGGCCGTCGCGCAGTGCCGCCAGGATCAGGACGCCCCAGCGGCTGGTGACCTTGCCGAGGATGGTGTGGGCCGGGCAGTCCTTGTCGAATACGTCACGTTGCCCGAGTGCGGACCGGTCGCTGTCCGGGACTCCTACCGACATGCCATGAGCTTACCAATCGGTATGGCCTTTCCAGAAGTAAGTCCCCTTCGTACGGTTGGCCCATGATGGATGTCGACAAGGTTCTGGTGATCGGGGCGACCGGTCACGTCGGGGGTCAGGTGGCGGCGCAGCTCGCCGCGGGTGGGACGCGGGTGCGGGCGTTGGCTCGTCATCCGCGCGCGGCATCGCTACCGCCGGATGTCGAGGTCGTGCAAGGGGATCTGACCGCCCATGACACCCTGGACAGCGCACTCGATGGCATCGATGCGGTCTATCTGACCTGGCCGATGCTGTCGGCGGAGATCGCGGAGTCGGTGGTCGCTCGCATCGCCGCACACGCGCGCCGCATCGTCCTGCTCTCCTCCGGGGCGGTCCGTGACGATCTGGACGAACAGGACCACCCGATCGGCCGGGCACACGCCCTCATCGAGAAGCCGATCATCGAATCCACGCTCGAATGGACCTTCCTCCGCCCCAGCGGTTTCGCCACGAACACCTTGGAGTGGGCACCGCAGATCCGCGCCGGCGACGTGGTGCGCGGCGCGTACGGAGCTGCCTCGATGACCCTGCTGCACGAGGCCGATATCGCCGCGGTCGCCGTGCGTGCGCTGACCACCGACGGGCACGCCGGTGCGCGGTACGCGCTCACCGGCCCGGCGCCGCTGAGCCGGATCGACCAGGTCGAAGCCATCGGCGCCGCACTCGGGCGCACGCTGATCTGGGAGGAGATCAGCCCCGAGGCGGCGGTGGAGCACATGGGTTGGCTCCCACCCGACATCGCCCGCGTAGTGCTGAGCGGGCTCGCCGGCCTCGTCGACACACCCGGCTCCGCGACCTCGACGGTGCGCGAGGTCACCGGGTCACCGGCCCGCGACTACCGCCGCTGGGCGGCCGACCACGCCGCCGATTTCGCCTGACTACCCTTCGTCCCACGCCTGGATCGACGTCTGGTCGACGATGCGGCCGTCGCGCAGGTCGGCCATCGAGTGGGCAAGGACGCGGGTGCCGTCCGGGTAGCGGCACGATTCCACGAAGGCGATGTGGTCGCCGTCGATCAGGACGCTGTCGAGAGAGTGGGTCATCTCCCTGGCGCACACGTCGTCGAACATCGCGCTGATCGCCGAGCGGCCGTGCATCACCCGGGGGTGGCTGGGTTGGTCGCGGTGGTCGACCATGCGGATCTCGGCATCGTCGTCGTAGAGCGTCAGCAGTGTTGCGGCATCGCGGCTTTCGATTCCGCGGCGCAGTGCATCGGCATCGAATCCTGAGCTGGACGCGGTGCTCATCTCGGTCTCCCTCGCTCGTCGAAACGAGCCGGACCAGGGCGATTCGGCCCGTACCGAGAACCCTACGCTCGCCTGTCGTCGTGCGAAACCGGTCGCGGGGCCTCCAGTGATGGGCGGCTGGTTCGACTGACGTGCCAACCGCCGCCGTTCAGTCTCGGCGGACGAAATTGGGTCGAATGTCCAGGTCGGGTGCGTCGTAGTAGCGGTGGAAGGTGGGCGTCAGCCCGGACGAGATGGGCGGATTGACCCAACTCCAGTCGGTCGGGCACGCGCGGCCGGCCGCTTCCTCGCGCTGCACGTGATCGCAGAACTGCTTGGCTACGGTGTGGTGGTCCACCATGTGCACGCCGGATACCCGAAAACTGTGTAGCACAGCATGATTGAGTTCGATCAGCGCCTTGTCGCGCCACAGCGTCCGCACCGATGACGTATCCAGACCCATCATGTCGGCGATCAGCGGCAGCATGTTGTAGCGATCGGTGTCGCTGAGATTGCGCGCGCCGATCTCGGTGCCCACATACCAGCCGTTGAAGGGGGCGAAGGGGTAGCGGACCCCACCCACATCCAGATCCATGTTCGAAACAGCGGGCAGCGCATGCCATTTCAGGCCGAGCGCGGCGAACCACGGGTAGTCGGGGTGGATCAGGTCGACCTCGCGCACCAGCTCGCGCGGAACGTCGAAATACCGCACGCCCTCGGACGGAGTGCTGATCAGCACCGGCAGCACATCGAACGGCGTGCGCGCCCCCCGCCAGCCCAGCTCCAGCGCCTGCTCGGTGGCCGCGATATTGGCCGGATCGCCGGTGACGGTGC
Organism: Nocardia sp. NPDC058518; assembly: GCF_042719655.1. NCBI lineage: Bacteria > Bacillati > Actinomycetota > Actinomycetes > Mycobacteriales > Nocardiaceae > Nocardia > Nocardia sp. NPDC058518. Next base: position 14,817 of record NZ_JBHXNJ010000043.1, read on the forward strand.
CGTCGCCGTTGCGGTAACCGGCGTAGCGGATCAGCTGTGAACTCTCGACCCGGTACTCACCACCGCCGGGTTCGGACGTCGGGCCCACCGTGATCATCGACTGAATCGCGCCGCCATTGGTGGCCAGGCGCAGATGCTGCCAGCACACCTCGGAAAGTTCCCGCGCAGAAGTAACTCGGCGGGCATCGAGTAGCTTCAGCGATCGCCAATGTTTGCGGCCCACGCAGCGAGCGTGGTTGCGCCAGGCCAGTTTCGCGCCGATCAGAATCTCCTCGGCGGTCTGGGTGTAGGTGCCGGTATCGCGCAATTCGGCGAGCGCGCCGAGGCGACGCTGGGTGGGCAGGTGCCCGAGTTCGGGATAGCGGAAGAACTCGTCGCAGTCACGCATTCGGCGATCCAGATCGGCCGAGGGCGGCGCGGCGACTTCGATGTCGGCTGCCAAAGAGACTGTGGGGGTGAGTGTTTCGCAGACAGCGGGGCGAGAGCCTTGGTTCACGGTAAATCTCCGGTCGGGCAGCGGGGTGCGGGGCCGTGCGGGTGCACCCTCCGACGCGGGAAGATTGCCCGCCGAGAACACATTCACTCGACCGGTGGCGCGCGTCGACCAGGTAATCGGTCGGTCGTCGCCGCTTGCAAATTCGTCCTTTTCGAACACCGAAATCAGCTTCGAGCCAGCCTACGACCGGTGTGCTGGCAGTGTGCTCGAATTCGCGGTAATCCCACTGCAAACCGACGTCAAGGGATGCTGACCATGTCCCGGACTAACGGAATCGGGCCGCCGTTTCGGGTGCGGTGGCGAAGCTGAGGAACTGCTCGTTCTCGTGCGGATCGCCGATCGTCACCCGCACGCCGTCACCGGCGAACGGCCGAACAAGCACGCCCGCAAGGGCACTCGCCTCGGCGAACTCGATACTGCGCGCGCCCAGCGGCAACCACACGAAATTGGCCTCGCTCGGCGGCACCTCGTAGCCCGCGGCCAGCAGCGCATCGCGCAGCCGATGCCGTTGTGCCACCAGCACGTCGGTGCGATCGAGTAGTTCACCGCGCGCCTGCAGCGAGGCGATCGCGGCGACCTGCGCGACCCGGTTCACGCTGAACGGGATATGCACCTTCAACAGTGCGGCGATCACCTCGGGAGCACCCACCGCGTAGCCCACGCGCAGCCCGGCCAGGCCGTAGGCCTTCGAGAAAGTGCGCAGCACAACGACATTCGGCCTGGTTCGACCGATATCGACGCCGTCGGGGCGGGTTTCGGGGGTCAGCCGCAGGTATTCGTAGTAGGCCTCGTCGAGCACGACGAGAACGTGTGCGGGCACGCGATCCAGGAATCGTTCCAGCTCGGCGCGCCCGTGCGCGGTGCCGGTGGGGTTGTTCGGATTGCAGACGAAGATCAGCTTGGTGCGCTCGGTGACCGCATCGGCCATCGCGTCCAGATCGTGCAGGTAGCCCGGCGCCAGTGGCACCTGTACCGCCGTCGCATTGCCCACCTGCGTGACGATCGGATACGCCTCGAACGAGCGCCACGCGAACACCACCTCGTCGGTGGGTGCGTCGCAGGTGATCTGCACCAGTTCCTGGCACAGCGCCACGCTGCCGCAGCCCACCGCGACATTGGCGACGGTGACGCCGAGGAACTCGGCCAGCGCCGCCCGCAGCTCGCTGACCTGATTGTCCGGATAGCGGTTGGCCAGCTCGGCGGACTCCGCGATCGCCTTGGTCGCGCTCGGCAGCGGACCGAAGGTGGTCTCGTTGGACGCGAGCTTCACCGCATCGGGGTGGTTACGGCCGGGAACGTAGGCCGGGATGGTGGCGAGGTCGGGGCGGATGTGCGCGGTCACGCCTCCACCCTACGATGATCTGCCCATCGCGACCTGCTAGGCCTACCCAAGTCCAGTTCTGCCGCCTACGCTGGGTTTATGCCGGGCACTTACGACGACGTCGCCCCGTTGCGGCCGGTGGATGTCGACACGGCCGCCGTCGCGCGACGCACTGCCGTGCCGATCACGGTGGTCGAGCCCGAACGGGTGGCCCGCGGTGGCATCGTCGTCCTGCACGAATCCCGTGAATTCTCCCCCCGGCTGCTCGACCTGATGCGGGCGCTGTCGGCCGAGGGCTGGATCGTCATCGCGCCACACCTGTTCGACCGCATCGCCGACCCGCAGGTGCACGAGGTGTTCGGCGAGGAACTCTTCGACGACTTCGATGCCGGCTTCGACTGGCTCACCGGCCGCGGAGTCTTCCCCGACACCATCGGCGTCCTCGGCTTCGACAGCGCGGGCACCGCCGCCTTCCTCGTCGCCGCCACCCGCCCGATCGGCGCCGCGGTGAGCGTGTCCGCCCCCGGCATCACCGAACCGCTCCCCGATCAGAACGCCGCCCTGATCGATGTCGCCGCCGACCTCCAAGCCCCCTGGCTCGGCCTGTTCGGCGCCGACGACCCCGCCACCCCTCCCGAGGCGGTCGAACGCCTGCGCGAGGCCACGGCCAAGGCGAATGTGGCCAGTCTCACTATCTCCTATCCCGGCCTGAGCCACCGCGCCGATCGCCCCGACCCCGAAGACGAGGCGGCCGCCGCCATCCGCATCGATTCCCAGACTCGTATCTACGACTGGTTCGACAGCAACTTACGCTGATTGACCAGGCGTTTTGGACTACTACGACTGCTCGTGTAATCTTCATTCCCGGCGGTTCGACAAGGACCGGTGCCCTCGAAAGAGAAGGCTCCAGGAGGCGTGCCAGAGCGGCCGAATGGGACTCACTGCTAATGAGTTGTCCCTTCACGGGGACCGGAGGTTCAAATCCTCTCGCCTCCGCCACACCCAGTTCGCTGGGTACAACTGAAGATGCAAGACCATGCGCCCGTAGCTCAACGGATAGAGCACTTGACTACGGATCAAGAGGTTAGGGGTTCGAATCCCTTCGGGCGCACAAAGAGCCGCCCCTCACCAGTACTTCCTGGTGAGGGGCGGTTCTACGTTTCGGGGAAATCTCGCCAAATCCACTACCTACAAACGATCCACTACTTTCCCTGTGCGAACTGGTCGAGGGCCTTTCTCGCGTCCGGTCCGACAGTCCGCCGTTCGAGGTAGTGCCGCTCGGTTGTATCCAGCTTCGCATGCGACAGCTGGGCTTGTGCTTGAGCCGGACCGAGGTCGTCACGGACCACCGTCGCGACAGTCGGGCGGAAGCTGCGCGGGGTGACCCACTTCAGATCCTCGGGCAGCGCGGCCCGCAGCGAGGCGACTCAGTCACCGACGTACTCGCGGCCGACTCCGCGACACTGCCTGCCGTCGCCTACGCGAACAAGCCTGGCAAGGTTGAGCGGTTCGCTCCCTTCGCCCCTGCTGTGACGATCACCAGCTTGTCGGCGCTTCTCGAAGCCGTTCGCGGCAAATCCATCCCGCAGTAGAGCAGCGCCCGTCACCTTCAGCTCATCACCGAGCTGACCTATCCGTGATCTATTGGATCTGCCAGCAGCACCACCCGGTCGGCTGCCGGATCGAACCCGAGCAGTGGGTAACCGTACTGACCCTCGGCGCTCATGAACACCGGCTTCCCCAGTCGACGACCGATCGCGCATACGAAGTCGCACAGGGTGTCCACTCCCGCCTGGCCTTGCAGCTCACGAAGGTCGACGTCGAAATCGACCTCTGTGGCGGACATCGGCCAAAAAATCACCTGCACGCCCGGAGTGGGCCAGACCCGCAGCCTGACACCCTCCTCCGCATCGACAGGGCGTGGCAGCACCTCCGCCGCAGCCGGTAGCGGTCGCACGGTGTCGTCTTCCACGTAGTCCCATGCCCACCCGTTGGACCGGACCAGGTCGAACACCGCCTGCCAGTCCTCGACCGTGGCGTCGGGCACCCACAGATCCGGCAGCGCACCCATCAGGTTCGGGTCGAAGAAGTTCTTGACCTCACTCCACAGCAGATCCGACATTCCGGCCATGCTGCCAGGGCAGTCAGTCGGGCCGCACCCTGATTCCATCGCTCCACCGCAGAATGCGCGGTCGCAGCTTGAGGTCGATCACATCCCAGGGCAGCCGGTGAACGTCCCGAGTTGTTCAACGCCAGTCACTTTCACGGAGTGGTTGCTGAATTTCGCTATATAGAGTCAAGAGCGCCGGCGGCGGGGGGCCCCCCCCCCCCCCCCCCGCGCCCCCCCCCCCCCCCCCCCAAACCCACCCCCCCCCCCCCCCGCCCCCCCCCCCCCCCACCCCCCCCCCCCCCACCCCGCGGA
>NZ_JBHXNJ010000044.1:0-6287 GCF_042719655.1 Nocardia sp. NPDC058518
GTCCCCGCCGCCCTGCTCGGGGTGCGCGGGGGGGGTGTCGGCGGGGGGTTGCTTTTTTTGGGGGTTGGTGGGCGGGGCGCCGATGGGCGCCCCCCGCACTACCAGGGTCTACCCGATCGTGAACATCACCGGCCTCCTCGAACACTCCTCTCGCTGAGGTCGGTGGGTGGTTCCTATCGGTGGCCGATGATCGCGGTCAGGAACGAGCCGATCAACGATGGCACTGTCTCGAGGACGCCGGGCTCGAGGAGGTTGCTCGGTACGGTCTGGATGTCGCAACCGGTCGGGGTCGGTGACCCCGGTGCCAATCGGCCCTTCAGCCAGTTGAATGCCCCCGGTGCTCCCAGCGGGACCAGGATCCCGCGCGCTTCGAATTCCCGGCGGATCACGGGATTCGCGAGCACCACCTCCAGTGGGACGGTGAGGAAGTCCTCGATATCCAACACCAGGTTGCTCGATACGTTCTGCGGCGCACAGTGGTTGCGCGCTTCGGCCACGACGCTCTTCCCGGCAGGAGTGAGGTACTTGTCGATCTCCGAGTTCGTGACACTGCATCAGGTCGATCGAGCGCTCGGCGGCATGGTCGTCACGGTCCTGGTCGAAGCGGAGCGTGATGCCGAACTGGGCGCGGCGCTGCAGCCGTCGCTGCGCCGATTTCGCCGGTTCGTCGACGACGTAGTCCAACTCGCACCACCGGAACTCGCCGCCGACGCCGAAGGACAGGGATAGCGCCCGAATCCGTGCTTCTGCACGCGCGCACTGAGATACCATGAGACCAATCCACTCTCTTGGTATCAGCCGAAGGATTGCCGATGTTCGACTTCGACCTCGTTTTGCAGGAACTGGCCAAACCCCGACTGCGGCAGCCGTTACCGGAGTACCTGCCGTCGAATCGCGGTGCCCCCACCCGTGTCGTCGGCGAAGACGAACTGAGCGCGATGCACCGCCAGTGGTTCGTCGAGCTGGAGCGCCGCATCGAGTTCCACGCCGGTCACGGCCTGGATATCGCGTGGCTCTACGAATGGGCGGCGAAGTACACGTGGAGTTGGCTGACCCAGGACATGAGCCTCAACCACGAGATCTACACCCACGATCTGCGGTATGTGGATCCGACGACGTTCGGGCGGACGATGGTCGGTCTCGACGAGTTCGTCAAATACAACATGTCGTTCTTCGATGCGATCTCGAACTGGCGATACGACCCGTTCCCCGATCAGATGTACATCGACGTCACACCCGACGGCGAAACCCGCCTGGTCGTCCGGTACATGGGCAGCGGCTTCTTCGACGGCACCCTGCGGCTCTATCCCTACGACGACACGGCGCCGGCGTTGCAAGGTATGGGCACCTTAGTGCAGGCGTGCGCGGTCGACCGCTATCATTTCACCCCCGATGGCCTGATGTATTTCGGCGAAACACTGTGGGACTTCATGGATATGGCGCAAACAGCGGGCATCGCGCCCCGCGACGACAGCTGGCAGTTCAAGGCGATCATGCAAGCCGCGCGCCTTCCCGGCCTGGCTCAGCGGTTGCGGCGCCGGGGCCCGAAGCTGTGACGGCACCGGCCGACCCGTATGTCGACCGCATCCTCGACGCCGCCTACGCGCTGCTGACACGCCACGGGCTACGGCGTACCACGATCGCCGACGTCGTCCGCGAGTCCGGGGTCTCGAAAGCAACGGTGTTCCGGCGGTTTCCGGGCCGGGCAGAACTGTTCGACACCCTGATGTCGCGCGAAGTCGCGAGATTCCTCAGCGATCTCGAGGTACGGCTCGACACCGTCGAGGATCCGGTCGACCGGTTGGTGGAGACCTTCGTGCGGTTCTGCGAGGTGGCTCCACACAACGTGGTGCTGCGTCGTCTCGTCGAAACAGATCCCGAAACCGTCCTGCCGCAACTGACGACGCAGGCCGAACCGATTCTCGCGTTCGGTCGAGCGTTCATGCTCGGCGAGCTGAAGAAGCTGACCGAGGCCGGTTACCGCCTGACGGCCTCGCCGGAGGTCTGTACCGATCTGATCACCCGGCTGTCGCACTCGTACATCTTGCTGCCGCCGACGTTGCCGGATTTCGCGGATCTCGAACGGATCCGAGACCTCTTCCGCGCCACCGTCGTTCGGATGATCGTCGCGGACTGACCCACGGCTATGACGTGGTGTCGTGATGGTCGTAGGGCGTCGTCAGAATTCCCTTGCGTTTCGCGGCCGCCCGCGAAGTCAGCACATTGAGACGCCAGAAGCGGTCACCTTTGGCGGCCCGCCTTCGCAATCGCGCACTGCGGAACGGAAGTTTGTCGAACAGCCGGTTCACCCAGACGTTGGCGATGACCAGCAGGCCGATGAGCCGTACCCACCCGGCGATCGGGATGTCCCGTGCCGGGGTCGTCGCGACGAGGGCACGCACGGCGGGTTCACCGCCGAAGTAGGCCATCATGGCGAGCAGCGGGCCGGTGACGGCGCGGCCTTTCAGCGTGAGATTCCCGTCCTCATCGGACAGGTTCGCCGCGGCGGCCTCCGACATTTCCACGGTCGCCTCGGTGGGGCCGCCGGTGTAGGGCAGGTAGTAGTTCAGCAGTTCGATGCCGTCGGCCGCGGTGGTCGGAATGACTTCCTCGGCGACGCCGAACACATAGGAGATATGTGCCCAATAGATCATCGCGTCATCGAGATCGGCATGGGAGTGCTTGCGACCGTGGGCCAGGTCGACGAGCATCGGCAGGATGCCGAACGATATCGCGCCCATCAGCATCGCGGTGCACGAGATCGGGCAGCCGTTGCGCTCGAAACTCTCCTCGCCCCAGGCTCGGCGCAATCCGGCGCGAACCTGCGAGTGCATCAGCCGGACCTTGACGGTGTCCTTGAAGAACGGCGAGTGCCGGTCCATCGCGCTCTCGCGGGTGACATTCCAGAACCAGGTGTAGCTCTCGAACATTCGTCGCTGATAGTCGTTGATGAACCGTCGCGTCGCACCGGTCGCCGTCGAGACGTCATTGCCGACGAAGGTAGCCAGCGCGTCCATCACCGCCATGCCCGCCTTACCGGCGAACGAGGCGTTGATCCACACCTGACGTCCCCGTTCCCAGCGTTGCAGATCGTGCCAGGCCGGCGGATTATCGAGGGCCGCGAACAGGCGCACGAGCTCCGCCGGTGCGTCGGGCACCGTCTCGATCCCATGATCCAAGGCCTGCTCGAGCATTCGCCGACCCTCGGCCATGCCGATCCGGCGAAAAGCGAGCACGACGTCGTCCATGAGTTCGTCGCCCTGCCATTGATGGTCGGCGACCACGCCGACCAACGGTCCCGGTGACGACAGCCGGGCGGCCGCGACCATCGGCTCGACGAAATCGCGCCGCGCGCTGTCCCACAGCTCACGATTGCCGGTCGATCGTTGCGGCCACGGCCGTAGTGCCATTCCCGGCCGGTAGTAATAGTCGAATGCGTGTGGCGCCCCGTCGGCATTACCGGCCGACTTCGACGTTGAAGCTGACATGGCTCGACTCCTGCTCACTCGTGCTCCCCCGGCAACTGCCGACCGAGCATGCTTTCGAGGCTATAACCGATATTTGCTCCGCTTCAACTCGGTTATTGACATCGGTCGCGAGAAATGTTGCACTGCCTAGATGTCCAGGTCAGCACGCTATCGTCCGGTTCAGCGGCGCTCACAGATCTCGATCGACAAGATCCTGGATGCAACTGCTCGGCTTTTGGTCCGCGACGGCTACCAAGGATTGACAACGAATCACATCGCTGTGGAGGCCGATCTCGGCATCGGCACGGTCTACCGCTATTTCGCGGACAAGAACGAATTGCTGGCCGCGCTCCGCGATCGCGCCACCGCCGCGATGACCAAAGAATTGATCAAGGCGATCGGTGCCTCGTTGTCGTTGGAACCGGCAGTCGCGGTCCGGCAGCTCTTCATTTGTCTGGTGGACGCGCTCGAACGTGATCGGGCCATCATCAGCGCACTCGCGAGCGAAGTACCGATGGGCCTGCAGAGCAATATCCTGCCCGAGGTGGAAGGACAGATCGCTCAGTTCTGCCGACTGTTCATCGCCCATCGTCGCCCCGATCTGTCCGACACCGAGGTGGAGGAATACGTATACATCGGAATGACATTGGCGGTTGCGTCAGCATTGCGAATCGCGGTGGAACGAGAACCGCACATGGACCGGCAACGCCTCATCTACCGCGCGGCAGACGTGTTGACAGCGTGGCTCGAGACGACGGCACCTACCGCGTAGTACTCAGTACGACCGGGGAAGATCGAGCGAATGTTGGGCCACGTAGTTGAGGATCATCTCCCGGCTCACCGGGGCAGTGCGCATGAGCCGGGAGAACCACCACAGGTCCGAGATGCCGTACTCGATGGTGAAACCGTTGCCGCCGTGCGTCTGAATGGACCGGTCGACACACTTGATCGCGGCTTCGGCCGCCGCGAACTTCGCCATGTTCGCGGCCTCGCCTGCCCCGGGGGCACCGGCGTCGATCAGCGCGGCCGCCTTCTGTGTCATCAGCCGGGCCAGTTCGAGTTCGATCTTCGCCTCCGCGAGCGGGTGCGCGACACCTTGATGCGCGCCGATCGGGGTCTTCCACACAGTGCGCTCACGCGCATACGCGGCCGCCTTGTCCAGCGCCCGCAATCCGGTGCCGATCATGAGCGCCGCGATGATGACGCGCTCCGGATTCAGCCCGTCGAATACCGCTGTCATTCCACCGGTCTCGCCACCGATCAGCCGGTCGGCATCCACCACGACGTCGTCGAAGAACAACTGCGACTGCTCATCCGGACCGATGAACGGCATCTTGATAGTCTGCCTGAGCACCCCGGGTGCGTCCGCGTCGACGACGCACAGGACCGGTTGCGCCAATTGACCATTCGCGTCCCGCAGCCGGGCGACAACGAGAATCGCATCGGCGGATTCGACGCCGGAGATGAACGTCTTCTGCCCGTTCAGCACATAGCCGGTGGCGTCGCGACGCAGTTCGGTACGCAGATTGTGCGCGTTGCTGCCCGCATCCGGTTCGGTGATGGCGAACGCCAGCTTCGTCGTCCCGGCGGCGATGCCACGCAGCCAACGCTGCTTCTGCTCGGTCGTGGCGTGGCGTGCCAAGACCGAACCGGCGATCGCCGACGAAACCACCAGCATCACCGAGCCTTTGGCGGCGCGCGCGGTCTCTTCCGCCACCGCGTTCAGGCCGCTCATCCCCAGGCCACCGCCGCCCCATTCCTCGGGGAGGTTGAGTCCGACGAAGCCGCCCTCGGCAAGGTCGGACCACACATCCTGCAGGGACTCGCCCCGCTCCGCCGACTGCCGCAGGTGGTCTTCGGGGTATTTGGCGCAGATTCGCCGCACGGAGTCGCGGATGGCCAACTCCTCCTCACTCGGAGTGAGTCGAAGAACAGGTTCGGCGGCGACATTCTCGAGGTTCACGTGTTTTCCTTTCCGGTGGCGGCTCGTGCCGCGGCAATGGCTTCCAAAAATCCCTGCGGCGGATAGGTTCCCGCGCCGAAGACGTCACGGGCGCCGTCCAAGGTCAGCACCGAACCCGAGAAGTAATCCCCCGCCGGTGAGGCGAGGAAGGCGACGAGCCAACCCCATTCCTCGTCGGTGCCGAATCGGCCCGCTGGTACGCGAGTGAGCGCGTCCTCCTTCACGCCGGGGACATAGCGCGTGTTCAAAGCGTCGGTGTCGAAGTGGCCCGCCGCCAAGGCATTGAGCCGGATGCCGAACCTGGCCCACTCGATCGACAGGGTCTTCGTCATGTTCTCCACCGCGGCGCGGGCCGCCGAGGAATGCACCAAACCGGGGAAACCGTCGTGCGGGGAGAGCGTGACGTTGAGGATCTTTCCGCCACCCTGCGGGATCATCGCCTTCGTCGCGGCCGCGTGGGTCATCAACCAGGTGCCGAGAATGTTCAGCTCGATCACCTTGCGAAATCCGTTGGGTGTGATCAGCTCCGCGGGCATGCCGAACTGGCCGCCCGCGTTGTTGACCAAGGTATCGATCCGCCCGTGCCGGTCGACGATCTGCGCGATGAACTCGTCGACCGCCTGCTCGTCGCGGATGTCGAGGCAGTGCGATTCGGCTGTGCCACCGAGGGATTCGATCAGCGATACGGTCTCGGCCAGCGGCTCGGCGCGCCGGGCACATCCGATGACGGTCGCGCCGCCGCGTGCGAGCTCCAGCGCCGCGGGGGGGGCCACGCCCCCCACCCCCCCCGCCCCCCAACAAAACCCCCCCCGCACCCAAAACAGAGCCAAAACCACCGCCTGACACACCCCGGGCGC
>NZ_JBHXNJ010000045.1:0-4333 GCF_042719655.1 Nocardia sp. NPDC058518
TGAAGTCGAATATTGGTCATTTGGAGGGTGCTGCGGGGATTGTTGGTTTGATCAAGGCGGTGGAGGTTCTTCGGCGTCGGGTGGTTCCGGGGAATTTGCATTTCAGTTCGTTGAATCCGAAGATTGATGTGTCGGGTTTCGATGTGGTGATCGGGTCTGGTTCGGTTGGGTTGGCGTCGTCGGGGTCGTTGGTGGCGGGTGTGTCGTCGTTTGGTTTCGGTGGGACGAATGCTCATGTGGTGTTGGAGTCCTATGACCGACCACACCGCAAGCGTTGGTCCTCGTCCCGACGGGACGCATGGCTGTTCACCGGTCAGGGCTCGCTGAAGTCGGGTGCGGCACAGCAGCTGTATGACGCGAACCGAGCCTTCCGAGAGGCGCTGGATCAACACACCGAAGAGCTCTCGACCCAGCTGAACGCGCCGATCTTGCGCTGGCTGCTCGAGCCGAGTCCTGAGAACGATCGGGAACTGCAGCAAACGCAGTTTCAGCAGCCCGCACTCGTCGCGATGCAATTGGCACAGATCGCGATGTGGGAAGAGCGGGGATTCCAGCCTTCCTCTGTGCTTGGCCATTCGATCGGTGAGTTCGCGGCGGCCGTGGCGGCGGGCGTGATGCACGCGAGTGACGCACTGTCGTTGTCGGTGGCCCGCGGACAGCTGATGTCCGAAGCCGGTGCAGGTGCCATGGCAGCGGTGATGGTCGCAGCCGACGAGCTGATCCCCACGCTGCCCGCGGGTGTGGTCGTCGCCGCGGAGAACGGGCCGACGTTGACTGTGGTCGCGGGTCCTACGGAGACGCTGCGGGCTTTCGTCCGTGAGGCCTACCCAGAGGCGCACGTGATGCTGGATGTCTCCCATGCGTTCCATTCGCCGATGATGCAGGGGGCGGCTGCGGACTTCGGCAAGAGTATGCAATCCCTGGCTTTGGCGGAGTCGACGGAGGGCGTCGAATTCATTTCTACACTTTCCGGGAATATCGAAGCCGATCGGCTGCGGACACCCGAGTACTGGCGAGATCAGATAGTGTCCCCGGTGAGGTTTCTGCAGGCAGTGCGGACTCTCTTCGAACAGCCGGATTCGATCGATGCCGTGATCGAAATAGGCCCGGGCTCCACGTTGGTCAACCTGGCGAAGCGGATTGCTCCCGATGCGCGAACGCACTGGATTTCATCGGCCGAAACGACTGGTGGCGCCCCCGGCCTGAGCCCACTTCGCCCGGTATCGGTTCCGTGGGAGAAGCCGAATGCAAAGAAGCCACTGAACCGCGGTGTGCCGACCGGTGGTCCTGACGCCGTTGCGTCCTCTGCGGTTTCGGCTGACTGTCTCTACTCGAGCGCGTGGGTGGAAGCGGTCGTGCCTTCTGAGTCGATGCCGTCCGGCGTGCATGTGTTGCTCTCGTGTTCGGATGTCGACGTCGACTTGCCGGAGGGTTGGGTCAGTCGGGTTGTCTTCGATGTGGAGTCGGTGGAAGACGTTCTCGGTGAGCAAGGGTGGGCTTGTGTCGCGGTTCTGAGTGATGGGCGCGAGTCCGATGTGCACTTCGGGCTTCGTGTGCTTCAGGTGTGTTCGGACGGTCGGGTTCCGGCTCCGGACAGGATCGTGTTCTTGTCGGCGGCGGAGTCAGCCGACGATGCCGGTCTTCGTGGACTGGCTCGGACGGCGCGGTTGGAGCATCCGGAGTTGGCGGTGCATTGCCTCGACGTCTCGGCCGGTCACCTTGTGCCGGCGTTGGCCCTGAGCCAAGGCGTCGGCTTGGAGCAGGAGTACCGGATCTCCGATGCCGGCGTCGTCGAGGTACCTCGGCTGCAGCGGCACGTCCTCGGTGGTGGGGAATTTGTGGCTGCGCCGGATGTGACGTATGTGGTCAGTGGTGGTTTGGGCGCTCTGGGTTTGGTAGTGGCGGAGTTCCTGGTGGATCGAGGTGCGCGGCATCTGGTGTTGCTGTCGCGGTCTGCCGGGTCTGTTGTGTCGGAGGAGGTTTCACGGTTGCGGCAGGTCGCTCGGGTGGAGTGCATTGCCTGTGATGTCAGTGATCTCCGCAGTGTGCGTGACGCGCACGACGCTGTGAGCCAGGCGGGAATGCCGGCGGTGGCTGGTGTTGTGCATGCTGCCGGTGTTTTGACTGATGGTGTGTTGGCGAATCAGTCCGGTGCGAAGTTGAAGCAGGCGTATGGGGCGAAGGTTCGGGGTGCGAAGAATCTGCGGAGTGTGTTCGCTCCGTCGGAGTTCTTGGTGTTGTTCTCTTCTGCTGCTGCGACTTTCGGTTCTGCGGGTCAGGGGAGTTATGCGGCGGCGAATGCGACGTTGGATGCGTTGGCGGAGTCGTGGTCGGCTCGGGGTGAGCGTGTGTTGTCGATTCAGTGGGGTGCGTGGTCCGAGGCTGGTATGGCGGTGCGCCATGACGCGGTCTCGCGTTCGGAGGCTTCTGGTTTCGGTGTGATCGACAACGAGCTCGGCATCGCGGTACTGGCCCAGTTGTTGGGTGGTCTCGCAACGGGGACGGTCTGCGCTTCCCCGATCGACTGGCAGGTACTCGCGCCCACCGAGCATCGATTCGGATTGATGACGAGCGCATCGCTCAAGCCCCAGCCCTCGCAGTCGTGGACCACAGAAGATCTCGAGCGTGTGGTGCAGGCCAACGTTCGCAGGTTCATGCCCTCGGCCGCATCCGACTTCACCCTTCCCTTCATGGAGGCAGGGCTCTCGTCCCTCGACCTGGTGCAGTTCAGGAAGGGGCTACTGACCGAACTGCCCGACTCTGTCGTCCTGCCCGCGCACTTCGCCTTCAACTACCCGACAGTGCGCGAAGTCGTGAAGTATCTGGCTACGCAGCTGAACGCGGATGCTCCGGAGGCGGCACAGGTACAGCACACCGTGTGGAAGCACCTCAACGACAAGAACGTTGGCGAACCACTGTTTCTCGTCGGTGGTGTGATGGGGTCTGTCGAGAAGACATTCGGCACCCTGGCCCAGGCTCTCTCCATCCCTGTCTACGGGGCGATGCCGCCGTTGCCTGCCAACCCTCACGCGAATGGGATCGTTCTCGAAGCAGTCGCCTCCGACCTTCGTGAAGCCATGATGAGAGAGGTTCCCAGCAGTCGATACAGCGTTGGAGGTATGTCGTTCGGAGCCACACTGGCGCTGGAGATGGGACTGCAGCTCGAACAAGAAGACATGCTGTCGAAGGTCGTGATGTTGGACCCCCGGCACATGGCGCCCTTTGTGGCCCCGAGCGATGCGGCTCCATTCGAAGAGCTGCTGGAACACTATCGTCCACAAGGCACCGTGGCTTCGCCGGTGATGGTCTTCCAGTGTGGCGTTCCTCCGCTCGATCAACAATCGGAAATGATGCGCGAAGCCAGCCGGTCATTTCAGAGCAGCGCAGAGATCGTCGAACGATGTCGAGCCCATTCTTCCAGTCTGGAGCTGATCCCCACGGAAGGGCATCACTTCAACTTCCTGTACAAGTACTTCGCCTCCATCGCTCGCCGAATCGAACAGGCCGGAGCAACTGGACGAGAGCAGGAGCTCGGATCCGTGCCGATCGCGATCGTCGGTAGTGCGTGTCGCTTGCCGGGCGATGTGTACTCTCCCGAGGATTTCTGGCAGATGTTGCAGGCCGGGACCGATTGTGTGGACGACATTCCGATCTCGCGCTTCGACATCGGGGAGGTCTTCGACGCGAGTCCGGATGCGGTGGGGCGCAGCTACACTCGGCGCGGCGCATTCATGAGCGACGTCGAGTACTTCGACCATAGCTTCTTCGGGATCTCACCGGCCGAAGCGAAGATGATGGACCCGCAACAGCGCCTCATGCTGGAAGTGTCGTTCGACGCCCTGCAGAACGCCGGATTCGATCGGGACAGCTTGCGGGGAGCACCGATCAGCGTGCACATGGGCTTGGCGAATGACGACTGGACCAGCATGGGCCGTGACAGCGAGGCCCATAACCCGTTCTTCGGTGCGGGAGTGTCGGGTTCGATCATGTCGAATCGGATCTCCTACCTGTTGGGTTTGACGGGCCCGAGTATGACGATCGATACCGCGTGTTCGTCATCGCTGGTGGCGGTCGACCTGGCGGTGGAGAAACTTCGGAGCGGTGTGTGTTCCGCGGCATTGGTCGGCGGCGTCAATGTCATGCTGCATCACAGAATGTATGTGAGCGCCTGTGCCACACGCGCGCTCTCGCCGGAGGGTCGTTGTGCGACTTTTGATGTGTCGGCTGATGGGTATTGTCGTGGTGAGGGTGTTGGTGCTGTTGTTTTGAAGCGTTTGAGTGATGCTGTGGTTGATGGTGATCGGGTTCTTGCGGTGATTCGTGGGACTGCGGT
>NZ_JBHXNJ010000046.1:0-2729 GCF_042719655.1 Nocardia sp. NPDC058518
TATGCACGGGTTGGTGAGGTGAGTTCGGGTGGGATCGATGGGTCTGTCACGTTTTTCACTGATGAGGGTGATGTTGTGGCGGTGTTGGAGGGGGTCGCTTGCCGACGACTCCAAACACAGTCGCCCACCGACGACCACCTCTATTCAACTGCCTGGGTCGGGGTTGAACCTGCTGAGTCTCAGATAGCGGGTCCGTGCTTACTGTTGTCGAGCAGCGATATCGATGTCTACCTGCCGGAAGGGTGGGTCGTTCGGGTTGCCGTGAACGCGGAGTCATTGATCGATGCGATTGCTGAACAGGCGTGGCGTTGTGTCGCGGTCCTGAGCGATGGCCGGGAGTCCGACGTGGTGATCGGATTGGCCGTGCTGCAAGCCTGTTCGGGGGAGCAGGCTTTGTCCCCGGACCGGGTTGTGTTCCTGTCGGCAGCAAGTGCTCCGGGTGATGCCGGTCTTTGGGGATTGGCTCGGACGGCCCGGTTGGAGATTCCTGATCTGGCAATTCACTGCATCGAGGCATCCAAGGATCAGCTTGTGCCCGCGTTGCGGTTGAGTCGTAGCGCTGATCTGGAGGAGGAGTACAGGTTCACCGCTAGTGGCGCTGTCGAGGTGCCGCGACTACAACGACACCAGTGGAGTGGGGATGCGTCTACTCGCACCGGTTCCACCGTCGAGGACGGCGGAGTGTTTATGGCTCGGCCGGATGTGACGTATGTGGTCAGTGGTGGTTTGGGCGCTCTGGGCTTGGTAGTGGCCGAGTTCCTGGTGGATCGCGGCGCGCGGCATCTGGTGTTGCTGTCGCGGTCTGCAGGTGTGGATTCTGTTGTGCCGGAAGAGGTGTCGGAGTTGCGCCGTCTCGCCCGAGTGGAGTGCGTGGCGTGTGATGTGAGTGATTTGCGCAGTGTGCGTGACGCGCAGGAGGCTGTGAGCCGGGCGGGAATGCCGTCGGTGGCCGGGGTAGTTCATGCGGCCGGTGTTCTGACTGATGGTGTGTTGGCGAATCAGTCCGGTGCGAAGTTGAAGTTGGCGTATGGGGCGAAGGTTCGGGGTGCGAAGAATCTGCGGAGTGTATTTGCTCCATCGGAGTTCTTGGTGTTGTTCTCTTCTGCTGCTGCGACTTTCGGTTCGGCGGGTCAGGGGAGTTATGCGGCGGCGAATGCGACGTTGGATGCGTTGGCGGAGTCGTGGTCGGGCCGGGGTGAGCGTGTGTTGTCGATTCAGTGGGGTGCGTGGTCGGAGGCGGGTATGGCGGTCCGTCACGACGCGGTGGCCCGTGCCAAAGCTTCTGGTTTCGGTGTGATCGACAACGAGCTCGGTACCGCGGTACTGGGTCGGTTGTTGGGTGGGGATGCTCGGGGAACGGTGTGTGTGTCTCCTATCGATTGGGACACGTCGGGGTTGGATTCCCGGTTTGTTTCGCAGTTCACGACCCGACCAGCTGTTCCGGTTTCGTTGGGTGACAACGACAGTGGTGGCTTCTCGGCTGAGGAGATTCATGCCTTGGTTCGCAAGGCTGTCGCCGAGGCGATCGGTCGGTCGGTCGAGGATGACGATCCGTTGATGGCCAATGGTATGGATTCGTTGAGTGCGGTGTTGCTCGGTCAGAAGCTCGGCCGTGCGCTGGGAGTTTCCCTGGGTAGTGTGTTCGTGCTCAATCATCCGAGTATCGAAGAGTTGGTCGAAGGTCTCGTAGCGAAGTACGCCACGGCACAGACCGAACCCAACACGACACCAACCACGGAGAGAGCGCCCGCGCAAGAGGTTCCGGCACCCGTACCCGCGTCTGCGCCGGTACCCGCACCTGCACCGGTGTCTGTACCCGCATCTGCGACTACACTCGCACCTGCACCCGCGGCCGCAACGATCGCCGAAGTACAGGTGGCGCAGCATGTTACGGCCACTTCCGCAGCGAACCGCACTCGCATCGAGGCACCTTCGAAGCCTGCAGCGGACGAGCCGATTGCGATAGTCAGTAGTGCGTGCCGTCTGCCGGGGGATGTGTATTCCCCCGAGGACTTTTGGAAGATGTTGCAAGCCGGTACCGATTGTGTGGACGACATTCCGACGTCGCGGTTCGACATCGGTCAGGTGTATGACCCGAGCCCGGACGCGGTGGGGCGCAGCTACACTCGGCGCGGCGCCTTCATGCGCGAGGTGGACAGTTTCGACAACGAGTTCTTCGGGATCCCGATCAACGAGGCCCGAGTCATGGACCCGCAGCAACGGCTGCTCTTGGAAGTCGCCTATGAAGCGTTCCACTACGCCGGCTACGACAAGAAGAGCCTGCGGAATGCTGATTTCGGTGTCTTCGTCGGTCAAATGAACCACGACTGGTCACACATGATGGACAGCCAGCATCTCACAGACCCGTTCTACGGTGCCGGGGCGTCAGCCTCGATCATGTCGAATCGGATCTCCTACCTGTTGGGGTTGACGGGCCCGAGTATGACGATCGATACCGCGTGTTCGTCGTCGCTGGTGGCGGTCGACCTGGCGGTGGAGAAGCTTCGGAGCGGTGTCTGTTCCGCGGCACTGGTCGGTGGCGTCAATGTCATGCTCAGCTCTCGGTCATTCATCGGCGGGTGTTCGGCGAAGATGTTGTCGTTCGAGGGTCGTTGTGCGACTTTTGATGTGTCTGCTGATGGGTATTGTCGTGGTGAGGGTGTTGGTGCTGTTGTTTTGAAGCGTTTGAGTGATGCTGTGGTTGATGGTGATCGGGTTCTTGCGGTGAT
>NZ_JBHXNJ010000047.1:0-2651 GCF_042719655.1 Nocardia sp. NPDC058518
TATGCACGGGTTGGTGAGGTGAGTTCGGGTGGGATCGATGGGTCTGTCACGTTTTTCACTGATGAGGGTGATGTTGTGGCGGTGTTGGAGGGGGTTGCTTGTCGACGACTCCGAACGAACACGCCCACCAACGACCACCCCACGGAGGAGAACGGCGCACTGTACTCAACCGCGTGGGTTGCGGCGGACGAGCCGTCTCGGTCCATGTCGCCCGGTGTGCATGTTTTGCTGTCGAGCTCTGATACCGACGTCGACTTGCCGCAGGGGTGGGTCAACCGGGTCGTCCTGGACGCGGAGTCGGTGGACGACGTCCTGTCGGAAGAGGACTGGAGTGGTGTTGCGGTCCTGAGCGATGGGCGGGAGTCCGATGTGCACGTCGGGCTTCGTGTCCTGCAGATGTGTGCGGAGGGACGGGTCGTGTCACCGGACCGGTTGGTCTTCCTGACGGCGGGGACAACCGATGATGCAGGGTTGTCGGGGCTGGCTCGGACGGCTCGGCTGGAGCATCCTGAACTGGCGGTTCTCTGCGTCGAGGCATCGAGAGATCACCTTCAGCGAGCATTGGCCCTGAGTCGACGTAGCGATGTGGAGGACGAGTACCGACTCACTGATGACGGGGAACTGCAGACCCCGAGATTGCGGCGATATCCGGATACCGACCACGACTTGGTTGCCGACCAGGTTGATGCTCCATTCGGTGATGGATTTGTGGCTGCGCCGGATGCGACGTATGTGGTCAGTGGTGGTTTGGGCGCCTTGGGCTTGGTCGCGGCGAAGTTCCTGGTGGATCGAGGTGCGCGGCACTTGGTGTTGCTGTCGCGGTCTGCCGGGTCTGTTGTGCCGGAAGAGGTTTCACAATTGCGGCAGATCGCTCGGGTGGAGTGCGTGGCCTGCGACGTCAGTGACCTACGAAGTGTTCGCCAAGCGCAGGAGGCTGTGAGCCAGGCGGGAATGCCGTCGGTGGCTGGTGTTGTGCACGCTGCCGGTGTTTTGACTGATGGTGTGTTGGCGAATCAGTCCGGTGCGAAGTTGAAGTTGGCGTATGGGGCGAAGGTTCGGGGTGCGAGAAATCTGCGGAGTGTGTTCGCTCCGTTGGAGTTCTTGGTGTTGTTCTCTTCTGCGGCTGCGACTTTCGGTTCTGCGGGTCAGGGGAGTTATGCGGCGGCGAATGCGACGTTGGATGCGTTGGCGGAGTCGTGGTCGGCTCGGGGTGAGCGTGTGTTGTCGATTCAGTGGGGTGCGTGGTCGGAGGCGGGTATGGCGGTCCGTCACGACGCGGTGGCCCGTGCCAAAGCTTCTGGTTTCGGTGTGATCGACAACGCGCTCGGTACCGCGGTACTTGGCCGGCTGTTGGGTGGGGATGTCCGGGGGACGGTGTGTGTGTCTCCAATCGATTGGGGCACGTTGGGGTTGGATTCCCGGTTTGTTTCGCAGTTCACGACCCGACCAGCTGTTCCGGTTTCGTTGGGTGACAACGAGAGTGGCGGCTTCTCGGCAGATGAAATTCATGCTTTGGTTCGCAAGGCTGTCGCCGAGGCGATCGGTCGGTCGGTCGAGGATGACGATCCGTTGATGGCCAATGGTATGGATTCGTTGAGTGCGGTGTTGCTCGGTCAGAAGCTCGGCCGTGCGCTGGGAGTTTCCCTGGGTAGTGTGTTCGTGCTCAATCATCCGAGTATCGAAGAGTTGGTCGAAGGTCTCGTAGCGAAGTACGCCACCGCGCACACCACTCCCAACACGACACCAGGCGCTGAGAGGGCCGCAGCACAACAGGTTACGAACTCTGTCCGGCCAGTCGCCGAGCGGGCGAGCTCGGATAGCCCTGCGGTACAGGGTGCTTCGGCCCGCACGACCGTGAGTGTGAAGTCCGTCGACCCCGCTACACCTTCCATCGGGGATGACGAACCGATTGCGATCGTGGGCAGTGCGTGTCGGTTGCCCGGTGACGTGACCTCGCCCGCGGAGTTCTGGACGATGCTGCAGGCCGGGACCGACTGCGTCGGCGACGTCCCGATCTCACGATTCGACATCGATCAGGTGTTTGACCCGAGTCCGGATGCGGTGGGCCGCAGCTACACGCGGCGCGGCGCGTTCATGAGCGACGTCGAGTACTTCGATAGCGAATTCTTCGGGATCTCCACCGACGAAGCCAGAGTCATGGACCCCCAGCAGAGACTCCTGCTGGAAGTCGCCTACGAAGCCTTCCACCATGCCGGCTACGACAAGAAGAGTCTGCGTCGCCGTGACTTCGGTGTATTCGTAGGCGTCGCCAATCAAGACTGGATGATCGTTACCGGCGACCGAGGCGCGCACAATCCGTTCTTCGGTGCGGGAGTGTCGGGGTCGATCATGTCGAATCGGATCTCCTACCTGTTGGGGTTGACGGGCCCGAGTATGACGATCGATACGGCATGTTCGTCGTCGCTGGTCGCGGTCGACCTGGCGGTGGAGAAACTTCGGAGCGGTGTCTGTTCCGCGGCACTGGTCGGCGGCGTCAATGTCATGACGCACCATCGGACCTATGTGGGGTGCTGTTCGGCGAAGATGTTGTCGTTCGAGGGTCGTTGTGCGACTTTTGATGTGTCGGCTGATGGGTATTGTCGTGGTGAGGGTGTTGGTGCTGTTGTTTTGAAGCGTTTGAGTGATGCTGT
>NZ_JBHXNJ010000048.1:0-1632 GCF_042719655.1 Nocardia sp. NPDC058518
TGAGACGTGATGCGTACCCGTTGAGGGGAATTCAGTGATCCTATGCTGCCGAGAAAAGCCTCTAGCGAGCTGGTACACGGCCCGTACCCCAAACCGACACAGGTGGTCAGGTAGAGAATACTAAGGCGATCGAGAGAACTGTGGTTAAGGAACTCGGCAAAATGCCCCCGTAACTTCGGGAGAAGGGGGACCACATCTGGTGAACGGATTTACTCCGGGAGCTGGGTGGGGTCGCAGAGACCAGAGAGAAGCGACTGTTTACTAAAAACACAGGTCCGTGCGAAGTCGTAAGACGATGTATACGGACTGACGCCTGCCCGGTGCCGGAAGGTTAAGAGGACCGGTTAGCCTGTCATGGGCGAAGCTGAGAATTTAAGCCCCGGTAAACGGCGGTGGTAACTATAACCATCCTAAGGTAGCGAAATTCCTTGTCGGGTAAGTTCCGACCTGCACGAATGGCGTAACGACTTCTCTGCTGTCTCAACCACAGACTCGGCGAAATTGCATTACGAGTAAAGATGCTCGTTACGCGCGGCAGGACGAAAAGACCCCGGGACCTTCACTATAGCTTGGTATTGGTGTTCGGTACGGTTTGTGTAGGATAGGTGGGAGACTGTGAAAGCGACACGCTAGTGTTGTGGGAGTCGTCGTTGAAATACCACTCTGATCGTATTGGACTTCTAACCTCGGACCATGATCTGGTTCAGGGACAGTGCCTGGTGGGTAGTTTAACTGGGGCGGTTGCCTCCCAAAATGTAACGGAGGCGCCCAAAGGTTCCCTCAGCCTGGTTGGCAATCAGGTGTTGAGTGCAAGTGCACAAGGGAGCTTGACTGTGAGACTGACAGGTCGAGCAGGGACGAAAGTCGGGACTAGTGATCCGGCACCGGCAAGTGGAAGCGGTGTCGCTCAACGGATAAAAGGTACCCCGGGGATAACAGGCTGATCTTCCCCAAGAGTCCATATCGACGGGATGGTTTGGCACCTCGATGTCGGCTCGTCGCATCCTGGGGCTGGAGTAGGTCCCAAGGGTTGGGCTGTTCGCCCATTAAAGCGGCACGCGAGCTGGGTTTAGAACGTCGTGAGACAGTTCGGTCTCTATCCGCCGCGCGCGTAAGAAACTTGAGGAAGGCTGTCCCTAGTACGAGAGGACCGGGACGGACGAACCTCTGGTGTGCCAGTTGTTCCGCCAGGAGCACTGCTGGTTGGCTACGTTCGGAAGGGATAACCGCTGAAAGCATCTAAGCGGGAAGCCTGTTCCAAGATGAGGTTTCTCTCCCACTTGATGGGTTAAGGCCCCCTACAGACCATGGGGTTGATAGGCCAGAACTGGAAGCCGAGTAATTGGTGTAGGTGACTGGTACTAATAGGCCGAGGGCTTACTACGAAGGTGTTACGCGTCCACTGTGCGGTTTCTGAAACAACAGACACTGCAGCAGACATGATCCAACAGGGGTCTCTTTTCGGAGGGGTTCGTGTTGGGGAGATGTCGCGCTGTCTAGTTTCATAGAGTTACGGTAGTTATAGCGGTGGGGAAACGCCCGGTCCCATTCCGAACCCGGAAGCTAAGGCCACCTGCGCCGATGGTACTGCACTCGACAGGGTGTGGGAGAGTAGGACACTGCCGGAACATC
>NZ_JBHXNJ010000049.1:0-1385 GCF_042719655.1 Nocardia sp. NPDC058518
GTCCCATTCCGAACCCGGAAGCTAAGGCCACCTGCGCCGATGGTACTGCACTCGACAGGGTGTGGGAGAGTAGGACACTGCCGGAACATCATTGCAAAAGGCCCTCCAACTTCGGTTGGAGGGCCTTTTTGCGTTCCGAGGACCGTCGCCTACAGTGCTTGGGTGCGCCTCGTCATTGCTCGTTGCCAGGTCGACTATGTCGGTCGACTGACCGCCCACCTCCCGATGGCTCGTCGGCTGTTGCTGATCAAGGCCGACGGGTCGGTGCTCGTGCACTCCGACGGCGGCTCCTACAAGCCGCTGAACTGGATGAGCCCGCCGTGCTGGCTGGTGGAGCAGGACGTGCCGGACGCGATGCTCGCCGAGCTACCCGACGGTGTCACGCCACTGCGGGAGGGGCAGACACCGGAGCCGGTGATCGCGAAGGCGCTGTGGGTGGTGACCAACAAGGCCGGCGAGGAATTGCGGATCACCATCGAGGAGATCGAGCACGATTCCTCGCACGAACTCGGCGTCGACCCCGGCCTGGTGAAGGACGGCGTCGAAGCGCATCTGCAGGAGCTGCTCGCCGAACACGTGACGAAGCTCGGGGAGGGTTACACCCTGGTGCGACGCGAGTACATGACCGCGATCGGCCCGGTGGACCTGCTGTGCCGCGATGCCGACGGTGCCACGGTGGCGGTGGAGATCAAGCGACGCGGTGACATCGACGGCGTCGAGCAGCTCACCCGCTACCTCGAACTGCTCAACCGAGACCCGCTGCTGGCGCCGGTGTCCGGGGTGTTCGCGGCGCAGCAGATCAAGCCGCAGGCGAAGACGCTGGCCGAGTACCGTGGAATCCGCTGCCTCACGCTCGATTACGACGAGCTACGTGGCACGGAGAGCAACGTTTTCCGCCTGTTCTAGGAGGAAGTGGGATGCCGCGACGTAAACCACGCACGGGACGTCCTACGGGGCCCGCGCCGATCGGCGACGTCTACGGCCGCACCGAGGACGGGCCGGGCGATGAAACCTATATCGTGCGAACGGTTCCCGGTGCCCGCGCGGTGAAGACCTACCGGTGTCCCGGCTGCGACCACGAGATCGCGGTCGGTGTCGCCCATATCGTCGCCTGGGCCGCCGAGGGCGGCGAGGACGACCGCAGGCACTGGCACCAGGGTTGCTGGAACGGCAGGCGCACCCGCGGCATCACCCGCCGCTGGTCCTGACGCGCAACCGACCAGCATACGAAGAAAAACCAATGGGGGCGGGCGGGTTTGGTGGGGGGGGGGGGGGCGTGCCTTTCACCGGGGGGGGGGGGGGGTCGACGCGACGGGCGCGGCGGCCGCCCGCGGTGACGCCACCGCCCGCGACGCGCTGCACCAGGTCGGCGACTGGCTCGGCTA
>NZ_JBHXNJ010000050.1:0-1213 GCF_042719655.1 Nocardia sp. NPDC058518
GAATATCGCTGGAGCGCGCCACTACACGCCCGTACCGTCACACGGATGAACGAATGGACCGGCCTGCTCAATGTGGTCGACGTGGAGGCCACCTGCTGGGCAGGCGATCCGCCCACCGGGCAGACCAGCGAGATCATCGAGATCGGGATCACCGTGGTCGATCTCGCCACCCGAACCAGGGTGGGCAAGCACGGGATCATCGTGCGTCCCACCAGGTCCACGGTGAGCGATTTCTGCACCGAGCTCACCACGCTCACCCAGGAGCAGGTCGATGAGGGTGTCGATTTCGGTGCCGCGTGCCGTGTGCTGGCCGCCGAGTTCGCGGCCGGCGAGCGGCCGTGGGCGAGTTGGGGCGACTACGACCGCAAGCAGTTCCGCGCCCAGTGCGCGGCGACCGGCGTCGAGTATCCGTTCGGCCCCGAGCACACCAACGCCAAACAGGTGTTCGCCGAGTCCTACGACCTGCGGCGACGACCGAGCATGGACCGCGCGCTCCAGATCGCCGACATCCCCCTCGAAGGCACCCACCACCGCGGCGATGACGACGCGTGGAATATCGGCGCGCTGATCGTCGATGTGCTCGACCGTGGTGGATGGCGGGTCACGACGGTCGACCGCTAGGCGGCGAGGTTCTGCAGGCGGACCTGGCCGCGGGCGACGGTGCGGCCCTCGGCATCGGTGATGACGACGACCCAGAGTTGCTGGCTGCGGCCGCGGTGGATGGGCGTGGCCTCGCCGGTGAGAACGCCCTCACGGACGGCGCGCAGGAAGTCGGTGTTGTTGTTGACGCCGACGACCGATCCACGCTCTCCGAACCAGACACCGGCGCCGACGCTGGCGAGGGTTTCGATGACGGTGCAGTAGACGCCGCCGTTCTGGATGCCCGCGGGCTGGTACAGCGCCGGGCGTACTTCCCATTCGCCACGCACCCGGTCCGGGGTGACCTCGGTGTAGCGCAGGCCGATGAGGTCGGTGAAGGTGCCTTCGCTGACCTTGGTCATCAGCTCGGGGGTGACGTCGGCCAGGGACAGGGGCGATTCGCTCATACGGTCCGGTTTACACCATCAGAAACCGTGCGAGGCAGCCGGGAAGACGTAGCGGGGGGGGGGGGGGGGGGGGGCGGGGGGGGCCCCCCCCCCGGGGGGGGGGGGGGCCCCCCCCCCCCCCCCCCCCCCCCCCCCCCACCCCCCCCGCTACGATTTGGGGAGGTGTG